>SOIM01000027.1 GCA_004377185.1 Methanomassiliicoccales archaeon | reverse complement strand
CGTCACCTTCCGGAGGAACCTCTCTGCCCAGATAATAGGGAATGATGTTGATCTGGGGTGGGCGTATATGGCAGAAGCGAGCAAGTATCTCATATTCAGAAGCGGAAGAAGAGACGGCCTTCACGATCTCTCACTGTTGCCGATAGCAAACACAACGGAGACATACTGGATCGATTCAGATGTCATTGGAAACGGGAGAAGCGAATACTACTACATGGTCATTCCAGTCGATTCTTCGGGTGGTTTGGGAAGCAGCACTTACAGTGTTGGGATATTCACAGAAGAATATCAATCAGGTACGGACGCGTTTGCACTCCCATTGAAGCTCCTGGAATCGCATTCCTTGGATTGGTACTGTGACAACATCCCCAACGTAGTGGGAATAGTCCATCTGATGAAGGGTTACTGGAGGTTGCATGCAATAGAGATGCCTGAGGGGGTCTATGATGCAATAGCCACGCTAGCTGAAGGATATCAGATTTCATTTAACGAAACAACTACGACATTTACTTTCATCGGATATTAGTGGGAATCAATATTCCGAGGAGCAGGAACATCGTTGAGTTCCTGGTAAAAATGGATATATCCCATGTTCAACAAACATTCTTCAATGAGCGTAAACAACGCACAATCGTTGACCTCGTCTGTGACTTTGGTTATCTAAGTGCCAGATCTTTGCGAATCGTTTCGAAATAGAGATGCGATGGGGGCCGTTGGCTCACAAACAAGGACTGCGAATAGGAAGCTTACACTGGCCTCATTCAAATAGGCGTTCCTGGGCAGCAGCATGAAGCCCCATCATCGAACAAGGGGCTAGCTACAGCCCGATCTACTTCTTGCCTGAGCGAGAGCAGGGACGAGCTCCCAAGCATGTCAGAAGGATTACACATCTGACATTTCACAACAAGTTGCTAGAGCAACGACTGTCCTCTTGTCATACCCGTTTCACTTGTGGATCTGACTGCCACTTTCCTGTCTCCATTTCCGCTCCATTATTTGCAATGAATCTACAGGGGTGCGAGCCAATTCAAGGCCTATTGGCGTGAGCACATGAAACTTCCTCCAGGGAAATCCACGTTCATTTCGTACGCTGACAAATCCTCCCTCTACTAACTGCTCTATCGCATCGCACACTGACTGCCGACAGGCGGAAACCTCCTGAATTAGTTCAGTCTTTGTGGCTTCCTTATTCTTTGAGAGGTAAGAAATACATTCCAGAACACCTGCCTTTTCCATAAGCTTGGTGACATTCATTCAATTCCCTCCCCAACAGTCCTCAACGCTGAATTGTTGGAATTCCCTCGCTTCGGAATCCAATGAAACTTGCTGTATTTGAATCTTTTGAGTAATCTTCATTTTTCAAAGCATTCGAGCCAACCAATTGACCCATTAGCGAAATGATATTCATTACCCATTCCCGCCCTTTTTTGCCTAGATTAGAGGGGAGTATCGAGGAGAGTGTAGGCGCCAATCCCACTGGAGATATTGCTCTCCCCAAGGGAACCTCAATCGACGACAGATTGGAGTGAAGTATGCTACTGCAATCAAAAGACTGAACTCACCCTTCACCACGGTAGCAGACTTCTTCTAGTTCAAAAAAGGCTGGTCCCTCTCACCCTGTCAGAGAAAAGACAGGCCCCGTGGCCGGAACATGATTCAGAATACAATTGTCTTAGCGATCGCCTATTAGAGCTGTCAGGAAGGTCGTTGTTGATGAGCTGACATCGTATATCTCAAATATCCTTGTTTCCTTCTTGTTAAGGGTTGAAGACTTTTGTCGAAGTTGATAATGAAATAGGACATTTTGGGATTAGCAGTACTCAGAAGAATCGAGCCGAGCAAGTCTTAAATACAGGGCGATTCATATCAAGATCAGTGGGGGAAGAGCGGTGCATGACTTCGCTTTGTTGAAATGTGCTTTGATGACAGCGTGCGTTTTTCTTTCGTCTTCCAACTCTACACTTGGATTCGAGGATTTGGACAACTCTGACGAGTGGATCATAGAGGAAGTGGTAGACTTGGGCGAATTGCTTCTTCCTTGGTCTCCCGATTCGGTCAACCGAACTTCGATTGTACTCAATTCCTCTGGCATGCCCCACATCGCTTTTCAAGACATTGGCACGGGCGAGATCAGGTATGCGTACAGGAATGCGACAGGGAAGTGGCAAACTGAGACGGTTGTCAATGCAGAAATGAAAGGAGTCTACGCGGTTCTAGCTCTTGATTCCAATGACCGCCCTGTCATTTGCTATCGCAATGTCAGGATGCGAGAGTTGAGCTGCGCCTTCTCGGAAGCTTCTGGTTGGAGATACGAAGTTGTGGACGACACTCCAGATGCAGGGGCTTATGTTTCCCTCGCACTGGACAATCTGGATAGACCTCACTTGGCCTACTACATAAACCATGGGGACCTGAGATATGCATGGTTGGATGGGATGACCTGGAATATTACAACACTCCGAGACCGAACAGCGGGAGAGGTCCTATCCCTCTCGTTGGACCTCGACTCAAAGTATGATCCCCATATCGCTCTTGTATCCAGCAGCCCTGAGCGTGGATTGTGGTACTACAGATGGAATGAGACGAAATGGGACAAGGAAATAGTCGGCTCACTGGTCCGTGGATATCACCTCTACTCAATGGCTCTCAATAACTCGGACCTTCCACACATGGCTTTTCTTGATTCATCGGAAAGGGTTCCCCGATATGCGTACAATGACGGAACCTATTGGTTCGTCAGAAGTATCGATGTGGAAGCAGAGGCAAGACATGGGTCGTTCTTTCTCGACTCGAATCAGAATCCACACGTAGCATATGAGGAACGTGGGCAATCAGACATTCGATACGCCTACATGGATGGCGGTCTTTGGAATAAAGAGACTGTGGACGGCGAAGGTCTTGTAGGCCTCCTGCCTTCGGTTACCGCTGACTCAAACGGCATTCCCTCGCTGAGCTACATAGACCTGACAAACTTGACGTTGAAATACGCAACAAAGAAAGAAGAAATCGAAGCTGACATTGACATAGACCCTGATACGCTGAATCTCAAGAGCAGAGGTAAGTGGATAACGTGTTACATTGAGCTCCTCGCGGGGTATGACCCCAGGAACATAAATGCCAGCACAATTCTCCTCAATGATGTCTTGAAGCCAGAACTCAATCCCAAGTACGGGTTTGTGGTTTTGGAGAGTTCATATATCATGGACCACGATGAAGACGGCATTCTAGAAAGAATGATCAAATTCGACCGTTCGGAAGTTCAGGAGTTGTTGAGTCCTGGAGATTCAGTCTCTATCAGGGTGACTGGGCAGTTATTCGATGGGACCAAGTTCGAAGGGACGGACAAAATAAGGGTGATTAATCCGCCTCAGTTGTTTTCCTGGAAGTATCGAGAAGAGAATCCCAGAATCTCTCGAGAAGTTGACTTCCTTTTCCCTGAGGTCCTTCATGAATCTACTCCTTACTTCCATCCTAATCCTCTTTGTTTCCGATGACTCCTTCAGGAGTCTTGCTAAACCCTAAGGAGAATCTAGTCTTCTTCATCGGTGAGCGACTTCAAATCCAAACCCGTTCTGATGTCTAGAATCGGGCGAAATTTCGGACTTTGCTATACCAGCTCGGAAGGTTCTGACGGAGGTATTGATTTGACTCCGCAACATGTCGGAGTTCTCGTTGTAGGTTTCTTGGCTAGGGAAATGTCAGACTTCGAAAAGAATGACGACATTTCTTCAAGATTGCTAGGAAGCCGATTGAGGGCTTGGAATTCCAGTTTCAAAGCCGACGGGGAAAAGGAGAACTCTATCCATTCTCTTCTAGTTCTACGGTTCTCATATGATGACGTCATTGCTATTGATTAGCCAACCATGATTCCAGCTGCCCGATTTGGAACCACTCCTTCTTGATGATGGCATATAATCTTGGGTTATGACGCTTGAATAAATCTCTAACCTCTTTCGCGAGGTTGACAACAGCCTGAATCCACTCTACCACAGTGACCCTGCCAAGGTGATAGTCTCCATACTTCAGGTTGCCTACTGGGCCAATCGAGTCAACCCCCATGGAGACTTCCAATTCGTCTCCGTCACGCTGCAGATTGATGACAACACCCGTGCCGTTAAAGGCGAAGGAAAACTCCCCCTCCGTGAAAATAGAAAGAACTCGTTCAAACAGACCCGCCATTCGCTTGCAGCCCACAAATGTTCCCTCGATAGAGTCCGCAATGATAACAGACTTGACTCCCCTCTCCCCAAACTTCTCGATGACGTTCTTTCCCTCGATTTCCAGTGTCACCGTAGGCTCAAATGCGTAAAAGCCCATTTCATCTTTGATTTCATCCTCATGGATATCTGAGAGGATGAAGCGAACTCTAGTTCCATCCACATTGCCTCAATTGCTCCGTCTCATATTATTCTTTCTCTCGCGGAAACAGACTCCAAGAGAGGTCTCGATTTTCGAGTTCAAATCCAACAGAAGCCGATGGAGGGCTTCAGATTCCAGCTCCAAGGTTGACCGGGAAAGATAGTGTTTTGGTCGCAGTTCATAGGGATGGACGACATTCTTCTACCTATCTAGAAGCCGATGGAGGGCTTGGAGATTCAATTCAAAAGCCGACGGAGAAATCATTATAATCTCGAAACCAGCTTGGTGGACAAGGATGTGCAGAGATGGAGGGCAACAGAGCCAGCTTCGTGACTGTTATGCTAATCCTGAGTGGCTTGGTCTGTCTCTCTGTAATTACTCTGCCTGAGAACGCTACTGCGGGCACTCTATTCGTGGGTGGAAGTGGTGTTGGTAACTATACAACCATAAAAGATGGAATTGACGCAGCTAACGATGGTGACACTGTGTATGTCTACAAGGGAACATATGTCGAGACCGTAGTAATCAGCAAGACATTGAATCTGGTAGGCGAAGATCAGGATGGCACAACAATTGATGGCGGAGGGGGATCCTGGGTAATCCGAGTGACCGAAGACTGGGTGAATATTTCGGGCTTCACCATCACCAACGGGGACCATGGTATAGATCTTGGAGCGTCGTCCTACTGCAACATAGCAAACAACATTATCACAGGCAATACGAAGGGCATGTATCTCGCCTCCACCCCTACAGAGTTCTCGGGTAACAACACGATAGTAAATAACGATGTCTCGTCAAACGATTGGGTTGGCATCTATGTGCAAGAGTCCAGCAATAACACAATCTCCAATAACACTGCATCCAACAACCATAACTACGGTGTACACATCACGTGGTATAGTAATGACAATACCATACTGAACAACACCGCTTCGTACAACGGCTTGGCCGGCATCCGCACATACTACTCTATCAACAGCACGATCGCCAACAACGTGATGGCCGAAAACGGAATCTTCGTGTGGGGCGTTTTTCTTGAACACTTCAATACTCACACTATCGATACATCAAACACCGTAAACGGAAAACCCGTCTACTATTGGAAGAATGCAATCGGGGGGAAAATCCCATCAGGTGCTGGGCAGGTGATACTTGCCAACTGCACAAATGTGACTGTGGAAAACCAGATTATGAGTAAGAGCACCGTGGGAGTTTTCCTCGCTTTTTCGACCAAAAACGACATTGTAAACAACACAGCCTCGTACGAAGGTTATGGCATATCTCTCTACTATTCTAACAATAATACCGTCAAGAACAATACTCTCTCATACAACGAGTTCGGAATTCTCCTCGGTCACGCAAACAATAACTCCATTTCCAATAACACTGTCTTCTTGAGCCACTATCGCGGTATTCACCTCTATATCTCTGACGGCAACACTGTCTATCACAACAACTTCATCGACAATGTTGAGCAGGCATATGACAACACCGATACCAATCAATGGGACAATGGTTATCCCTCAGGAGGGAATTATTGGTCTGACTATACAGGCATGGATGAATGCAGTGGCCCTGGTCAGGATGTCTGCCCCGACTCAGACGGCGTAGGCGATACACCGTATGTTATCGATGCGGACAGCCGAGACAGATACCCGCTCATGAGTCCTCCTTTTCCGCTTCCGCCACTGCCTCCGTCAGAGCCACAAAACCTTCAAGCGACTGCAGATGATCGGCGGATAACTCTCACATGGGAGGCCCCAGCGTTTGACGGTGGCTCTCCCGTAGCCAGTTATGTCGTGTATCGTGGAACCTCATCGAGCGGAGAGACATATCTTGTGACTGTTGGAAATGTTCTCACGTACATTGACACAGGACTAACGAACGGACAGACATACTTCTATCAGGTTTCTGCGGTGAACGGCGTCGGGGAAGGCCCCAAATCGGACGAAGCAAATGCTACTCCGGCAACCGTACCCGGTGTGCCAAGGGAGCTGACCGCTGAGGGTGGGAATGAACAAATAGTGTTGAATTGGCTCGCTCCAACCGATGATGGTGGGTCTTTGATTGTCAACTACAGAATATATCGAGGAACTGCACCAAATGGAGAAACATTCCTCAATGATATAGGGGATGTCCTCACCTATGTAGATACAGGCTTGGCAAACGGACAGACATATTACTACAGGATTTCCGCCCTGAACGCTGTAGGAGAGGGGCCTGGTTCGAATGAGGCAAACGCAATACCCTCAAACCAACTGCCGACTTGCACGATAGCCGACCCGATTTCTGGCGCCACAGTGACTGGTCTCGTTCATATCTCAGGAACTGCCCACGATTCCGACGGATTCGTTCAGACCGTTGAGGTTAAGATTGACGACGGACCTTGGCACGGAGCAACAGGGAATATCTCATGGACATTTGATTGGGACACCACAACCAGTGGCGATGGAGAACACACTATTCGTGCACAATCATTCGATGGAGCGGACTACTCGAGTGAAGTGAGTGTGACCCTAATCGTTGAAAACGCTCCACCACAGGAACCTGGAAACTTCTGGTTTTGGATAGCCATGGTAATAATCATTGTCCTTGTCATGGTCATTCTGCTAATCTTCTACGTAGTGACTAGAAGAAGGAAGCAAAAGGAAGAAACGCCAGTCGAGTTTCCGGAAGAGGAATCCGAGAACCGAATCTGAAGTTCAAATCCTACAGAAGCCAATGGAAGGCCATAGACTACAACTTCGCGACTGACTAGGATAGATCGTGGTTTTCGTCGTTGTTCATATTGAATCACGACATGTTCCAGTCCTCACGACAGTCAAGCATAGTATCCAGCAGTCTGGCTCAAGAACTCTTGATCCTACTCAATTTCACGTAGATTTCAGTGCCGAAATAGGTTTCGTCTTTGAGAACCAAGTACCATGTGTCGTAATCTTCTGCCTTAACGTCAATTGCACAAGCTTTGGTCTTTTCCCTCCCCCAGAAATGGAATTCGTCACCCGCCTCAAAATCTGCATAATCCTCCTCTGTCAAGAGGTACGCACTGAATGAGCCAGAACTTCTCATCAACCCTTTAATTCTGTCACCCTTGAGAACTTTGAACCATCCGACCCATTTTGTGCTTGACGCAAACAGACCCAGGGTCACCTTCCTATCAAACAGTATTTCTTCCGCTATCTTGGATGGTCTATCCTTTTTTCCTCGCCTAAGTGCCTTAGTTAGCAATGATTGAATAGAATACCTTATATGGTCTTCCAATTCCTTCGGAGTCGAGAATTTCTTATAGGTATGTTTCTTCCTGAGCTTTTCAAGATGTTTCTCGGCTTGCACAGTCCTCTCCACATCCTTCACAAAGAGCAGTATTTGGCAGTCACAGCTCATCGCACTCTCATATTCTCTCACTACGATCCTTGAAATGCCTCTTCCCAGAATCTGGACAAATATCTCAGAGTCTTTGACTTCCTCGAGAGATACTTCTGCTGCAGATTCTGGGCGTGCAGGGAATATCTCGAACCTAGTAGTCCGCATTTGTAGAGACCTAATGGCCTTTTCTGCTGCGTTTCTTTCCTCTGCCATCTCGTCCATAAGGGAGCTTATGAAAACTTTTGTTGAAGTCATTCTGACCAACGAATCTGTTCTTCTCTATATAACTAAATCGACCGCCTTAGGTGTGAGATTGGTGCTCCAGGTCGCCACCATCAAGCACAATGCTGACCGAAAGGGTCGTAGACCAATGAGAACCACGACATTCCTTCCATATTTGAGGGTTCATAGGAGGTTTAGGTTTTCAAATTCAAAACCATCTACGACACGAAGAGTAGGATCAAATAAGTACGGATGATACAGACCACTTCTTGCTTATTCTCCATTCTGGGGGTTCCCAAGAAGCACCCTATCTAGTTGTAGTAAGTCTCGGAGCCTCTTGTGACATCTATGTGGATTTGGAGGAGCCGTATCTGTTTATCCACTCACATACGAGCATATGGGACATCTAGCCCAATACTCTTCCACATTAGCCTCGAAACGGGTTTGTGCCTTCTCTCAACCTTCCTTAACTCTAACAACAAAGAGCTGTTGCAGACTGGTATAGATGCGAATATCCTCACAAAACCTCAAAAGTCAGAGTATAACTCCCTGAAATACCACCCCAATCGTACACTTTCACGTAGTGATATCCCTGGACGGTAGCCGTACAGCTTACACTCTCCGTGCTGCCAAAATTCAAGGATGAATCTATCTCTGTTTGCGAAGGATCGTAGAGGTACAAGTCGAAGTCAGTCAGCAAATCTCCGGTCATGTTCACCCAAAGGGTCTGACCAACATCAAGCCATATCTTGAAGTAATCGTTTATGTCTGAACCGCCCAAGTCCTCAACCCAGACTGTTCCATCCGCCACCTCTGTAGCACTGCCAAAATCATCCCCGGAATCAACATCAACCAGCGTTGTGAACTCTGGTAGACTTATCCAGAATGGCAACGGGTCACTCTCAGAATTCCCTGCATTGTCTTCAGCGACAAAATACCAGCCATAGTTTCCCCCACTCGAAACGGTCACCTGCATCGGGCTCATGCTATCAGGATCGTTCCCATACGCAGTCCAAGTGAATCCATCGTTTGTTGTGAACCACAGCCCGACTGTTGCAATTCTGCTTGATGGTGGGGAGTCACTGAGGCTGTAGGAGACATCGAAAGTCAGCGTTGAGATTGTCCCAGGACCCGTAGCTGTAGCTATTGGGTCGTTCGTGTCCGCAAATGTCCATGTATCATTGCCAGATGGGGGGTCCTCAAAGTTGCCAGAGCTGTCAATCGCCCTTGAATAGAAGGCATAGATGCCATCACCGCTTGTCATACTCGTGTCAAAGCTCCAGCTCCATCCGTCGAGTGCAAATGTATCATTCGCGTAGAACATCCACACACCACCGTCTTTACTGTACCAAAGCTCGACAGCATCCACGCCAACGTTGTCATTAGCTGTGGCATAAATTATGAAGATTACAGTGTTTTCAAACGTTGGTTCGGCATTCACGCTCGACACAGGTTTCTGATCATCCAGTCCTGTTGAAGATAAGGTGAAACTTCTGGAAACCTCAGCAGAATAACCTCGGAAGTCGTGTACCCTCAATTCGACTGTGTAAGAACCCAGCAACCAAGGGTCGAAGGTCTTGGTATATGCCTTGACAAACTCCCACCACCAAGAATTCACTGGTTCATTCGTGCTCCATTCTCCATTCTTCAGTACTGGAGCAGGGATGGGGATATCAAGAGCGAAGATGTTGAAGCCATCTTTGAGGATTTCAATCTCGATCCATAGTGGCACGTCAGGATTGTCTTGAGAGTGGACCGTGACGTTGAAGTCATCAATAGCTACAACCTCGTTTTCGGCCGGATTGAGCACTGTCAATATCGGAGGAGTGTTGCTAATCTCCTCAATGGAGAATGCAAGAATATATCCTGGAGGCACCAGTCCAGAACTCAGAACGCCATCCTTGAAATCGGCGATTGGTGCGGTTATGTCTAGCAATTCTGGTACGTAGACGAGCAGATCATCTAATACCGGCATGTCTAAACTGATTCTGTCCTCGAGAAAACCATCAATGCTGTTGAAACTAGCTTCGTAATCGATGTACATCCCTCTTATGTTCGTAATGTTGAATTCGTAGTAAGTAGGTCCTTGGCCTGCGGCTATGTAGAGGATAGGTACCTGATAGATCTCAGACAGCCTATCTACCTTGAACCCATCATACACACACAGATCCAGCGGAAACGCCTCTATCGCTTTGGCAACAGGGTGAGTGGAGAACTCGTCTGCAATCGTCTTGAGTGTTGTGCCAATGGTTATCGCGTCAACATTGACGTACGCCCATCCGTATTGATTCAGGACTACGTTCCCTTCTTTGAGGTCTTTCACAGTCACGGTCTGGAGTCCCTCCGTCACTTCTGAATAGCTGTCCACAACAATCAGTGGTATGTGCGACAGGGAAGTATCAATGTTGAAATAGAGCGCGGGATCATAGAGAACCCCTTTCAGATTCAAATATCTGAATCCCGATGCTGTCGTTTCATAGTCGGGGATGATTGCCACAGAGCCGTATTTCCACGCCGGAGTACCGGAACCGCTCAACATCTCAGGAAGTCTCTCGTCCAGCAAAAGTACGAATGCTGGATTCTTGAAGGTCGTTATTGTCTTCAGTGCATCGACAGTACTTTCTGGAAGCTCGAAAGCCTCTCCGAGGCTCTGAATCAGAGTTGCCATATCGACAACCATTCCGTAACCCTCGACCTCCACGCTTTCTACGAGTGTGGTGGTATGCGGGCCCTCAACAGATTGCCAGAGACCGGTTACAGATCTCGCGGTGTACGTATCCGGAATCACTTCACCTATGACTCCGACATTCACATCAAAAGTGAAATCGAGGTTCAGATTGAAGGACGATGAGACTAATGAATTGACCTTATTTGTCAAGTTGGACAGGTCCGACACGTAAACTTCAAGTCGGCACATACCCGGAAAGCTGGAGTAGTCATCCAATGAATAGAGAAGGAACCACAGCTTGTTGCTATCGATTCTGTTGTCTTCCTCTGTCAGTATAGCTAATCCCTCGCCAACTTCGTTCACTACCTCCTTGAGCCACTCAGTGCCATCTGTAGAGAAGATATCTGCGAGTCTTTCGAGGTCGGATGGCGTAATGGTGTCTATCACATCACCTGCAATAGACAAGGGATTCTCATAGGTGAGTTCGCTCACCATGACGAATTTCGTATTGACCCCGTTAAAGGTGAAACCGAAGTCTTGAGAGAGGTCGGAGATCTTGTTCAAGTTAACGTCGCCAAATACTGAGCTTGCGTAATTCTCTGCAAGGACTCCTAGGGTGAGAGAGTCAAACACCGCCCCCTTGACAGTGACAGTATTGAAAAATGTCGGATAGGACTCTTCGGGGGCAATCCAAACATAGTCGTCCGTTCCGGTGGTTCCAATGCCAAAAGTGTAGTTTCCGTACACTAAACTCAAAGACGTGAAACTGACCTCAATGTTCTTGAACAGGCTCCCGATGACCTCGTCCATATCATCGATGCTTACTGCCTCGGTATCACTAGACACAACTTCCTCCAATTCGTATTCTCCATTCTTCTCGCTAATCTCGAACTCTCCCCCCATGATATCTTCAAAATCCATTGTGCTATCTATCTCGAACGTTAGCATATCCTGACTCGTTTTGTCACTTCTGTATCCAACGAAGTAGTCTGGTCCATCACCTCCTGTGCCTGTACCGATGTACTCCGATGGAATCACTGCGCCTATGTATGTGACTCCCTTTCCATCCTCTCCGCCTGATTGCAGAAGAAACAATAGTCCTACCGAAGTAGACAGAATGATCAAAAACGCCAGTACCCCAGCAATCAAAACTTTCTTTTTGTCTTTCTTGTCTTTTTGTATAAGTTCCGGCCCTTCAACATCGTTTTCATTTTCCATATTCTCAGCCTCTCCTCCCAACTTACTGCTGCTCGCATTCCTCAATATGATGCATGCTTATGTACTTTCCCCACGTAGGACGGGTATGGGACGTATCCAACAAAAATGAGATGGACCTACAAATATATAACATCTGTGTAGTTTCATGACAACCAGAAAGCACTATCGAGGACTTACAATACCAGAATCACTCATAGAAAAGGTAGAAGACCTCATTGAGAAAAGAAAGGAGCTGGGCTATGTGAGTGTCTCTGAGTTTGTTAAAGAAGCTATCCGCAGGCGTATCGAGGAAATTGAGTCAAAGGAAACAACCAGAAATGAAAGGAAATGAGTTTCCAAGAGAAGAACACCATTCCCTCCTGCACATCAAGTTGGACCCACTTGTGACGTTTGTAATCTCACCAAATTCTTCTTTCCTTGGCTTTCACCCTGATTCTCGCTCAAAAACAAATCCTTAAGCACTCCCTCTGAGAAGAATCCTCCATTGCCATGAATCCCGAAGAAATCCCAGACAACTGCCCAGAGTATTCCAGTGAGCATTTAGTGTGCGACCACCACACAGCCCGGGAAGCTTTCAGACCATGCAGTAGGAACTCAGGAACTCAAGGACAAGGTCACCAGCTTGATGGCGAACCCTCGGAATAGCAGAACTGACATGTCCAGGGTAGGTTTTTCGTTAGGATTCTTGAATCGAGAGAATTCTACCCGCATGACTGATATGAGAGAAGCTGACGACGCTATAGGGGCCTTACAGTTGTAGAAAATCAATTATACATCAGTGAGATTAGAAAAATGACTGCATGCCCAAAACAATCCCCTCAAGCCGCTCGGTTGCTCGTTTCAGAGAAAGTAGAGACAACCTGATGGAAGCCGTCTTTGTCATTGAACAGTACAAGAATCTTGCCAAAATTGCCAAGAATACAGTGGATATCAAGAAGGAGACGAGAGAGATCCTCGATGTGATAATTAAGGCTAAAGATAAAGAACTGACCTACAACATGTTCTTCGTTTACTTAGTCACAGTCCTTGAAGTCTATTTGAAGGACCGAATTGTCGAAGAAATGGACAAGGACCCCTCCGTTATCGAGAAATTCCTAAAAGGTTATGCCATCGATAGGAAGATTACGCCTGAAGATCTTCTGCAAGGACCGAGGGCATTTGTACTGTCAATCATCGACAATACTTCATTTCACAATCTCAAGAAAGTGGAAGCGATCTACAACATTGTGTTTGGATTCAAGATTCTGCGTTTTGGAAAATACAAAATCCTGAACTGGGCTGTTCAGACCAGACATTCGATTGTTCATCGAGGTGCAGCCCTTGCGAAGAAGGAACCCAGCCTCAATGTAAACTATGTCATTTGGACATGTCAGGAAATCAGTAATTTCATTGAGGGGGTAGACTTTTACATTAGGTATCGCAGAAAACGTAAGAGATTCCCAAATCTCATACTAAGACATGCCAAGGTCTGGGATGTGCTGATGGAATGGGAAGAATATAAGGATGCCTACTGGGACTTGGTTTTCAAGTGAGGATCTTGGAGAATTAGGATTCAGGCTGCAGGAAGGAAGGTTCCTGGGTACCAAGGGGTCAGCCTGTGTGCATGGGTATATCTCTTCCTCCTCCTTTTGCGTGGATGTCAACTTAACGAAAGAATGAGGCTGTAGGGATGCATCCCTCCTGCGCCTGGCAAAAGGGCAGGAAGGGATGGCTGTATGCTACAGCTGGTAGAGGATGCACTAGAACATAAAAGAATCTTTCGTAGGGCTAGGAAGTCGAATTGGTTGAGATCGTTGGGGATAGTCCTGTACCATCTGGGACTCTCTCTCAGGGATGCTTCCACAGTTCTCCAGACTCTTGGGGAAGCTAGTCATGAGGCGATAAGGAAGTGGTACCTGAGATGCAGACATTTGTTCCTCATCAGATCGAGGAAGAGAAAGGCCATAGCAGTGGATGAGACCAAGATCAAGATACAGGGCAAGTGGATGTACGTATGGGCTGCAATTGACATAGACACGTGGGATGTCCTGGCAACATGGGTCAGCCAGGGAAGGTCCGGGTTCGAGGCCATCTCATTCATGAGGAAGGTCTTGGAGCAGTGCGACAACAAACCTATGGTGTATGTGGACAGGGCGGGATGGTACCGGTGGGCGTTGAATCGTCTCGGGGTACCAAAGGAGCACAGGACATTCGGTCCGAGGAATCCAACAGAACAGTGGTTCGGAATATTGAAGCAGAGGATAAAGAGGTTCTACAAGAGGTGGCCACATAATGCAGACATTGAGCAGGTGAACTGCTGGATCAAATCCTTCACGAGTTGTTACCATATCAAGAAAGGTCAGGTGGTCTTATGTTGACATCCTCCAGTACCTGACCGTCAATCACCCTCAACTGTTATGCTGTAAAACCAGTCCTCGGACTCCACGACGGCCATAGTCGCATGGATCTTGACTATCTGCCCGTCATCATCGATGACCTCGAACTTGCTCGGGTGGACATCTTCGTTCTCTGGTCGACGGAAAATCTCATTGGGCTCAAAGTTCTCATTCTCCAGGCTCTTGACGGGCTTATAGAGACTGTCACAAATCCCTTTGATGAAGTTGTCCAGGTCCCCCGGCTTGTTGTGGCTCCTTGGTACGAGTATTTCTATTGCCAGTTTGATGTCCTTGCTGAAAGGTTTCCTCCCTCGGATGGCACTGAGGGCACTCTTGCGGAGCTTCATTACCCTCGGAATCTCCGTTGGGTTGTTCCACATCGAGGGCGGTCTCACATTCCGGGGGGGAACGCAACCGTGAACCTCGAATTCCACTTTCCTCATGGGCGAGACCTCCTGTAATACCACTCCTCCCCGGATTTCATCTCTAAGTCCTTAACCTTCTTTTTCGCATCTTTGAGTGTCTCAGCGGTTGGCATCATTCATCACCTTGAGTGAACCACATGGACAAAGGATACAGTACACGGTACTTCTCTCTTTCGTCCTTGGATGGGTTTACCGCCAGGCGGGGATCTGTCCACGGAACACCATGCTTCTCAACCGCACTTTTGTTGAGAATGTAGAGCCTCCAATCTTCCCTGTCTTCGGAACTCAGATTTGTGACAACATAGAGATAGTAGCGACTTGTCTTCTTCATTTTCTTATAGCTCTGAGCCTCCAATACAATGTTCCTCCAATCTCCACTCCGTCCCTTCACTTCTATTTTTCGACCACTCGATTCAATATCATGACCACCACCAAGAGGAACACACGTTGGCTTCCTACCTTTGGCTTTCTCATATTCTTCTGCAAACTCAAGTGCCTTTTCCTGCGGTGACTTTTCTTCCGTCATGGCATCGACTTCCCTTCTCCCAGACGATAATAGTGCCCTTGATGGGAGTAGGAGGGAAGTAGTGGGAGTAAAGGTTTGCACCAACCCTTACATTGTGACTACCAGTATCTTCCCAGCCTCAGTGAAGGATGGGTCTATCAGTATGATATGGTTTTGGTGGGACACGGAATTCTTGCTCAGGTGTGATTGTCTTCCACTCTATATTTCTCCGCTACCAAGCCTGTCAAGAAAGGCATTGTGCACATCATCGACGATGCTTAGTGCCCTCTCGAAATTCTCAACATCATTCTCTGAGACATATCTGTGGTGGGCGATATTGTTTCTTAGATTCTCCAGTCTCCCTATTGCTTCAGGTACTCTAGACAACTCATTGAATCGTTCTTCGAGATGAAGTGTAGGATGTGAGAGTTCTAATGCAGCATTGGAGATATCCTCAATTCGCTCTGCCTGTCTTAGCGACTCTACGAGGTCTGTTAGATTGGCGTCTTTCCTTCGGTCTACATCCTTGTAACCTGAAAAACTGATGAAGAAGAATTCATTAATCAGCCTCTTTCTGAAGGTCTCCTCTTCCTGTCTGTAGTTCTTGTACAGCCTTGCCTTGGAATTCTCCAGGTGAACGCCTTGCAGACGTGCCAGCACAGTGTAAATCTCTCTAATCTTCATCTCTATGCCATAGAGTTCTGCTAGGAATTCGCTGTTTTCCTGAATTGTAAAGGAATCATAGGTCTTGCACACTTCCAAGATGCTACCGTCACTAATGATCACATCCTCGAAATCCATGATAGACTGGTAAGGCATATCGAGAACTTGAATTTCAACCCTGCTGAGTTCCTGGTCAGCTCGAGTTGCGGACACAACATCTACTTGGAAAATGCCTTCGATATTCTGAATGTCGTAAGAATCGAGAGCCACCTCTCCAAAGACTTCCTTGAGCCTAATTTCGAGAGTGCTTAGTGAGTGGATAATAACATATCTCAGTTCGATTTTGTCGATTGGCTTGTCGCGGTTCAACCTCATAGATTCTCCTTGCCCAATAGTATTCTCTCCATCCTCTCCTTCGCATCCGACACGATTCTGCCAGCCTCCTCCTTTAGCAGCCTTGCTCTTTGGATCCTGGATTTCACTTCGGCGGCTAATCTGTCTTGGGTTGATACTGGTGGGAACGGAATCAGAATGGACTTCACCACTATTTGCGTCAGACTACCCATGATCGCTCCGACACTCTTTCTCAAGAATTGATTCTTGCCTATGACGGAATTCAAGATTGAAACAACATAGAAAACGTTCATTCTTAGGTCTCCTCTCGGAACAAGTCTGATGATCTCGGAACTTATGATATAGTGCCTATCCTCACTGCCGACCAATGCGGCGACACCAGGAGTACCCTTTCGAGTTAGGAGAATATCATTTGCTTTGAGTCGAATCTCCTTATCCACGTCTTCTGGGATTAATGGGATGCGTTTTATGTCCGTTTCATCAAACCCAAAGGGCTTCAAGTTTCCGACTCTCAGGTATTTTGTCCCTGAATCACTGAAGTCCCTGTAGTCAAGCCCATTTATTGTCTTGTCAACTAGTTCGCCAAGTTGCATTGCCTCATATTTTCCGTTTCCTATTGACCTTTCTAGCTCTCTATGTGGGGGTTTCCAATATGCCACATCTATCCTCTTGTTCCTCATAGATTTGGCACCAATCTCATAAGCATAGGGACTTGCTCCTTCGAATTGTGACAGGGCTATGTCCAACTCTTGAAGCAGGTAGTCATCAATAGAGTTCAAAAGGGATTCGGCTTCTTTTTCCTTTCCAGTTCCTCTCTCCAATGCTTCCTGCATTAATGCTGAAATACTGTTTTGTGTCTCACGCGACGGGAGAGGGACTCTTATCTCACCTATCTCTTGAAGATTGATATTTGCTCTAGCAACGGGTCTTTTTAGGCGCTCCAATTGAGTCTGTCCCAATTCTGTAAGCAAGAACCATTTCACGTAGTCTGGATTAGCACCCTTCTTCAGTCTCACACCAGCAATGGCTTGGTTTATGTTAGCTTCTCCATCATACTTGTAGAGCGCCACTTGTCCAATGGTAGCACCCACTATGGCGAGAAGTAGATCATTCTTCTCCAGTCTGGAGGATTTCATCTTCTGACAGTGAACTTGCTTCTTGACATATAGCAGCGAGTCGAAATCTATCACATCCCGCTCATTGATATCGCCGCTTCTCACAAATGGGATTCCTTTGTCAGAAGTTGTATAGTCTGGTCCCCCAGAAAGAGGGGTCATCCCACTGAATATCTTATCTGATATTCTCTTCAATGTTGAGAGCTTGAACGGGCTTCCTTCCAGATTCTTGTAGACTTGTCTATATTCGGGCTTATAATAACGCACATCGATTCTGTCCTCCAACTCATTGCGTCCTAGAACGAAAACCAGGGGAGAATCATTGGCTAGGTTTTTCATTCTCATACTCCCTTCTTGGCGCGAACTCGTTATCTAAGTAACGATCCTTGAACTCTTCCCACATTCGCAGTATCTCTGGGAACTCATTCTTGTCAGATCTTCCAGTTGTGTCGTACCCGATGTGCTTTGCTTCTGCCAGAAAGATGGCGTAGTTTTCAGGTAGTCTTTCGCTTTCTTTGATTTTTCTAAGGAATACCAGTGAGGCCTTAATCCCTGACCCGTAATATGCAAATGCCCCTTGTGGTAATGACACTATGCCGAGAATCTGCGTTCTTTCCATAATGAAGTCTCTCACATACTGGAGAGACGAGTTTGTCAAGATTCCATCGGGCAAGACGACTGCAAGTCGTCCACCAGGTCTTAGAAAATCTAGCACTCTTTCAATAAACAGGATTTCTGCTTTCTGTCTTTTCCGACTCCTCCCGAGTTCATATCCTTCCAAGTACTGCTTTTCCTCCCATTTGACAACAGCCCCGAAAGGTGGGTTCGTCAAAAGCAAGCTAAACTTCTCACGGAAGTTCTTTTTGATTCCCTCTTTTGTCCAACTCTGTGAGTCATCTAGGGCATCCCCATTTTCAATATTGGTGTGACCATCTTCGTGGAGAATCATATTCATCATAGCCACCCTTGACAGCTGACTATTGATTTCAATCCCCCATACTTGGTCTAGCGCAAAATCACGCCACCTGCTATCGGCATCTTTCTCGTCTAACTCGCTAGACAACTTCTCTCTCACTTGTTCCAGAACTTCCAGGAGAAAACCACCAGAACCACACGCTGGATCGACCACATAGTCGAATGCATCTGGTTCCATAAAAGATACCATAAATCTCACAAGTTCCCTAGGCGTGAAGTACTGTCCCATCTCTCCCTTGAAGACCTTTCCTAAGAAGTGCTCAAATGCTTCACCCTTTGCGTCCAAATCTGCTTTAGACAACGATATTTCTTGGAGAATCTGTACGATAGAATAAACTATGGAGTCGGCAGCTTTTATTGGGTCCACAAAAACGCCAGGTTCCAATTCTTGAGCCTTCCGATAGATTTGCAGAACCCTACTAGATACCTCTTTCTTGGTTTCGTGTGTGCCTATCTGAAATCTGTAGTAGTCGCTTCTTTTTGTCATCCATCTTTCATCCCATATCTTGCAGAACATCAGTTTGCTCATTTCATCAAAAGCTTCGGCGGGATTTCGCTTCCCCCCCTCCCAAATAATGTCGTGACATTGCTGAAACTTGTTCAAGAGCTCTTGGCGTGTTGGCTTGCCTAGGTCTCTGTCTCCAG
This sequence comes from Methanomassiliicoccales archaeon, assembly GCA_004377185.1. GTDB lineage: Archaea > Thermoplasmatota > Thermoplasmata > RBG-16-68-12 > SOIM01 > SOIM01. The sequence continues at coordinate 35,207 of SOIM01000027.1, read as the reverse complement.
TTCCAAAAACCACCTCCGGAGCTCCTTTCTTATATGTGTACTTTGGGACTCTTCCAAACCTGATGGGCAAGTCAGATATGACGTTCTTCTCCCTCTCGGTAGGTGGGTAGTTTGCCACATCAAAGGCAATTCTCACACTTCCAGCAACAACGGCGGCATATTTTCCCCTTAAGGAGTTAGCGTTTCCAAATGCTTGCTCGATCGCCTGTCTGATCTCTGCTTCTGAGATACCATCTCTTTTGCATTCGACAATGATGTATGGCTTCTTGCCATTGTCATCTTCATAGACAACGATGTCAGCCCTATCTGAGGGCTTCCTTCTGGGGACCTCAATCTCCAGACCTATCCTCTTAGGCTCGTACTTGTACTTGTATACGAGTTCACTATAGAATTCTGACCTCACGAACTCCTCGGGCCTGTCAAGACTGTACGATTTCACCCCTTCTCTCGTATTGTATGATACGCGCTTCTTTACCCTGTCGATTTCTACGAAGTTGTCTTCAACAGCTCTGTCAAGATATTCACTTCCCTCCATTCTTTCATCTCCACCTTGCACCTTCGGGGGTGGATATGCGGTATCTAGATGCCACATCCCTTTTCGGTTTTCCCGTTTGCATTTTCAATTCACACTCACATCTTGAGTTTGAACTTATTTGAGCGAAACAGTAATCTCTTATAAGAACTTGCACGCTAGAACGCTGAGGAATTGCAGGAAGGACAAATCTCCATCATAAGTTGGGGCGGATATCGCCGACTCTTACAGTCCTAGCTATCCTAAGGTTTTCAGATTGCTCCAAAACATATCAAAGACTGGCGATAAAACGGTTTATCTAAGAAACATCTCAGCTTCTCGCTTCCTGCATCATCGAAACCGATCAGGATCTCGATTCCAAAAGCAAGAGGGTCCGCCTACTTGATTCCGAGCTCTATCATTTTTCTCATCAGAAGCTTCTGGACATCTTCATCTTGGAGCAGAATAGAGAACTTCTCATCCAAACTCTTCATCTCATCCTGCATCCCCACGGCAGTCTGTATGTCGAGGATGGCTCCACACCTGGTACAGAACTTACCTGTGGCTTTGGACAAACCTCAATACGAATTCGGGGAGAACCTCCGCTACAGACCAAGCGCCGGGATGCAACGCAGATACTCTCGTTGCAGTTCCTCGGGGTCGATATGATCGTAGATGTCAATCGCGTCTTTTCTGGAATCCCCTCGCAATTCCTGGATCAGCTCTCTTCTCATGCCGCCTCTTCGAAGCATCGTGGTGAACCAGTGCCGGAAGCAGTGGGGCGTGAATCTGCCTTCGATGTCCTTGCTCTCGGAATCGTGGATGCCAAGACGACCGGCGTGCTTGGTGACTATCTGGTAGACGGAATGGGTGCATAGTCTCGTGCCAGGTTCTCCAACGAACAGGGCTCTCTCCTCCTGGTCTTGAAGATAGGAATCTCGGGCAGTGACCCAGGACCTCAGGACGCGGAGACTTTCCTCATCAAGGAAGACCAGTCTATTCGTCCTCTTTCTCTTTGGTTTGAGGTTTATGCATCCGCCCTCCCAGTCTATGTCGTCGACGTCGATGGAAGCCAATTCCCCCCTCCTGACACCCGTCTTCGCGAGAAGGGTGAGGATGGCCTTGTCTCTCGGGCTCAGAACGGAGCTTATCAGCCGTCCCATCTCCTCCGCCGATATGACCTTCCTTCTGGACGCGTTCCGAGAGGCGCGACGGTTCGGAAGGTAACGCTTCCGAAAGGCGGGTATGGGATTGGCTGGAAGATATCCCTCGAGTACGAGGAAGTCGCAGAAGGAGGAGAGGGCGCTGAGATAGTGATGTGCCGTCGCGGTCGAGACCCTCCGGTTCCTCTTCAAGTAGGTCAGGAACTCACGAAGGATGTTGAGGTCTTGAAGGTCGAGAAGATCCTTCCCACGACGACCGAGGAAGCTCGAAGCGATCCGAACGTATGTCAGATAGTGTCTCTTCGCCTCCTCTCCCAGGTCTCTGAGGGTGAGGTCCTCCCCGAAGGACTCGATGAGGTCCTCCTCTGACGGGATGGTAGGATGAGCGAGACTCAACCCTTCCACCTCCATCCCTTGGGAGTCCTCTCAACCAGACCGTATGATCTGAGCCCTTCCAGCTGACCTGCGATTGACTTGACCGCATCTGGGTCCCGCGGCTCGGCTCCCAGCTCGGCTAGGAGATTGTCGTCGGAGATGATTGTCCCTGCCTTCAAAGCCTCAATGAGTCTCTTGTCGTATGTCCTGATGCCTTGGAATTCCTTGTCCGAGAAGATTTGGGCCCTGTATCGACGGATCTCCTCCTCTAGCCTGGCTATAAGGGCATTGCGAGCCTCCAAGTCCTCGGAAAGGGTTCGTACCCTCTCCCTGAGCTTCCCCGTTTCATGAACGAGCTCTCCGCGCTTCACGAAGGCGGAGTCTTCCCTCTCATCTATGTACTCTCTTACGCACTCCATCACGAATTTGGATAGGCTCGTACCCATTTCCTCCGCGTACTTCGTCCATTGCTCCTTCATCTCGACGGAAGGCAAGTAAGCGTAGACCGCTCGTTCCTTGATCGTCTCCGTTTTCCCCATGATTATCCTAGAGGTAAATGGGAGTGCTGGTATTTGATGTTTACTGGCAAAAACGCTCGGTTAGGGGTGTAACCGAAAACAGCAACATTTGAACGCAGAGATCGCATTCTTCGGTTAGGGCTGTAACCGAAAAATCGGCGCACCACAACTGGGAGTTTTGCTGTCCCGCTCTCAAATCCTTGGGGGCGTTCAATACGAAACAATTCCACAAGGGTCAGGAGGTTCTTCGGTCAACACATCCTCTAGCACAAAGGAATAATAGTTCCTTCCTGATTAGTCTCTTGGGTGAGACCATTCGTTGCATGGTGACAGGAGGAGCGGGCTTCATAGGAAGTCACCTTGTTGACCGATTGCTTAGCGAAGGACACCAAGTTATTTGCTTTGAGAATCTTGATGACTATTATTCGGGTAAGGAGAAGAACATAGAGCACAATCTGGGTGACTCTGGTTTTGAGTTTCATGAAAAGAGCATTCTGGACTATGATGTTCTGAGATCAAGTCTTGACGGTGTAGATGTTGTCTTCCATGAGGCGGCCCAACCAGGAGTCCGTGTCTCAATCAGAGACCCCTTCAAGACCCACTCAACAAATGTGGACGGTACGTTGAACGTTCTTCTCGCTTCAAGTGACTCGGACGTCAAGAAGATAATATATGCATCTTCCTCCTCAGTCTACGGGAACGATGTGACGAGACCCACAAGAGAGAATTGTGGGACCCGCCCCATATCTCCCTATGGAGTGAGCAAACTGGTGACCGAGCATTATTGCAGGGTTTTTGGCGAGCTGTATGGATTGAAGATTGTGACTCTGAGATACTTCACTGTTTTTGGTCCAAGGCAGAGGCCAGACATGGCGATAAGGAAATTCGTCCATTTGATGTCATCTGGGAAACCCGCAAGAATCTTCGGTAATGGGGAGCAGACAAGGGACTTCACCTATATTTCGGACATAGTGGATGCTAACATGCTCGCCATGAAAAGCAACGGCGCGGACGGAGAGGTACTAAACATTGGTGGGGGAAGTAGCGTTTCTGTGAACGAGGTTGTTTCCCGGATAGGAGAATATTTTCCAGACTCACCGCCACCCGTTTACCAAGGAATTCAAGAAGGAGATGTGGATCACACATTATCTGATAACTCAAAAGCGAGAGAACTGCTGGGATGGAAGCCAAAGACCTCATTCGATGAGGGATTGAAGAAATCCATTGATTGGTTTCTGTCGAATGCTCATTACCCCTGATCAAGCAATGACGAGGAAGCGTTTCAAAGGGCATGACCAGAAAGCGTCATCAGCCGAAGACGTGTAAAGCAAATGGATCTGAAACTCGGTGATTCACTTTGGAAGAGGATAGCCTGATGCAAAAGCACCAAGGGGATGTAAGTCCTCCTTCCTGGCAAAGATGGGCAGCAAGAGTTGCAATGGCTGTGTACGCAACTTCTCTCATTCTCATCGCCGCCTCAGGCTTCTATATTCTTTTCTATCTCTTTTTCCTTACATCATTCGTCGTCCTGGCCGTTCTCATCAACAGGTCAAAGGCACTCGACCTCATCGACTCCTTCACTCTTCAGAAGAAGCTCCTCTCGGTCTTTCTCATTGCTCTGATGGTTCGATTCCTTATGCTGGCCCAAAGCCAGATAATCACGGACGACATCCTCAACTATATTTCGCGCGGGGAGCAGATGCTCAGCGGAAGGATTCCCTATGTCGATTTCTATGGTGGCAGCAAACCTCCTCTGCACAATCTCGTTCTTTTGAACATCTCTTGGATGTTCGGTGCTGGGGAAGTCCAATTCAGGGCCGCATTCTCTGCAATCGATGCTCTTATCGCAATCCTCATTCTCTTTCTTTGCGGCCGGAAGAGGCCAGATAGATTTGCACTGTCCGCCTCGTTGTTGTATGCTCTCTCTCCAATAAATGTGATAACGATTGGTCTTTCAGGCCACTTCGATCCAGTGCCGACCTTGGCCATGGTGTTATCCGTCATATTCCTTGTTTCAAGGAGATTTCGATCATCATCGCTGTTTCTTGGCTTTGGGTTCGCCTTGAAAGTCTTCGCCACCGTCCTCCTTCCATATTACATCTCGGAAATGAAAGCCCAGAAGGAGAGAGCTCTTAACGTTCTTATCTTCCTGCTTCCCATGGTTCTCTCTCTTGCCGGGCTCTATCTATTGTCGGAGCAAGGGCCCATCAAATACCTCAATGAGACCTCGGGCTGGGGAGGCTGGTGGTCCTTTAGTCACATTCTCAGTGTTGCGATTGGGTCCAGCACGCTGGGGCCTCTGAAGATCTCTTGGATTTTCATGGGGTCGTTCCTCCTCTTGATTCTTGTTATGTACGCATCACTCTGGGCCAGGAAAGGTAACGAAGATGGGATGACAATCTTTTGGTACAAGGTTGTTGTGTTCATCTTCGTGGTCTATTGGGGTTTGATGATATTGGATGCTTGGGCTCAGGCTCCGGCAGGGACGAATATCCTTCCTTTTATCCTCGTCCTAATAGTATACAGCCTTCTGGCTGCTTTCTTGATGACAAAATTCAAAGACAGCATCTTTCCCGTAGTACTGTGTGAAGGACGTACAGAAAGAATTCTTATCATCTTCACTCTGGCTATCACTCTGTTTTGTTTCGGCCTCCCGAACTACGCCCCTTGGTACACCATCTGGTTCCTGCCCCTTTTGCTGTCCATCAGAACCCAAACGATCAGACTGACCCTTCTCTTCCTCTCGATCTGGCACATAATGGGAAAAGGAGTATCGATCTTCCCTGGTCTGCCTCCAATAAATTGATTCATCTTCATTAAGAGACCCCCTTTGGATATCTTCTCATGTGCTCTTTTCTGAACCTAATGAAGTCCCTGAGTGTGATGAAAATGACGGTATGGGGTTTGATGTAGGATTTGCCCCCCGAACGTGGATAGTGTTTGATGTCAATCTCTGTTATCGAAAATCCCTTGAGATGGGCGAGGGGAAGTATGAATCTGTGAAGCCCCCAATATCCTTCAGGATCAAAACCCATACCCAGTGCAACTTCCTTTGTGAATGCCTTGAAACCGCTGTTTTGATCACCAATATGCAGGCCTAGAAATCCACGAACAATGACCTTGTTGTACACCCTGGAAATGAACCGTCTAATCCATGTATCAGTTCTGTCGTAACGATAGCCGCTGACTACGTCATAGCCTTCCCCGATCTTTTGTAGGAAGCTGGGAATCTCCCTAGGCTCGTATTGACAATCCCCATCCATTATGATGAACACTTCTCCCCTGGCATTCTTGAACCCTGTTTCGATTGCCCACGAACGCCCTTTGTTTTGGGTGTGATGTACCGTCCTTACCATCGGATATGTCTCGGTAAGTTGGTCGCATATGCTTCCCGAGCCATCCACACTCCCGTCATCCACCAGGAGGATCTCACCATCTATTCCACATTCCTTGTAAGCATTCAGGATCTCGCGTACCTGCTTCTCAATATTCTCTTCCTCATTGTATATCAGAACTATGGTGCTGCATCGCATGCTATCAACGCTTGTGGAATCTTGGGCTTATTCTTTCGCTTCTGACGGCTTCGCTACTTCAACCGGCAAGCGCTTCTTCTCTTCTACCCTTCTCGCCTTCCCCGCATTCCTGATCACAATGGCAATGCCAAGCGGGACAAGGATCCAAATGGATGTGAAGGTCATCAGCAAACCAGCAGTTGTCGCAAGTGAGATACTCACACCGGACGCATTGAAAACCATCGCTATGAGCGCAACATTGAATGTACCGCCCGGAGCAAAGGAACCCAACAGAGAAGCCAGACTTGTAGCCACGAGAACAAAACCCACGAACGGGACCAATCCCGCGGCGAGGGCAAACATTATGAGGAAAACTCTGAAAGCTTCATTCAGCCAGATGATGACCGTCAGGGAAAAAGTCGTTGCAGCCACCCTTCTGGATCCCAGAATACTTCTGAAGCCATCACTGAAACTGTTAATTGTGCCGCTTACCGCCTTCTCCCATTTGGGAAGGGGTTTCCTTCCTATCTTCGATGCTATCTTCACAAACCAATTTGCCAACGTATCGAGGGCGGAAAGATGGAGAGCGAGATAGACCAAAGTGACCAATAGAAGAATGACCAGGACTATGAACACCGCAAGGATTAGGCCACCTGTGAGCGGTAAGAGTGATACTATGAGGACAAGACCTACGCCTGCGAATGTAGCCAGTACGAACAAATCCATCACTTTCTCCGTGAAAACGGTCGCCAGACCACTTCCAAAAGGGAGACCTGTTTTTTCCTTGAGCATGTAGGCCTTGACAGGCTCGCCAGCGATTCTTCCAGGTGTGACGCTGTTGACCGAAAGACCAACAACCACAAATGAGAGGGCTGTTCTAAAAGAGATTCTCTGATCGGACGACCTTAGAAGAAAATACCAGCGAAGGCCTTTTGTGAGAACATTCGTGAAATAAAGAAGAAGCACGAGTCCAATTATTCCCAGGTTTGCACCCGATAATATCTCAAGCAATTTCCTAGGATCCGCCAACCAAAGCATCCCAACAAGCAGAACAATGGATAAGATTCCAACAGCAACCGTTCTGGGTCTGATTCCCCCAGCATTTTCTTTAGAGGGGGCTTCTTTTGTAATCGACAAGTTTGGTGATTCTTTATCTGACATTCCTTCCTACCCTCTCTCCTAGTCCTATAAGTTGTGTCCAGCCTTTCACAGATATCCAGCGATTCGCTGGGGTGTGCAGGATAGTGTCCGACGGTTCCATCTCGCAGATGTAGCCATCGAAAGTAAAGTGATGGAATGTGGATACTAAATACTTCCGCAGTTTACTCACAGCCGACTGGAATTGTTGGCTCCGTTTCTCATAAGTATATGCAACCAGAATGCGACCATGAAATTCACCACGACGTCATAATCGTAGGCTTTAAGTCGGTCACAAGATATCTCGGTTTCGTGCCCAGGAAAGAAGCAAATAACGACCGAAATCCCTCGATTGGAAGGTTCGTACCTGGGAAAGGGATCGAATATCCAATCTGCGCATTCTCGCTTTTGATCAAAGAACGTCCAGATCTTGGGCTTCTGATGATAAGAAACGGACCGTTGAAAGAGAACACCGGACGGAAGATGAGGGATAAGGATCTCAGAAGAAACACAACCATCAAGGATTTCATTCTAAATCTCGAACTGCCTATGGTGTGTCAGCTTTCAAAGGTCGTCTTCAACATGGACTCGGCCCAGAGATTTGGAGGAAGAGGTAGGGCCAAAGCAGTCAAAGACTATTCATGGAGGGACACGATAGGAAAGACAACCGAACTGTATGAGGGTGTATCATGTCAGAAGCAACAAGCATAAGCATAATAGGCAGTGGAGTGGTTGGAACAAGCATTGGCAGTGGCTTCGAGAGATTGGGGCACAAAGTCGTATTTTACGATGTGGATAGAACGAGAGTTGAAGAACTGAAGAATGGACATGACGCAACAGCGAGTTTGGATTCTGCCCTGGAAAGGACAGCGATGAGTTTCATTTGCGTTCCAACTCCCTTCATCGGTCGTTTTGACTCGAGTAACATCATTTCTGCAACTCAAGAGATTGCGAAAGCGCTGCGAAATAAAGAGAATTATCACCTGATCGTAATAAAAAGCACTGTCATCCCCACTACAACCGAGACTGTGGTAATCCCAATACTGGAAAAGTACAAGAAGATAGGGGAAGAAGTGGGGATTTGCGTTAATCCAGAGTTCTTGACTGAAATTGCAAATACGTGGACAAATGATGAGCGCTACGAAAGGGATTTCTTCAACGAGGACAGGATCGTAATCGGTGAATATGATAAGAAATCCGGAGATATCTTAGAAGGATTGTACGAGCCGCTCAAAAGGCCAATATTCAGGGTCGATTTGAGAACCGCCGAGATGATTAAGTATGCATCCAATTGCATGCTCGCGACAAAGATATCTTATTGGAATCAATTGTTCTTGATCAGTCAAGAACTTGAAATCGATTCCCAAAAGGTGGCAGACATCGTTGGATTAGATCCGAGAATAGGAAGGTATGGGACCATTCATGGCAAAGCATTCGGTGGAAGTTGTCTTCCCAAGGACTTGAAGGCATTCATCGAGTTCGCTGAGGAATTTCAGGATGTTCGATTTCTGAAGGCAGTAGATGATATTAACGAAAAGATGAAAAAGATGCGTGGTGTCAGAGAATGATCAAAAAGGCAGTAATCACGGCGGCAGGTTTAGGAACAAGGTTTCTACCAATTACGAAAGCACAACCAAAGGAAATGCTTCCAGTCGTTCACAAGCCGGTCATACAGTATGTTGTGGAAGAGGTTTATCTCTCTGGAATAAAAGAACTTGTAATTGTAACGGGAAGGCACAAAAGAGCGGTAGAGGATCACGTTGATGGGTACATAGGAAAAAAAGAGAATGAATATGTGAATGACTTTGAGAGGGTTCTTGAAGCTATGAACATATTCTTCGTCAGGCAGAAAGAGCAGCGGGGGCTGGGTGATGCTGTTAGATATGCAGAGGCTTTTGTCGGAGACGACCCTTTCGCATTGCTCCTTGGGGACAATATTACCATCCCGAATTGTACTGAGATTTTGATTGACATTTTCGAAGAACTCGGTGCGCCAGTGGTTGCTATAGAAAAAGTCTCGATCGAAAGGGCGAGGCATCGCGGTATTATCAAGGGTAGGAAGATCAAGGAGGATGTCTATCTAATCGAGGATATGTTTGAAAAGCCAGAAAGGCCGATCTCAAATCTTGGAATCATTGGAAGGTATGTTTTGACTCCAGATGTCTTCAATTATCTGAGAGAAACGGAACCGGGATATGCCGGAGAGATTCAACTGACAGATGCGTTGAGAAATATGGTTTTGGACGGAAAAGAGATTTATGGATATCTCTATCCGGGAAGGAGATTTGATATTGGGAACAAGATTGATTGGTTCAAGGCCAACATCGAATTAGGTTTGAGAGATGAGGAAATTGGAAAGGAGCTAAGAGAATGGATACACAAAGTCAAGGGATATCTGTAACATTCAAGAGGGCTTCTTGATTTTCTTCCCCACCACAATCTCTCTCCTTCTCATCGCTTACCAATCAAGAGCAGAGAAGGCAACTTAAGGGTTTTGGGGTTGTTCTCAAGGAGAGGGAACCATAGTACCAGCGATATTATCAATGTTGATAACAGTTTTCCTGTTACTCTTCTTCAAAATCGAAGAAGACATTAATTTCCGGCGGAAAAAAAGGGGGCGAGGCCGCTCTGATGAAAAACTAGGGTGTGAGCGGCCTATTCGTTGTGGAGGGATGCTTAGATAAGCAAGATAATATTGGAGGCCACCGTATATTAACATAGCCCCCGCGATTCTGGTTTCTGTGAGGAGAGGGAATGTCGCAGTTCCCTATGGAGTGCGACATAAATCACTCTTTTTCTCCATCGGTTTTGAAATCGAAGTTCGAAGCCCTCCATCAGCTTCCTTGACAAGCAGTAATGATGTCGTCCTCCTTTTCGAAGTACGACAAGGTTTTTGCTCACCACGAATGTAGATATATGTCGAAAGATAGGTCAAGATTGAAGGACCCACTCAATGGGACAACCTTTTATATCCTAGATTCTTTAGAGCGTAACGTATGCGATTTGATGATTACTGGCGAATGCTGACAACTGAGCTTAGAACATCAAGAAGAATAAGGAATTGGACAGCCGTTAGTGGTTACCTGGATAGAGGGGACTTTGATGCAAGGTATACCGATGGGGATCATATAGATTGCATATTGGAGAATGGCAGCGTGCAGAAAGTGCCCAAAGATGATTCTAGGATAGCCTATGAGAATCGGGAAGGATACATCAAAGGGACAATCCGCAGGCATCAACTAAGAGACCAGAGTAGATTCACAAAATACACAATTAGCATTACGCATAAGATTCTTATGAAAGTTGAATACAATCCCAACTCAAGGGCTGGGTGATGCTACATGAGCAGCCGTGTTCCAAAGTGGATTCGTGACTACCCATTGGTAAGACACGGCACATCGCATGACCTCGCAGTGTACGATGGTACCCGCGCCCGTTGCGGCGCCTTCGGGTCAACCTACTATCGCACCACACTAGATAACTGGAGGTGTGGCAAGTGCGGTAAAATATCCTCCTCCGAGGAGCTGATTGGTTTCTCTCCTCGTATGGAAGCGTCGAGGATTCGACGCTTGGTTGCGTCGGCTATCCGTAAGTACCGGGAAGCCAAGGAAAAAGAAAGTCTCGCCTACGAGCGTTTGATGAAAACATTGACCGCAGTGGAAGAATGAACACAACTAAGGTCAGAACATGGCTGGGAATAATGAGAATCCCTTTTCTGATTATGACTCCAATCTATGTACTTTTGGGCATATCCGTTTCCATCCACGACGGTAACCCATTCAATGCCTGGTTCCTTGTCCTGAGTTTTCTTGGGGCTCTGTTTGCTCATATAAGCGTCAACGTATTTAACGAGTATTTCGACTACAAGAGCGGTGTTGACTTCAAGACCAAGAGAACCCCCTTCAGCGGAGGGAGTGGTGTTCTACCGTCCAGAGCGCTCGATCCGAAAAAGGCATTCTATCTTGCAATCGGAACCCTCGTCTTGCTGGTTCTGATAGGCGTCTATTTCGTCTCTGTATACGGCTGGCCGATTCTGATTCTGGGATTGGTGGGAGTCTTCTTGATATTCTTCTATACCATCCTCCTTGCAAAACTGTACATAGTGAGCGAGATATCTGCGGGGGGATTTGCCCTCATTGTCTTCGGTACCTACTTCGTTCAGAATGGAAATTGCAGTTGGTCGATTGCAATCTTGACCCTGATATCATGGTTGCTCATTTCGAACCTTCTTTTGCTCAATGAGTTTCCTGATGTTGAGGCCGATAGGACTGATGGAAGGAAGCATCTGCCGATAATTCTAGGCAGAGAGAAGTCGGCCAAGATATATTCTTTCGTAATGGTATTGATTTATGTCATATTGTTGGGGGCTGTAGTATTGCATTTTCTGCCTTTGACAGCTCTGCTGGGATTGGCGACACTGCCCCTGGCTTTGAAGACGATTGTCGGCGTGCTAAAGCACCATAGCGATTCCGATGCACTAGTTCCGTATCTGGGAACAAACGTGGTTGTTATGCTTTTGACACCTCTCCTAGTTTCGATTGGAATGATTATCTGGGTCTTCTTGTTTTAATTTCAGTCTTGCTTTTTGCTCCTAAACCACCGGGCTTGAACGGTTCTTCAACCCAATCAATTGCCTGAATTCCGAGAGTACCAATGATCTTCCTCTCCTTCTCTGTTATCAATGGAAACTCGGCAACTCCAATAACTCTTTTGCCAACCTTTATCATCCACGTCAAACGTCCTTAATTCCCACCATCCCTTAGAAGAAGCGTTTTCAGTTGAAAGGAGGCAAAGTCAGCATACAAGACGATTCTCGCAGTAGAATGAAAACGGGCCCAGTGGGATTCAGACCGATTTGGGTTCGAAACTAGTTCCAACGGCCATCTATACGTTGTACATCCTCTGGGACGATGCCTGCTCAGGCCCACCAGTTACATGGATTTCTACAGTTAATGTTTACGCAGTGAATCTGGCCCTTGCTAATGAGTTACGTCTTACCGAGAAGGAACACATGATCATACATCTGAATCCTCTACTGCGAGTCTCTTGGAATCCTTCTTACTACGCACGTCTCTTCACCTTCTTTGTTGATAACCGTGTCGCACTATTCGATGCGATCTCCCGGAGAACCGTTCATCGCCTCTCGAACTATGCGGGGAATCACAACTTGACCGTTCTTGTTTGCCTTGATCTTGAGAGGACCTTCGACGTCCATCTAAGGGGACGATCCTATTACGCTGCCAACAGGCTTCTATTAGGCGAATACAAAAGCGTTGATGATATTCCTTTGCTCCGCGAGTGAGTCCGATGCGACCTTCTAGAATGCGGAAAAATGCGGACTTCAAATCCGCATATCCTCCGTATATTGACCGTAGATTCATTAATGCGGATTATGTAAATACATTTCTTGCATCCAGTCCATCTACAAGTCCGTATGTATGTAACCGTAGAAAGCCGCATTTTTCCGTATCGAATTCCGTATTCTCAATTCCGTATCAAGGGAATACGGAGTTATACGGAATCATACGGGTATTGTTGCGCGTATCTTAGCCGTATCATAGCCGTATATTGAAGTACGACAAAGGGAGGCAGAGAATGGAAGAAGCTGAGAAAAAAGGGGAGGAGCAAGCAACTGTGAGATCGCCCGTAATTCAACCTGCATTCAAGGCTGTCGAAGGTCAAAGAATTCTCGACTACGAGGATGAGACTCACCGACGCGAGATCAAGGACCTACTTTACCGGCACTTTGGTGAAGGAAGGACTGTAGCGGCAGACCTTCCAAGAATAATCTCAAGTCCGGGAGCGAATCCTCGAGTCATCAATATCCATGACAATCATATATCCTCCCATTATGCACACTACAGTAGATGGAAAAAGGAAAAGAAAGAGGGTATCGTATGATGATATTCCTATGCTCGTGATGGGAATCGATAATGGGGTCGCAGAATGCTCGGAAATGGGGTCATTAATACCCCATAACTACCCCATTCGTGCCTTGCATTTCATGAAGTATGCATTATCATCGATATTATTGCATCCAGTCCATCGAGCAACAGCATCGAAATCCACGCAAAACATAGCATCAGACCCCATCAAAGGACCCCATTCTCAATACCCCATGCGCTGCATGGTCAATTATGGGGTCGAATATGGGGTCGAATCATGAGAATATTGACCCTATAATGACCCTATAATACCACTATGAACCGGGAAATCCGCGCACTCTCCGCACATCACGCAAGTCTTCGAATCTAGATAGTCCGGTGGAAGGCAAGATTACTGAAAAACACGGGTGGGAAAGGGCATGATAACAGGCTTTTGTGCAAGGCATCGGGAGGCACGACGAAAATGCCTCCCCTATGCTTACCTATGCCCCTGTTTCTGAAGGCATTTCGAAGGAGCAATCACGCGGGAGCAATTGAGTCCGATGCCGAGATTGCAAAATGCCTTCGTATGCCTTCATTTTCTAAGGCATTTGGAAGGCATAATCGCATGCATACGAATGAAGCCATCGATTTTCATTGCATTGAATGCATCCAGATGCACAAGAAAATGGCTTCAAAAATCATGGAATCGAAGCCATCGAGAAGCCATTCTCGACGAAGCCATCGAGAACTCCTGCAAAAATGGCTTAAAATGGCTTCGTATGCCTTCAATAATTGACGCATAAAAGACGCATAACGTAGGCATAACGGAAGCCATCAAAGAGAATCGGAAATGGAAGAAGATGAGAGGACAAAAGTGGCCGAGGTCGAACCCGAATTCAACGAAACGCAAGCGAATAGGAGATGGATCTTCGGCACTCCTTTCATCGGTACAAAACGAAGAAGAACTCGGAATATTCCATGCTCCGACTGAGAGGCAAGAGGTTGGCTTCAATTCGGCACGTTGCCATTCTTTCATGTTCAAAAAACGAGGGTAGAGGCCGTTCCGATTGAAAAGAACGTTTTAAACGGCCTCCTCGTTGTGGAGGGATGCTTAGATAAGCAAAAAGGGCATCAGTGTCAGGCTAGATAGGCGTTACCCTCTCGGCCAATGACTTGAAACGGGGAGGAGTGATATGATGTCATCCGAGAATGAACATAGACTAAACGAAGTAGGATTCAGAGAAGTGTAGACTAAGGCAATTGACCGTCGCTGCTCGTAGGGGCACTTTCAAATTCTGTCTATAAGTTTTTAGCTCATCTCGCTTCTTCACATAATGTCCCTGCCGCATCTTGCTCGGGGCGTTAGCCCGGATGCACCATTCAAGGAATTATGAGTAATATCTGAGAACAATCAAATTATCAAGCTCCCATAACCTCAGAATCTCCATCATTGCTTTGTGATGGCCATCTGAAGTGAAATCGTCATTCTGGCTGAGTACTTCAACTATATCTCTTGCCATTTTAAATTCGTCAGGATAAGCATCTTCGAAAGACTCAAGGAATCTCTCTAGTATCTTTCTCTCCTTTCTAGTGACTTTGTAGTACTCCAAGTATCCCCAAGCCATAACGAATCTGTAGACCATGAATCTGCTTTTCACTATCGGATCATACGACACATTCTCGTAAATGTCGGTTGATCCTTCTGCAGCTTTGGTTTCCTTTTTCACCATTCCCAAATACACATTCCCAATAGGTGAGACACCTTCATCTTGCATTATCTTGTTCACCACTATGTCATCAACCATTGATATCAATATGTTAACACTCTCTCTTTCCATATATGTTGGAGGAAATCTTGACTCTGGAAAGCAGTAGCCTTTTCCATAATATAGCAGGCCATGTATTGCTTCATGAATGATTGATTCTTGGATGTTCACGTCATCCTCTTCTATATCGTCTCGAATCTTAATAATGATGTATTTCCGATCTGGCTCAAAAGCAGCTTTTATGCCTCCTATTCGTGTGCTCAATCCCTTCTCGACTCTTATTTCACGGCCAGTTTCTCTGGAGATTCTCTCCAAGAAGCTCCTTGTTTTTGCAGCAATTCTATATTCCGACGTCTACCCTTCACCCCTAAGTCACGTGCTCACACAAACTTTTGCCTATAAATTTGTTTGTTGAATCCATTCAAGCCTTTCAAGTCCGCCTGGAATCCCTTCTGTTCGAAACAAGGTAGACTCCTCATCCTCTTCCTCAGTCATCTTGTTGGAATCGGAATGAGCGCTTTAAAGGATCTTCTACTCTGTTCGAGAGCCCTGTCGGGTTGCGTGCCAAAAGTAGATAAACGCGGCGGAGATACCTCGAGATAGTAATGGAAGAATTTCCCGACCCTTATGACGGTTATATTCCTACCGAGTACTTCCCTGATGAGTATTATGAAGAAGAGGTCGAAGTGCCCAGGGATTCGAAGATAGATGAAGCAAAGGAAGAACTCGGTGTCTTTTTCGATGAGAATCCTACTGGAGTATATTATCTGAAGCAACTGCAGGTACTACATGAACGCCTTTTCTTTCATTGGATCCTCTGGAAAGCTGTGAATGAGCTGGTGTCCGATGGCTTTCTGAGTGATCATTACGAACCCTTGGGAAAGGGCGTGCGATTGAGGTTTTGCATAGGAGAAGCCATAGGTACATCAGGCTTCAGGTTAGACAGGCGGTAGGGATCGTCCGAGCGTACTCAAATCCGCATATTGCGAGAGCCTATGGCCATTGGGCGGAAATGCTGTTCGAGAACGCATTATTGGAAAGGCGATTTCAGTTCATCGACAAGCATAGCAATAGCTGTTTCGGAAAGAGTTGGAAGAAGACAGAACACAATCTGGATTTCATTGTGGAGAGGGATGGCATACCGTATGGTTGCGAGGTGAAGAATACGCTTGATTACATTCCCAGAGACGAACTTGCTACGAAGTTAGAGATCTGTGACTTCTTGGGTCTGAGACCCCTATTCATCATGAGAGGTTCACCCAAGAGCTACAATTATGAAATCATAGGGCGGGGAGGCTATGTTTGGATTTTTTTGAAGCAATATTACCCTCTGGGTTATGAGTCTCTCGTGAAGGAGATGACGGAAGTGTTGGAGTTGCCTGTGAAGATATGCAGAGTCATTGAGGAAGGTGATGTGGACAGATTCGAGAATTGGCATAAAAGGCAGGTGAAATCGTGAATTCTGAAAAGAATTCACATTCGGGTTTGAGATACCGAGGATACTGGCTAGTGTGTTTCGGAGTTACCTCCTGAATACAATATTGACCTCTCAGCTGAGAACGTTGTTTTGGAGCTCCGTTGCCTCCCGATGGCAAACATGAGGGTGTCATGTTATGAGCGGCAGTGACCTGCGACACTGACGGTAATCTTAATCTATGCACAGGACATTAGGATATCGACTGCCCACCAATCACCCTCGCTTTGCCATCAACATTGCGAGGATGGTGGGCGGTCTCTGGGGGCATGTAAGAGTGGTAGATCCTCTGGAGAATATCAAGGACCAGAACATGCGTAGACAACTGCTGTTAATAAGGTCCAATACTGGCTCGGTCATCGAGAGCAGGGAACTCCGTGACTTGCTGATGGGGTTCCGCGGCCAGAAGGGCATCTATAAACCTAGCAGGTCCTCTCACGCACTGTGGGTGAGGGAAACGTTGCGCGGCCCATACCCGGACCGAGAACCCGAAGTCTTTCCTGATGGATCATGGATATACCACTATACACCTGAGGGTCGAAAAGGGAAAACAGACATGGATTTGGACACTAATAGGTCTCTACTGATGTGCATAGAAGACCGGGTTCCCGTGGGCGTTCTACGACAACGAATCGCAAAGCCTGGAGAAAGCTCCTACGAAGTGCTTGGTTTGGCATATGTAACAGGCTTTGATGGTACGCACTTCATCCTGAAAGGCGAGCCAATCAAGTGGGACGAAGACCCAGTAGCTGGTAGAACAGTTCCTGCCTTCCAGCCGTTTGAGCAAGAATCACTATTGAGGTTGGAGACACTGAGAACTCAGCGGGACATGAGGTTCGGAGTGGCAGTACGCCGGGCGTACAACGAGAAGTGCAGTATGTGTGAGGTTGGCTACCGCGTTCATGGTCGCATCGTAGGGCTTGAGGCTGCGCACATAATCCCTATCGAGAATCGTGGTACGTCGCTTGATGTTCGCAACGGCATCCTGCTTTGCAGGAATCACCACATTCTCTTTGACGAATATGCGTGGGTTCCAGACGAAGATTTGCGAGTCCTTGTGACCGCGGACGATGAGTTCCGAGCCAGCGCCGCCGCTAACTGCATACTGGAATGTGAAGGACGGCGTTTGCCGAATCTGCCACCAAAAATGGATTTGCTACCAGCGGTCGAGGCGTTGCGATACCGACTAGACAAGTTTAGAGACGCCTGATTCTGAGGACTATCCCTCTGGACGAAATGGGGTTTGAAATGGATGCAGGAAGGAACATTCGGATGCCTCCCAATGGCAAACACGAGGGTGTCGTGTTCTGGGAATCAACGAGGTTTCTCCGAAAGGAGAAATAGAGAGAGGCTGATATAAGTTGCTTTCCGATGGACAGAGAAACACCTATTTCATTAGGGAATTATGTCAAGCCACACAAGATTCGGGGTCTAGGCTTCAATCGTTGACATAGTGCTGACCAAGATTCTAGGTACTATCCTATGCTCCTCGATAGGTAAAAGATTATATATAACTGAGTGATTGAGAGGATTCATGAATGCGATGGAAGGAGAGGTAACTGTCTTAACACCTGCTTCCTCAAAGAGCAGAAGCCTAAGAACAACCTTGCCAATGAGTATCGTGAAGCAATTCAAACTAAAACAAGGAGATCGGTTGAGCTGGAAACTGCAAGCAAGGGGAGACGAAATCGTAATCGTGGTTAAACCGATAGAACGGGAGGGTGGAAAGTGAAGCGGAGTCCACAACGACTACTGCCTGAGATAGAGAGAAAACTTAAGGAGATTACTCCCTACAACTATCATGCCATAAGAACGGAGCTTTTGCAGAGAATCTTGAGAAAAATC
The DNA here is from genome assembly GCA_004377185.1 of Methanomassiliicoccales archaeon. GTDB lineage: Archaea > Thermoplasmatota > Thermoplasmata > RBG-16-68-12 > SOIM01 > SOIM01. The sequence goes on along the minus strand of SOIM01000027.1, from coordinate 17,039 downwards.
GATCAACCTGAAGAAAAGGTAAGGTATTTCTGGGTGCAGAGACTGATTCATGAATACAACTACGAAAGCAGACAAATCGAAATAGAGGTTCCCGCGGGTATTGAGGCCGACCCGTCAAAACCAATGAGAGCCGACATCGTAGTATACCGAGATTTTGAAAGAACAGAACCGTTTATTGAGGGGGAGGTTGAGCCACCGAGGTCGAAGAAGGACATTGCCAAGGCTGAAGGATACGCAAGAAATCTGGGAGCCGAATACTACTTCTGGTCCAATTTGGACAAAACCCTTTTTTTCAGAACTTCGCCTTATCCAAGGAAATCAACCCCCATAGGAAACATACCCTATTGGATGGAGAGGAAACCCGTCCTAACTCGATTACCCAAAACCCATATTCTTCCAGCATTTAAGAGCGAACAGAAGCTAAAAGCAGTTATGAGAACTTGCCATGATTTGATATGGGCGAAAGAAGGACATGACCCCGCCAAAGCCTTTGACGAGTTGTGTAAACTTCTCTTCCTGAAACTGTACGATGAACGTGAAACGCCCAACTACTATGAATTCGTAGTTTTGGGGAAAGAAGAACCTAAAGAAACTGCTGGGAGAGTAAGAAAACTATTCGATAGGGCCAAGAAATCCACTAGGTATAGAGACGTTTTTGAGTCTAAGTTCACCAAAGCCGAAACTGTAACTCTTGAACTGGACGATTATACGATATGGCAGGTCGTGCAACAGCTACAAAGCTACAATCTACTGGAGACAACAGAGAACATCAAAGGAGCTGACATTAAGGGATATGTTTTTGAGGAAATGGTAGGCAGCACCTTTCGAGGAGAACTTGGACAATTCTTCACGGCTCGCACTCTCGTAGATTACATGGTGAGGATGCTCAATCCAAGTTCAAATGATAGAATCATAGATCCTGCATGCGGAAGTGCAGGTTTCCTAATAATGACAATTAGACATGTGAAGGATAGAATAAAAAGGGAGATGCCAAACCTAGGTTACTCGGAAATCAAGGATAAGATTCGGTACTTTGCTGAGAACAATCTGTTCGGAACTGACATCAACGATAGGATGGCACGGGTTGCCAAAATGAATATGATAATGCACGGCGATGGACATAGTGGAATCTTCAATCTCAATGGATTATACTTGAACGAAGATGCACCAGAATACACTAAGAAGGAGATTAGAGAAGGGACATTTCAATGTGCTCTTTCAAACCCACCCTTTGCTGGCGTGGAAAAAGAACCGTCGGTTTTGGAGAAGTTTGAGCTAGGAATGAGAAAAGGCAAGCCTATATCGGTAACCAAAGAGGTATTGTTCATAGAACGAATTATTAAGCTTCTGGACTGGGGTGGTAAGGCGGGCATTGTCCTGCCTCAAGGAATTTACTCAGTCAAGTCATTGAGGTATGTCCGAGACTACATAAAGAAGCATTGCAAAATACTTGCTTTGATTGCCTTGCCGATATGGGCCTTTAGACCTTCGGGGACAGGTGTAAGAGGTAGCCTTCTATTTCTGGAGAAAGTCAAAGAGGTGCCAGAGGACTATGAGATATTCGTTAAGAAAGTTGACCATATCGGCTTTGATTCCAGAGGTAAACATGATGTCAGTGATTTTGACACTGTTCTCGAAGCATACCGAGGAAAGACAACTCCTGATGATTGGATAACTTTCAGAGAACTGGACCGTTGTTTGGGCCACACAAATACGGGGAGAATAGACCCGAAATATTTCGTCAAGGACTCACGTGAGGTTCTGAAGATGTTTGAGGGTTCGCCCTATGACTTGGAAAGACTGGGCAAAGTTGCTGACTTCAGTAAGGAACGTTACAATCCAAAAAAAGAGCCTGAAAAGGACTTCTTGTATGTTGAAATCAACGACATAGATGTCAGGAATGGGAAGATTAGAAGGAGATTTAGAAAAGGCAAAGGTATTACCCAGAGCACTATAACAGTCCACGAAGGGCAAATACTGGTTTCTCGAAGATGGCCTGACAGAGGGGCTATTGCAGTAGTTCCAAAGGACTTCGAGGGGGCGCTTTTAGTCAGGGAAGTTTCGGCCCTAACAGTGAAAGAAGGTGCGAATCGAGAATACCTATACTACCTCTTTAGAACTCGACAGTTCTTGGACCTTATGGATGTCTACGCTACAGGTGAAATGTCTCAAAGGATTTCTGAAGAAGACTTGAAGAGAATACGGATACCAGTCCCACCACTTAGCGTTCAAGAATCCATCGCCACTGATATATTGAAGAGAAGAGAAAAGGCAGAGGAATTGAGAAAGCAAGCGGAGGAAATAGAGGATGAAGGACAGCGAGCCTTGTTCGATCAACTCGAGCTCAAGAAAGTCCCCGAAAAACCTCGAAGGGAACGTGTCACATATACTCGAATCTGAATAGGCCGTTGGAATCGCTACAGCAACCTTCAAATAGGTCCGCTTTCACAGTATAAACAGACAGATGAGGGCTCTCCGCCCTCTGTCAGAAGGGAAGGGAGGGCATGAAAACGAACGGAATGTCCATTAATGTCAGCAGAACGGACAAGTACTTCAACGAGGCGGACGTCCGACAGCTCCTGTCTTCTATCGCAATTCTGGAGGACAAGGCTCTCATTGCCTTCGGCATCGACACAGGGCTGAGGGTGAGCGAGGTAGTAGGGGTGATCACCTCGAACATCAATTTCGACGAGAACGCTGTGCTCGCCTACGATCACAAGAAGGATGAGTGGAGGAATGTTATCTTCACCCAGCCCGTGGGGAACCTCCTGCAGATGTACCTGAACGAGAGGAGCACGAAAGACCAACGGCTGTTCCCATTCTCCTGGAAGACGGCAGAGAGGAAGGTCAAGCGATGGTGCAAGGTCGCAGGCATCAAAATCAGCGATGGAACTCGGAAGGTCAACGGGAAGGTCGTTCCTGAAGGTGAGACGTACTGTACGTGGCACTACTGCAGAGGAACGTTCATGCGGATGAGCAGACGGGTTGGTCGGGATATGAAGGTCGTTCAACAGAACACGGGTGACAGCGTGAGAACAATCCTGGAGTACTACGGAGACCTCAGTCTGGAAGACCGTGCCCAGGAGATGGAGGAGAAGCCGATCATTCCCTTGGAGGTCCTATGATGCCCAGGAACGTCAGGGATTGGATTGGTGGAGTCCTGCGGAAAGCCGCAGACCACAACATCGACCCTCCTCGGAAAGGCTCACCAAAACGCACCAGAACCGCCCAGAAGCGACAACCGAAGTTGAATTGGGATATCCCTCCCGAGGAGCAGAAGTACGTGCTGATGCACTACAAACAGAGGGACATCCGACAAGTGGCGATATTTAGTGAACTTCCCACTAGTGAGCAGGTCACACGATTCTGCCATCAGAGAGAGTTATTTGGGTCATTCTGCCTGTTCTCTATGCGACCAAGAAGAAAATGCGTGATGAAATTGAAGGTTCTTCCCGACCTCCCATTCTGGGAAATACCTTGGGAACTGCAGAAGGAGAGCTTGGGGCTCGGTGATAATTAATTGGTGGGGCAATCGGTGGACAACGTTTTCGACTTCACTAGTCCCTTCACCAGTCAATCCGCTAAGCCCAAGAAATCGGAGCGAGAGGGAATCGGTCGTAGGCAAGCATGACCTGCACCACAGAAAGAGTTATCTCCGTAGTGGTCGTTCCGCAAAACAGAGGTCAGGGGGGCAATAGCATTCCGTTCTGCTCATCATGCGGAAAGAGTAATCCATCAGATGCAAAATACTGTATGGAATGTGGAAAGAATCTGACATCACCATCACCATTATCCACATTCTCATCCACCACCTCGAAGAAGGCAAGATATGAGAAATGCCCCAAGTGTTACGGTTCCGGTGATGGTCGCAGGGGTGGAAGATGCAATGTGTGTTGGGGCGAGGGTTGGGTGAGTACCATGTATGGCTGGGAGAAATGTCCGAAATGCAATGGGAACGGATGCTCACTTTGCCATGGAAGAGGATATGTGTGGTGAGAGAGAATGACCCATTACAGAAGAGATGAAATCGAGAGTGCAGATTTCTTTCATCAAGCGAAAGTGATTTCTACCCTTGGGTCGCTTTGAGTCATGTGAGGAGGTGCTGAAATGAGAAGACGAAGACCGAAATCTCTTGAGGACATGTACGCAGACCAAGAAAGAGAGCTTTATGGGGACCTGGAGAGACTGATGGAAGGTCCAGAAGGAACTCCTGATAGAGTGGTTCCCATTGCCAGACACGGTGATGTTGTCATCATTAAGCGGGTAACGGGTGCTGGAGAGGAAATCAGGGAAAGAGCAGTGATTGTGGATGAGCAAGAAGGCCACTATCTTCTGAGGAGGGGAAGCGGTGCTGCTATGTTCGTTCCCAAAACACCAGAGACCCGCAGATTCTTTGACAGAGGACAGACCTATGTGATGAGAGGGAGCCAGATAAAGGCTAAGGACGGTTCAGTCTCCGCATATACAACAGACAGAAGCCTTTCAAGGGATTCAGATGCACATGTTGTTGATTGGTGTAGACGGAACGATGTCTCAAACACCTACGTCAGATATGCTGAGGAGGGTGGGAAGATTTTCATCACGAGTATTGACGATAGGCCAACGAGGATTCGTGTAAGATAGGTGTCCTAAACCCAAAACTCATCGAGAAGCGAAGACGGAAGAAGCGGTCAGGCTGGAGGAATCCAGAGGCGAAGGATGTCGTGAGAATCGAAAGTGGGAGGACAGATTGAGGTGGGACCATGATAGACGCAGAGGAGTGGTACAAGGCATTCAAGGAGGAGTTCGTGAAGACGGCTAGAGATGCGAACAGTGAGATTGGTATCCATTATGAGAAGTACAGGGTTCGAGGGACTGAGACCAACATTCGCTCAGATGTGCAAGGACAAAGGTATGCCAATTGAGATTGTCTCCAAGGTGTTGAGGCATACAAGCGTGGCGACCACAGAGAGATACTATGCACGGATAAGGGGCGAGGTGGCCCTTGAAAAGTTCGAGATGTATTGGGAACAGCCAATCGTCTCGGTGCAAAAAACCGCAGATTGAATTTCAGCCAGAGAATATCGAACGGACCCGGCGATATCCATGTCCTTTTGGGCTCGAATCCCCAAACAACTCGCTTCTCCTGCCAAGCAAGGTCTTTCCTGTTCCCATGAGGTGACTGCTCAAAGCTCTTTTGTGGCAGAAACACGCCCATTCGCAATCCTCCCACTGAGATCAAATTCGGCTATGTAACAGAGGTTTTCAACTGCTTCTTTCAGGCTTGGTGTCAGAATCGTGTGTGATTAGTCCTCTCTTAAACCAGTCGGAGAGGGAGAGCTATACAGGACCCTAGATTCCTCCGGCCACTTCCCTCATCTTCTTCTCTTCCGCGACCTGGAGGGCGATTTTCCTAATCTCGTCTCCCCACTGAGAGAGATGTTCTCTCTCGGTTTCTATATCCCGTGCCCACTTGGACAACGTGCTATGCCATTGCTGGAGGTCAGCTTCTCTCGACTTCAAGTCCTTCTCATATTGCGCCAGCTCGGCAAACCTCCGATCGATATCCTCTTCGTTCGGAGAGAGCTCAGTCTCTGGATCCTCTTCTGCTTTCTTCTTCTTGAACATCGTTCCGCTGTCCCGACCCTTGTTTGGTTGCAACGTAGAGATGCAGCTGTGCCGGTTCGCACAAGTCACCGATTCTCTCGAGAAAGCCCTTCCGTTCAAGATCCCTTACCCTGCGAAGGCACTCGACAAAAGGAATATCAATCCTCTTGGATATGTTCAGCAGGGTGACTGGGCGGTCTGCAGCCAGCGTGAGTATCTTCTCGTCCGTTCCGTCTGGTGTGGAGGAAGAGAGGTCGCCATGAAACTTGCCATGAGGTGCGCCCTGGTGTACGGGGGATTCTTTTTTCTCTCTCCCTCCATTTTTTCTCATGCCTGAATACATCCCTGCGGGGCTAGTCTGCAAAAGGGGTCTTAATTTTTTTGGTGACATTTTCGATATCAAATATGATAACAGGAGGGAGTTGTAAAAAGCTTTGAGTGTTACTGTCTTGATCGTCTGCTCAATCATTTGGAGAGGGAGAGCTACGCGGGTCCTCAGAAGTCAATCCAGTATCCCTTGTGGGATATTCCTCATGGATCAGATTTGATAGAGTTCCTGAATTTCTTTGCTCGTGGCATCGAAGAGATTCTTTGTGCTCTCCACCATCGTGGAATGGGCCGAGATAAAGTCACCAGTCTCGGACAATGACTCAACCTTACCTTTGATAACTTGTATTGCGGTTGTGGGGTCCATCGTCACGTGTGCGTACCTCTCTTTCAAGATGTTGAACTGGCTAGCGTATTCCTCCAAATGGTCGGTTCGGACATACAAAGACAGCCCAGCAAGATATAGGTGGTCACCCCTGAGAATGTCGTTAAGTCTCCCTGATCCCTCTGGGAATAGTTTCTGGTGGTATGATCTTACTAGGGCGTCGATAGCCTTCACAAACTTGAGACGTGCCTCAGTATAACCATTGTGAGTGTTCACATGCTTTTTGAGAATCTCAAGATATGATGGATTGATGACTTCCAGGATTGTCTCATTCACTGTCACATCGGAATCACGGCGCATGGTGCTAGGGTATTCATACCGTTCTACCGAGAACTTGTCACGTTTCAATTCCTCATACATCGGCAAGTAGATACTCTTCTGATCCTTGCGATTCCATTCTCTCTTTTGTGTCGTTCTGCTGATGTAGTCGTAGGTCATTGTCGTCAGGAAGGCGGTGAGCGTTACGCCGAAAGCTAGTGCGGCAGCTTGTGTCAGAGCATCGGGAATACTTGGAACCAAAAGCTCGACCGCGAGAAGGGCAGCTAGGATGAGCACTTCAATGCAGAGAAAGATGTAATAGTAGAAGCGGAAACTACGTTTTGATGTGGATTTCTTAGATTTCATATCATATCCCACCTCTTGTTTCTGATACTTAATCCACATGTGCTCTAAAAAGGTTTTGAGTTGAGAACCTTGGACTCACAGCTCCAACTCCAACTCCAACTTCTCCAGCTTCTTGTCCCTGATCCTTTCCTTCAGCGTCTCGTACAGCTCACCGATCCTCTTCTTGCAGTCTGCGCAGACTCCACCGTTCTCGGTGAGCCTCTTCATGAATAGATTCAAGAGACTCTCCGCGCCAGAGATGAATTCCTTCGACACCTTGGCACCTACCTCCCCCCGCTCAGGTCTCCGGTCTATTGTTCCAGGGAGACAATGCGTCTTGCGGGCGAAAGAAACTACTGTACATCGCTCTCGATTCTGTCATGTTAGTGTCTCTCTTAGCGAAGAGACACAATCGTCGTACTTCTCATTGGAGAGCGACATTTCTCGCTACGAAGATGGGGCCAAGAGGCAAACAAGCTAAAAAGTACTGATTACGCACAATCCAATAACAAATGGCCCGGAGTTGCTGATGGAAACTGTCGAAGAAGTCTTGAATTGAAGATTCTTCCAATCCTGACTGAGGCTTCGAACCCATTCGAACTTCTGCTTGTGCTTGGTTCGGCGATAGTCCTGGGCGCGAGGAAGGTCGGGAGAGCACATCGAAATTGTCATGATAGTCATTACCATTAGCTGTTCATAAGCTGAATGCTCTTGATTGTGTCTGGGTCTGCATACCCCCCTCATCCGCTGTTGGATGTCGTTCTGGCCACTCTCGACAACCTTCCGTCCCTGAAGAGTGCATTCGTGTTACAAGAAAGCGAAACTGGGTGTTGGATTCAAAACTGAGATTTCAGTCCACTAGGGCAATCATGGTAAGGGAATTGTTTCTTTGAGGGCATGAATGTCGAAGTCCATTATCAACCGCGTTAAATGTGTTAAGTTTGGAAGGGCTCTCTGTCTTCTGGCATCCTCATCACAATGTTTCAATACCGCTGACAAATAATCAAGAAACATGGCCAAAAAAAAACAGGGATGACGAAAGATGCCGCGCGAAGAATGCACAACCATGCCGACCGGACCGGAAAGAACCAGGGTTTCAAGAGCAGAACACAATCCGCGGCTGACAAGAAGAAATAGAAGCAAGAAACTAGAACAGAAAAGAGGGAGCAAGGGCGTCACGTGAGAACGTCCTCAACAAGATGGAATTGGCCGGAATCTCACCCCCACATTTTTTTTTGAATCTCATGTTGTTTGAAGAGATAATGCATCGGCGAGGGCACGGGTCAGCTAGCCGTTGGGAAAAGCTCGCATATCATCCTATCTGTATTTGCATTCCCCGATGAAGAATATATCGTTCTTGCAAAACTTGCAGTCCCCTTCGCTCCTTTTGAGATGCTTCAAGTTCTCATCGTAAGCAATGTATCCGTTGTTGTATTCATCACTCAACACATCGACGATCTTGTTGAGTGCGTCATAGTATGAGTACCAGTATCGAGCGCCTGTGGGATGAGGGGAAAAAATCACCCTCATTCTGTTTTCGTTCAAGTTCATGAGGTAGTTGTTGTTCTCCAGGGTCTTCCCATAAGTGTCGCTAGGTTTCGGGGCTTCGCCCTCGAACTTGTCACCAAAATTCTCAACAAAGCTCTCCATGATAGGCTCGCCAAAGAGAATTACGACCTTTGGAGAGCTTTGTTCAAGTTGCCTCAAAAAGAATCCCCGCTTCTTGAAGCACTCGTCTGTTATTCCCACCTCGGTCTCAGTATCCATATCCCACCTCGGAGAATGACACGCAACGAAGTTGTAGTAAGAAACGTCCTCAGCGAGAGCGAGATTCGAGTCTGTGATACCGACCCCTTGTGCAAATGTCTTCAGAATCTTGTCGTACTCCTTGTACATTGAAACATTCTCCTTTTGCAACGGAATGAACTCGTCCATTTCGAAGACCGCGTACCCCGGAGGATCTTCGTAATGCTCATCATAGCAGACATCATCAATGCTGTACTTGTATGTCGTTCTGTACCTGAAGTGCTTGGCGTACTGCTGAATGTCGTCAAAATACGGGTATATCCTCTTGGGGTCCTTTACGGCCCTCAGATTCGGGTTCAGGCCTACGGACATGATGGGCGCCTTTCTGCATCCTGAAAGCAGCTCAGGAATCTGATACCTTCTGCCCGCGTAGTATGCACGCATGTACCCCGTCTCTCCGCTCATTATGTCTTCGACCTCAACATCATAGGCATGAAAAGGTCCGAATTGGTGGAACCACCTGCATTTGTGGTCGGGCGCTTCGTAGTAGTTGCGTATGCCTCTGCAGGTCATCGTTTCCCAAACAACGTCCACTTCGAAAGGAAGCAGTGCGGGCTCAAATATCTCCCTTTCACGCTGCAGAACAGTTGCTGACACCTGCCAATCTCCAACTTCGTCCAGAGTGGCGGTGTTGGGGATCGTGCCTATGCTTTGATAGTAGTCCAGTCTTTCCACAATCATATTTGGATCGGTCTCTGCTAGTCCTCTGAAATCGAATATCCCCATCTTCACTAACGCTTCCGCGAACTGCCTGTCTACGCCTTCAATCGATTGGAGCATGGCCATGGCCTTCCAAGACTTGAGCTTGCTTGCGCTGATTCCTGTTGCTTCGTGCATTTCCTGAACGTTCATATCCCCCAATTCCACCAAGGTCGCTATTCCTGCATTGGCGAGTCTGCTTTCGGTCACAGGACCTATGCCCTCTATATTATCCGATAATTCCCCCACTTGAATCCTCCACCAGCTTCAATGAACTGGGGGTATATGAAACTAAGTAAAGTTTTTCATTCTAGCCTTTGCAATAGTGAAGAAATATCGTCATACTCATTGAAGGAAGACATTTCCTCGGATCGGGCAAAAGGGATACAACTTCCCAAAACGATGGGTTGAACTATTCTATTCCAGGATCTATCACTCTGATGTAATCATATGCCTCGAAGTCGCTCCCGTCCTCCCACTTCCCGCTTATCTTAATCTCGATTGAGTCGCCTACCACCACCGTGTCCTTGAATTCTTTGCGGTTGAATTTGAGCAATAATATGTCGTCTTGGTAGTCCTATCTCTCCGGTATTAGGGTGTCCTGAAGGAGAATGGATGATATGTCTATGTCATATATGGATGCGTTCTCTGCGCTCAGGTATGCGGTTATCCATCTTCCCTTGGATTTGAGGTTGAGTGTGTCAGGCTCGATTTGATCGTATGATTAGTTTCTCCTAGCCCATAATAGGGTTTACTTCACATGTCAACACCAAACAGAATTCGGATTTCTTAGATACTCTCAATAACCGAGGGCATATCGGCGTGGAATTCTAAGGAGTCAAAACTTTGCTCCAATATCTATATATAATCCACATCACGATAGATTTTCTCTGACAGAACGCGTCAGATTACCTGGCGAGGTTGGGCCTGGAGGAGGCTAGAATGAGAGGGACTGTTGCATGGATAGGGAAGGTAGTGTCAACATCGATAGCGGTCTCTATTGTATTTGCAGCCATTTTGAGCTTTGGACCAATGACTGTCGAAGCTCCACCCACGGTGGCTGGAACTCTGAATGTGACCTGGAAAAGCATGGCCCCATGGACTAACACCTTCCAAGGGGACGTGAATCTCACTATGCTCTGGCTTGCTCTCGAAGCAGAGGGGGCGGACATAACCCTGAACAACATAACCGTGGATGTCTATGAATTCCCGCCTGAAGGGATCAACAGAACCTTTGCTTGGGATGACAGGAACTACGATGAGAACATGAGCTTCGCGGAGTGCATCATCGCAGAAGACGCCAGTTCACCCTATCTTCTCCCCCCCAACGGCATAATGGTGGAATGCGCTGGACCCGAAGCTGGGGAGCTAGTGGTCATAGACCAGGGCCAGACAAGGTATTTCATGATATACCTGGATCTTGACTTTGATCCGACTCAGAACCTTACGGATAGAGAATTGAGGGTCTGTATCGAAGATGGAAACATCAGCAGTTCTGCCAGCACTACAACGGGTCTTCCAGCCTGCTCAAGAACGATAGACATCAATAGAAGATTCTTCTATGATGATATGGAGCACGGGCAAGGGAACTGGACATTCACCGGAGGGGATGATGGAGGGGTTCATCCCGACGGGTTGTGGCACATGAGTCAAGGAGAGGAGGATTGCATAAACAATGTGAACGACATGCCTTTCTACCACAGCGAACGCATATCCTGGTGGTACGGCCACAGACTTGATTGGTTCGGGGATTGGCAGTGCTTCTACTATACGAACCAGTCAGGAGCTCCCTTCGTCTCGACCAGAAACTGGGGAGAACTTATCACTCCTTGGATAGATGCCCGAAAGGGAACCAGTCTGGCGATGACTCAATGGCATCATCTTGCTCGTGAACCGGTTGACGGTGTCGACGTCTCTCAAGTGTTTCTGCAAGATGATCAGGGGTGGCATCTGATTTCAACCGAGAAGGGCACCGATACCTACTGGAGAAAGCTGAATCTGAATCTGTCGGATTATGCTGGAGAGCTGGTGCAGCTCAAGTTCAAATTCGACACTATGGACGAGCTGGGCAATATGTTCTTCGGATGGTTCATAGATGACCTAGCTGTTTATGGAGAGGTGTTGGAACATGATATCGCCGTCACTGAGCTGACGGACCTGCCGGATTATGTGTTTCTTGAACCAAGAAACATCAGTGCCCGAGCGTCCAACATTGCAATGAAGGATGAGTACAACATTGAGGTCAACCTCACTCAGAATGGGACCACAATCGACAAACAAACGATTCCATATCTTGCCAGCGAGGAAAACACTACCGTGACCTTCTCGTGGAATCCACCGGGGATAGGTGTCTACGACATCTGCATTGAGACCACTCCCGTTTCCAGGGAGACGGTTCTTTGGAACAACTATCGTTGCAGGCAAGTCAATGTCACCGCGCGTAACTACTCCAAGATTGCCATTTTGAGGTCTTACGGCACTCAAAAGCCTGGACCGATTGAGACCTGGGACTATCTGAATGCCAACTGGTATCTGCACGGTGAGGACGTCGTTGAGATTGATTACACCTCCTTGAACATTCATCCCATTACTTACGAGGCAATAGCTGGAACTGGAGCGGATGTCTTGGTTCTCTCTGGGTCAGGCTATTACTTTGTTGAGCCTATAGGAACAGAACTGGATGATGAGGAGATTGCGGCAATTCAGAGGTGGACGAGAGAAGGGCATGGGTTTGTGACCATTGGGTCCGCTTTCAACTCAAATATTTCGAATAACAATGGATTGGTAGATCTGGTTGGGATAGTTGATCGACCGTTCTGGATAGGTGGTGATGCCAATAGCATCCGGGTGTTTCCCGAATGCACAAATCACCCCATCTTCAGAAATGTCAGCAGCACGTTCCTGAATGCCTTTGGTCCAACTATGTTGCCGTCCAATGACTGGGCCTGGAACGATTCCGATCTGGAGGGCGGACAGTATTGTGCGAAATCGACAGGAACGTATCCGAACGGAGATCCGATTTGGACCGCTGCTGTTGTGATATACAAAGGAAATGTCATGATCTCCATCGTCGCGGACGTAATGCCCAACTTCGATGAGAAGCAACTACTCTACAATACCTTTGTCTGGTCACAATTCGAGGTGTTCGACTACGATGTGGAAGCGTCGATAAATGCTCCAAGATTTGCCGAGCCATTCTTCCCCGTGAACATCAGATCAACCGTGGCCAACGTCGGCAAGAAGGATTTGTCAACCATACGTGTTGATTTGAAAGTTGATGGAAGCGTCATAGACACGAAGAACATCTCGAGTCTTGTCCACTTGGAAAGGTCGCATTTGTATTTCACTTGGACCCCGTCTGCACTGGGAACGTATCAGCTATGCACGTATGCAGAGATTGTCGGCATCACGGACGAGGACCCGAGCAACAACGAAGCATGCATGCCGGTTGAGATCACGGATGACGTACCTGTCCAGGTCTACATCCTGGATTCCTGGGGTACGGATTTCGCGCATGAAGCGCCTTGGGACTACTTGACCGAGAACTGGACTCTTCTTGGAGACATTAGGATAGACATCAACTACACACGATTCAACAAGGAGAGGATATCATATGAAGAACTGGTCGATTCATATGCAGACGTTCTCCTAATCTCAAGCTCAAGATCTGGTTACATGGATAACCCAGCCGGGTGGGGGTATTATTTTTCATACAACGAACGGAATGCCATTAGAAGATACATCCAGGAAGGTCACGGACTGATAGGGACGGGTTTGACTCTTGACTGGGAGAAGTTGCCTGAACACGGCTATGCCTTTGGACCCTTGTTCGGTTTGAAGGCTGGGAATCTGTATACATACTTGACTGGACTCTACAACCTCAGCATCATCAATCCAATAGAGATGCATCCCCTGTTCTACCGCATACCGGTCGGCTATGACACAGAGGATGGGACGACCTGCGCTCCGGGTATTTATGTTGTCGATCCCCCTTATCCTCCATACCACGATTATTGGATTCCACTGAATTGGACCGCCGACCTTCTCGACGGCGGGGAATATAAAGCCATGGCGCATCCGGACAACAACGCGACCGTCATCACCCACGACCCAGGTGTCTATAAGGCCGCCTACATAACCAACTTCGTGGAGAAGAACTCTAACTGGTACGATAAGCAGTTGCTCTACAACGCCATGGTTTGGACTGGATATGATTCTGGAGTCCATGATGTTGCACTATCGAATCTCACAGTTCCAAATCGTGTCAGACCTTTTGCAGTTGACATCACAGCCACTCTTACAAATCTCGGAAATGTCTTCGAGGACAATGCGGCCCAAGGAATCGATGTCTACCTCACAGTGGACGGCTTTATTGTGGACCAGAGGAACATTCCTTCTCTTGATATAGGCGAATCCAAGAACGTAACCCTCACCTGGGACCCTCCAGATTCGCCCATACCTGAGACGTACTACGTGTGCATGAGAGCTTGGCCAGTAAGGTGGGAAATAAACACACTCAATAACGAGGTCTGCAAGAACATCGAGGTTATCGATCCAGATTTGGTCATTGTGGTCATCCTGGACTCATGGGGAACGGACAATCCTGTACTAGCTCCTTGGGATGAAATCAGTACGAATTGGGCCACATACGGTCCGCATCCGATTGACATCAACTACACCTATCTGGACAAGGAAGACATCACCCTTATGGAATTGATCAACTCAAGCGCGGACGTGCTGGTGATATCGAGCTCCAACTCCACCATGCTTCCGACAGCAGAGTTCACTCTTTCGGAGATAGATGCGATCCAAACCTATGTCCAAACGATGGAGCACGGAATTGTTGGAACTGGACTGACACTGAGCACCATGCATCTGCCCAACAACAACCTGCTCGCACCCATGTTCGGGATAGATTCCACAGCACCGTTCACAAATACCGCAGGAGTCTGGACGTATCAACAGCTTCAACCAAAACATTCAGTGTTCTTCCAGATGCCTGACCCGTTCTTCACAGGAAGCGGTCTTTCTTGCACTCCTGGATTGTCAGTGCCTGATCCTAACGGATGGGTCCCCAGTATCCTTCTGGAAGGTGGAGAATATCTGGCCGATGCAACACCCCCGCCACCTTTTGGCGCTGTGATTGCGAACGACAATGCAAGCTACCGAGGAATATATCTCACAAGCTTCATGGAGATGCTATCTAGCGACGATGACAGGCAGATGCTCTACAACGCCATGGTCTGGGCAGCAGGCAGGAATCTGTACCCAGCGTTACCTCCGGATACACCTGAGGAGTTCTGGATAACCATTGTGGGTGACAGACTCAAACTGAATTGGACGGTTGCAGATCCCAAACCTGATGTCTGGTTCAACATCTTCCGGGCACCTACCGTCGACGGGTTTAACTTCAATATTCCGTACGACCAGGTCACCGCGCCACCATACCATGACATATCTGGTACTGCTACAAATCCAAACAACTACTACTACGTGGTCAGAGCAATCAACATAACCAGTGGGATGTCTGAAACCAATACCAATAAAGTCGGGAAGTTCTACAACCAACTGCACAAGGGTACGAACGACATTTCGATTCCGTTCCAACTGAACAACACGTCCGTGGAAGCAGTTTTCGATGCGATATCTGTTGAAATAAGAGAAGTGGCGGTCTACGATTCAGCAACGGCCATGTGGCTGAGATGGACTCCTGGAATCGGGGGTTCTTTGACCGATGTGGACAACACGATGGGAATCCGTGTTATCTCGAAAAGGAAGAATCTGGGCTTTGTTACAGTTGGCATAGTTCCCAAGACTACTATGATAAATCTCACAATAAGTGCTGATGCATGGTTCTTTGTGGGTTATCCAAACTTCAAGGTTAACGCCCTACCTGGTATTCTTGACAATCACGGCTTGGCTGGCCTGTATGTGCTTGTCCTACACTATGATCCCACCGATAGAAAGGCGCCTTGGAAGTGGTATGACCCCAACGATCCTGGAGGATCGCCGCTGAGGGAATTCGAGACTGGGAAGGGATATTGGATATTCATGAGCGTGAGCGGAACCTGGAGAGTACCAGGAGAGTGAAGATACTGGGTGTGAAAGTCTAGAGAATTGGTTTGATTGTATCACTGCCGATGCTCATGAGTTCCTTTTGCTTTGATGGTCCCCATAGTGAAGGTGAAGGCCACCACTCGCCATGTAGGCGGAAGAGGTTGAAGAGAGCCTGTGGAAAGCCGTGGACTTCAATTCAATAGAGGAATGTATTTTAGACGTATGCCTAAGACGTTTAGAATTCTTGCTTCGCTCCTAAGAGAAGCTGGCGAGATGCGATGAATGAGGGAAAGAAGCGAAGGTGTTTGACCCTCAAAAATGTTGAACAACGGACCCATTGGACTTCGCAGATAACGATGCGGGTGGCAGAATGATATATGGAGGTTTCATTTCACCATTTTGCGAAGACAGAATGCCTGAAACACTTCTGATTGATAATTTCCCCGTGTATGCATTACTTCTGTCGCACTTCAATATGAACGAAGTCAAAAGTGGGAAGATCGGAGATAACCTTGAAGCCGCTGAGGATGCAATGAGATTCATCATTCCCACCGTAATCGGCTCCATAACCTTCAAGTAATTGAGTGGGATTGAATGTTGGATGATTCCAGGGAAGAATGACTGGACAAGGGAAGAACTCGAGAAAGACTACATTGGCAAGATGACAGCGGTCACTATCCCTGTGAATACTTCCATAAGGGGTAGACAAAGGGTACTTGACTTGAGTGAGCTTGAGGAAATCCTGAAAAGGGCCACAGTAATAGCCCAATTGGAGTGCGGTTGTAGGAAAAAGGTTGGCAACTGCATAGATCCAATGGACGGCTGCCTTGGAATCAATGATACAGCAATTCAGAATATCGAGAGGAATAACGCAAAACAAATCACTATTGAGGAAGCGTTGGAAGCCATGAAGCGCACGTATGATGCAGGTCTTGTTCACATGGCTTATGTATTTGAGGGCACGGACAGGATAGAGTATGTCTGCAGTTGTTGTTCATGTTGCTGTCACTCTCTGAGTGCTGCCATACGCTTTGGTTACGAGGATCACGTATTCAGCTCAAAATACGTGGCAGATCAAAACGAGGATAGATGCAAATCCTGTGGCACTTGCGTGGAAAGGTGCCAGTTCAAGGCTAGGACTTTGATAGATGGCAATCTGGAATTCAGGCAAGACAAATGCTTCGGATGTGGGTTGTGTATGAACACATGTCCTGAAGAAGCAATATCTCTGGTAGAGAGAGGTTGAACAAGATAGAATAGCATTGAAGATTTCGTCATGGAATTCCCCACCCTCACTCTGCCACCGAAACCACCCATTTCTACGAAATCGTTTCGGGATGGGTTAGTGAGCCTTCAGCTCTGCAATTGTCATATTTCCCTATGCTTCACGACATTTCCTTTTAGACCCTCTGTTAGCATGGATCAATACTGTATTTTGGGGTAGGAAGATTCCGGTAGTCCCCTTCCTGGTACCGTTCCGGAGGTTTCTCTTGTAAACCTCCTCAGCTTTTCCCTCGCTAGGGGTAGGCTTCGTTCAGGGCCTTCTCTTTTCCGTGCGAGATTGCGGTCCGTCGAA
>SOIM01000001.1 GCA_004377185.1 Methanomassiliicoccales archaeon | reverse complement strand
GCAACGACAACCCACACATAAGCTATTCTGATAGAACGAATCAGGATCTCAAGTATGCAAAGTGGGACGGAGGTGTGTGGAACATCGAGACGGTGGATTACGCTGGTATTGTTGGCTGGCACACTTCCATAGCCCTGGACGGCAGCGACAATCCTCACATAAGCTATTTTGATGGGGGCAATCGGGATCTCAAGTATGCAAAGTGGGGCGGGAATACTTGGCTGATTGAGACAGTGGACTCTAATGGCAGGGTTGGAGAATTTTCTTCTTTAGTTCTGGATGGTAGCGATTATCCACACATCAGCTACTTTGACACTACTGAAGGTAATGCAAAATATGCGAAGTGGACCGGATTAGCTTGGCACATCGAGAAGATAGACACCTTCCATCATGATGGCCAATGGACTTCTCTGGCCCTTGACGGTAATGAGCGCCCGCACATCAGCTATTTCGATGAGTTCGGCGATGACATCGTGTACACCGAATGGAACGGAATTGGATGGGACATTGAGACAGTTGATTCTGATGGTATGACTGGTTACTTCACCTCCATGGCTCTCGATAGTTGCGACGATGCCCACATAAGCTATTACTTGCGGGATGTTGGGGATGTCAAATACGCTACCAAAGCCGAACTAGCCCCAGCAACACGCTCCATCACGCTCGACATCGATCCTGACACACTAAACCTCAAATCCAAAGGTAAATGGATAACAGCCTCTCTCACAACCGAGAATGCCCACGCCGATGATATTGACACTTCATCTCTTCTATTGAACGATGTCATCAGACCCGAATGGTGGGACATACAAAACAACACAACTTTGATGATAAAGTTCGACCGAGCTGCGGTCCAGGCCATAGTACTCGTCTCAGATTCGGTGGATATCAAAGTCACAGGTCAATGGACAAACGGCGAGAGCTTCGAGGTGCACGATATGATAAGGGTTATCAATCCAGGACAATAGTGGCGAATCTGCCAATCTTTGTGCCCGAAGTATCATCTTTGTCGCAGTTCGAAAAGGAGTACGACATCATTACTGCTTGTCAAGGAAGCTGATGGAGGGCTTCGAACTTCGATTTCAAAACCGATGGAGAAAAAGAGTGATCTATGTCGCACTCCATAGGGAAGAATGACATTCCTCCTTTATCAAGAGCCAAAACGTAGGAATAACGTTTATGTACTGCAACCTCCATTTGACTGCTGTTATCTAAGCATCCCTCCACAACGAAGAGGTCGTTCGCACCCCGATTTTTCATCAGAACGACCTCAAATTATTTCTTCCACCGATCGGCAGATTATCACTCAGGTCCTTGAGTAGATGGGAAACCTCTTATCATCATTGATAATACCAGATACCATTGGGATTAATTTCCAGTGTTAATGGTGATTCTAATACCACTTCATAACTGATTATTGAGGTGAAAAACATGGAAGCCAAACCTATAGATGTGCGAAAGGCGATTGAATGCCCGAGTGAGCCTGAGACGAAACCGCCCACAAAACGACACCGGGTCATTCAATCAGGTGATTGGCCCGCCTACACCAAATATTTTGGTGCTCGGGAGCCAAAGACAATTGCCTACATGACCACAGAGCTGGTCAAGAAATTGGCCTCTGGCGAGTGGGCAGTGGTTGAGGCAGAGGCAAAGGAGGAGTAAGTCCTCTTTTTTTCTCAGTTCTGGCCTGTAATAGGACGCTCCATTAGAACCAGATCCACTTTCTAATACATTGCTCGGTCTGACACACCCTCTACCGAAGCAACTACAAAACAGAATGTATCAATGATTCCCTGTTTGACACGGTTGCTAGGTAAGTTTTTAACAACCACTAAATATCTTCTCTGAACTGAGGTGTTCAAAATGGATATACCGCCAGAATGGGCTCTTGTTTATGCAACAATTGGACTAATAATCGCTACATGTGGACTTATACTGACAAGCTATAGACTTGAGAAAGCGACGAAGACTATTGCAACAGCCACGGAGGCTCAAGTAGCTGCCACAGATGAGTTGAGGATGTCCATTAACTACATTGCCGAGAGCTTAGCATATAGGTGATGAACCTAGAATTCTGTATTCGTTATGTTATTACCTAAGTTTTTGGCAACCAGTAAGGGAGCGAAGCGACCGAAAACCTTCTATGTGCCACGAACGAAGTGAGTGGCGAAAAGCTGTTTAGCCCGTCACTAATTTCTGACACCCCCATCCAATATAAACGGCAAAAAAACCACTATTATACTGGTGTTCATGTGTACATGTTATTACATGTCCCAAGAGCTGTTTAATAGGAGACATTTTCCACGTGAAGAATTGACTCGCGTCTTGGACCGAATCTGAGACTCGCAGATGCTTCATGGCTGTCAGAAAGTCAAAGAACCTAAGTAAACTTTGGTGCACCGTGAAACCCGCCCATGGGCACATTTCCATGGGCAACCTTTCATCGGTTCAGAAGCAAAGTCTTGGCGAAAAGATGATGCAATTCAAAGGTGGGCCTCCTATCGGCGAGGGGTTTGAATCAAATCCACCGTCAAATTTCAGGTCAAAGTGGCGTCGGTGTCGTGGAACTCATCCTTAGTTACCCAACGACCCTCAAACTCTGCAATCATTAGCATCCGTGTGGCCCTCAACTCGGGGAACAACTGCTTCAGACGCAACTCATCCCACACCTCGATTTCTCGGATGTCCCATTCACGTGGAGTCAAATGCTTTGGCCGTCCCTTTCCCTTCCGGTCTGGACCGTAGAAGGCACGCCTTCGCCCTGCTTTCCAGATACCTTTCGCATAGCACTCCCATACCTTGATCAGGTCCATCGGTTTGATGACACGACCGGGTGCCGCTTTCGCCAGAGCCTCGCGAGCCTTTTTGCTCTTGAGCCTCCTTTCTTTGCCAAAGAATCCGATGTTGAATGGTGCGTTCTCGGCGTAGAATGCAGGGTCGAGCCACTCATGGCAGTAGTCAATATAGGGATTCCAATCGACTTCATCAGGGCTTTCTATGAATGCGTCAGCGAACTCCGCCTCATAGCGGAGGTCGCGCCTTACATATTCTGCGTCCAAAACCTCCATCACACGGGCATCCATGAAGTAGAATCGGTCTTCACAAGTCGGGTCAGGATTGGGACCTAATCTTGTTCCTTTTCCCTCATCGATAGTGGGAAGAGGCTCATTACAAGCGGGGCATTTGGGGTCATGGAATCGCTTCATCTCCTCAATGACCTGGAAGTAGGATGCAATAAATGATGGTAGGTCCACCCACCCCTCATCTTGAAAGGTTCCTTTGTGCTCTTCGAACGGTTTCGCTTTGTCTTCGGCAAGAGATTTCCATATCGGATTGCGGAAATGTACAACCTGGCTGGGAACATATGGCGCGATGGCGCTCCATTTGAGGTCGATTCCGGGCCACCTGCCCTCTGGTGGATAATGAAAGTCATGCTTTGGGCTCCGGTCCATTTTGAACTCAGTGCGAATGAACCAAGCGGTTTCTGGAAGAGTTCGAGTATAATCTCCCACGATGATGGATGAAAGGAGCGGACGGCGGAGAATTACCATCAGCCAGCCTCCAGTGCTTTTGCTTCGTCGCCCCGATCCATCTGCTTGAGTTGTTTTGCAAGTAGTTCCTTGGCACTGCGGTATTCTCGAAGGTCACCAAGAAGGTCCTTCAACACCTTCTCCGCTTCCTCCGCCTCTGCGCTGAGTTCACCTTTCTGTTCTTGAATGGCCTCAATTTGGCGCTCGTAGGTTTCCACTTCCTCCTTCAGCTTCGAAGGACGCGTAAGGCCGAGACACCACGGGCATTTGTAGGCATCTCCCTCCGGACCGATTTCCTCTATGATGTCTACTGCCTGCCTCACACGAGTCATTTCTTCTTCGATGCTGATACCTTTCTGAGTGAGAGTTTTGTATTCGTCCCCCTGAAGGTGGTCCTGCCAACCTCTGAGGATGTCTTGCAGGGTGTTGCCTTCGTCCACTAGGCTATCTCCGTTCTTGGGAACCTCCAACTCCTGTTCCTCTAGCCATCCCTCATCAACATTCTTGACCGCCCACGCCACCGCCGATCTGAGGGACGATGCCGCCGCTCGCTCTTTGTCCGTGTGGTTCTTTCGGTATTCGTTGAGCACATCCTCATCGCGTGACTTCTGCTTCTTTGCGCTCGCCAGGATTCTCTTGACCTCGTCACGAAGCTGACTCTCTGAAAGTCTCTTGACCCGAACAGCCAGTTCCCGCATTTTCTGAACCTGGAGGCCCTCATCCGTGAGTTGTCGGAGTCTGGCAATTATTTCAGCCGGGTGCAGATGCAGGATGCCTTCTTCAACTTCAGCCTGAAGTTCCTCAGGGAGGGCAAGCAGTGCGAGACGATGATAGATGGTTGACGAATCAACTCCTATCTTGTTCCCCAAATCTGTCACGGCCTTCTCACCGCCCGGAACCTTGGTCTTGACGCCGTCCAAGCCGGAGGCCTTTAAATACTCAGCATAGGCCCGTGCCTCCTCAATTGCGGTGAGTTCATCCCGTGCCAGATTCTCCGTCAGGGAGAGAATGCGAGCCTCTTGGTCGTCGGCCTCGACGACGTTCGAGAGAATCTTCTTCGCGCCAATTTCCTTGACCGCTCGGTAACGTCGGACGCCTACGACGACCTCGTGACCGTCATCCACAGGACGGACAATGACGGGCTGTATCAATCCCACACGTCGGATTGACTCCATAAGCTCGCGGAATGCGGCATCATCAAACCGCTTCCGCGGGTTGTAGTCGTTCTCCCTAACCTTCCCGATGGCCAATTCCTCTAGTCCCAAATGCTTCATCTTTTCGTGCCTCCGTTCCCCCTTTACAGGGTCTTGACTGACCCCAGAAAGCCAAGTCTTGATAAGAACTCCAGTGATGGGAAAGTGAAAGTGTTACCCCTCTCATCGACGTTCAGCTACCCTATAATAACTCCTCTCCTTTTATAGTTTCTCTTGATGAGTCTCAGAGAACGGAGAAAATGGGACAGACAGTTGGAAGGAACATCCGACTAGATGAACACCCCATCCGACACCCAGTCGAATCCCTCTCGCACCCCGTTCTCGGCCTGTTCGCCCGATGTGTGCCCATAGGCCCCCCAAACCTACTGGCTATCGCTCTGAAAATCGTCTGCTATCTCCAAGGCTTTCCTTATGGACGATCTGAAATCGGATCCATCCAACATCTTTTCAACTAACTCCCTCACTAACGTCTCCATCTCCGGCTCAAATGGATTCTCCTCTTTTGGCATCTCAGATTTGTGTTCCCCATAATATTCCAGAATTGCCTTGTCTGTCTCCTTTCCAGACAAGTGCGTATGGCGACCTACCATCGCAGAATCCTTACCCCATCCGAAGTATTGTTTCATCTGTTGGTCGGTGAGGACATTCGCCAACTCAGTGGCTCGGGAGTGTCTAAACAAATGCGGATAGACTCGCTTCCTGAGTCCTGCTTTCTGAGCCATCTCCTTAACAAGCATCCGCACCCCTTCGTCAGTTATGTGGGCATCCTTCCTCCTGCCGGGGAATAGGTAAGAACCCTCGGATTCGGTGACGATTCAGCCATCTTTTTCAGGTCGTCTTGAGTGAGTAGGTTATCGAAACTATCAACAGGAGTCGCCCTACGTGAAGCGCCAATCTCTATGCCCCTAATAGAGTCCGGAACGACTCCACCATTCGCCAATCTGAAAACACCCCGAATCTGTATTAGCGCGGTCTCCCGGGACGGCTCTGATTTTGTCAGTAGCCAGTCCTCAATCTCCCTCTTGCTTATCTCACAAAAGGGCTTCTTTACGTACTTGAGCAGTTCCATTGCCTGATAGATGTACGTCCTCACAGTCACCTTGGACATACCCTTTAGTGTGGACTTCCGAAGGAACTCCTCAAGGTCTCCAATATGCTCTGGCTTCAATTCGGTCAGTAGCTGTTCTCCAATTCCCAATTCGAGATTTTTTCTGACATCAGGAATAACTGAATACTGGTATTTAAACCACTCAGAAAATACAAACCAAGGACCATAATGTCATTGATAATGATATGTCCATATGGTCTTTCCACAACCGTTCTCAAAATTGATAACATTAACAAAACTCTTTTGCCATTTAGGGTTACTTTTGTTCACAATCGATTCGGGGAGAAAGAATAAATGCTTCGAGAGAGGATGCTTGGCAATTTCGAACATTTGAAGAATTACTTCCAAAAGAAGTCCGACATTGAAGTTGACGAAGAAGAGGTTTTCATACTCGCATCCACCCTGGAGGATTCATTGACGCTGGAGGAAATATGCTATTCGACGGGCCTGAAATTGTCTGTCTGTTCTGCCAGGATCAGGAGGTTGATGAAGTCGGGTCTTCTGAATCGATTCCATCCAGAATCGGAGAAGGGACAAAAGCGTGGTCGTGTGTTCGTGTATCAGCTGGCCGATGATATGGCCTCAGATTTGGGAGCCATTCGAGGAAAAGCCGAATAGAAATCGGAAGATGTTCCGTATCAGAGTGTGTGCAACGATTCCCTTTCCGCCATTCACCAATGTCCGCCTAACCGGTGCTCTCGACGACAAACTATCTCTTCAAACACCGTCAGCTCCAAAAAAATAGAGGGGGGTGAGATTTATAGCCCACTCATCTTGTTGGGCGCGTTCTCCCGGAACGCCCCTATTAGGTTCTCAGTTTCGCTTGTTCCCGTTTATTTCTTCTTCTTGGCCGCCGCCCTCTGGGCCCTTGCCTTGAAGTCTCGACTCTTCCCTGTCTTGTCGGCGGCGCTCTGTATTCTCCCTGCGGCTTTCTTGGTCATCTTCTTTGCCATGACTTAGTCATTGTTGGGCAGTGGTATTATAATTTTCCGACTGCCAAATGAAGGAGTATTCAACTGAGGTATCACTCCTTGATTTTCATCTTCTCAAGTTCCTTCACGAGCCGTTTCCTTACCTTTTCCCAGATTTCATCCTTTTCTTCATCCGATGCATCTAGAGATTCTATCTCGTCCAAGAGTTTGTCTATTTCAATCTCTATTGCCTCTGTCGCTTCTGCGAGACCTACGTGAAATTCTAGCTCTTCCTCATCTACTGTAACCTCTGCTTTCTTCTTCTTAGCCATATCCTCACCTAATCAGATTCTACAGGTTATTCCTGGTAAATAACTTGTATCCTATTCACGAATAACCCTCAATGTCAGTCCGTTTTGGAAGAAGTTAACGCGACAATCGTATCGGCCACCCCATGCCTGAAAGAGACCAGTAACAATTGGCCCATAACCCTCCAATCCCCCCTCCCAACGGAGGCCACCAGTCCTTCTAACATCCTTTTTGGGGCGGCCTCATGAGGGATTCTTCCCACAAATTCACAAACCGTGTGCGAGGTTTACACCAAAAGGGCTCAAGGGCACGGGACGAGAATGTCGAGGCACACAGGCGCGGGTTCACACAGGACTTCACGAATGCCATGAAGGAGATCCTCCTTGAACGTGGTAGGGAGATTGAGGTAGAATACCCCGACCTCCCCGAGTTCGAAGACATAGCGGGAGAACTTGAGGAACTACACCGAGGGATTGAGGATGACATCGAGAAGGGCGACTACGAGCCCGAGGAAGGGGAAGAGGAGGAAGGATAGGTAAGGATGACCTAGGCGGGACCCGGACGAGACTCCTGTTCTAGCAGAGGGTCTACCACACAATCACCCGTTCGGGTCCTTGCCTTTGTACTGTATTCTTATCGTCCCCCCACAGGGTGTTGCAATAGGACCTAACGCAAGTACACCGGATGTTACAACGGATGTTACATCCACACTGGCCCCCAAATGTTACACCGAATCCTACGGATGTTACACCGAATGTTACAGGTCCTGTAACGTCTGCACCACATGCGACCGTACCTTGATGCCACCGTTTAGATCTCGGTCGCCGTTCAAGGGCACTTCA
>SOIM01000052.1 GCA_004377185.1 Methanomassiliicoccales archaeon | reverse complement strand
CTTCGATGATGGCCGAGGAAGATGTCAGTTTCAGCATACCATGGATGCACCTGCTTACTATCACTCTGATAACCTATGTTGCATCGTTGGCCTGCACGATTGTACCATCGATAAAGGCATCGAGAACTTCACCAGCCGACGCGTTGAGGTATATGGGGTAGTCGACCGCCTCTAGTTGCGGAGTGATGAACGCGATCTGTCGGGAAGGAAGGAAAGGGTCAAATGCCCTTTCGATATTGGTCGTTTCGGAATCGGTTGGAATTATGGCGATGTGCGCTGAGATGATGCTCGCTCTAGATTCGGCAGAGACTAGAGATGAAACCAATGTCCAAGACTAGAATCTCCATGATTACGGGGCTGAGATGGGTCAAGCACGCGATGAACGTCAGTAATAGTGGAGGAATGGGCACGAATGTTCCTCAAGTCTCGCGGGAACTGAGAAAGCTGGGATACGAAGTCCTGATCAATCAGCCCGAAAGAGGCTTCGACATTCTGCATATCCATAATCCTCTCTTCGCATCATACTTCTTGGCCTGCAAGACCCGAGGCAAGAAGCCATTGGTCATCCATGCTCGACACATACCAGAGCTCGCTAAGGGGGGGATCGTTCTTGGTGAATTCCTCTACCGTCCGTTCAAATGGTATTCCAAGTACTTCTATGGTCTTGCGGATGTCGTAGTCTGCGCCACCCCCTATGTCAAGAAGGTTCTTGTCAAGGAAGGAATAGAATCTCGTATGGAAGTCGTGCCCAATGGTGTCAATCGAAGCGTCTTTAGAAGCTCTGAAGAAAGGAGGAGGATGTTCAGGAGGAAGCATGGTTTCGCAGAAGATGATTTCGTCGTTCTCAGTGTAGGGCTAACGCTCCCGAGGAAGGGCGTCGAAACCTTCATGGCAGTGGCGAGAGCGCTCGAAAGGAAGGAGTCCATGAAATTCCTTTGGGTGGGTTCTTCGGAGCCATTCCTTCAAAAGGTGGACCTAGACGACATCCCCAGAAACGTGCTCTTTCTAGGTCATCTCCCTTTTTCTGAGATACCTGCTGCCTACTCTGGGAGTGATGCATTCTTTTTCCCTACATACGCTGAGAGTTATGGAAATGCCCTGTTTGAAGCTGCGAGCTGTGGCAAAGCTTTGATTATCAGAGATATCCCGATCTATGAGGGCCTATTTACGCACGGAGAGAACTGTCTGAAGGGCAAGAGTGTTGAGGATTTTTCTTCGCACGTTTCTGCCATTCGTGACCACAAGAGACTGAGAAATGATCTCGAGAAGGGCTCTCTGGAGATTGCCAGGGAACATGATATGAGAGAATGCGCAGTGGAACTGGCTCGTGTGTATGATGGTCTTATGAGCTGAGAGGTTGTCAATTGTTTGTGGAGGGCATCTATGATTTCTTTGGACCTTTCGGTACGGTCGGAGTACTGCTGGCGCTTTTTCTCATTTTCATTATCGATGCAGTTCTATTTCCTGTTCTGCCCGAGCTCTTCGCAGTGATAACTTTCGGGTTGTATCCTTCGATGACCTGGGGCGCACTGGTCCTAGCGGTGGCTGTCGTTGGCGGGGTGACTGGAAATGCCATCTTGTATGTTGTTGCCAAGAAAGCAAAGCTTCCGAGATGGATAACGAATCGAATGAAGAGTTACATGTCGATGCTGATGATAAGAGACGAGAGGATCATACTCTTGAATAGGATCGTGCCAGTTGTGCCCTACACTGGTGCCTTCATTGCTGTCTGTGATTGGGATTTCTCAAAATCGATATTCTACGTTGCTTTGGGAGGATTTGTGAAGTATTCCATCCTGATACTGATATCCGACGTGTTCTTCGTCTTCTACGAAACTGGGATGGCTCGAGTCGTCACAATAGTACTCGTTGTTCTCTTTGTAGGGGCAAGCTTTCTGCTTTCCTGTCTATACCGAGGGCGGTTGAGAGAGAAGAACTCCGTGAGCCGAAACAAAGACGGATAGGCTTCTTGGTCGCCCTTCTGGGGAACTGGATGACAGGGCGTTACGGAACATTCGACCACGAGGCCAAGGTGTTGAGAGGTGACGCTTGAGTCTTGGTTTCGGGCTCCTGCGGATTCACGGGGACAGGAAGCATGGGCCATGGTCTGCAAAGCATCGACGATGACTTATATCCGCAAGCGGTTTTGAAAGCGATGTCCTACATCGGCCATGAGAAGCACAAGCACAGGCCGGAGGAGCTCTTGACCAGGGAAGAGCGGGAGAAGGTCATGGCCAGGATCCGCTCGCTGTTCTTCTGGGTGGGGGAGACGATTCCCGACGACGTCGAGATAGCCGGGAGAAAGATACCTCTGCGGGACCTGGTTCACGATTTCATCCACAAGCGGGAATTGAGCGATGAAGAGCGCGAGGACATCAAGGCTCTGACAAAGGACCTCCAGGGGCGGGAGAAGTTCTTCGCGCACCTGCTCGACCTGCCTGACATAACGAAGGAAGAGGCCGAGGAGAT
>SOIM01000009.1 GCA_004377185.1 Methanomassiliicoccales archaeon | reverse complement strand
CATTCGCTGTGGCATCGATCGTGATGGGGGATGTGATGTACCAGTAGGGGGAGATAGCGTTAACGCTAGATGCGGGAGGCAAAGTATCTGCAGTAATGTCTTGAAAGAACAAAGACTGGGCGGGAGCATTCCCATATGTGGCATTGATTTGATTTATACCAATCGAAACATTGAATTTATCCCCGTCGAAGATTGTATCACTTGTACGCAAGACAATGTAAGCAGTATTATCACTTGACTCTGAAAAAAGACCCACATCCAAGGACGTTATGTTCACATACCAGTTCGGACTTGTACCAAACCATACGGTAACGGTTCCCACCCGAGTGTCTCCACCGGAGAACCCGGGAGTGCCGTCGGTCTCATTGTATACAGCCACACCGCTAGTTGTGTCATTTGAGAGAGAGGCAAGATCGGAAGGGAAGAAATCAGAAACATTTGTGAAAGTTATGTTCATCCAGTTCAGCTTGCTCGAGTAGTCGAGGCCTTGAGAATTGTTGTCAATCTTGAGAGCTATTGCTAAAACAGGGTCGCTACTTCTGTTCACATATGTTGGCATCGGGTCAGTCGCAACCACTCTCGTCTCGGCACTGGCATCAAAAGAATGAAGCTGCAAGACTACAAGAATCCCAACAACAACCACCAGCAACGATCGTGAGAAGGCCTTCAAAAATGTGCACCGATAAGTACTTCTTGCTGAGTCATTTTGACTTCGTCGCATAACCTCCCCTCACACATCTGGAGTTGTCTTCTTCAATCGAGGAGCCATATTTAAATGTTGTCCAGAGGAATGGAGAATTCCATATGAGATAGGTGAGATAGGAGTATCGCCAGTGCCTTCACCCAATTCGGGTTCCTAGCCCTTCAAAAGAGCTTCCATTTTCAAGTGCATCCTCAACTGGCTGCGACGTACAGCTGTCCCTTCCCACTCTTCTCCAAGGAGCAGGCGAGATGGACCCCTACAATACTATTCCTTCCTTGAGTCAACATCCACACCTCGTTTGACGATATCTTTTTATATTGTGAGAATTGTTCACGTGCACCAAGGGGGATTTGCATGGATAGGAGGAGGAAATTAGTAGGCCTGGTCTGGTGCTTGTGCATTGTATCTCTTTTCGCGTTGGCGTTGTCATCTTCCATAGTCAGTGCTCAAGGATGGAGCGTCAGCCATTCTTTTGACAAGAACCCGGTTGCACAGGGAGATACGAACGCATTCCGCATAACTTTGACGAATACGTATATGCGGCAGGAAAGGATTGACCAGGTAACATGCTATATCGAATGGGATCTTTACTCACAACCCCATCGCTCTGGGACCGTCGACAGGGTAGTCGGCTCCGGAGAATCATATACCGTTTCTGTCCAGTTTGAAGTACCCAGAGATATCGCGGCGAAGAACTATGGTTGGTTCTGCCAAATAACCTACGACTATCAGGACTTGATTGGCTCATGGATACCGGATAGCCAGGACTATGGGAATTATTACGATTTGGAAGTCAGCCCAGACGAGGTAGAGGCTGGAATACCCCTTATGCTTGTAATTGCAATAATCATCGTTCTGACTGTTGTCATTATCGCCATAGTTGCTCTGTACATGCTGAGGAAGCCCAGCGTCCAAGTGTTCCGTCCTGTACACAAAGTTGTTGAGCGGGAAGAACCAGTTACTCGGATTAGACCTCGAGGAGCGAAGATGCGTTCACCTCCAGGAGTTGGGGCTCCTGAAACGCGTGCCGTCGAACCCGGCATGTTGCCGACTGAAGTGAGTGCCGCTGGCCCAGGCATTTCGGTAAGGTTGCCAAACCAACAGACCCGGACACTGTCTGGTGAGACTGTTCTCGGCAGAGCTGATTTTGCGGGCATGGTCTCGGCCGAGGACGCGCGCAAGATATCTAAGAGGCATCTGAGGATATTCGAGTCTGGTGGCGCATTCTATGTCGAAGATGGGTACCAGAACAGGTCGAGCACCAACGGAACGATGTTAGATGGAAGAGATATACGAGGGAGTGGTCCTCAGAAACTGAGCCCAGGAAGCACTATTTCTCTTGCGGGAATTATGACTTTGGGAATCGAAGAAATCGCAGGAGTCGAAGCACCGACAATGGCAGTTTCGCAAACGAGGGCCATACAGGGTCCGAGATTGGTCCTCAAAACGGAGGCTGGCAAGGAACTATCGGTGGATGGAGAGCAGGTCTTTGGGAGAGATCAATTCTCGGGAATCGTTAAAGAAGACAGACTTGAGACTATCTCTGAGAAGCATTTCCGGATCTTCAGCGAGGGGCCGCGGTTCTTCATTGAAGATGGGGTGGGAGGCGCCAGCAGTACCAACGGGACATTTCTCAATGAAAGGGATCTTCGAGGAAAAGGTCGAGCCCCGTTGACCGAGGGTGCCACAATCAGGGTTGCAGATGCGATTAAGCTCAAGGTTCACATAACAGAAAGGAGGTGAGTCATTGGCACCAATGGCACGTGTGGAGTTTCCAGATGGGAGCATGTTGCAGATAGCAGACCAACTCGTGTTGGGTAGGGAGGACTTCAAGGGACTGATCCGTGAGGAGGAAATCAATCTCATCTCCCGTAAGCAAATGCGGATATTCAGGGAGGGGAACATCTATTTCGTCGAGGATGGTCATGCCGGTCAACCTTCAAGCAACGGCACCAAACTCAACGGACAAGATATTGCAGGCACAGGAAAGCAACCTCTGCGTGACGGAGACACAATCGTTGTTGCCGACGTTCTGAATCTCGTAGCCCATATCTCTTGAGAAGAATGCCGTCCTGAGATTCTCCGAGCTCTGGGAAAAGTCTTCTTGATTAGGACGAGATATCAACTTCCAGTACGAGTACGCCCTCTGCAAGGTCGATTCTGTCCCCTTTCTTCAGTTCACAACTCCCTCCTTTTGGGATAGGTCTTCCGTTGACCTTTGTTGGATTTGTTGCACTGATATGCTCCAGATAGATTCTTCTTCCCTTCCAGAAGAACTTGAAGTGCTTTCTCGAGATGTAGTCTCTTTTCTCGGCTGGAAGCCATTCCAAGAAATCTCTTCTTCCGAGCACTCTCTCATCGCCCTGAGCAAAGCTTACTTCGTTTCCGGTTTCCGCATCCCTCAATATAGCCCCTTTTGGAATCAGATCCTTGGCTTCGCCAAGTTCGATGCCACAGACTTCGCAAAAGCTACTATCACCCTCATAAAGCCTTGAACATCTGGGGCAAATCCTCTCGATTCCGATGGCTAAGGCTCGTCCGAGGTCGTCAACTTCCAATCCGCCCCCACAAATGCTGCAGAATCTCGATCCCTCTGGGTTCTGGGCTCCGCATCTACACTTGTCCAGAAGATGATTCTGGCGCAAGTCGTCAATCTCCTCCCTCAGTTTACTGACAATCCTACCCCTATCGGGATTGTCCAATGATGACCATGCCTTCTCAAGTTCCCCGGCCACGGCCTGAACTTGGACTTTCTCCGCTTTCGAGAAATCAACTACTCTCTTGAGATGAGTAAGTATCTTTTCGGCATCCCTTCTAGAGAGTAATACCTCATCAGGTGGCGGTGGAACACGGAGAACAACTTCTTCCCCTGGAAGAACTGCTTTCCCCTCTTTTGGTTTTTTCGCGGAAATGTCAACGACACTTTTCGCGACCTTGGCACCAATAACCGCCTCTTCTCGCCCCTCAATGGTGGGCAAGACCTGGACGCCTTTTTCCTCAAACCTAGCTCCTGTATCTGATATCATTTCGCGCACGATTTCTATGGCCTGTTCGTAATCATCCAGAGATCGGGCTTTTCCAAGCCTTTCTATGAGGTCATCGGTCTCTATGCCAAGCCTCCATGCTTTACCGATATGACGCTGCGCCTTGTCCATTAGCTCTTGAAGGAGTCGAAATGATTTCTCAGTTTCGTCGGCCATTGCAACAACTTTATCACAAAGCCTAATCGCATCTCCGTAGTTGCCAATCCTACTCATCTGCTCAGCTGAAGATTGGACCGATGCCAGTTCCTTGTTTATTATTCCTTTCTCCTCGAGCTCGAGCATACGGGCCTGGACTGAATTCAGAAGGACTTCGGCCCCTTGCTTGAGTTCTTTTATCCTTGTGTGAGTGTTTCTGATTACTTCCTTGATTCCGGCCATCGACTCATGAACATTTGGATTCAGTCTGGCTTTTTCCAGATTCACATAGAACTGTCCGCTCTCGACACCTGCCTTCTTGGCTTCCCAAAGAGTTCTTTCAGCTTTGTCTGCCAGTTCACGCCTTTCAACGACCATATCACCTAATTCTCTAATCCTTACTTTGGCACTCTGGATTTTGACTTCTGCATCTGAGAGGAATCCCTCGTCAACTTTGGCCTTTGCTTCGGATATCATGTGCTCGACATCCGATACGTCAAGAACCTCTCTGTGGAGTTCTCCGACTTTGGTCAACGAGTCTTCGATGGATTCTGTCACTAACTCTCTCTTCTCAGACAATATACGGAGCATCATTTGAGAGAGTTCATCCAGTAGAGTTGTTGCATTCACATCGTCTGTCTCACGTTGGGCGGTCTTCAGCCTCTTGGAAAAATCATCCGTTTCCACACGGGCTTTGTCAACACGAGAGAAGACCTTTTCCACTTCGGCGAGTGCTCGGTTGCGCTCTTCCCTTATCATACTTGCTTCCGTGGCTATTTCAGAAGCTCTCCTCACGAGGTCAACAGCCTCGACGAATGATTCCTCTTCCACTTTCTTGCTAGCTTCTTCTAGAAGGTCCATCCCTGGGGAGGCGCTCATCACCTCATCTTCCAACAGACTATCAATCAGTTCTTTCTGGGAGGAAATATCCCCCCTTACCTCCTCCTTTCTAGCCTCAATGCGGGATGAGAAATCTTCTCTTGTCTTTTCGACGGCTAGCTCCAGCTCGTAGTAGCTATGACCCTCGGCCAACAAATCGACATCATCCGTAAGTCCGGAGATGTCAACCCCCCTTGATTCTGCCTGCTCTGAATCATCCCGAATGTTTCGTAATCCATCCATTGCCAGCTCATAGGTCTCTCGTACTTCTCTTGCGAGGTGAAGTGCTTCCTCGGCTTTATCTCCTGCGTCCTCAAATTTACCTTCTTCGAACAGAGATCCTGCCCGCTCCCCTAGTTCCACGCTAAGTAGAGCGACTATGTCATCCGCACGCATCTCTTCCAGATAGGATTCCATGTTCTGCAAGGAAACCTCGGCCTTGGTTTTCCGGGCCATGAACGCTTCGTGTTCCTTCCGAGCAGTTTCACATGCTTCAAGCGTATTCCGGGTAATGCGGTATGCGTCCTCATACAAGCCTTCATTCCATTTCGTTGTAGCAGATGCAAATTCATCCTCTGCGATTCGCAGATTCATAACTTCCTCAATCCTAAGTTCTTCAAGTTTGGCTCGGGCCTCTTCAATTGCGTTCTTGGCCTTCTCACTACTCTCTTCAATTCTTGCACAAATGTCCTCGACGGCTTCTTCCAGCAATGCCGTTGATTCTTCATAGTTGCTGCTCACGGAGACCTTTTCAAGGAGATCCCTAAGGTCTTCATGGTCAATGCCAGCTTTGGCCGCTTCTGGCTCTTTTCCACGCGCTTTGTCAAGAACCTCTGCAAATCCCCCATAGACCCTCATTAGACTCTCTTTCTCAGGGGAGAAGTTCACAATCAAGTCTTTGGCTTCAATGAAGCAATCGTCCCGTAATTTCCCTTCGGACTCTTCAAGCAGGCGGGTTAATCTGTCAATAGAGACCCCTGATGCTTCAACTGATCGAGCCTCATTCCACAGAGAATCGATGTCTTGCTGAATCGAGATCCTAAGTTTGTCTTTCCTATCATGCAGGAGACTTCTCAAATCGTCGAGCTTCTGGTCGAAAGACATCAGATCGACGACATCCTCGGCCTTCGGGATCTCACCTTGTAGGTCCTCTACGGCAACTCCTTGTCGCTCAGCTTCGCTGATTTCATCTTCAATCGAGGATATCCCCTCCGCAATCTTGCGCTGCTGTTCAATCCTCTCAATTTCCTTGCCAGCCTCGTCCAAGAGATCTAGACCCTCTCCGATCAAACCAACTTCAAGGTCTTGGTTGGCCTGATCAGAAAGTCCTTTTGATGTGCCTATGTCGAGGTCTCTCTGCTCCATGTCATCCAGGCGGGCTTGAAGTTCTGCCAGTCCGTTTACAAGATCCGCCTTGAACCTTTCTAAAAGCCCGGTTGCTTCCAGTTTTGTGTCGCTTGCTTCCTTGTGCCCAGTTTCATAGTCAGTGATATCCTCCAGCTCATCTAGACGATGAGTCAAGTGCTGAACTTTGTCTCGCACTCTTTTCCCTATCGAAGCGTCCATCTTCCTGATTTCTTCCCTTGACCCTTGAATAGCTTCTTTCATCGCTGTATACAAGTCCCACAGATTAAGCGCAATGTTCTCTGCTCGGCGAATTGAGAACCTGGAATCGGAAAACCTCCCTTCGTGGAGCAACTCTCTCGATTCTGACAGCGGTTGTTCGAAGCTTTCGTTGGCCTTCATTCCTTCACGAATCATCTCGTTAAAAGAACTCTCCAACCTTTCCAATTCGGATTTGACCTCCAATTCAAGCTCCGTTTTCCTCTTTAGAGCTTCGGCGCGAGCGTCCTCCGCAGCCTGAATTGCGAACTCGTAATCGGTACCTTCTTCGGCCGCCCGAACATGTTCCTCAATGTCTCCCACATCTATGCCAGACAAAAAGGCAGACTCGATATCTCCCTTTGCTGACGCAATCACCTCTCTCGAACGATAGAATAGACTGGCAGTCTTGTCCGCGGCCTGCTTGGCTTTCTCAATGCTTTCTCTGGCAAGAGCGTAACGTCCGTCAACCAGTTCTTCATCAGCCTTAGCCATCAGATTCTCGATTTCCTCAACCCAGACACCATTACTGGCCAGTTGCTCGACATGCTCCTCAAGCTCTTCCAGCAGACTTCTCGCCTCGGATTCTGCAGTTGCTAGGACTTTCTTTCCCCTCGCCCTCACTTTGGCACATGAACCTATCGCAATCCCATATGGGAGCAATTGACGTGACCTATCAAACTCTTGACGCATTTCCTCGGTTTCCAGCCCAGCGGCATCCATTTCCGTAAACATATCTTCAGAGGAATTCACCACCTCAACAAGCTTGCGATGGAGAACTAACTGATGAGCTCTCTTCTCCTCTGCTAATTCGTAGGATTCTTCCGCTTCAAGAAAGCGACCTTCTCGCAACTCTCTGGTTCCTTGCTTCATTAACTGTCTGACTTCGGTTACATCAATCCCCTTCCCCACCAAATCCTCAACAGACGAGCTGAGACTTCTCAGTCTCTTACCGAGCTGCTTCTCACGAGCCTCTTTTGTGGACTTGAAATCATCATATAGAGACTTGCAGACGTCTATTGCATGCCAGAAATCAGGATATCCGGAAAGGATGAGAAGCTTCTGAAGAGGGTCGTCAACATCAATCCCCGAATGTCTCAAATCCTCGGCGACGGAAGAATTCTTCTGGATTTCTACCAACATCTCCAAGCGAGTGTCCTCGATTTTGGCAATCTCAATCCCTGCTTGACGCAGAGCTCCGATTGATTTGCCAAACTTCTGCTCCTCGAGTAGCGACGAAGCCTTTTGGATGAGAGTGTGGAGATTCTCGTATACATGACCGGTAGTAGGATAGGATTCGACCGAGGATAGAACCTTCTCAAGTAACGTCTCTGCATCAAGCTCAGTCATGTCCACCTTGCGTCTTGCCTCCTCCTCCATATCTCTTATCGAGGAGAGACGGGCTCCCAAATCTTCTAATCCATCCAACGCACGGACATGATCATCAATATCCGGTATTGAAACACCAGAGTTTTCAGCTTCCTCCAACACCGAACGCAGACTCCCCATCGCTTCATCTATCTCTCGCGCAAGCGCCAAGACTTCTTCGATTAGTTCTCTGACGCGCTTCGATTTCTCAATAGCCAACCCAAAGCGCCCTAATTCGAAGTTCAACTTAGCAAATTCGAGTTCCTTAGTCACCTCAGAAATTGGAACTTCTCGCTTCCTAAGATCCTCCACCTCCTGCGTAGCTTCTTGAATGTTCTCGAACGATCTCACCCAGAGGTCTTCGACTTCATTCTCTGTGAGAGAGATTGCATTTCCAAGCGATTCGATAGCTAACCCATAATCCGTTTCTTCAGCGGTCCTGGCCAGAGTCCTCTCAAGACCGGACACGTCCACACTAGCCTCTTTGGCCCCAGCAAGAACATCTTCGCCTTTCTCAGCAAGATTGCAAAACCTGCGATACATGTCTTCAGTTTCT
The DNA here is from genome assembly GCA_004377185.1 of Methanomassiliicoccales archaeon. Classification (GTDB taxonomy): domain Archaea; phylum Thermoplasmatota; class Thermoplasmata; order RBG-16-68-12; family SOIM01; genus SOIM01. Next base: position 47,484 of record SOIM01000009.1, on the reverse strand, counting down.
TCGGCGAGATTGCTTGCGGTTGTAGCGTGCTCAATTGCAAGAGCAAACCTTCCTTCCTCAAGAAAGTGCTGAGCACTGGAAATCTCCTCTCCAGCTTTTGGCACGTGAATCTTACCTGCCAAGTCATCGATACGGTCCTGAGCCTCTGCGACTAGGGCAAGGGCTTGATCACCAAATTCTTCAACTTCCTTGAACAGTTTCTCCTTAGCGACACTGACTTTGGTTACGATCTCATCGTAGTCCTTTCGCTCCGTGAGTTTCTTCATTTCGATTTCGACATCTGCGGTATCTAGGCCCGCTTTAGAGGCTGACGCAACTGTCCTCTCATAACTGTGTAGAATCTCCTGGGCTTTTGCCCAGGCCATTTCACGAGCGTCTAGGTCCTGCAGTATGCCAGCGAGTGTTTCCACTACTTCGTCAAGCCGATTTCTGACAAAGGATTCTTTCGCGGCCTCGTAGTTCTCGACAAGAGGCTGGGTTTCGATTCCCTTCCTTTGAGCCTCTGAGATTCTCCCACCGATCTTGCGAGATATTGATTCATACCTCCCGCGCATACTCTTTTCGAGCTTAAGTGCCTCCCTCAAGATTGCAGAGACCGTGCCTATGCGGTCCTCGTAGTCACCTTCACCGGAAGCTTTCATCAACCTTTCATTGAAGTCGGAGAGTATGTGTTCTGACAACGGTAAACTCGATATGGTGTCCTTGGCATTGCGTAGTTCATCTAGTAGGCGGGCGCGAATGGCCAACCTTTCTTTTGCGAGTTCTTGAGCGGGATATGATGTTTCAAGGGCTTTTTGATATTGGCCTTCCTCCAGATAGGTCTCAACTTCGCTCAGGATTTGCGCAATGTCGGAGGAGTCTTGTTTGGGCAGTCTACTCAGCACATCCTCACAGACCTCTTTGCGCGCCTCAGCATTTGATCTGAGTTCCTCAATCTCCTCCATCACCTTTTCTCTCGTCTTGACAAGAGATTCCGTAGCATCCAAAATTGTCTTCCCTTTGTCGACATTCTTCATCCATTCAGAAGAAGGAATTGGAATTCCCGCATGTTCAGCCTTAGAGATGACACCCATCAATTGAGTGATTTCTTCCTGCAGAACTGCATACGCCTTCTCAAAGGCGCTATAATTCTCTTCCAACAGTTCCAGGAGGTCTGATGCTTTTCCAAGGCACCTCTCTTCAAGCTGCACTCTCACTTCCACCAAGGTGCCTCTCAGTTGGCTTGATTCTACACTCTGGCTACCAGATTCGGCCAGCCTTCCGTTCATATCCTCCATTCTCTTTTCTAGGTCTTCGACTATCTTCTTCTCCGCCTTCACGACCTCACGAGACAATCGCTCCAAGCATTCAAGAGCCTCAGTTCTATCCTTAAAAGCTCGGACTCTGTCGATTTCGGAAAGCATTTCAGAGGTGTCGAAATCAGCATGCTCAACATCCTCGAGTCTTGATTCGACTGCTGACAATCTTGCGGAGAAGTTTGCGAGAGGAGTCCGTTTCTTCAATTCCTCCGCCAAGCGAAGGGCTCCTTCGAAGTTTCCTCTCTTCCTTTCGCCATCGGCTTCTTCGAGAGCGTTTACGAACTTCAACATGCCTTCTGGGTAGATATTCAGTGCGTTGACTTCTTCTCTCAGAGAATAGAACTTCTCTAGAACGAGAGAGTTCATGCCTTGGACCACAGAGGCTTCAACCTGCTGAAGCTGGTCCAAGCTCTCCTCAAGTCTGCCATCGTCCAGATTCTCGTTGGCAACTTCAATCAGAGGAGAATACGAGGAAACGTCTACACCTAATTTCTCCGCCCGAATACACATGTGTTCTATCTTGTCCAGGGAATCCTCGATAGCGCCCCTGGCTTCATCGTTTATTTTCTCATCGCTCATACTAGCAATCCTTATTGAGCCTTCTATGTCGGCTGCTAGGAGATGAGTTCCGGCCTGTAACAGTAGTCTCTGCGCGTCTTTCGAGGCGACCCCCTTCTCAGACAATGAGCCGATCTTTTCACTGACGGGTCTTAGGTAGCTCTCCCTTACCAAATCCTTCATCTTTCGGCTGAGGATGTCCCTCATCCTGATAGATTCTATCCTGGCCTGGCGACTATTACCCTCGTTGAACTTACGGAGCACTGTTTCGAATCTCTCTTTGACCTCATCTATTCGAAGACCCAATTCTTCGGCTTTTTGGAGGGTGAGAAAAAGCTCCTCCACCCTCCTGGTAGCAACTCTATGATCTCTCAAAAGACGCGATACGTTCCGGTAATCTTCCCTCTCCAACTCTTCGAGAATACAATCCAATGACTCCTCGCTGAAGTCTAAGCCTATCGAGTCTCTCTTGCCCTCCATGTCCTTTCTGGCTCTGTCCAGCAACTTGTCTGTCTGAAGTGTAAGCGAAGATTCGAGAACTGCTCGGCAGTCGGCCATTACCTTTTCAGTCTCTCTCAGTTCTCGCAGGCTTGCCATGGCTTCCGCATTTTGATAGAGCTCCTCAATTCTCCGAGTATCAATGCCCATGCTCTTGCCCAATCTCAATCCAGACCGAGCGTTGTCCATAGTCTTCTGGAGTTGCTTCAGTCTCGCCATCAAATGAATCTGACGGTAAGCGAGGAACAGAGATAGAAAGACGAGCATGAGACCTATGACCAACGAAGCGGTTGCCACGTTCGCGTCAGGAATCATGAAAGAGGCTTCATTGCTGGCGAAGTGCAGAAAAGCCAAGAGAAGACAAACAAGCCCTATTGCCAATAATAGGGACACAACTGCCCAAGAGACCACATAAGTGATTGAACCATCCGTTCCTTTTATGACTGACATGCCAGGAGCAATCCCCCTTTTTCCACGTATCCTCACTACATCTCTTGCGAAACAAGCAAGCCCGTGCCACGTCTGGGCCACACTCTCTTGGATTTGTATTTGCCTCAGATACTATAAACTTTCCCCGTGTCCTTCTCCTTTGCCAAATCACAGGGCCAGTACGAAGGAAGTCAATCTGCTCTTTTTGCCCTGGCACAAAGAATGGGAGCAGGAACCTAGGAGAATTCACAGATACACAAATCGTTCGTCCATATCTCCGTAGACCAAGATGTCTATAACATGCATCCACCCATTGGCAAACCCTTTAAATATCATCTTCTCAATTAGAATGAATTGCTAGGCTTGAGCGGAGGGCTTGGCGTCCTCTACTAGCCGAAATCGTCATAGCGGCGCTGACAGCCGAGGGCGACGTAACCAGACTGGTGAAGGGCCCAGGGGCAACGATGAGATTCTGTCCCGTGGGGCTGGAAGTGGCGGTTAGTTTGGCCGGAGGGTCACGGCTACTGCCTTAATCGTGGGAACCGGGTCAGGCACGGAAGTGAGCAGCCTTACTGCGTATTACCAACGCTTGCGGGGTCGCGGAATTGAGAATGTTCCTGGATCACCTTTCAGCGGTTCTGAGCGACAACCTCGGTGGCCTAGCATTCTGCCCTAGAGTTCCAGCTTGGTCTGTTTTGGACCCATCACAAGACCTTGGGATTTGAACTTCTCTATGAGAATTTCCTGCAGAAAAGAGTCCACGATTTTGTCGTACCCTTTCTCCTTGTCAACAAGGTAGGCAGGATCATTGTTTGGAAGCCTGAAACCATTCTTTGAGAGGGCTTTCTTCACCTCTGACCTCTCCTCACCAGTAATCCTCTTTGCAAGCACGACATCACCAAGTCCGAACTGCCTTATTTCTTGCAGAAAAACGGGTCTACGAAACAGGTTTTGCAGAACGTACGCGCCCACCGTCGCGGCCTCCTTGTCATCAACACCTAGGGTCCTGCACTTGTCTCCCACAACTTCGTAGATGTTCTTCTCGATCTTTGAAGAAATCGTGTAGACTTTGGAAGGTGGAATCTCTTTCTGCTTCAAAACACCCAGATCAGCCATGGCTTTCAAGTATCCTGTAAGAACCAATCTGTGAACCTTGAATCCGTCCTTCTGGAGCATTCTGGACAGACCGCTTATGGAGGTCTCGTTCTCCTTCAAATATGAGAATACTAGGTCCTTCATGTTCTTGTCCGAGACAAACAACTCCTCACCCCGACTGGTAACAGACCTGATAACAAATAAGCTTTTCCCGGTAACAGAGCTGATTCAAAAATTACTATAAACCAGCAGTTTGATGACTCCGACCGAGAGAGGTTCTGGAGCTCGGGGAATTCGCAATTCTTATCACGCTTACTCCCCCTTTTATTTTTTTTTGATAATTAGAGAAAAATGATTAAGATGCCCTGGCAAGATGTATTCTGTTGAGTCCGCATGGAGAACGGCCGAATAAAGACCCATATCAAGGGTTTTGATGAACACCTAGACGGAGGTATCCCTGAGCATCATCTCGTACTGCTTTGTGGCCCACCTGGAACCATGAAGACAACGATAGCGTACAACATGCTGTTCCAGGGCGCGAAGGAAGATGACCTGAATGGCACCTTCTTCTCACTCGAGCAGGGCAGAGAGAGCCTTCACAGACAGATGAGCGGCCTGGGAATGAACCCAGATGCTGTCGATGACAGGCTGAGCATAGTAGACTTCGGCCTGATTAGAAGGAACCTTGAGAAAATGGGTGGACGGAACTGGATGGACATCTTCAAGATGTATGCAGAGAACCTCAAGAAGAATACTGAGTACGACCTGCTTGTCATCGATTCCCTACCAGTGTTGGAGATTCTCTCCAGCTTCACGAAACCTCGGGAAGACCTCTTCTACCTCTTCGAATGGTTGCGGGAACTGGACGCCACAGTCATTATCGTGAGCGAGATAGAACCGGATGCTAAATCCTTCGGAACACACGGGGAGGATTTCATCTCGGACGGGATAATCCACACCAAGATGGAGAGGGTGAACGACGAGAACATCCAAAGGAGGATAAGGTGCGTGAAGATGAGGGGTACAGCTCACAGCACTGACTATTTCACGCTACTGGTCGAGAAGGGACTCCTTCAGGTAGCCAGAGTCATATCAAAGTAATCAAGACAAAACTTTTATATCGTGGGATTCATAGAGTCAACAGAGCGGATTCATACGTGGGCAGAACCGCGATTCAAGATTGTGCATCGAAGAATGGAGGAGGTCTGAATGAGACCCAGAAGGAGAGCGTTAGTTAGCATCATATCTTTGTCAGTGGTCTTTGCAATGACCGTGCCCGCCATTTGGGCAGCGTACAGTACTTTTGAGACAAGCGAAGAAATGAACGATGTGAGGATATACTTCAGCGGGAGAAGCGACAGGGAAGCCCTGAAGAACCTTGCAATCAAGGAACTGTATGACGGTTTCGCAATTGCACAGCTGACTGAGGGACAGAGAAGGATCCTGGAGTCGGTTGGCTACCTGGTTGAGGACGAACCATTCCTCCACACGATAGCCCTGAACGGATACGTTTTTGACACGAGGTTTGGGGAACCTTCACTCGATGAGAGCCTGAGAGTGGACGCGTATCCCAACGGCGAGGCAGGATATTATATAGTACAATTTACGGGACCGATAAAGGAGGAGTGGAAGAGACGGGTTGGGAGTTTTGGTGTCGAGATTGATGACTACCTTCCCTCCAATGCCTTCCTCATAAGGATGAACGCGAAGGAAAGGGAGATGATCTCCCAACTTGATTTCGTCCAATGGACAGGCATCTTCCAACCGGCATATAAGATAAGGCCCGAACTTCTCGAACTTGAAGATGAGTTCGAAGTGGAGATAATCACCTACACAGGTGAGGGCATCTATCCGGTCCTCTCGATGTTGGATGCGAGCCAGACCATCAGCTTCTATGGAGGTAAGGACTTCGGATTGGTGAAAGCCATAATTGATGGTGTTTTACTCCCCGACCTGGCCAGGCTTGGAAGCGTGAGATACATTGAGCCGTTCTACGAGCCGATACTCACAAATCAATACATGCAGTGGGTTCATCAGACCAACGTGAACAACGACAGAAAGCTGTGGACGAACGGTATAGACGGCCGCGGACAGGTCATTGCCTTTGCGGACACAGGACTGGATTACGATCATGAGTTCTTCCGAGAGGATGTTGGTATCATTTACACCGGCGATATCTACAACGTAACCGACTATGGCAGGAGGAAGCTCGTCAGGTATATGACCATGAGCACGTACGTAGGCGTTGATCCTTGGACAGGTGGAGATGACTGGGCTCATAGGGACAGTGGTCCTCAGCCGGGGTGGGATACAAGCGGCCACGGAACCATGGTGTCGGGTACGGCAGCAGGCCGGGACGACGACGTGGGAGGTGCAAGCGCGGAAGATGGCCTGGCGATACGCGCACAGATCTACATGCAGGACATAGGGACAGTCTGCAAGCCTGAACCCGGTAGCCAGTGGGACGATTGTCTGAGATATATCCCCAACGATTATGCGGACCTGTACGGACCTGCTTACGATGATGGTGTCAGAATTCACAGCAACAGCTGGGGAACCCACGATTCCACGTACGACCTGGAAGCGATGATGACTGACAAGTTCATGTGGGAACACCCTGACATGCTGGTCATCTTCTCGAATGGAAATGGCGGGCCCTGGTATCCCGCAAACCGGTATGATGTGGGCAGCCCGGCAACAGCGAAGTCCATCGTATCGGCCGGAGCAGCTGGGAATGCGAGAACCCTTACAGGCTCGGATCAGAACGACGTGGCGGGATACAGCAGTCTGGGACCCACTGCCGATGGGAGGTTGAAGCCGACGGTGACCATGGTGGGCGAAGGTTATTCCTCCAAAAGCGATGGCAATCCTTGGTCCAATGTGAACACAGGATCAATAACAGGTTGGCTTGGCACAAGCTATGCAGCTCCTGCTGCAGCCGGTGCGTCCTCGATGATCAGGCAGTACTTCGTTGATGGATGGTACCCGACAGGCACTGGAATTGCCGCAAATGGCTTTGAACCAAGCGCTGCTCTGATGAAGGGTGTGCTTGCGATCAGCGGGCAGAAAATCACGGGCTTATATCGGGACCATAAAGGAGAACAGAAGTGGCCAAACAACTCCCAAGGGTGGGGCAGGCCTCTGTTGGACAAGGCTCTGTATTTCTCAGGCGACTCGCGAGAGCTGGCTGTAGTGGAACACAAAGAGGGACTTCTCACTGGGAATGAAGTAGAGTACAGGTTCTTCGTGAATGCGGGAGAAGAGCTGAAAATCCAACTCGTTTGGACAGATTATCCGGGATCCCTTGGTGCAACCTATGCGCTGGTCAACGACCTCAACTTAGAGGTAACGGCTCCCAACAGTGCCGTATACAGAGGAAATGTCTTCAGCATACCGTTCGGCGTAAGCGAGTCGAGGGTGGGTGGAATCTTCGATTCCCAGAATCCGATAGAGGGCGTCAGGCTGAGCAGCCCCTCGACGGGAGTGTGGAAGGTCAGGATAATTGGTGAGAATGTTCCGAACGGCCCCCAACCCTTCGCCTTGATAGTATCTGCAGACCTCGATCTGGAATACGGACAGGTGTTCATTGACAAGGAGATCTATAGCGATCATGACACGATCAACATAGAGGTTCAGGATCTGGATGCCGCATCTGTCACGGTGACCGTCACAAGCACGACCGAACCCAGCGGAGAGACAGTGGTTCTGGACCCGGTCGGAGGTTCCCCCAACGGCGTGTTCAGGGGATTCATAGACACGAAGTTCGAGGCCCCGTCACCCAACGGCACACTGGAAGTTGCTGACAAGGACATCATCATAGTTACATATCATGATACTTCACCCGATCATGTGTCCACAGCCGACGCCATAGTGGACGCGTCCGGACCGGTAATCACCGATGTCTTCGTCAAGGATATCTCCAATGCCGCTGCAACGATAACATGGAAAACGGATGAGCCGAGTGATTCGAGAGTGTACTGGGGAAACACATCATCCTTGGGTATGGTTAGCTACGCACCTGAGATGGCTACCTATCACGCCGTTGACTTGGTTGGTCTTGAAACGGGAAGGACGTACTATTTCGACGTTGAATCCACCGATTGGTTCTCCCACGCCACATTGGATACGAACGCCGGTTTGCATTACACATTCACAACAACTGAGATGGGGGAGATTTTCCTCGTGATAGCGCACGAGTCATTCCCGCCCGAGAGGGTTCAGCATTACAGAAATGCATTGGAATGGGGAGGATGGACCTACAATCTATGGTATGTCGACAGGAGCGGGGACCCACCGCTTTCTACCCTCCAGGAATACAAAGTGGTCCTTTGGCAGACGGGCTTGGAGCAGTATCCACCCTTCGAGGACAACCAGACCGTGTTGCTCAAGGACTACCTAGACGGAGGCGGCAGGCTCTTCGTTTCCTCCCATGACGTTGCATGGGCATTCTCACCTACTTCGAATTCCCAATTCTCCACTCCCGAACGGTATGAGTTCCTTAAGTCGACCCTCAAGGCCGATTGGAAGGATGACCCGATGCGGATCACTCACATAGAAGGGATAATCGGGGATCCGATAAGTAACTCCTACGCCTCCGGGAGCAGGATTCTCTATACATACCACAGAAGAGGGGCCAGTGGTGACGAAATCGCGGTACAGCCAGCAGGAGGAACCTCCTTCTACGCTTGGAAGGACTACGGTATTGAAACCAACTACGACTACTGTGGTCTGAGATGGTTCTCTTCCGCTCTGAATGACTCAGTGCTTGGGGACGATCCCGACATCGTGTGGGACAATCAAACCTCAAAGATCGTGGTCTTCTTCTTCGAATTCACGGGTTTGGATTACGGCACTGCACTATCGAGCAAACGAGGGGACGTTCTCAACAAGACAATCCTCTGGCTGCTGAATGACACATATCATCCTGTTGTGGATGTTTCGTATCCGAACGGGGCAGAGACGTTCACAGGCAACACGGTCAACATCTTCTGGAACCGGACGGCCACTCCGGCCGTGAGCAACCAGGCCGCGTACTACAGTGACGATTCGGGGCAGACGTGGTTCCTCATAGATGGCAACATCGCTCCAGGACAGACTTCCCACGTTTGGGACATCTCCACCCTGGAGAACGGAAACAGGTACTTGGTCAAGGTTGTGGTCCAGGACACCAACACGCCGCCATTGAACGGAACGGACACTTCGGACGGAACTTTCACAATCAATAGACCTGGAGGGGACACCACGGGACCAAGGACCATCCCTGGAAGTGTGAAGGCTTCCCCCTATCCTGCGACAAGCGCGGCACCCATCCATTTCAGCGGTATCGTTTTCGACAATCTCACCGGCAATTCCGTAATCGGGGAGGCTGAGTTCTTCGTGAACGACACGGAACCGTTGCCGGGCGTATTTGGATCGGGGACCCCAATGAGTGCGACGGACGGAAGCTTTGATTCCCAGTGGGAAGAGGTCGAATGGCAGGGACCGCTGACTGCTCCTTGGAATGCTGTTGGCAACTACACGTTGTGGGTCCACGGTAGGGATGATCCGGACGGAGTTCCGCTCTCGGGCGATGAGAACTGGGGAACGTTCTACAGTACAACCTTCCAAGTCATTCATCCTCCACCTGACGTGTCGGTGCAGGCACCCACTTCCATTTCAGCAGAGTTGACAGGCGCTCTCTTCGCTGATGTCAGAGTCGTTTGGGGACTGTCTCCAGATGACCCAGCGGTTGGAGGAGCTGCCGATGTCGTTCGTTATGAAATCATGCGAGGGACAACATACGATCCGGCCGGTGCAGGTTACGTCTATGTGGGACAATCAGGAGCAAGCCAGACCAGCTACATTGCTTCAGGTGACGGGGACGGTGATGTGAACAACTACTTCTACCAGGTGGTCGCGGTGGATACGGGTGATAACAGGGCACCCTGTCCTGATCAAGCGGGCAAGTTCACCAAATATCTCGGAACTGGAGTCAACTTGGTCTCCACACCACTGATGCCATCAGACAGCTCGACCTCGGTCCTACTGCAGACCTTGGACTTTGACACGGCCTGGACCTACGACTCTTTCGCACAGGAATGGAAGAGCTACTCCAAGCTCAAACCCTACTTTGGGGATTTCCTTTCGGTGGATCATAAGATGGGCATATGGGTGAACGTCCTGTCCGATGACTACTTCACTGTCGCGGGAATAGTGCCCACTGGAACCACCATCCAACTCTACGCGGGCTGGAATCTGGTGAGTTATCCATCCTTCACTGACAGAACGGTGCTACTGGCCCTCACAGGTATCAGCTACCAGAGAGTGGAAGGTTTCAATGCCACGGCAGCACCCTACAATCTAATGGCTCTGGACCCGACAAGTCTGATGACCGCGGGAGAAGGATTTTGGATCTACTCGGTGGAGACGGTGTGGGTGGTGCCTCAGTAGCCGTACGGGTGTTTGGGGTCGCATTGCAATCCTTGCCGTATCCAGCACTGGCATAGGAAACCTTTTATACCATTTTTAGTATCGACTATGATACGGCAGAAATGGATTGAGCGATAGTCTTCTTCGTTCGATCCAGAACTCAAATGGAGGAGGTTGTTCTATGCCTAAAAACGTGGCAGATAGGACCTTCAAAAAGGGAATAGCAGTTGCTATATGCGTAACGATGGCGCTTTCGGGCAGCCTGATTTTGTGGAATGGTAATGTGGATGAGAATGTGGACACTGCCCCGGCAATAGTATACTTGAGAAGTCCGAGCGATGCTCAGCTTCTAAGGGACAGGGGAGTGGATGTGGTAGAGTCGTACAGGGGCTTCGTGTTGGCCAACCTGGCCGAGAGGCAGATAAGGTTGTTGGAGAGCCAAGGCTTCAGCGTGGAGGCGGAGAAGGATCTCCGTACAATCGCGCTGAACGGTTTCACAATCGACACAAGAGTGGGAACCCCTTCGCTACCGGCCGACCTGTACATTGAGGCCTATCCGAACGGAATAGCTGGACGGTACATCGTTCAGTTCATCGGGCCCGTGAAGGAAGAGTGGACGAGGACTCTGACCAACCTGGGCGGAGAGGTAGGCAACTACCTGCCAAACAATGCCTTCATGGTCAGGATGAACGGCGAAACGATGGACATCGTCTCAAGCCTAAGGTTCGTCCAGTGGGTAGATGTGTTCCAACCCGCATACAAGATCCGACCCGAGCTGTGGGACAGGGACGACACATTTGATGTCAAGATAATCACCTACGAGGGAAGGGGCGCGAACTCAGTCCTTGCCCGATTGACAGAGGACCAAACCATCAGCGCCTACATAGGGGATGACTTCGGACTGGTCAGGGCCACGATTGACAAATCATTCCTACCAACACTCGCAAACATACCTGGAGTGAGCTATATCGAGCCCCTCCACGAGATCAGAGCCACCAACATGTGGATGCAGTGGGTCGTTCAGACGAACGTGACCGACGACAGGAAGATGTGGGACCTGGGCCTGAACGGCACAGGACAGCTGATCGCGCTGGCGGACACGGGTGTTGACTTCGATCATCCCGCTTTTAGGGAGAACGAGACAGACATTGTCAAGGATGGCGGAGACATCTACAACGTAACAGACATGACCAGGAGGAAGGTCGTACGATATATACCCATGGCCAGCTACGTGGGGATCGATCCTTGGACCGATAAGTGGGCGTTCCAGGACAGTGCAAGGGAACCTTTGGCTCGGACAATGGGCCACGGCACGATGATGGCTGGAATCGGTGTGGGCAACGATAACTACAATGACACAAGCCCCAACGATGGTTCTGCCATAGGAGCCAAGCTGATAGTGCAAGATGTTGCAAATGTCTGCGAAAGGGAGGGAAGACTGCACGACTGTTTCTCGTTCATACCTGACGATTACGACGATTTCTTCGGACCCGCCTATGACGAAGGAGCGAGGATTCACACCAACAGCTGGGGGACCCCGGAGGAGACCTACGACCTGGAAGCGATGATGGTGGACAAGTTCGTTTACGAGCACCCTGACCTGTTCATAACCTGGTCGGCCGGGAACGGCGGTCCTTTCTCGCCAGACCCGCACTTGGTGGGTAGTCCAGCAAATGCGAAGGACGTGGTGGCCGTGGGTTGGGTCGGAAGTCCCTCACCTATGGTTTCCATCAACCAGAACAACGTCCATAGTGAGAGCAGCACAGGCCCAACTCCAGATGGAAGAATGAAACCGGACCTGGTGAACCTGGGAGCGGGTGTGTCCACGACATCGGACGGCAATCCTCGGACGGGCCAGGGCAGGGCGGATCAGATGATATCCGGTACGAGCTACGGTGCCCCGACGACCGCGGGAATGGCCGCCATGATAAGGCAGTACTACGAGGAAGGTTATTACCCGACCGGTACAGCTCATCCCGCAAGCGTCACCAACACAAGCGCCGCTCTTGTCAAGGCGTTACTGATGGCAAGCGGAGAGAGGTGTACGGAAGGCCTCAGGGACAGCGTGGGTGAACAGCGGTGGCCGAACAACTCTCAGGGATGGGGGAGGCCACTCTTGGACAACGTCCTGTACTTCCCTGGTGACACACGAAAGACGATTTCGATAGACCAGACTGCAGGACTCATAACCGGGGACGTAGTCGAATACAACTTCAAGGTCATGAGCAACTCGGTTCCTCTCCGAGTCATGCTGGTTTGGAGCGACTATCCGGGTACGTTGGGAGCTTCTACGATACTGGTGAACGATCTGGACCTCGCAGTTACCGATCCTGACGGCAACACATACAAGGGTAACGTTTTCTCCATTCCATTCACAACTAGCCAATCAAGAACCGGAGGGCTTTTCGATCATGAGAACCCGACCGAGGGAGTTCATCTGTGGCATCCAAAGGCCGGAGTGTACAATGTCCAAATCACAGCCTACAACGTGCCCAAGGGACCTCAGCCCTTCGCTTTGGTCATAAACGCGGACATCGACACTGGGTTCGGTCAGATTCAGATTGACAGGGCGATATACAGCGAGAATGACGTGATTAACATCGAGGTCGTAGACACCAACCTCATTGACGATGGTGTCAACAACAAAGTGTATGTCACCAGCACAACGGAGGTAATACCCGAGACGGTGAACCTGACGGAGATTGGATCTGGAATCTGGAAAGCTTCGATACCGACCGCTTTCGGAGCCCCGTACGAGAACAACACACTGGAAGTTACTGACAAGGACATCATCACCGTGTGGTACGACGATCCTGACCCACCGCACACCGCTACCGCGCTGGCGGTCGTGGATGCCGCTGGTCCAATCATTACGGATGTCTTCGTCCGGGACATTACGAACGCTGCGGCCACGGTCACATGGGTCACCGATGAGCCGAGCGATTCAAGGGTGTTCTGGGGAGATACTCCTGCACTGGGGACCGAGACGTATGATCCGGTGCTGTCGACATATCACGAGGTCGACCTGTTGAGTCTGAGCACCGGTGTGATGTATTACTTCGATGTCCAGTCTACGGACTGGCTTGGGCACACGACTCTCGATGATAACGGAGGATCGCACTACACCTTCACTACTACCATAAAGGCCGAGATACTGCTTGTGATAGGGGATGGTACGTTCCCGGAGGGCAAAATTCCATACTGGCGAAATGCAATCATGTACGGTGGATGGTCATTCAACGAATGGTACGTGGCGAGAACGGGAGACCCGCCACTCTCCATGCTGCAGCAATACAAGGTCGTCGCTTGGCAGACTGGGTTTGAGCAGTACCCTGCATTCGAGGACAGCCAGACCGTCCTTCTCACCAACTACCTTGACGGTGGTGGTAGACTGTTCGTGGTCTCGCATGATGTTGCGTGGGCATCCCATCCATCATCCGGCTCTCAGTTCTCGACACCAAGCAGGTACGCCTTCCTGAAGGATTCGTTGAAATCCGAATGGCTTGACGACCCGTTAGATTGGTCCGGCATAGAAGGCGTGATGGGTGATCCCATTGGCGGAGCCTACGCACCTCCGAACAGGATTATCTATGAAGAATTCAGAAACGGAGGGGCCGGAGATGAGGTTGCTGCCCTTGCGGCCGGCGGTACCACGGACTACGTTTTCAAGAGCTACGATGGGGTGTCCAACAACGACCACTGTGCCATAAGGTGGGTTTCGAGCCTTGCCAACGATTCAGTTGGTGGAGACGACCCAAACATCACTTGGGATGGGTATCCCTCGAAGGTCGTGGTTTTCTTCTTCGAGCTGGTACAAATGAATTACTTTGCGCCCAACGATGTCGAGAGAGGAGACGTTGTGAACAAGACAATAATCTGGCTACTGGACGGAAGTTACCACCCAATTGCGGAAGTGAGCCATCCGAATGGCGGAGAGGTCTTCACAGGAGGAGCATTGGACATCTATTGGAACATCACCGCACCGGTTGGTGTCGCCAATCAGTCCTTGTTCTATTCTGACGATTCTGGACAGACTTGGTTACCGATAGATCTGACCGTTTCAAACGTCAGCAGAAGCTACGCATGGGACATTTCCGGCCTGCCGAACGGGGACGACTACATGGTCAAGATAATCGTGGAAGATTCGTCCACACCTTCGCTCAACGGCACGGACGCGTCAGACGGTACATTCTCCATATTCAGACCAGGCGGGGACACGGTCGGTCCAGTCACAGTTCCAGGCAGTGTGAGGGTTACTCCGAATCCGGTGATAGAAACGGGGAACGTGACCTTCGACGCGATAATCAGTGATGAGTTGAAAGGAGATTCAAACATTGGAGAAGCAGAATTCTTCGTACAGCCCACTCAACCGGTTGGTGTCAATGGAACGGGAACTAACATGTCCGCGGTCGATGGGACATACGACAGCAAGCTGGAGAACGTGACCTGGTCTTCAACGCCGACACCAGTGAACACCTTCGGATGGGGAACGGTAGGCACCCACACAGTTTGGGTCCACGGACTGGATGACCCGGACGGAGTTCCATCCTCAGGGGACGAGAACTGGGGAACGTTCTACAGTGCGACATTCGAGATTATCCCCACACCTCCGGACAGAGTAGTGCTACCACCTTCTGGCCTAACAGCGGATCTGTCAGGTGTGGCATTCGCAGATGTCACGCTGACGTGGACCTTGTCGGGTGACGACGGAGCAGGCGAGGACGACGTGGTCAGGTACGACATATACAGAGGCACGATCTATGATGCAAACGGCATGGGATACGTCTTTATAGGCAACTCAACCGCCGGTGTGAACACCTACGTGGACACAGCTGCCGGTAACGGTGATCCAAGCAATTACTTCTACTTCGTCTCGGCAGTGGACGACAATGACAATGATAAGGCAGGTGTTGGACAGGCAGCCAAGTTCACGAGATACCTGACCGCAGGTGTGAATTTGGTTTCGAATCCACTCATCGTGAACGACTACAACGTGTTGACCGTCTTGCAGACAATAAACTTCGACACAGTCTGGGTATACGAGCCCAGCGTCGATCCCAGTCGACCGTGGATAACCTATGACGTGAGTAAACCCTACTACGCACCTGACATTACGGATAACTTCCGTGGCGCATGGGTCAACGTCCTTACGGATGGTTACTTCACAATAGCAGGTGTTGTACCGACACCTTCGATGACGATTCCGCTCCGCGTGGGTTGGAACCTGGTCGCATATCCGTCCTTCGACACTACATACACTTTATGGGATCTGCTGAACGACACTAACGCGGACAGGGTGGAAACCTATGACCTCGCTGGTGCACCGTACAACCTGAGACACATGACGGACCCGTTCGAGACTCTGGTTCCGGGATCGGGCTATTGGATACAGGTTTCGGCGCCCGTTGATTGGGTCGTCTGGCAGGCTTAGTCCAGAACAGAGATCTCCACGAACAACAACCCACTTTCTTCCTTTTTTGCTTCTAGATAGACTGAGTGCCAACCAGGGGACAGGCGCAGAGCACCCCCGTCAGTGGAACAAACAGGGATACCATCATCAATGGCGAAAGTATCCTCAGCCTGACCGCTCAGCTTCCATCTTATAGCGCTCCTCCATGGACTCACAAGATTATCTCCCACAAGTACGTATTCAATCGAACTCAGCACTCCGGATTCCAGATTCAGCTCTACAGAGACTGCATTTCCTGGACCGGCTTGGTAGACCTGTACGATTCTGACTATGAGATAGTTGAGTTCGGATCTCAACGAATTCTCCGTATGTTGCCTCTCAGCGTTATGCCACGATGCCAGGACCGCTGGAATCGAGATTCCCATTATGATTGCAACAATGAGAAGCTTCAGAGGAAGTCCTTCCACACCCTTGTTGTCAATAACTAGATCTCTCAACCGATAATCCTCACCTCTTCGTCACCACGATGTTGATCGTCTTTGTGATGCTGACCGTTCCGGAGTACTCCGCTTCCACGCGAATGGTGCCGAAATCGGAGGTACCGATGTCTATAATCAGACTTGAAGCTGTGAAGGTTCCATCTGGCCCTGACGTTCCTGCAACGAGAACATTCGCTCCGGACATCTTGATCGACACGCCTTCCAGCGGATTCCCTTTGGTGTCCCAGGCCTTAATCGTGATTGATGTGGTGTTCTCTGTTATCTTCATGGGCTCCGTTTCGGGTTCAGCAGAATACAGTTCGACCTTGGCCAAGTCGGGAGCGGTGAAAATAGTCAACCACGTGATCACTATGGATATGGCTATTCCCGCGATGACCACCATTATGATCAATTGCAGGGGCATTCCTTCCAAAGCACCTCGATCGTCCAGACTAATCCTTTTCTTGCAAGGCATCCCTCTCAAATATGACACCGCGCGGGTAACGCAGGTTCAGTATATAACGCTTGGTTTCAGGAATTGCACTTCGTTGCCGCCAGCGAATCAAGAGTCTTTAAGTACGACTTTTCCAATTCCGAGTCGGGTGCTAATTGTGATTGTATGTCCCTATTGCCAAGGTCAGAATGTAGATGGCAGTGCTCAATGCCAGTATTGCGGCTCGTATCTCCACGCTGGCCTGCTCCTTATGCGGGAACAGCGGCTCCACCTCCACCAGGACGGTATGCCCCTCCGCCGACCACGCAGCCCTATCCTCAGCCACCTCCAGCTCCAGAGCCTGCTCCACAAGTTCCTCCGGAGAAGAAGAAGACCCGCAACACGGCGATAGGCGCGCTATTGGTGGTAATCATAGTGGCCATTGCAGCGATCATCGGCCTATCTGGCATTCTGGTGCCGGAAGAGCCCTTCCAGGCTCAAGTGTCGGAGTCAGAACCGAACGACGACGCGAGCAAGGCCCAGGTCTTGCATTCTGGCCAAACCGTGACAGGAGACGTGGACGACCAGACCGATCCTCTGGATTACTTCCGCGTACACGTGGACGCGGGTGTTGCCTTGTGCTTCAACCTGACAGGGCCACATGGTGTTGATTTCGACCTGCACCTGTACGATTCGCCTGACGCCAACGCCCAGGAAGTGGCGAACTCCATATTCCCAGAAACGAGCGAAGAGCAGATATGCAAGTTGACCCAGTTCTCCGGTTGGTACCACATTGCAGTGCGCGCCTTCGAAGGGAACGGTCAGTACAGTTTGGTGGTCTCCATCCGACCGAAAATTGTCTCCGTGGACGACAATGATTACATAGATGAGGCGGTGTCCATCCAAGACGGGGAGACGGTCCAAGGTTCTGTGGACAAGTACTGGGATGTTGAAGATTTCTTTAGGATTGAGGTGGACGCCCAGCAGTACCTACTCGCAACCCTCTACGTTCCCGACAAGTGTGACTTCGACCTCTACATCTACGATCCCTCTGGAACTGGTGGGGACGATTGGTACAACATAGGGGAGATACTGAATGAAGGCGTGTCTGCAAGTGCCTACGGTAACGAGTTCCTCAACATAGCCGTCGAGGAAACAGGCTGGTGGTACGCAAATGTCTACTCGTACAGGGGTTCTGGTGATTACGAACTGACAGTGGAGATAATGGATTCACTGACTGCGGACGACTCCGATAATGGAGAGATCGGTTTGGCCGAGGACATCACTGCAGAACTTCTGGCTGATGATCAGGAGACGGTCTCGGGCACAATGGACTGGTTCTTCGATGACAATGACTACTACAAGGCCACACTGGACATGGGTTACACTGTTACCATGAGGCTGAATGTACCAGCTCAGCAGGACTTCGACCTATATGTTTACAATTGGACGGGTACAGGCGGCGGTGACTACATCATGGTCGCGAACGACACAACCTCTCAGGAAGTTCTATATCTGAATATCACCCAAACCGGCACCTATTACTTCAACCCGTATTCTTACGCAGGAGTTGGAACCTACAGTCTGGACCTAATACTGAGCGGGGGTAGCGGCTGGCCATTTGCCAATGCTGGTTCGGACAAACCCGATGAGAAGATCAATCAGCAAGTTAACTTCGACGGCAGCCTGTCAATAGATGATATGAGCATCGTAAGCTATGAATGGGACTTCGGTGACTACAATGCGGGCGCAGGTCAGACTGTGAGCCACACCTACACACAGACAGGCAGCTATGTGGTAACCTTGACAGTCACAGATGGTGACGGCTATAGCTCCTCTGACACCCTAATCGTGGACGTACTGGCACAAAGCGGCAAAAAGTACGCAGTGGTTGTGGGTATCTCTGACTACATCTATTTCGACGCGGACAGTGGGGACCTGATGTATGCGGACGATGATGCCATTGACTGGAATGAACATCTACTAAGCTTGGGCTACGAAGTCACAATGCTCCTTGACCACGATGCGACACTGGATAACATACGAACAGCAATCGAGGACATGGAAGCAAGTGAGGAAGCGGGCGATTATGTGGTCTTCACATTCTCGGGTCACGGAGGCACCTGGCGTGAGAGAGGTTACACGGATCCAGGCTCGCATTCTATGTTGTTCGCAGCCGATGCTGACACATGGGGCACCGGAGGGCTGAAGGACACAGAACTGGAAGAACTATTCCAGAACTTCGATTCGGATCACATCTTCATGTTCATAGACGCGTGCCGCTCTGGAGGAATGGATGAAGCCTCAGGACCGGGACGTGTTATTTTGCAGGCTAGTGCGGATGACGAAGTCGCGCTTGACGCGGGGCGATACAGCAATGGTCTTTGGACCTACTGGTTCCTGGGATGGGCGCTTCAAAGGCAGGGTTATGAGAGTGTGGAGGAGGCGTTCAACAATGCGGCCCCAAAGGCCGTTGACAATGCAGGTCAGTGGGACACGGACTCCCACCCAGAGATGGAAGATGGAAACCCCGGTGAGCCTTTCTACCTGTGAGTGAACATAACGCAGATCGTCCTTCACAATTGTTATAACTGGATTCGCCTTTTCCCCAGAAGATTCTCTTGGATGAGAGGGGTGTGGCAGGAAGCTTCGAAGAGGTCCCGACCATTCTGATTGTCATCGTGGCAACGTTCCTCTTCCTGATGGGTTTCGCAAAGGGATTCCTTTCGCATTCCCAGTTCCGAGAGGAGAATGAAATGAATGACCGGCTGAGTGATTTCTGCAACTCTGTTCTATCGTACGATCCTCTGCTCTTTCGCTCGAAAACGGGACAACTGGATTCTTCCAGACTGAATGACCACACCAGACAGATCGTGAATGAGCACTTTGGCCCTTACCGAACGGGCTTTCATTTCAACTTGACAGTGATAGACGTGAGTTCCTACGACACGAAATACGACTGGTTTGCCGGTGAAGAGCTTTCCGAATCATCAGTGATTAGAACCACCCAGGTTCCGGCAATAGTCTCGAACGAACTTGGACAACACCATCCAGTTCTTCTAAGAATTACCATATGGAGATAGCAATGAGGACGGACAGAAAAGGTCAATCCAGCGTCTTTGACGCAACGGTCTTCCTGGCAATCATGTTGATCGCTTCCTCTCTTCTCATCGGCCTTTCAGAATCGATGTTCAAAGTCAATGACGTGTCTTCCTTTGAGGACATGTCCGCTTTCACCAGAAGACTGGCCTACGCTGCCCTGGGGTCGACCGTTCCCAATGCATCCTATTCAGATGCAGATGGCGAGGAGATTATCCAGAGGGACATTTCGGTACAGGATATGATAATCGAAGAGCTTGTGTTGCTCCGCGGAGGTGTTCCTGCTGAGAACTTCGAAGGTCCAGAAAGGTTCAATGACAGAATCGAACAGATTTTCTCCTCCTTGACGAATGAAAGTCCATATTTCTACGCACTGCATGGCAACTACCACGAGGTGGAGATTCTCATTACCAATTCTAATCTAACCAAAGGCCAGGAAGTGCAAAGGGTGGAGAAAGCAACGTACCTATCCGAGATCTTCGTGCCGGGTGATGACGAGCCCATATCCATTATTCTCCAGGTATGGCGGAGATGATTTCTTCAGGTGTTATTCCCTATAGTGAAGTGCAAAGCTTAAAGCCTTGAAACGTCAAATGTTATGTGAGATGAGCGAAACATTCTCAGAGAAACTTCGGAAGGCGAAGGACCTTCCGGCGATATTCGAAATCGTGAAGCTTGCAGTGATCAAGACGAGAAAGAAGAGAAGAGCTGGCCTAATGCTGGGAATAGCTGACCTGGGCAACCATCCCAGAGGCTTCCTGGGGGCCTTCTATCCGGTCGCCACCAACATCATAGTGATGAACAGGATTCCATTGGAGAGGATAAAAGAGACGAATCCAGAGCTCTACAAGCCGTACGTTTTTCACGTGCTGCTCCACGAATACCTGCACGCCCTGGGGGACGTTGATGAACACTCCACGAGGAGGACAACGTATGAGATCTGCAAGGAGGTGTTTGGTCCAGAGCATTTGGCCACGAAGATGTCCGAGGACTATTCACAGTTCTTCCCGAACCTCGTTTACCCCGATGCGGCATGGACACCCAGGACCCTGAACGTGGAACTGGTGGATGAGTTCGATAAATCCAGCGCCAGCTACATACGCTAGGCGCGGAGGAACTTCTCTATTTCCTTTCTCAAGTCTGATAGCCGTACGTTCCCGACCACTATCTTGTCTCCAAGAACATAGCTGGGGACCAGCAGGACGTTTATTCTCTCTGCTTCCCTGTCGTTCTCTTCGAGGATTCTGTCGTATTCTGGCTTGGCGATTTCTTGTTCAAACCCATTGGGATCTATTCCGATTTTGGAGCAGATCTCCTTCAACACTCCAATGTCCGATACGTCCTTCTTCTCCTCCCAGTGGGCCTGGAAAACGGCATGGTGATAATCATTGAACTTGCCCTTCTTCTTGGCGAGCTCAGCCCCCAAAAGGGCCACGTGGGAGTTCGATATGTGGCGAGGCATGGTGATTCTCAAATCGATCTCCTTCGCAAGCGAAGTCACAATGAAGCCGCAACTGAGATCTCCCCTCATCTCACACTCGAGCAGCCTCTCAGGGTAGATTTCCCAGGGTCTCCAGTTGAATTCCACGTCAAAGTCCTCTTTCAGTATTGCCTCCCTTTTTGAGGCGATATAGCAGTAGGGACAGACGTAGTCGAAGTAGATGTCTATTGTCTTTGTCATTCTACAACCCGTTCGGAGCTTGGAAGCCCACAGAACAAGGAGAGCATGATTACTATTTTTCCTTTTGGCAACCCAACCTCCAGAGGACGGTGTGAGATCGCTTTGAATCGCGGAATTGGGAAGGCGGAATGACAAGGCATAAAAAGGGCGAAGTCATTGGATGTGTGCAAGCGAAAAGGGGTAAGCACATGAAGGATCCGGATGACAAGAAGGAGATTCTGAAGGACTTGATCAGAAGACTGCATGAGGGCGAGAGCGTGGAACAGGTCAAGGAAGAGTTCAGGGAATTCACCAAGAATGTAACACCAGCTGATATTGCCTGGGCAGAGCAGGAGCTCGTGGAGGAAGGGATGGAGGTGGGAGAGATCAAGAAACTCTGCGAAGTACACCTCGCGCTCTTCGAAGAGTCCCTTGAAGAAGAGAAAGTTCTGGCCCCTACAGGGCATCCAGTCAACACTCTAATGGAAGAGCATAAGATGCTGCTGCTCTTCGCGGACGAGCTGAAGAAGAATGTGAACGAGATCAAGGTCGCTGACAGTTTCGATTCGATAGGTGACAACATGAAGCATCTTGACCACATAGTCGAGCACCTGAAGGAATCGGAGAGCCATTATCTGAGAGAGGAGAACGTTCTATTCCCTTTCCTGGAGAAGCACGGCATTACCGAGCCCCCCAAGATCATGTGGTCGGAGCACGATCAAATAAGAGAGATTAAGAAAGGACTCTACAAGCTGTATGACGAGCGCGAAGGCATGGCGGTTCAAGACTTCGGCAACCAGCTGGATGAGTCCGCATGCGCCCTGGCAGAGATGCTCTCAAGCCACTTCTTCAAGGAGAACAACATACTCTTTCCGGCAAGCATGCAGGTCATAGAGGAGAGTGAATGGACGGAGATAAAGACACAGTTCGAGGATATCGGATATTGCTGTTTCACGCCTGGTATGGAAGAGGAGGCTGTTGAGGAGAAGGAAGAGCTGGCTGCAAAGGTCGGAGCGGAAGGAGTGATAGAGTTCGAAACAGGCAGTCTTTCGGTGGAAGAACTGGAAGGTGTCTTCAACAATCTGCCCATGGACGTAACTTTCGTGGATAGTCAGGACAGGGTTCGATTCTACAGCGAGGCGGACAGGATTTTCGTAAGGACCAAAGCGGTCATCGGCCGAACAGTCCAGCAGTGCCACCCCGAGAAAAGCGTACACAAGGTCAACGAGATTCTGGAGGAATTCAAGGCAGGGACGATGGACAAGGCGGAGTTCTGGATCAACATGAATGATAGGCTGATCTACATAAGGTACTTCCCGGTGCGCAACAAGAAGGGTGACTACCTTGGGTGCCTGGAGGTTACCCAGGATATCACGGACATTAAGAAGATCGAAGGGGAAAAGAGACTGCTGTGATTGCGAGGCTGACCTAGTAAAGAACATGTAGTCAAATCACTTTGGGCTGGTTGCAGATTGCCACCTATGACCTGAGAAACAATCTGAAAGATTACAAGAGGAGGTTGGGAAAATGGAGAGTGTGGTGAAATGGAAATGCACAGTATGCGGATACGTCTACGACCCTGAGAAGGGCGACCCGGACGGCGGCATAGAGCCGGGAACAACATTTGATCAGTTGCCAGAAGACTGGGTGTGTCCTATCTGCGGAGCAGCCAAAGATGAATTCGAAGAGGTAGAGTGATAATGGCGATAATAGAATTGAAAAAAGGCATCCATTACGTGGGGGCAATTGACTGGGACAGAAGATTGTTTGACGAACTCATACCGCTTCCTGATGGGACGAGCTACAACTCCTATCTGATAAAAGGGAGTGAGAGGACAGCACTGATAGATACCGTGGATCCGACCAAGCAGGACGAACTGATGAGCAATCTTGAGAAGCTCGGTATCGAAGACATTGATTACGTAGTTGCACACCATGCTGAGCAGGACCATTCAGGATCAATACCTGGAGTTCTGGAACGTTACCCGAACGCCAAAGTCGTGACCGGTCCCAAATGCAAGGGCATGCTCATGGATCTCCTCCAGATTCCAGAGGACAGGTTCATAACAGTGGAAGACGGAGAAACGCTATCACTTGGAGACAGGACACTTGAGTTCATCTATGCTCCCTGGGTACACTGGCCGGAGACAATTCTCACATATCTGAAAGAGGATAAGATACTGTTCACCTGCGATTTCCTGGGTTCGCATCTAGCCACAAGTGAGCTCTTCGTAACGGACGAAGCGAAAGTATACCAAGCGGCCAAGAGGTACTATGCGGAGATAATGATGCCTTTCAGAAACAAGATCATAAAACACTTGGAAAAGATAGAACAGATGGAAGTGGAAATAATCGCCACCAGCCACGGTCCTATCTACAACAATCCGAAGTTCATATTGGACGCCTACAAGGAATGGGTCTCACCGGACGTGAAGAACGAGGTCATAGTTGCCTTCGTGTCCATGCACGACAGCACACGGAAGATGGTGGAGCACCTGGTCGAGGAACTCACCGAGAGGGGCGTTGTCGTGAAGGTGTACAACCTTTCCAAGACGGACATCGGCGAACTGGCCATGGACCTCGTGGACGCGGCGACCATTGTTGTGGCATCGCCCACCGTTCTCACGGGTGCGCACCCCCTTGCTATGTATGCGGTCTACCTCACCAATGCCCTGAGGCCCAAGCTGAGATTCGCCACCATAATCGGCTCGTACGGCTGGGGCGGACGGATGGTCGACCAGATAATAGGAATGCTCACCAACCTGAAGGTGGAGCTCATAGATCCTGTTGTCATCAAGGGGTATCCGAGGGAGGAGGACTTCAAAGCTCTCAGCAAGATGGCAGATGAGATTTTCGAAAAGCATAAAGGGATAAACGTAATGAAATGAAGGAGGTCGTTGAAATGACGGAAAGACTGGAAGTGTATAAGTGTGATATCTGCGGGAACATCGTGGAGGTTCTGCACAGCGGGGCGGGAGAGCTGGTATGCTGCGGCGAGCCCATGACATTGTTGGAAGTGCAGACCGAAGCGAAGGAGGGGAAGGAGAAGCACGTACCTGTTATTGAGAAGACTGAGAAGGGGGTAGTGGTAAAGGTCGGCTCCATCCCGCATCCCATGGAAGAGAAGCATTACATCGAATGGATTCAGGTTGTCACGGACGCAAAGGTCATGCGGAAGTTCCTGAATCCGGGAGAAGTGCCGGAGGCGGAGTTCGAGACCGCGGATGAGATCGTGTACGCAAGGGAGTACTGCAACATCCATGGTCTGTGGACCAAGAGATGAGAGTGTCGGAGAGCACGGTGTGAGAGCGGAGCATGATCATCGGTCTCGAAACGGAGACTGGACGGAAAGGGAGGAGTGAGAAAGATGGATTTGAGCGGATTCAAAACAGAGGAGTTGCTCTTAGCAGCGATTAGGAGCGAGATTGGCGCCAATGAAGCCTACATCAAGCTGGCCGGAGGCGTGAAGAACGCATTTCTGAAGGACAGGTTGGAGTTCCTAGCAGGGGAGGAGGTCAAGCACAAGGAAACCCTCGTTCAGGTATTCAAGGAGGTCTTCATGGGGAAGGAACCCGTGGTTCCCGAGGAAACACCAGTGCCACTGCCGGACATTGTTGTCCCGGACGAGAAGGTTCCTTTGTCCGAGATACTGCAGAGCGCGATGAACGCAGAGATGGCGGCCCACGACTTCTACACTTCGCTTACGGAACGTTTCGACAACCCCACGAGGCAAGCAACGGTGACATATCTCGCTGCGATGGAGATGGGGCACTACAAGCTACTGGAGATCGAGAAGCAGATGGCTGAGGATTTCGAGGATTATGATGAATACTGGCCCATGATGCACGCGGACCCATGATATCAGAGGAGATGAGAAAATGGAGAATCTGAAAGGAACCCAGACGGAAAAGAACCTGCTGGCAGCTTTTGCAGGAGAGTCACAAGCCAGGAACAGATACACATTCTTTACTTCAGTTGCGAAGAAGGAAGGGTATGAACAGATAGCTGCGATATTCCGGGAGATGGCAGACAATGAGAAAGAACATGCCGAGGTCTTTTTCGGCTACCTCCCAGGCGGAGAGGCTGAAATAACTGCTGGATACCCATCGGGGGTGGTAGGGACAACTGCCGAGAATCTGAAGGCTGCTGCGAATGGAGAAAAAGAAGAGTGGGGGACGCTCTATCCGAGCTTTGCAGAGACTGCAGTGCAAGAGGGATTCCAGGAGATTGCGGAGAAGTTCAAGAAGATCGCGGAGGTCGAGGCCTACCATGAGAGAAGATACCTCAAGCTGCTGGCGAACGTGCAGAATGGACGGGGCTTCCAGAAGGACCAGCCGACTAAGTGGAAGTGCAGGAACTGCGGTTATGTCCACGAAGGTCCCAACGCACCGGACATATGCCCAGCATGCAAGCATCCGCAGAGCTACTACGAGGTTTGGGTAGAGAATTATTAAGTCAGGGTGTGGGCAAGAAACCAGGGCAGATATTTGAGATACGAGCCTGAGGACCGAATCCGAACAATATCTCACTTCATGAGTGAGCCTTGGAACTTTGGTACATTTTAGGTAGGTACCAAACAAGATTCAAGTATCCACATTGGCAACTTCCCGAGAACTGTACAACAAGAGTTGTGCAAACTTCCATCATCTTCGTACTAAGATGTTATCTTGAATCAGAATAGCGTAACAGATTTTGATGGAAATGGACAACTGCCGTCCATAGTCAAAACACTGTACCAGAAAAACTATGTAGGTCGACTTACACAAATATATGGAGGTCGACGTTTATGACGAAAGTTTGGGGGCGAAGTGTGGGCAGTTCTACAATCGTCATTCTACTGTTGTTGGTATCTTTTTCAACTCCGACAACGGTTCCGCACATTTCAAGCGTGGATGAGAACGATGATATTGTGAATCCCTTGGTCGAAGATGACAATCAAGAAAACCTAGTTCCTAATGAAGAAGAAGACGTACAGGAGGAAGGGGTTCCTGAAGAGGTTGTAACGCAAGTTGAGGTGGACCTCAAAGAGAGCGAAACCAAATACGACGGTGATTGTGGTCAAGCAAAGAGCTTCTCAGACTTCAATGAACTCAAAGGATATGTGGAAACTACATCCGAAGAGATTCGGAACACTCTGGAACAATGGGGCATACCCGCGTTCGGTCTGATGGTAATGGATGCTCCGCCTGACAGTTCCTTTACCAGTTCCTCTTCTGAAACTCCGGACTATTCTCAAACCAACATTCAGGTAGGAGGAGTTGATGAACCCGATACTGTGAAGACTGATGGCAACTACCTCTACGTAATATCTGGCAAAGAAGTGGTGATTCTCAAAGCATATCCTGGCAGCGAGGCAAAAGTTCTCTCGAGAATCGAAGCAAGCTATGGAGCTTGGGAGATCTTTGTGACTGGCTCAAGACTGGTTCTCTTCGACAAAGGCTATGGAGCCGGTTTCTTGGTCAAGGTCTTCGATATCTCGTCTCGGGAACGTCCCATACTCATCCAAAACGTATCACTCGAGAGTCGCTATTTCGATTCTCGTTTGATCGCTGACTGGGTATACATCGTGTCTTTCGGCTACATCCCATACTGGCCAGACAGCGAAATTCAACTTCCCGTAATTGTGAACAATGGCGAAACCACGACCGTGGATGCTTCCGAAGTCTGCTATTTTGACGAGCCAGCACCAACCTACGAATTTGCTATTATCACATCCATAAGTCTCCTGAGCCAGGAGTTAAGATACAAAGCATTTCTCACGGACAGTGCTAATGACATGTATGTCTCATTGGGGAACATATACGTCGCCGTTCAAGAATATCCAGCTAGATGGGATAACAATTGGAATGAAACCACCATCATCCACAGGATATCAATCGACAGCGGAAGCATCAGGTATGTGGTCATGGGCAATGTCTCCGGAAAAATCCTCAACCAGTTTTCCATGAGTGAGTACGATGGATACTTCAGAATCGCAACCACGATCGGTCACGTGTCCAGAACTGGTCAATCCACAGCAACAAACAATGTGTATGTATTGAACAGATGGCTGGAAATGGTCGGCAAACTGGAAAATCTGGCACCCGGTGAGAAGATCTACTCTGCGAGATTCATGGGAGAGCGTTGCTATCTGGTGACCTTCAAGAAAGTTGATCCATTCTTCGTGATTGACTTATCGAACCCAGAAGCTCCGAGAGTGCTCGGTGAACTGAAGATTCCAGGCTACTCCGACTACCTTCACCCCTATGACGAGAACCATATCATCGGACTCGGAAAGGACACGCACGACATGGGCGACTTCGCCTGGTTCCAGGGAGTGAAGCTTTCGCTCTTTGACGTTACTGATGTTGAGCACCCGAAAGAAGTCTCGAAGTATATAATCGGAGACAGGGGCACAACCTCCCCTGCACTTCGTGACCATCATGCATTCCTGTTCAGCAGATCCAAGAATCTGCTCATAATACCCATCCTGCTCGCGGAAATCGATGAGAGCAAATACCCGGATGGCGCTCCGCCAAATACTCCTGGTGAATACGTTTTCCAAGGCGCATACGTCTTTTCCGTAACACTGGATGATGGGTTCCAACTGCGCGGGAGGATAACCCACCTGCAAGACGGTGAGGAGATAGATGGATATTACCACCGCAATCCATCCTTTGTGCAAAGATCGCTCTACATCGAAGATGGGATATTCACCCTCTCGGAGAACTTTGTCAAAATAAACGCCATGGACACCTTGGCTGAAATAAAGGCAGTTGAGCTCTGAAGTCCCTGCGACATCTCAAATTCTTTTACATGTAAAGGTTGACCTTATAAAGAGCCGAAGCGAATTAGTTGTCAAGGGATAAAATGACCAAACCATATTCGGAAGAGAAGGAAGGATCGAAACTAGCAGGAGGAGGCAAATACAGATGAGGAAATTTCTGGCAGGGAACTTGCTGACCATAACAGTCGTCTCACTAGTGCTTTTGATGCCCATTTCAGCCATACTGACGCTCCCCCATCTCAGCGATTCAGAGGACAACATACAGACCGACTCACTTTGTGGCAGGTCCAAGAGGTTCTCAAGCCTCTCCGAGATGAAAGAGTACATAGAAAGCTCGGCCGAGAGGGATTATGGCCGTTGGGAAGAGGGTGGGTGGAGCCTCTTTCCAACCTTGGGAGGCATAACTGCCACTGCCCCTACGACAGGCGGGTCATTCAACGATGTTTCAGACTACTCCACGACCAACATTCAGGTCGAAGGCGTGGACGAACCGGACATCGTGAAGACCGACGGACAGTACCTCTACGTCAAGTCAGGCGAAGAGATAGTGATATTGAGGGCCTATCCAGGCAGCGAAGCTAGAGTTCTCTCGAGGATCGAAGTGGGGCAATCAGCAAGAGAGATGTTCCTGGCCGGTGCGAGGTTGGTGGTCTTCGACAGTTCTTACTATAGCGATACAACCATCAAGATCTACAACGTGGCCCAACCCTCCAGCCCGAGACTGGCCCAAACGGTGTCCATATCCGGCCGATACCTGGATTCCCGACTGATCGACAACTACGTGTACGTGGTTACCACGTCTTATGTATATCGAAGTCAGGCAATAGAATTGCCGACCATTGTGAACGATGACAACACCAAGCAGGTCATGCCACAAGAGGTATGCTATTTTGACGAGCAAGCTCCGTCCTATTCGCTCACATTGATAGTTTCAATCAACGTCCTGACCGAGGACTTGCTGTACAAGGTGTACCTCACGGATTCGGGTCAACATGTGTATGCATCACTGGAGAACATCTACATTGCCGGCACAGACTACGGACCTGTGGCCTTGAATATGTGGGGCGGCGGCCAATTCTCGCAGGGGACTTCCATCCACAAGATCTCCATAGACGAGGGTAAGATAGACCATGTTGCGAGCGGTGCTGTTCCGGGAAGGGTCCTCAACCAGTTCTCAATGGACGAGCATGAAGGGTACTTCAGGATCGCAACGACATCTGGATCCGTATGGAGAGGTGGTGGTAGCTCCCAGAACAGCGTATATGTCCTTGATGCAAATATGAAAATGATAGGCAGACTCGAAGGTCTGGCACCCGGCGAACAGATCTACTCGGCAAGGTTCATGGGTGACCGCTGCTATCTGGTGACCTTCAAGAAGATTGACCCATTCTTCGTGATTGACCTGAAAAACCCATTCTTCCCGAGAGTGTTGGGTGAACTGAAGATACCAGGCTACTCGGACTACCTCCACCCCATAGACGACAGGCACGTAATCGGAATTGGGAAGGACACCCACGACATGGGCGACTTCGCCTGGTTCCAGGGAGTGAAGCTCTCGCTCTTCGACGTCACCTTCGTGTCCAACCCGAGAGAGATATCGCAGTACATCATAGGTCACAGGGGTACGGATTCGTACGCACTGCGTGACCACAAGGCGTTCATGTACAGCGCCTCGAACAACCTGCTCATCATACCAATATTGCTGGCTGAGATCGACGAGAGCGATTACCAGGGAGAAGTTCCTCCGAACGCATACGGTGACTACACCTTCCAGGGTGCATACGTGTTCTCGGTGACGATACAAGATGGGTTCCAACTGCGCGGGAGGATAACCCACATGGAGGACGGGGAGGACATCGGAGGAAGATGGGGATATTACAGCTCCCGATCCTGCGTGACCAGGTCGCTCTACATTGAGGATGGGATCTATACCATATCCGAGAAGATGGTGAAGATAAACGACATGGACGACCTGAGCGAGATGAAGGCGATCGAGCTCTAGATCTGGCCTGCTTGTCTGAGGAGCGTTGAATCTCAATGTAAGCGTTGACATCTCAATCAGTATTATCAGAATGCTCTGATTTATCGGAAAGGTTTAAATATTCTGAAGAACGTCACCTATTACGGTGAAGAAAATGGCTGAGAAAACCAAAAATGATTCCTGCTGTGTACCATCCAGCTCAGGATCCTCTTGCTGCAGAGTAGTATCTGTGGTGAGCGTGGACGAGAGGGGCCAGATGGTTCTTCCGAAAGAAGTGAGAGAGAAGGCCGGTATAAAGGCAGGCACCAAGCTGGCTGTTGTGAATATGGAAAAAGGGGGAGAAGTGTGCTGCATTTCGTTGATCAAGGTCGGAGACCTCACTGACATGGTGAAGGATATGCTCGGACCGGTGATGAAGGAGATAATAGGAGAATAGACGAGGTGTTCGGATATGGACGAGAAGGAAATCAAGAAGGTAGTTAGAGAAGGTTATGCCAAGGTGGCCAAGCAGAACAGTTCCTGTTGCGGTCCCTCCACCCCGTGTTGCGATTTTGCGGACACATCAAAGGACATCGGCACGAAGATTGGTTACTCAGAGGAAGAGCTCAAGTCCGTTCCGGAAGGAGCGAACATGGGTCTGGGTTGCGGCAATCCGGTCGCACTGGCTTCCCTGAAAGAAGGAGAAATCGTTCTCGACCTGGGGTCAGGCGGTGGCATTGATTGCTTCCTGGCGTCGGAGAAGGTGGGGGAGAGCGGAAAGGTCATTGGCGTGGACATGACCCCAGAGATGATCGACAAGGCACGGGAGAACGCGGAGAAGGGCGGCTACAAGAACGTGGAGTTCCGTCTTGGAGAGATCGAGCACCTGCCAGCTGCTGATGATTCCGTTGATGTAATCATCTCTAACTGTGTCATAAACCTCGCACCTGACAAGAAGAAGGTGTTCGCGGACGCGTTCCGAGTGCTGAAGCCGGGAGGTAGGCTGATGGTCTCGGACATAGTCCTGCAGAAGGAACTTCCTCAATTCGTAAAGGATTCAATCGCCGCCTACGTTGGCTGTCTTGCGGGAGCGGAATTGAAGGACGATTATATAGACGATATCAGGAAAGCAGGGTTCAAGGACGTGAAGATAGAAGATGAAGTATCCTACCCGATAGAGTTTGTTGCTGACAGCCCTGAAGCGAAGACCGTTCTCAAAGAGCTCAAGGTCTCAGAGAATGAGGCAAAGGATGTTGCCAGCTCGGTGTTGAGCGTAAAGGTCTCTGCCATCAAACCGGAGTGAACGACCGCCTAACAACATTTTTCCCATGCCAAGACTTTCACCCAAATCGGACAGGGAAGTGGGAGTCATGGAGGAACTGAAACAGCACACATTACATCTTCGAGGCGAACGAATTGTTCTGCGCCCGATGACCGAGGGTGACTGGGACATACTTCTGAAATGGAACAGCGACCCAGAGGTCCTCTATTTCTCTGAAGGAACAAATGTCACCAGTTGGGATCTCGACATGGTGCAGCAAATATATCGTTCGGTTTCGCAAAGCGCGTTCTGTTTCATCGTAGAGTTCGAGGACAAGCCAATCGGTGAGTGCTGGCTGGAAAAGATGAATCTGGGGAGGATTCTGAGGAAACAGCCAGGGCTGGATTGTCGGCGCATCGACCTGATGATTGGTGAAAAGGCACTCTGGGGCCAAGGCATCGGAACTGAAGTAGTCCGGTTGTTGGTGAAGTTCGGATTCGAGGAGGAGAACGCGGACGCGATATTCGCCTGTGATGTTGCGGACTACAACTTCGGAAGTCTCATGGTTTTCCAAAAAGCTGGCTTCGAGATCTTTTCTGCAGTAGGGCAACCACCCGCCACGAAGGCCAAGGTCGGCTATGACCTCGTTTTGACTCGTGAGAAGTATTACGATATGGCAAGTGGATAGTCCTTCCGAAAGTTATCTCAACCAATCTCAATATCTCTCTTCCATGGAAAATATAGAATTCGGGTTGGCAACCCAGAAAGACAGAGAACAACTAATGGATTATTTCAGGCACTACAAGGTTGACGAGCTCATTGAACGCAGAGTGGATTGTTACACCTCTCACAGTTTCACCGTTGTGGCCAGAGATGGGGACAGGATAGTGGGCACAATCCAGTGGCATGTCAAGGAAGATCCATACACAGGTGTAGCAGAGTTCGAGGAGTTTCATGTCTTAGAAGAGCACAGAGACAGGGGGATCGGTTCTTCGTTGATTGGACATGCGATCCAATCAGTGAAAGACTACTTTGAGAAAATCGGGATTCAGCCTAAGACGATATTCCTTTTCGTGAGCGAGGGTAATACGGCGGCCAGAGATTTGTTCGAGAAACATGGTTTCCAACTTGCATCCAAAATCGGTCATCTGTTTTCAGATGATGAAGTTGAACTGCTATATTCCCTGAAGTTTTGGCCAAAAAGGCTCTCCCCATCTACTCTGGCCTTTTGATTACAAGATGAAGCTCGTGGAAGTTGCCGATCTTGGGATGGGCTTTGGTAACCTTTGATTGGACGATATTGTATCCTTGCAGAATGTAACTCAACCACTGTTCTTCTGTCCATAGGTTTCTCTCTACTCCGTCCACACAGATCTCATTTTGGCCTTCTTTCCTGACCTGGTAGTGTTCCAGTGTTTCTTCCGTTCTCACCACAACAGAGCAGACGATTGTTGGTGCAACGTACAACTGCTTGTCAACCAGTTCTCTGATTTGTTCCTTTGAAAAATGCTCCAGGACCCCTCCGTGGATGCAGGCATCAAATGAATCCTTTCCGAATTTCTTGTCGATATCAAAGACATCCATCACTTTGAAATCAATCTTGCCACCGAAGTTCTGGCCGTTCTGTTTTGCAGCCTCTATGACCCTGGGATCGTTATCTATTCCTACGACATCATAGCCTTCTCTTGAAAGAGGAACAGAAGTGCATCCCAGCCCACAACCTGCATCGAGAATCCTGGCTCCTTCCTCGAGATACTTCCTGTAGGTTGGAAGTCCTTCTTTGACCATTCCAGAATAGACCTTGTAATCCTCTTCGGTGAATACGACATTATGGACTTTCGCGAATTTGTCGAACCAGGTCTCTTCCATGGAATTCAACATATCTCCTCTCAGCTATTTCAAACTAGATATGAAACTGGAATATCGCTCCAAATCTTCCACACAAAGAAAGCTATCCTATGATCGGGAAGAAGGAGTACATGAGCGCCATACCGAATACCAGCCCTACAATCAGCCCAGCCGCAATGAAGAGGCCCATACGGGTATTCGGACTGATATCCCTCGCCATAAAACCGGCTGCCATCATTCCAAGCACGAGAAGCATTGTGCCGATCATAGAGAGTATCTTTCCGATCACTCCGATGTTCTTCACGAGGTTCCTGTCATAGCCACCATCCCACGGAGTGCTCTCCAGGTCGACTATGAACTGGGACGAAGTGATGATCAACACACCACACGTCAGCAATACTATCCCCGCCACGCAGAGGGCGAGGAACTTACCCGGTATCGGGGGTGGTGCTTGCTGAGGTGTCCACTGCTGTGCAACTGGCGGCGGATATGCCGGTGGAGCTGGTTGAGGAGCTTCAGGAGTTTGGGGAATTTCCTCCACTTAATCACCCGAGAACTCATGCGAACGGGACTACAAAATACTTTCGGAGTGGAGATTGGAGGACGTTCAGGCAGACGTTTCAAAACTCTCCGTATCCAATGTCGAACCGTCCCTCCATAGCATTTTCAATGTGTAATACGTACTGGGACTTAGGTCAGAAATAATCAGCATGTCTCCGGCGTTGGCTTTCCCGTTGTCTTGGAAGTCTCGATAGGTAATTGTGCCCACATCGGTTCCCGACTCCAGTTTGAGGATTGTCCAGTCCGTGTTGGAATGAAAGGTACAGGTTCCAGATGTCGATCCGCTCGACAGGATTATCTTCAAATCTACCGGGTTCGAATCCCAGCTGAACACTTGGAAGGACGCATTGGCAGTGGTATTGCGGGTGGTCTGAACTCCGCAAAAGCAACTAGTCGGAGGCTCATTAATCGTTGGACGAGGACTGGTCACCAAGATGAACACAGCAACCAGAAACACGGTTATCGACACCACCAAGATAATTACAATAGCCAGTAACTGACCTTCCTTTGGCGGTCGGTCAGCATGATGGAATGCTGGCTCATGGGATTCTTGATGTTCCCTTGGACTTTCGATTCTCTGTTCCACCATCATCCCTCACGTTATCCATTATCGCTTACGCAGTGGTGGAGAACCCTATGCTATCGATCAAATCCCCGGTCGCAACCCATACCAATTTCACTGTATAGTCAGAACTCGCGGAAAGCCCTGACAACAGAAGTTCGTCCCCGGCAGAGATCAGCTGGTCGTCCGCATAATCCCTGTACACGATCGTCCCGATGTCGAGCCCATGGTGGGTCAGCGTCACCCCGTCCGAGTTGCTGGGGAAGTTGTAGCTGCCCGATAGCGTGGATGTCTCCATGACTATTTTGACCCATACTGGGGCGGGGTCATAGCTGAATTGTCCGAACCGAACTGTGGCTGAATTGTCCGTTATGTCGTAGACCCCAATGAATTGACCGGCCGGCGGTACTGCCGGGGGTGGATTATCACCATCGGTAGGTGGAGGCGGCTGCAGAAGAAGGAACAGTGTGATCGGTACGACAGTGGCGATTATCACAATAATAACGATGATCGCAATCAGCTTGTTGGACGTCCCCTTTGCAGGTGTCTCGGGCGGTGGGGTTTGGGGTTCTGTCATGCTGTCCCTCTGGTCTTGCAGAACTGGTTGGGGATATTTAACATTGACGAGAAGGAAGGACAGTCAAGTTCTGAAGAGGCCAGTGGGTTCCGCTCAAGCGGGAGTGGAGAAGTTCTCCACATCAAGCGTGTCACCAGTTGGAGCCCAAATCATTCTTATCGAGTAGTCTGAAGACGGAGTGAGGCCTGACAACAACAACTGGTCTCCACTGTTGACCCGTCCATTGTCCGCATAGTCCCGATATGTGATTGTGCCCAACATAGTACCGGCCTGAAGAGTCAGTACAACACCGTCTTGGTTGTTGGGGAACGAATAGGTGCCAGCTTCTGGAACTCTCTCAAGGACTATAAGCAGGTTGATTGGCTCTGGATTGGTGCTGAACCCTGCAAATACCACTGTGGCGGCCGTGTTGGAGGTTGCGAACGCACCGGCAAACTGGCCGGTGGGCGGACTCAAGAGAGGTGTATTGAAAACTTCGTAATCAATCAAGGCCTCAGTGGCAGCCCAAACAAGGAAAATGACGTACTGCGAGCCATGACTTAGCCCGGTCAATAAAAGTGAGTCTCCCACGTCAACATCCCCGTCATCCATCGAGTCTATGTATGTGATGCTGGCGATGTCGGACCCAGAAACAAGAGTCAGTATGGTCCCATGACTGTTGCCGGGGAACCAGTAGATACCCGACTGCACACCGCAGTATAGAACTATCTGGAGGTCGGTGGGATCCACATCTTGACTGAACCATCCGAAAACCGCCTCGGCAGCGGTATAGTTGATAGCCTGAGCACTGACGAATTGTCCGGTAGGCAACCCGACTGGAGCGGTTGTGAAACTCTTCGCATCCATCTCGTTATCATTGGGAGCCCAAACCAAGAATATGAGGTAGACTGTTTCAGGAGCGAGATCGGTAAGCACAAGCTGGTCCCCCGCATTCACCCTTTCGTTGTCGGCGTGGTCTCGGTATGTGATCGTGCCTGTGTCGACTCCGTCAGTGAGAACGAGTATTACTCCATCATTGTCGCTCGGGAAGGTGTAAGTGCCCGACTCGGTTGGAGCCTTTAGGATTATCTTCAGCTTCGTAGGAGCTGGATTGCCAGTGATCAGACCGAAGGTCACATTGGTCGTCGTGGAACCCATCACATCAACATCAGTGAAGGACCCTTTGGTTATCTCCTCAGCCCCGTCTCTGGCAGGCTCTATGTCTTGGATTGCGAGATATATGAGAAACGATATCCCCAACTGGGCTAATAGGAGAATCACAGCGACAGCCAGAACTGCTAATACCTTTCTGCTACCATTACTCACAACAGGAGAATAGGTGTAAGGATGCTCTCGCTCTGGAAGTTCGGTCGAACCTTCTTCAGTATCCCTCATTGAATCCCTCTTGTTATCCAAGACCGCTTGGGAATATTTAATGCTGACGAAGAAAGATGGAGTTGCCTTCTCATTTCACACGTTGTCATAGTATAAGCACACAATTTCCACTGACCAGGAGCCAGCATCCTATTCCATTCCAAAATGTTTCCTGAAATCCTTCACATTCACGGTCGGTTCTTTCTGCCTCTTCTCCATCTTCTCGATGAATTTGGGCTTGAGCTTAGGTTCCTTGGACTTGTACTTGGTGGGGTCAATCACTGTTTTGACCATTGCTATCACTCGTTATGTCTTGAGGTAAACAGTGAGGTTCAGGTGCAAAAGGGTTTTGGTGCCGAATCTACCGAGAGGTAACGCGGCAGGGCTTACGTGCAATTGGTCAGCGACCTTTACATATAAGTAAGAGCAGTTTACGTAAGCGTAATGTATTTAGACTTCATAGACTATACTGGACTATTAGAGATTCAAACAGTAGGAACGAACGAGGTGAGAAGGATATGCTGGTCGACATATTCGGGGATTACCCCCAGGTAAGGGTCCTGGACTTCCTGATCGAGAACAGGGACTACGACTATTCGCTGTCGGAGATTGCGAGAGGATCCAACGTGGCCAGACCCACACTGTACGAGATGGTGGACAGCCTGATGGAAGTGGGTATCATAGAGGAAACCCGAAAGAGCGGGAATGCGAGGATGTTCAGATTGAGAAAGGAGAGCCCGGTCGTACAGTTCCTCACCAAATTCGACCTTGAGCTTTCGAAGAAGATGGTTGCAAAGGAATTGGAGCACTAGGACGAGCCCAAGTTAGAAGAAACGGTACGATAATAGTCGATGTTCATCTAATTTCCGATTCTAGTATCGAAATATCGATAAACAGATATAGTCTCCCATCCATATCACTACTAGATGTTAGAGAACATAATCGGTGCCAAGTCAAAGGTCAAGATACTGAGAGAGATGATGCAGACGGACGACAGGGAATATTGTCTTGAGGATCTGGTCAAAGCTACAGGGCAGTCCTTCGGGACTGTCCATCCCTCCCTCAACAGCCTGGTCGACTCCAGAATGGTTCTGGTAAGGAAGATAGGCAAGTCGAAGCTCTACAGGGTCAACAGGAGGCACATCCTCTATGAGAAGATCAAGGAGCTAATGCTGGAAGAGAGGAACAGGTTCATCACCATAGCCAAGGAGTTCTCCGACGGCCTGAAGAAAAGGAACATAAAGAACATCATCCTGTTCGGTTCGGTCGCGCGAGGCGATTTCGGTGAGAAAAGCGATATCGACTTGCTTGTCATCTACTCAAGGAGAAAACCACAGGAAGATGTCGACACGCATGTGGGCACCCTACTTGACAAATACGATGTTGCCATTGTCCCCGTGTTCCTCTCTGTCAGCGAGGCTAGGAATCGGCTGAGAAAATCTGACCAGTTCATGTTGAACGCCCTTGAAGAAGGAAAGGTGCTGTACGGTGATGCCGGATGGTTAGGAAAGTGAGGAAATCGGATGCAATGGCCTATCTCAGACAGGCGGAAGAATTCCTCGGTTCGGCTCAGGACAATCTGCAGAAGGGTAGGTTCAACGCGGCCGGCTTTGACGCCACCCAATCGATGATCAATGCGAACGACGCTCTCACGATCTACTTTTTGGAAAGGAGGGCATCAACGGACCACAGGGAAGCGATGAAGCTCCACATCGATGTCATCAAGACCACCAAGGATGATGCTCAGAGAGATGCGTTGAAGCGATCGCTGGATATGCGGTCAGAGGTGGGTTATCTTGGGAAAGCCGTCTCCAAGAAGGATGCAGGCAGACTGGTGAGGTATGCGGTCTCATTCATGAGATGGGTCAAGAAATATGTCAAGGAGTGAGGGTTTCTCAAGGTTCCAGTAGGTCCAGTGGTATGAACTCCTCTTCCTCCAGAATGCGGTTCCGGCGTTTGTCGAGCTCCGCAACGGAGGCTTTCTCCATGAGTTCCCTTATGATTTGATCATAGGTCTGGCCCTTGCTTCTCAGTTTCCTGAGCATCTCCCTTGTCTCGACCCTCACGGATATGGTCGTTGTAGCAGCCATGATCACTGTAATACTCGTGGATTCCATGATACTTATAGCTTATCCTGCGAACACTCTTTTGCGCTCAAAAAAAGGGGGGGCCGTCCAGACTAAAAAGAACGGCCCACTCTTAGGAGGGATGCTTTTCTTTCGTTGTGGAGGGATGTTTTTCGAAAAGCAAGGAACAAATGGAGGTTATTGGATATAAATGTGTCTTTAGGCGTTCAGGAAGGAGGGAGATTCTGGGTATTCAGACATGGTGATAGAGAGAGTGCACCACAAGATGTGATCATTCCACGATCTCGAAGAGTTTCTTTGTCTCTTGAAGGTACTTCTTCAGAACTCTCTTGTCTATCGAGTACACCCTAGCTACCCTTCCCTTGGGATTCCCTTCTTTGAAAATCTTGTACTCTGATCTCAGAATGCCTAGTTTCTCCATGATGCCGAGGTGATATGCGACCGTCGGGCGTGGACTCTCTAGCTTTCTTGCGAGCTCACTCACATGTTCAGGCCTCCTGTTGAGTTCAAGAAGAATTCTCATTCCGATGGGGTCCATTATCGCGTGGAGTCCTTCAGGGTTTACCATTTTCTCTCACCTCTTTATCTGTCCAAATTCTTGACATGTATCAATAACATTGACATTATTTCAACTTTTCGCAAGAAATCCACTCGAAACTCGATGCCAGCGACCTCTGCGAACCACACAGCTATCGCATTCTCAGAATATCCTGCAACCCTCCACAACGAATATATCTTCCCACTCGCTTAGCACGGCAATGAGAGATGCGCAACTCCGGATTCAAGATCTGGATCTCTCAAACGACCAGAAGAATTTCCTGCTAGACCTGATACCATCTCTGCAAAGAGATGTCGGTGAGAGAGTTATCTCTGTCATCCTCTTCGGAAGTGCTGTAAAGGGAGGGTTCTCAAAAGAAGTGTCGGACTTTGACATGATCATTGTGGTGGATGATGATGTATCCAGTCGACAAGTATCCGTTCTGGATTCGAAAGTCCAATCCCTGGTAGAGAAGCACGGAATCGCAAGCTCGACCGCGAAGGGATTCAAAGGGATCCCGCAGTTCATAATGGCTCAAACGGGCATGTTCACCTCCCAGTTCATATGCAGAAGGAGGGACTTTATCTCCGGGACGTTCACGAGAATCTTCAGCGCAAACCCTCTCCTTGCCAAGTTGCTCTCGCCATCCGGTCAGGTCCTCGGAGGTGTTCTGAAGGGATCGAAAACAGTCCACGGGGAGGATCTGGCCTCGGAGGTGAAGGTGGCGAAGCCAACTAACTTGGACGTTATGAAGAGTTTGATCATGAACGAGCTGTTGGTGGGATTGTCGCTGTTCTACTATCCTCTTACAGAGAATGCTACGAAGTTGGCGATGGAGGCTACGAAGTGGAGCGCGCATATGGCAGGGTATATGACCACGGGCGAGTCCAAGTCGCTTGCCGAGGCGGTGGAAGTGTTGGCCAGCAAAGGAATCTCACTGGATCATCTGAAGCGTCTGGAAAAGTTGAGAAGGAATTATGGCCCTGATCTTTCCTTCATTTTCTCTGCCCCAAAGGCGATTGCCGGGATCCATCTCTCCTTGTTGGAAGGGCCCAGAGAATATCATTGACACTGGAAGAGGAGAAGAACCTATTTATCGAAGAAATACCATCCTCAACGTGTTGGGAGGCGGACTGCCCCTGAGACGCATACTTGCCCTTCTAGTCGTGAACGTGTTCCTGATCGCTTCTTTTTCAATGACAACCATGGCCCAGATCGAGATGTCGGAACCGATTGTCGGAGAGAGATGGAACTACGATTACGAGATGGATCTTGAGGGCGTGCTCCTGACCGGGGACATGGTATTGAAGATCAAAGAGAAGACCCAGATGCTCGGATACGACGTCTACACAATCTCAATGGAAGGGGAGGGCAGTTTCACAGGCTTCATCTCAGGGACATGGGTAGCGTCAATATCCATCCACAAGAGAATCTCAGATCACGCGATCGTGAAAGAAAAAGGAATCATGACCCTGACGTATTCCTACATGGGCAACACAGTCACGCAAAGCCTGGAAATGACGGAGACGAACGACCCTCCGGTCGACCTCAATGACTTCCCGATCGAACTGTACGAGACCTGGAGCGCTTCGACCACGAGGACCACGACCACTGTTTGGCGAATTAACGGCGTTGAGGACTTCAGTGATACCGAGACCGAGTTCGTTGAGTACAACATGGAGTGTCTTGGAGAGAGAACGGTGACCGTGCCAGCAGGGACCTACACCGGTTATGAGCTCAAACTCACGAGGGAGGATGGCAACTACACGATAGAGGTGTTCTCCTTAGATGTGGGTGCCCCAGTGATAAGCGAGGATTTCGAAAGTGACGGGACGAAGATAGGCACTATGGAGCTGGTCTCGTACGGGATGGAGGAAGAAGGTTTCTGGACCTTCGAGATGTTGCTCCTCATAGCGATTGTGGTGACAGCGGTGGTGATGATAGCCGGGATTGCGGTTGGGGTGGCCAGGAGAAGGAGAAGGGAAGAGCAGCCCTCTCTGTTTGATCATAAAGAAGAGAAGCCGCCTTATTGGTGAGTTTTCAGCAAGGATTGCAGAATGGTCATACCAATCCAATTCTCGTCAGAGCACCTTCGACTGCTACGGGTTCTATAGCTATGATCTCTGAGGCCCGTTCTATATCCTCTCTTGTCAGAACCTCCTTGAACCTGTCGATATCCTCCTTCCCGATCAATTCCTCCAACCATCCTTCCTCCCCAGGCATCGAACCGAATAACGTCAAAGCAGCGATATCGCAGACGTCCTTGATCCTCTTGTGTTCCTTGTCCCTGTCGGGAAGAGCCCTCACCTTCATGGCCAGCAGTATGTCTGCCGTTGGGATCCAGATGGTCTTGCCGAACTCTTCTCTCTCGAGGTGTCTGCCTTCCTCAGCGAACACATGCGCCAGCAACGGTTCATCGATAGGGGTGAAGCCGAAACGCTCCCTGAAATTCTC
Source organism: Methanomassiliicoccales archaeon (assembly GCA_004377185.1). Classification (GTDB taxonomy): domain Archaea; phylum Thermoplasmatota; class Thermoplasmata; order RBG-16-68-12; family SOIM01; genus SOIM01. The sequence continues at coordinate 6,150 of SOIM01000009.1, read as the reverse complement.
CGGTATGCGGTCCAAAACCATGTCCACATATATGTGGAATATCTGGTGAGAAGGAAGGTTTCTGGCTGTTTCCATGTCCAGAGGTTCGCCAGTTTCGGCATGCATCTCTTTGAACAAACGGAAAGAGAGCGGCCTGAAACCCAGGTCGTTGACTAGGGCACTGTACGCTTTGGCAAATGGCGTATCGTCAACGTTTTGTCCTTTCATATAGAAACCAAGGTCAATATCCCTAGAACCCAAGTAGTTCCTGCCAGTGACCTCTCTGTACCCTTCGTTCACCAGGAATTGCACCGCCCAGCCACCTAATATCACGATGGGTCCTTCGATGCATTCGATAACCTGTTTGAGGTGGGCTTGAGAGATTTCGGTCTCAGTTTCTGCGTACATACCTCCTCACCATCATGTCGTATGCCTCTTCGCACACGCCACCTTCTATCTTCAAATCCACCAGGACCTGGGGGATTGAGGCCACCCACAATGACTTTATCTTACTCTTCTTGTAGAACACGTGATTGTCGCCGACCAGCAATCGAAGGTTCCCTTTACCGTAAAGGCCTTTCTCGCTGAGCTTCTCCTTCCAGAGAAGGAGGTCGGCCTTGTGGACATAGATGTCCGTTCTCGTGGGAAAGAGGTGGTGGTTCAGCAGGTTCTCTGCCATGTAGGTGGTGAGCGCATATTCCATTTCCACGTCCTTGAGGAGTTCGGTCGGGGACTGTACGAAGAACTCGTAATGGACGGGTCTGCGGATGATGGAGACCCAGTACTCCAACAATGCCTTCTTTTTCACCACCTTGGTTCCTTTGACATATCCTTCCTTCTCGAGATTCTTCAGGAACTCGATGGTCCAACTGGTCGAACAGTCGGAGAGTTTTGCGATCCTGTATTTGGTCAGGGTTCCGTCCGGTCGGTTGAGCAAGACCCTGAGGATTCTCTCCCTTTTCACACCGTGCATGATATATCGGAAACTGAGGACCTTTATAAAGCCTTCCGATATATCGGAAACTTCAGGCATTTAAATATGAAACCGATATAATCCCAAGAGGCCAGTGAGAGCTCGTGGGGTGGAGCAAACGTCTCCATCCAGAGATGGTAGTCACGCACTACATACGTCTTCTAGACAGAATTGGTTTGGCAAGGGTTGGTGAACACGTCCGATGTTTCACTGCAATCCAGTTCTACAACACCCACACACAATCCTGAGTGACGTATACCCAATACGCATGCCCGGCCTCCAAGAAATCCGAATCCAGCATCGCTCTCAGGAAATACGGGCTGCTTAGAGGATCAACCCCTTCCACCCTGGTCGCGTTCAGATCAACCTTCATATCTGCTACTGAATAACTGTCGTTGAAAGACGCGAAGGTGACCAGGTTCCACCCTGTTTTTAGAGATATCTGCGTGGACTGGGGAACCGTCCCTGCAACCACGAAATCGGAATCGGTCAGGACGTTCAACCACATGCCCATGGTATGGTCCACACTGGGAAGATCGTTGTAGCCTTTGAAGGTATAGTAGGCCTTCCAGTGGTCCGAAGTATCGAAGGCGTCATAGTATCGGACAGAATCGAAGTCCACCGTCCTGAACACAGAGAGAATGGACTCATCGCTCTGCACCAGAGGCGTAGAGACCAGATTCCATCCAGCCGTCAAGGACCGTACGAACTTGCCAGCCTGCTGTGGATAGACATCGGATTTGTTTGCCAGATCCACCACCCTGACCATGTAGAAGTAGTTGTTCAGATCACCCCAACCCGCGTTCTGATGCACGTAATAGTCCGAACCGCTGGGAAGTGTGGTCAGCAGCACATATCCCATTCCGCCGGAATCATATTGATTGGCATAATAGACCTCATACCTCACCACATCCGCTGGATCGCTCGGTGAGAGGTCCCAGGAGACATTCACGTCCTGCCAGTTGAGACCTTCCAGTTCTGCCGTTACGTTCAAACCTGCCACGGGAGGAGCCACATCTATCCAGAACGGACCTATATGATACGCATCCGGAGCCCAGTTCCCTGCAACATCTCTAGTTCTGATATGGAAATGCCAGTCATTGCTGTCGGCCAGAGGAGGGCTTGTCAAATTCGTAAGAGTGGTATTGATCCCCTGATCAGGAAGAGTCAGCGGAAATCTATCCCAGATGATGGAATAACCGTACACCCCGCTCATGTTGTCCATTGCCCCGGACCACTCGATGAAGACAGTGTTATCTGTAGACCAGATCCAGATCGTGTGAGAAGAGGAGTAGTTATCAGGATTCTCTGGGGCTGTCTGGTCCACCTTGATGTCCTCGGATGTGAAGCCTTCCAGATTCGAAGCGTTGTCCATGGAGAGATATTCGAGCGTGTATACGCCATCGGCCGTGAAGTTTAACCCAACACTATAGGGCTGCCAACCCGTTCCGTTGATCTGATACAGCGTAAAGTTCACACCGCTCCAGGTGTCTATTGCGTTCAATTGTACGCCCACACCAGAGAGGTACCAACCATCGAACCCGGCTGTGCCAGATATTATGCTGGTCGTAGTTGGGGGCTCATCGTCTATGTAGAAAGGTCCGGCATGAAGCGCACCCGTTGCCCAGTTGCCGGCATTGTCCGCCGCCCTGATGTGCAGGTACCAGCTGTTTCCGTTGGCCAGAGGTGCACTTGTGTCGTTTCTATCAGTGGTTTCCACTGCCGTATCAGGTATCGTGGATGGATTCGTGTCCCAGAAGATGGAGTACCCGTAGACCCCGCTGGTGGTGTCGTTGGCGCCCGTCCAGTTGACGTAAACGGTATCGTCGTTCGACCATACGAAGGGTGTATGGCTTGACATGTAGGAATCCGGATTAGAGGGTGCTGTCGCGTCTATCCAGTACGGGCCCAAACGGTAGGCGCTGGGAGCCCAGTTACCAACGTTATCCACAGTTCTAACATGGAAGTACCAGCTGTTCCCATCCGCTAGAGGCGGACCGGTCGTGGTATCCGAGGTCGTGTCCACCATATCATCCGGAAGGGAAACGTTCGAGGTGGTCCAGTTGATCGAATATCCATAAACCCCGCTTGTTGCATCGAAGGCGCCCAACCAATTCATCCAGATGGTGTTGTCCGTTGACCAGGTGCTGACGGTATGCGATGAGGAATGGCTAGACGGATTGTCTGGAGGAGTGTTGTCCACTATCACTGAGACCGAGCTGTTGTAGTATTTCGAACCGAAAGCTGCCCTTGCGTACACGGTGTGTGGACCGTCCGATACAGTCGTAGAGTCCCAGTCGTACCACCAATCCTGTCCCCCGGAAGCAGGTGTCCAGGGCCCTCCGTCTATGCTAATGGAGACCTCGGTCAGCACGTCCTCGTTTATGATGAACACATCGTCCACATAGGCGCCCTCGTAATCGTGATTGAAAGAATCGCTATCGAAGAAGAACCCGACTTGGGTTGCGGTGTTGGGTAGAGAAGTGTTGGACAGCTGCCAGCCAGCACTGTTCCCGGTGAGCGGGTTCGCGTAATGCCAGCTACCCGCATCGTAGTACATCACATAGAGAATGTCCATGGTGTTCTCAGAATCCAGCCAGTACCTGTAGGTCAATACCGGATTAGCCGCACCGCTCAGGTCCACATCGATGTACATGTAAGCGCTCATGTTGTCGTCATAGGTGTGGGATTCGTTGTTTGGCCTTATTCCCGTGCCAATTAGGGTTACGTTATCCACGTACGCCCCCTCGTAATTGTGATCGGCCGTATCACTGTAGAAGAAGAAACCGACCGACGTAGCCGTGGAAGAAACGGTGATGTTGTCCGCCTGCCAGCCCGAACTGTTCCCGGTCTGGTCCCCCTCGAAGTACCAGGTTGGGTCCTCGTAGTAGATGGCGTAGAAATATTCGTGGAACTGCTCCGAGTCCAGCCAGTATTGGTACCTGAGGTCCCCGGAGTCATAACCTGTAAGATTCACCGAGGTGTACATAAAGGAGCTCATGTCGTCATCGTACTGGTGGGAGACGTTGTTCTGAATCGTTCCGTTGACGTACACATCATCAACCCTCATGTAGAAATCGTAGGTGGCGTGGTAGATGAAGGAGATATGTACGCTCGAGTCCCCGTCAGCCGCGGACAGGTCTATGGTCTGGGTACCCGTTGTGCTGGAAGTCCATCTCTGCAGTTCGGTGAATGTAGGATAGGTGCCGCTTGTTGCGTAGAGGACACTTGCATACTCGTCGCTGTCATTGTAGGCGTAGTCCAGATAGAAGTCCAGGGTCAGGTCGGTATAGCCTGTGGCATCAAAGCCGGTGTCCATGTAAAGCCATTCGATGATGTCCGTGTCTGGTCCAGCCGCCTGGCTGTCGCACTCCCCTCGGTAATCGCTACCCGAATCAAGAACCACTTCCCAGGGATGTACGTCCGGGCCCTGGTTGAAGGCGTCCCAATCAGCCGGGAAGACCCCGCCGTTGTCGAAATCCTGCGAGTAGAGGAGATGGGTGCCGTTGCCGACCTCGGCCGCCCATGCGCTGGTATTACCACCGTAGGACCTGTAATCGGTCGTACCCCACCAATCCTCCCCGCTTGCGCTCTCGGAATCACCGAAGAACCAATTGAATTCCTCGAAATTCTCGAAATCCTCTTCCAGGACGGTCTCGTTGACCCATTTGTCCCCCATCTGGGCCGCCCAGGCGCTCTTTATCCCTCCGTAGGATCGATGAGATGAAGCGCCCCAGTAATCATCTCCATGACTAGAATTGTAATCCCCTACCGTCCAGGAACCCGGGAAGGTGTACTCGAAACCCTCGTGGAAGAGCCTTGTGTTCCAGGCACTGGCCGCCCAGCCCGAGACGTTCGTGGTCCCGCGTACGTACTGACCATCCGTAGGAGTGTCTATCCTAACGAGCGTCTCGAAACGGACCGTCACATAACCGGGAGTGACCTCCGGCACGTCCAGGGACTCGTCCGAGATCAAACTGGGAAAATAGGGGACATAACCGTTATCGTACCTCTCTATCTTGAAAGAAGTAATTGTAGAAGAAGTCAGACCGGAACCGATATCCAGGAAGAAATCAAAGACACCCGCATTCCACTCGTCCTCGAACTCGGAAATATCCAAAGCCATGAAGGTGGGGAAATCGTGAGTGCCTCCGTTCCAGACGGGTGATCTTGTATCGTCAGGCAGTGCATAGGGACCTATTCCCAGAGTGACGCTGGCATTCCTATCCCCAACAGGATTCAACTCCCAAATGGCAAGGAAGGTGGGACTGTGGTCCGGCTTGTCAGTGAACCTGTATACGGGTGATACTAACTCAGCAACGGCATCGTACGTCATCCAGTAGAAACCGTTCCCGCCCCATTCCGAGCCCCAGCCAGCGCCCCAGCTGTTCACCACCTTGAAGGCGCCGATCTCTCCCCCCTGGGCCTTGCTGTCATCGTAACCCACGAAGGTGTTGGCGTGGTTTGGATCTCCCGGAGTGTATTCCGCGGACGTAATGGTATCATCCCCGAACCCCAGGCCGTTCCCGTACTGGTTGGCGTCCAATGTGAAAGAGGCGAGTGTCCCATCATCCAGCCAGGATTTTATTACGTTGGTGTTCCAGGGGGCGGTGGAGTCTATGCTGCCTATCCTGAACTCGGAGGCGCTCCTCCAGGCCCCTTCGGTCCCCCAGGAGATGTGATCGAACTGATTGTAGGGCATGGATGAGAGGTTTGCGTTCCCGACCGTTTGAATGAGCTTCATGTTGGTGAACTGCATGGAGCCAGTGTCCTGACCGCCGTTGGCCTTGTTGTAGGTCCAGGCAGGGCTCATAAGGTGGTCGGGGTTGCCGGTGGATGCGTCCGTCCAGTTGTTGTCCTTGGCCTGGGCGTATGAGTTGGCGTAGTATGCCACGGACCAGGCGGTGCAGGAGCCTTGGGAGCCTTGGTTGCCCACGGTGGGGAAGTAGGGGTCCTGGGAGAGGTCGATTGAGGTTGCGGTGGGGGGGTCTATGACGCCTGTTATGATGCTGAGTTGGCCGATGAGGCTGTTGTATTCTTCTTCGGTGGGGGGAGCGGCTCCGGTTCCGAAGCCGTTTATGATCATGTTGTAGTTCTCGTCGGGGTCGCGGATTCCGAGGGTGGATCTGAGGGATTGGATGTCGGATTCAGTGGCGAGGTGGGAGAGGTAGGTTCGGGTGGGTGGGGTTTGTGATGGG
>SOIM01000039.1 GCA_004377185.1 Methanomassiliicoccales archaeon | reverse complement strand
TCGAACTACGCCACTTCAACGGTCCAAGTCATGTCTGTCTCAACCTTCACCCAGTACCCGTATCCCGCCTGAAGAACTTCCACGTCCCCGAGCACTCTGAGATAGCATGGAGGCAGGGAATCGTATCCCTCCACCCTCGTGGAACCCACCTCCACATTCAGATCCGAAACAGTGTAGCTGGTTTTGAGCGAAGGAAACCCAACAAGATTCCATCCCTTGTGTAGATGTATCGTTGTCTGAGCCGGAACTATTCCGGCTATCGTGAGGTTGGATTCCTCTGTTACGTCTATCCATATTCCCATTATGTGGTCTATGTGATTTAGAGTACGATATGATTTGAACTTCACATAGGATTTCCACTCTTGATCGAGGGAGTCGTAGAACCAAGCCTTGTCGTATTCCACCGTCTGAAGCACATGCTCGATGGACTCGTTGGACTGGATGAGCGGGACGGATACGAGGTTTGGCCCTGGAGTGAGTGGGCGCGTGAACTTGGCCGCTTGATGCAGTATGCACGTTGAGGTTCCGTTAGAGTCCACAGCACAGACTCTGTAGAAGTAGTTGCTGGGGTCTCCTTCGCCCGCGAGGCTGTCGACGAAGGTGGATGTTCCATTTGGCACCGTGGCAATGAGCCCGTAAGCCAACCCCGTGGGATGATAGGTCGAGTTTCTGAAGACCTCATAGCCCACAACCGATTCTTGCCCTATCCCATCATTTGGAGAGAGGAACCAGTTCAGAGTGACATTCTCCATGTCCTTTCCACTCAGAGAGGCTTGCAAGCCCATGGGCGACCAAGGACGAGGAACTCCCGAAGGACGCATGAGAGGATACCTGTCCCAGCTGTCAGCATCGATGACGTAAGGGTCGTCACCTATGCCGTCAGGACCCAGCACGTCTTGGTTCGGACCACTGAAATCATCGGTGCCCACATAGTCGGACCAGTGGTTCCCGCCTTCAGGATAGCCGTTGTCCCAAGAGTTTTCATCCCCATTGTCGTCAATTGCCTGGATCGTATTGTTGATGAAATCATTATGGTCCGCGATCATGCCCTCAGAATGAGAGACACGAAATCCTTGTTGGTTGGAGCTAATGACATTGCCCTGTAACCGGGTGCTTGTGGACCAAACAACAAGAACACCAGATTCACTGCTCGAGATGTTGTTGCGTAATATCGTGTTGTTCGCGGAGGTGCGAACATGAATGCCGCTTTCCTCGTTCGACAGGAGTCTGTTGTCATCCACAGTGTTGTTCTCAGAAAGCCATAACCTGATGCCCTCTTGGGTGCCTGTGACTTCATTGCGGGCAATTGTGCTGTACCGAGTACCATATAGGTATATCCCCTTGAAGCTGCTCATTGAGATGCTGTTCTCAGTGACAGTGACGTTTGAGCTCAGTGATAGGGTAATCCCTCGACTGCTCTGGATTTGGTTCCCACTCACATATCCCTCATACCCCCAGGCGAGACCAATGCCGCTGCCCGTGTTATTGTCCAGAGTGTTTCCGATTATTGACGCGTTGTCAAATCGAGAGAGATAGATACCGAAGTAGTTGTCCGATATGGAGTTGTTCGAAACTGTAGCGTCCCCGATGAACGCCAACCCGATAGCTGCGGCAGTGTTCTGAATCGTCGAGTTCGTCACCCTGACGCTGGTGCAGTTCGCAACGAGAAGCTGCCCTCCCTGGAAGTCATCGAATTCGAGCGATGAGCAGTTCTTGTAGTATTCGATTTGCTTTCCATTCACCGTATTATCTGATTCGATTGTGTGAGAATTGAAATGAGAGACTCGATCTCCAAACATCAGAATGCCATCTGAAGTGAACGTGTTACTGGCAACGGAGACTCTTGTAGCAGAGGACAGGTACAGACCAGCAGCCCCGCTTTTCGAGATTGTGTTGTTCACGACGACGATGTTGCTTGCCTTGTCTACGGCTATTCCGTAGTTCGCGTTCGAGAAGACCCGATTGTCCATAACCGTAGTGTTCGATGAGGAGTAGATGCGGGCGGCCTCTCTGTTCTCTGTCAGGTTATTCTGTGAGATTGTCACATTGCCAATGGCAAAGGTGTAGATACCCCTTCCATTCCTAGATACGTTGTTGTGCGCAATCGTGATATTGGCATCCTCCGAAAACCAGACGGTTATGCCCGCTCCGTTGCTCAGAATCTCGCAATTCTCGACCGAAACGTTTCTGGAGCGGTAGAGCCTTATGCCATCATCGTTGTTTGTGGCTATGACATTCTCAAGGCGGGCGTTCGATGCATTGTACAGGGCTATGCCTCGATGGAAGTCAAAAGGATCCATTACTCCGGAGTGGACGTATACGTTCCTGATGATGAAGTGAGAGGTCGTGTTCATAATACGTATTCCATCCGTCGATGAGGCGTTGATTTCCCACCCTTCGATGACGAAAGGGTTTGAGGATGTGCCATTACCCTCCGTGACGCCGTTGACGGGTACAAAGCCCCAGTTCCCAACAATGAGTATCGGAGGGCGGGGGGTATATGCAGACGCCTCTTCCGGCAGGTCAACTAATGTGGATAGTGAAAGCGCTAGTAACGTTACCATTAGGACCGCTCCAGCTGACGGTTTTCTCATAGACTCCTCCGCAACCTAGC
>SOIM01000020.1 GCA_004377185.1 Methanomassiliicoccales archaeon | reverse complement strand
CCGAGGTGGAGATAAGCACAGATTCAGGAACAGAAGACCAATGGGATCCTTCGATCGCCGTGGACGGCAACGAGGTCCATGTGGCTTGGACAGATAAGGAAGACGGAGATCCGGATATCTACTACAGGTACTATAACGGGGTCAGCTGGCAGACCGAGATGGAGATAAGTACAGATTCAGGAACGGAAGAGCAGTATTCCCCCGCAATCGCAGTCGATAACGGTAAGGTGCGCATTGTCTGGGAAGACTGGCAGAGCTGAGAACCAGATTGAAAACCGTCCAAGCACACAAGCATGTGGGAACTTGTCAGCAAAAGAGGTCTCATCATTTCATGTTTGGTTTTTCACCAAGTCGCAACACTGAACCACAAGGAGCGTCTGGAGACCGAAGCCTTCATAGTTTTGCTTTCTCAAGGAAATCATCAGCCAATAGCAGTTTGGTTCAATGCCTGCCTCAACGACAGAAAGAATCAACAGGTCTTTTTTCGGTATGTTGCTGATTTTCTTTCAAATCCCGACGCCAATGGACTATACCACGACTCGACTTCAGAAAATCCACCGAAAATGGGAACAATTACATACCTTTCCTGATATGATGGAAGAGGTGATCTTTATGACGAGAGCTGAACTGAAGGATGCTATCGTCTTCGTATCTAAACAGCAGAGCTATCAAAAAGGTCGTCTTTGATAATCTAACACCCTGCATCTAGATGTTCTCGCTTCTTGCTCTCGCATGAACCCTAGACACGTTTCGTGGTTGATAATGAAGTCTGACAAATACCCATAATGTGTACATTCTTGGACCTAATTCGACCCCGAAGTGGTAGGTACATTTAGAAGCCTTTCGTCAGGAAATTGGAGAAGTATTCGTCGCCCCTGTTACTATCTATCGCCATAAAGTTTAATTATCTGGAATATGATGAGAAAAAGGATAGCCATGATTGACAATGGAACCTATTTAGCTCTACGGGATTTGGCTGACAAAGCATATTGGTCTATCAATGCCCCATTTGAGCAGGCGCTGGAAGAGATTGGGACCCTCTTCGCGAAGTTCTATCCTGACAAGGACCGGAGGTCCGTGCTCTTGTGGAAGAACTTAGACGCATTGCACCTGGCCACTCCGTTCGTCGATATTGTTGGATGTCCCAACTATCCAATTTACACCCAGCGTCTAAAGAAAGGGGCGCGGGAAATCAAGAATGAGTATGTCATCAAAAAGAATCTTGAGAAATACAAGGACAAGTTGGATGCCGTTGTTTTTCTGGATGTAGTTGCTGGGTCGGGAGGTACTGCGAAGGAAGTCTACGAACTAGTCAGAACTCATTTACCTAGTGCTAGATTCTACTTCTACTGTGTGTTCGGAAGCATTGGCCTGAGAGATAGAATTGAAGAATGGTTACCGAGACGACAGTTGCTCTTGATAAAAGAATATCCCATGAGTGAACATATCGATCCTCCGCGATTGGACTGGTTTGTGATGTCCGACTTAGGTGATAGATACTCTCTTCGATCGGCCGGAGGTATGCTGATTGAAACACCCTTCGCTGACGAGTTGAAGATCAACAGGAAACGTCTGGAGAAATTCCACGAAGAGCGACTTGAAGACCGTCAATTCAGTGGACAGATGCACGAAGTGCGTGTAATCGACCGAACGGGCACGATGGCCATCATAGGAGGAGCCTTGTTTCTCCTTCAGAGAGAGGGATGTCAGCATACCTATCGGAAGAAGGGCAGGTCTGCCTATGAACATATTAAGTTTATTCCGTTGCAAGCGCTATTGAAAATGATTAGGATTGCAAACGAGGAGAACCCAGACATTTATGAATACATTGGTGAAATCGAAAAGGACAAGAAAGGCACGCTCAGTAATGGGAAAGTTCGTGATGTTCTGTCTTGGTTCAAGACGCATGGATACACTGACAAAGGATCTTCAAAACAGATGTGCAGGTTTCACGATAACTTTATGGTTTACTTTGACAATTCGATTCATCCCGTCCTGAAGGGAAACGGTTACGAGTGGTATGAGATGATGGAGAGCTCAGCCTACAATATTCTGATGGGAAGCACACAGGGGAAACTATGAATCTATCTAGATTGGCTCGGCAGTCATGCCCTCAACTTGTCCAGGTTCGAATGGATCCTCCAGATTTCGGGCTAAGGCCTTTGGCCAGAATCGCCCACAGAGTTGTGTTCGATAGACATCACAGATCTGTACCGGAACCGTCCGTCTCAATTGAGGACCAAACTCCAGCAGCAAGGATCAAGTGGGACTCAAGTGTACCATCATTGCGTTTCAGCTCAAGCGCATTGTCGGAAGTGAATTCGAAGACATTCGGGAGATATGCGACCTTCTTTTGGTTTGTGGTTGCCGTTCATGAATGTTTCCACATGTACTGTGATGCAAGGAAACGAAAGATGATCTATCCCAATTCGCCTTGGCGACTGACGGATTCTACTCAAGAATTGTGGGTCAAGAAGAGGACATCGCATCTCACTACGGAGATGGGTGAAGTGTGGTGCGCTTTTCAAACGGTTGGACACATGATTTCACAGAACATTCCAGTCGATTTGCTCAACTACGCCACCCTTTGCTCTGTACCTCAGTGCGAATCATACGCAGGAGCATTCTGCCCTATCTGTCAGTCCTACTACTGTTCTTCTCATTTCTCTCATCGTCATCCGAAATACAAGAGAAGCGATTGCCACAATCCCTCAGTTCCCCGGCATCTGAATACCAGAATGAATTCAGAATCGAGGAACATTCTCCAGTCCGTCTGGGTTGTCTATCTGATGAAGGACTGTGAAATGCAACCCATTGCCATTTCTGCTTCTGACATAGGGGCATCTTTGTCGTCCAGTCTGGACTACCTCTCTCCGAATGACCGTGTTCTTATACGCAAGACGGAACCGCCTGTCCCAGTTGATGGTTAATCCGAAGCTCAAAAATCTGCAGAGCTTCTATTCTTAGCTAGTCCCCTGTAGTCGTAGTTCAAAATGACAGAAGGCTAGAGGGCAGATTCAATGGAAGTCGACAATACGAGACGGGGATATTCATTCCCCAACCTACATCCTGCTGGATTGAGTTAGACATCCTGACATTATTCACGTGCAGTCCTGGTATGAGCCAAGTCGCAATCCCCGCAACAACACCAATGGGCGTAAGAACAGAATCGGCTAGAAGAAGTGTCAGCAGGTCCATGCCCGAAGGGAATCGTTGGATCTTTCTCAAGGGCTTATTGGCTGGAAACCAAGAATAACCATATGAGATACCTAGCCCCACCGTGAACTCCAATTGGACTACTGGCCATGAGAGAGTCTGTTCGCTGCCAAGATCCTTCGCGTTGGCAAACACATTATCATATATTCGGTGAAGAATATCACATCATGGTGGAGGAGAAGAATATCAATGAGCTCCGACTCCAAGCAGTACTTGCTGAGTACGAAGACTTGCGAGATGAGATCAAACGACGCATCATAGGCCGGGAGGCGCTCTTCGTGGCTCTCATGACGGCGTTGGGCGTGACTGTTGCTTTCATACTTCAAACGAGAAGCTACTATTATGTCGTCATTCTTGCTCTGATCACCCTACTGTTCATATGGCACATTCTCTCTAGCTACACAATCCACAAAATCATTACGTTCTACATAGCGAAGTTCCTTGAAAGGAGGAAGTTGGCATCCCTTGTGGGGTGGCATGATTCACGGAAGGAGCTTGACAGGAGAATTGGCTGGATTGACTTCGAGAACTTCTACGAAGATGCTGGTCTCGTGGTGGGAATCAGGGTTGGTTTGTATGTTCTCTTCTCCGTCTCAGTTCTTATCCTCAGCGCAGTAGTTGTTCAGTGGCAGACTAATACTGGGATAGTCGAAGCTGTTCATGCCGGCATGTGGTGGGTTGCCCCTCTCTATTGGGTAGCAATGATACTAGCTTCAGTCCTCATTGTTCGAAAACTCTCTCGCATTCGGCGGATGCCACTGGAACTAACGAGGGTGTACTGCAAAACCTCGGGCTCAAATATAGCCGTTTTTCTGGATCGTGACGGCGTCATAAACCTAGATATCGCCAAAGTCAGAAGGAATCGAGCCACAAAGGGTACAAGTAAGTATGGGATCACTTCCTGGGGCATTTTCGAATTCGAACGTCGAGTTCGGCGTGGACTATCGAGCTTTCTGACCATTGGGGGAAGGCTTGTTGGCCCCCGAGACGTCAGAGCAGCCATCAGACGGTTCAACAGAGTTGGGTGGAAGGTGATTCTGGTAACAAATCAGGAGGTTGTAGGGCGAGGACTTCTGACCGAGGAGGGATTGAAAGGAATCCATAGAAGAATGCTGAGGAGTCTCCGTGCGAGACTCACTAGAAGAGGGGCCCAGGGACCTTTCCGAAGACTCCAAGGAGATTTCTCATTTCTACACGGTTGTGAGGTCACTGACATTTTCTATTGCCCGCATCATCCTGACATTGAATGCCCTTGCAGAAAACCTAGAATAGGATTGTTTCGGCGTGCAGAGCGCAAGTATAGAATCACTCCCAATGAATCGTGGATAATTGGTGACTCTAACAAGGATGTTGCCGCAGGCCAGGCATTTGGATGCAATAGCATCCTTCTCACCACAACCTACAGTCTCGACCACCTTCGGAGCCAAGATGACTGGGTGGAGCCGACTCATGTGAGCCCAGACTTGCTATCAGCTGCTGAGTGGTTGATTAGGAATTTCGATACTTTTCTGTGTCAATCTCCTAGCCAAGAGACTTCTTCGGGGCATAAGTGATACCTGAGTATTTGATCACGCCAGAGAGGAAGGTCAGGGGTCAATTACTCAGCGGTTCTCTTGCTATTATCTTCCTTCATAGGGAAGGAAGACATTCTCTTTTTCTCAAAAGCCAATACGTGGAGATTAGGTTTGTGTGCAACGATGTCTACTTTACTTCCAGTTATCTAAGCATCCCTCCACAACGAAGAGGCCGTTCACACCATGATCTTCCATCAGAACGGCCTCAAACCATAACTTTTCTTCCCGTTGGGAGATGACATGCATCCTTTGTGGTGATCAGATTGGAGATTAGTAACTCGACATCTCCAAGAGTTTTGTATGGCTGTACGTACCCACTCTAGTAATAGATGGACCTCTTCGAACTCCTATGAGGATACTTATTTCAGAACCTTCTTTGAAGAAAAGCGAAAAAAATCTCAAAAGCCTTTAATACATCCATTCTTTATGGGTTCTTATCACCCCCTTTTTTTTTAGGGAAAGGGAGGGAGGTCGTGTGAAGGAAGACAAGAAAATCGTTGAGGAGATTGGAAGCAAGACCAGTAAGTGGATAGAGAGAGTAGCTGTCGAAAGAAGAGAACGATATGCGAGTGGGAGGGAGTGAGCTTCATGGTGGAGATCACTGACGACGCTCCCGCCTCAGTCGAGGACGAGCTCCGGGAACTGCGTACAGAGCTCGACGACCGAATCCCCGCCAAGTGGCTCGACCACAACCTCCTCATTGGCACCTGGAATATCCGTTGCTTCGGGAACGTCACCAAGAAATGGGTATCCACATCGAGCGACAGCCCCAAACGAGACCTGCATTCTCTTTTGTGCATAGCAGAGATCGTCTCCCGTTTCGATGTGGTGGCGATCCAGGAAGTAACGGGCAACCTGAGAGCCCTTCGGTACATGCTGAAATACCTCAACTATCCCGACCCACACTGGGGTTTGATTCTCACCGATGTGACCCGGGGCGACCCTGGGCACGACGAACGTCTGGCATTCGTGTTCGACAAGAGACGCGCGAATCTTTCAGGATTGGCATGCGAACTCGTCATTCCAGAGGACAAGGTACCGGACGCAGAAGCCGCGACTCTGAGGCAGTTCGCTCGGACGCCTTACGCGGTGAGCTTCGTTTCTGGCAACCGGACGTTCATCTTGGTGACGCTCCATGTGATATACGGGAACGTGTCCCAACGCGAAGCCGAGTTGAAGAAGATCGCTGAGTGGCTGTCTGAATGGGCCAGGCAAGTCAACGCGTGGGACCACAACCTCATCGCTCTCGGAGACTTCAACACTAATCGGAGGGGGGACAAGCTCTATGATGCCTTCACGTCAACTGGACTGGAGGCTCCTCAAGAGCTCCACGATGTGCGTCGTACCATCTTCGCTGACTCTGCAGGGGAATCGTATTACGATCAAGTTGCCTGGTTCACCGGGGATCAGGGCGCTCCCCGCCTGTCTCTGGAGTATACAGGTCGGGCGGGAGGCTTTGATTTCGTCGACCTGGTCTTGAAGGACAGGGCCCTCAGCAAGACATCGCTTTCCTGGAGAATTTCAGATCACTACCCACTCTACGTGGAATTCTCAATGGAGAAGGACTAACCGACATCAAATGTAAATGGAGCTGGAAGGAAGGAAAATGACTCGGAAAGAGAAGTTGAAAGATCTGGGCGTGAAACTCAATGCGTTCACGTTCAACTGCCTCAAGGAAGCGTCAAACAAAAGTCCAACACCCAAAGACGTGTTCACACGAAAGGAGCTCACTGAATGGGTTGATGGATCCATCACCAGTCAGCTAAAGACATTGGAAAGGCACGGTTACATCCAAAGTCTATGGAAACCAAAGACCGGTAGATCGATTACATACCTCTTAGTAATCGGCAAAGACAAGACAGAGGCCCATTTCCCCAACACCAAGTATGACAGATTCAAAAAGGTCATAGGTGACCAGTCGGTCTCGCCAAAAGATCAATATCATGACTTATGATTGTCGCACGAGGAGGGTGTGAATGACAGAAGAATCAAGCGGTGAGGGGTTCAAAGATTGGCTCAAGAAACCCAAAAATTGGAGGCTCACAATTGCAGTAATAATTGCGATCTTCTTCTTCTTAGCTGTGATTGCCTACCCAGCGTGGCAGTTTTACAGGGGGTACAAAGACTTCCTTGAGAATCTTGTCAGTGGTTTGTTCATTGTGGTCGTAGCGTTATCGATACTTGTGATTCTAATACCCACTGGAATGAAATTCATTAGGGAAGACATCTTGGGGGAAGAGGATCAGAAACCCGAGAAATGGATGACTAGGCTAAGAACAGTAGTAACCGTTGCCCTCACACTTGTATTGCTCGTCTTTGTGCTCACTTGGATCAAGTCGCCCGAAACGCTAGAGGTCCAGCAACCCTCTGCAGTCACTCCAAATGGTACCTCAAATGACACTGGGAACGTCACTCAGACTTGGAAGGTTGAGCTACACCCATTTGTACAATCCTTCTTCGGTGTCTATGCTGTCGTCATCGCTTTCTACTTCACCGTTTCCGGTGCTCAGAGCATCGCTGATAAGGTCCTTGAATGGAAAAAGCTCTCCCAGCCTACAGAGCAAAAACCGAAAACTTAGCAACAATACGAGGGTAGGTGCCAGATCACCGCCGTAAGCCCCATTCGACCAGTCAATTTCTTCCCGCTGAGCAAGAAGATGTCTTCCATCATATTGAACTTCGCCATCTTTGTGATACGATTCTCACGTTTCCCTGAGGTACAACTTTATTTCCCAGATACTCATTACACAGCACAGCGAATTTGAGGTGATAATCTTGTTGTTCTTAGACCTGGAATTCTATGTTCCTGTGGATGACAGGAATAAGCGGAGAAGCTCGTTAATCGTCAACCCAGCTTTACCTGAGCATATCCTCCTTGGAGGATGCTTCTTCTCCAAAATGCTCAAGGACTCAATACCACGAAACGCCAAACTTGACGGATTTTGGATTTGGGACTACGGAAATGAAACGGAGTTGCTCAACGCAATCAAGTCTCGCTTCGAGCAAGAGTGGCAGAAGATCAAACAGGAAGGAGTGTGGATACTAGGCAAGCCGCTCGAGGATCTTGTTCTTTGTGGGTCAGGCATTTCAAGGTTCGACATTCCCGCCCTGTATTGCAGAGGTGTGCATAGGCAGATAGAGTCGCCCTCTGTGTTGTTTGACCTTTTTCTAAAGACCAAACAGATAGACCTGGCAAACGTAGGTTGTTTCCTCTTTCCAGACGACCTTACTCTCTATCCGAAAACCACGCGTGAGATGGCGGGCCGTTTGCGAACTGTGGAAAGTAAAGCGTCGAGTAAGGGCGTCTGGGATGCTTATGACCAGAAGGACTATGATTATATTGAAAACAGAACAGAGGGAGAACTCAGGACAGTTTTCCAAATCTACAACAAGATACAAGAACGCATAAGGTCGCTACCAAGAGCGAGATAGTTTAGATTGTGTCAAGCCAAGAGTAACAGCTCATGTGAGCCTAGGTGGTGGTAACAGTAGCCACCACAGAAAGTGGCGTATTCCAATGAGAACTCCGACACATTGTGATACTGGGTAGTTGTTTCTGTCACAGAATGTCCGAGTTGGTATAGCAAAGTCGGACATTCCGGGTTGATTTGAGAGGTTTTCAGGGTATTGTCTTCATATATGAGAAGGGGTAAGGTAGCGAACTCGGACATTTTGGAAACCTTTAAACCTTAAATGTCCATGCCATCTTTGGCGATAGCATGATTTGGGCAAGAGGATTGGACATTGGGTTGTCCCCAAACCATGCTATCGCTGGCATTGTCGAAAGACGACCCAAATCCACTCAGATTGGAAGGGAGCGAGGAATGAAAACTAGTGTCAAGGCTCCCAAAAGAAAAGCACTCATAGTTGTTGGAATACTCCTGTTGATAGTCGGCTTCTTTTTTGTGGTCTATGTTAAGACGGAACATTATCTATGTAGTTGGACTTATTTCGACCATATGGTTTTTCCAATCTATTGTGATAGGTGGATTCATCCGTATCTACCATTAGGGATAATTCTATTCGTTCTTGGTTTGGGACTTACAGTTGGTGGGTATTTGAAGCTTAGGAGTTTGAAAAAAAGAGCCTCGGGGCATAGAATTCTGAACTGTCGTTCTTGCGGGGCCTTGGTCAATATCGAAGATTCCTCTTGCAAGTCGTGTGGGACTCCACTGAGATTGCCCAAAGCGGTAGGAGCTCCTGTGTCAAGGCGGAAGAAGAGTCCGGGTCTTGCAGCACTGGGCAGTTTCTTCATCTGGGGTTCAGGGCATATCTATGCTGGCAAGGTTGCTCGGGGCATTGCTCTGTTGTTTGCAGATTTTATGCTGCTAGCATTTACGTATCTATTCTCCGTAGTATACCATTCCATCTTTTACCTTTTTGTGGGTGTCTTGGGTCTCATCCTAACACCTATCATTATGTGGCATGCCTACAGAGTTACGGAAGAACACAACGCTAAGTTTCTTCGGGCTATTGCTGTGAAGGGGAAAGAAGAAGTCCCTCCAGAAGCTTCGATGCGTGGTGAGAGAAGATTCTGTCCGTGGTGCGGGGAAAAGGCGGATACTCCATTCTGTCCACATTGTGGGGGGAAGCTCTGAAGAACGTTCATTCTCCATCGACCCCCCCATGATTTGTTTTGGCCCCACTTGGCAGGATTATCACAAGGGCATTGCGAAAATGGCAAGGCAAGTTGGCGGAGCTAAAGACTGTCATGTCAAGTGGAGGATGATCGAGCTCGAAGATGAGGTAATGTGTTCTCATCTCTTCAGGGTGCAACGCGTAGAAGCATAGTTGCTCCAAGTCCCCTGTAGAACCTTTACCCAGTAGATAGGTCATGTCCTTCACGGTGGTTGTCCTGGGCTATGTCATCTAGACGACTTCTTTGGGTGAAACCATATACCACCTGAACAATTAGGATTCGGAGGAGATCGAATTGAATGACATCAGAGACTATAAAGCGAGAATTATTGATGCTGAGGAAGGGAAGGACGGTAAGTTGGTGATTACGGTCACTGCTTGGATAGATGACATGTTTGGTCCCAGAGACCCCAAGGACCCCAAGGACCCCAAGGACCCCAAGGACTTAGTTGGAGAAGTTGTTGAGATACGCCACACCAAGAAAGAATGATTTTCTGTCCGACAATATTCTGAGAACTATCTCACTTAACGGGAAGGAACCGAATTTGCGAAACCTTCATAACCATCCACACAGCTTTTTTGGATGAGCCATACAAGTAGCGTACATGTAGTCTTCGAAGGTTTTGTCATTATCCACACAGATCTGGACGGAAAGTCCAACACTTACAGAAGTTGGTTCGATTCAAATCGGCTGGAAAGCGAGAGCTTTTCGGCTCCCTAAACCAGTTGAGGTGTCTCCTTCGTCCTTCTCTTCCGCAACCTGGGTCGCGATCTTCTTGACTTCTTCTTCCCATTGAATTGAGGCTTGTCCAAACATTGCCGCGAGCGCTGTAGACCCAGGTGTCTGAAAAATAGTTCGACCCGTCATATCCGCCAAAGAGTACAATCAGTTCGTTCTTACTATCATATGCCACGGAATGACTGCCTATTTCATGAACAGTGTGGAGAAGTTGGATAGGGATGTCGTCAAGATGACTCAGAATCCTCAAGATATTGAAAGGCTAACCATCAGACAGCCCTACGCTGAAACCCCTAGACCTTATGGTGAAACTGGGCGAATTCGGTGATTAGGAAGTTAGGGTCGCAGTGAAGTTGCTAGCGGACAAAGGTCACATCGAGTCACAGTCGAAGGATTCCTAGAGCCTGTGAAGGATCATTCTAAGAAACGCTTTAGTATCGGGCAATTGCTGGACAACGGTTATGATTTCAGATAGATTCTCAGGCTCTTCTGACATTGGAGTGCACCGAGAGTAATTCAACGAGGAGCTTTATAGAGATTTCGAGTAATCTGAGTTACCCTCATATATTGAACGAAGTATCTCAGTTGCAGAGAGGATTGGGCATGGACCTTGAAAGCATCCCCTATTTCTTGTCGGCAATCATGCAGGCAACGGCTATAGCTTTTGCCTGGACAGTGGCGCTATATTGGGGTTGGCGTAGATACTTCGCAGATCTCACCGATGTGAAGGGGGATGCCCTGACGAAACTAGTGAAATGGCAAAAGGACATTCTCATAGGTCTAGCAGTAACAACAGTCTGTGCAACCATGGCCATTTGTGCTGGGATCTTCGCGTTTATCTTCGAAGGAATCCACTATGGACTATTCTCAGCCTTCGTTGCTACGAGCGTAGGATTGACGGTATCGACTTTTTGCGCTGTGGGATATATCACAATAAGCACCATTCGCTATGCTTATGCTGGGGCGAAGGCGTTTGAGAAGGAAAGGCATGAGAAACAGCAAAAGAATAATACTGAGCAACCCATTCCCGACTCGGAGGAATAGCTCCGTGTCAAGTGCACGGCTATCACCAGCTTTGTGTTTCTGGCGTGGAGCTACTCAACACCACAAAATCTGTCAGCCCACAAGCTCGCGAAGTGGACGAAACGCAGATTCAATGTCTCAACTAGTACGGCCAAAGCTTATATTCATGACGCTATCAAACGCGGCGACCTCTTTCAACATTATGGTTATGTACAACTTGGGGGCCCTCGGGACCCTCAACCTCCGGGTGAATGAGTCCCGATAAGCCTCTGGAAAAAATAGATATTCATAGCTCATAGCCATGTCGTGACAGTCGAACCTTTTTCACGATCTCTTGGATTATTGGTCCTTACTCCTTATCACCACGCGAGCTTTGGATTCGCGAACTCAAACTGCCAGAGCCTTCGCCTTTTGGACACAACTGAACTTCTCATCACCGGAACACTCGTCGGACACTACGATGTCCAAAACACTATTCCAAATCTCCAAATGGGCCAACTTTTCGTCCTCAGAGAGCGATTCCGAGTCCGTGACCTTTGAGGTACATTCTCTGATATCCGCCAGCAACTCTGTCATGTCTACGTTGCTCATAGGGGTTTCAGCTTCAGGGGGTGCTTCCTCAGATAGGCCAATCTCCCACTGGCCTTCTTCCTTTTGTGTGGTGGTTACAGGTGGCTCTGTTGTTGGTGGGACTTCTTCTGTTTCTTCTTCCTGGCGAGAGTGAAGTAGTTCCTGGACGACTTCTTTCCATGGTCGAACTGATTCCTCTCTGGGCGAGGCGGGTTGACCGATTATTCCCGCGAGCTCAAGTGACTTGAAAGTGCCTATTGCGATCTGCACGATTGCCGCCCCCAGTAGGCTCCAATTGTACCATTCTGATTCGCCTTTCAGGATTGGAGGCACATTAGTAATCGTTCCAGTGATCCCCAGCCCAAGGTCGGTTGCCCGCGTTCCCCACTTAACCCAAGATTTCCTCGCTTCGGTCCAATCACTGCCGTCAACGGCGTTGTCAACGAGGTCGATCGCAAACAGCGGTATGATGCCCACACCAAGACCGGCTCCAACTGACGCAGGAACTTTTAGCTTCTTCTTCCAGTCCCCGCTCTTGGCGTCCGCTTTTTTCTTGAAGTCTAGGACTGCCTTTTGGGACTGGTACTGCTCGGCAACGGATGGGTTCGCATGTCCCCAGATAACGGGTGTGCCACACTCTACGCAGAATTTGAACCTCTGCCCATCTTCCTCGCGGAAGATGTGACCCGTCTGGCAGTATCCAAGGATGTCAGGTGTTCTGGCTGATACGGGTTCGGGTTCTGGTTCAAGTCCTTCAGGCTCTTCTTCTTCTGGCTTCTCCGTCTCAGGTGGTGGTGCTGTTGCTTGTTTGCCACTCCTTCTCAGGTACTCGACGTTTGCTCTTCTCTTCAAAACTTCGAACTGTTCATCAGGGAGACGGGATTGTGGACTGCTTGGGTAATTTCTCAGATAACTTAAGATCGTCGTGTGGCTTTTCCCCATGATGCCCCCTGACTCCCTAGAACTCTTGCCTTCCATCTGGAGAACCATTGCTTCCACGATTTTCTCTTCCTTCCCCATCTGGTATGATGGTCGCCTTCCCTCCATCCTCGATGGGCCAAGGGAAACCGAGATCGCATCGGTCCAGTAACTCGGACGCCTGTTTCTCACCAGATACCCCAGCGTGCTCACGTATGTCCACTTCTTTGGGTTGAGCTTGGGATTTGCGAACAACCTCTGCGCTTCCTGGAGGTGAGGTCGGAACTGAATCCTATCGGAGAGAGGCTGGAAGGTTTCCGGCCTCTTGATCAACAAGACGTCTGTGCTCTCGGCCAAATTTTTGTCGACTTCCATCCCCCTCTGGACAATGACAATGATGGTCAAGCCCTTATGCCTTCTGACATTCTTGAGACGGCCCAACAAGAGATTCTCTTTGGACATACTTGTCCTCGAATGGGCGAATTGGGAAGCCTCTTCGATGATTATCACACCATCATTGGGGGCCTCGGAGATATCCTCCATCGTGTCGAGGAACTGGACATGATCCTGGTAGCGGTGCCTATTCTCCTCGGGGATGCCATACATAAAAATCTGGCCCCCACGGTTCTTCACCACGGTCTCTGCGATGTACAATGCGAGGACAGACTTCCCGGAATCTGGAGCGCCGATAATCGTGTTGAGTGAGTTGGGTTTAATGATTTCGAGCCATTTTTGCTCCAGCGACGACTGCCTTTTCATCTTCTCGGAAGCCTTATTGACTAGCCCTATATTTATGAATTTCCCTATCCCAAGCGAAGGATGTGTGTGGTTGACTTTCCAGTGGAAGGTTTCCGCGGTTGAAACGGTTGGGCCAGTGGGGTGTTGACCAGGGTGGAAGAGTGGGTGGTCAACAACCCTGGTCGACAGGAGTTGACCATAGATAACTGAGTCCGCGGAAGGGGGGTAGAGGGGTCGTCCCGGAAACGGTGTGCAGAGGGCTGTTTGGAGAATAATGTTGTCAAAAAGGAGGAAGATCGGCTCAAGGTTGTGGAAGTGGGACAAACACTGGCTTAGGTGAGTGTCCCACTTGTCCCGGTGTCTAGTATATCAGGTTATAGTTATTTAGTGCACGCACGGATAGGAGATTATAACATAATTATGATATTTCTATATCTCATATATAGCAGAAGTAGGACAACCGGGACAGGTACCACAGCCAGTGACTGTCCCACTTGTTACAACCCCGTTATAATGTCCCACCTGTCCCACTATTCTGAAATTTCTATAGAAGTCTGCTTGACCTTCTCTTCTTCAAAACACTTATCCTTACACCTTGGGCGACCTTCCTCATCATCCTCATCACACCTCATGAAGATCCCTTTCCAAATCCAAGGTCTCTCAGTCCTTGAACCGGGCGCGTAGCCTCGTATCTTCTCCACCTTCCCTCCCTCTTTCGGGACCCACCAGTTCAGCTTCTTCGTCAAAGAGCCTGGAGCACTCGGAGAGTAGCCAAACTTGCGACAGTAAGCACAGTAGTAGTCGTAGAACTTACCCTTCAGGATTTCTTCATCGCCATGAATTCCCACACATTGTTCAAAGAACGCCTGCTCCGTGGACGAGGCTCGAATGTAGTACTCCCTCTTCTCCGCAGTCGCTGTTGTGTGAGAGATTCCTCCCCTTTCCAACATCCGTCCCAAACCCTCCAGAGCCAGGTTCAAAAGACCAGATAATTCCTTCGGCGTTGTCAGCGACTTCAAAATATGGACTTCACGTTCCGGGTCATCCTCCAGGAACTCCCTCAGGAATGGGATTACTTCAAGTCTCTCCCACAGGGCGAGAGTGTCCTCCTCGATCGGCGGTAGCTCGTTCGCAAAGAAGGTCAGCTTCGCTGTATTCTCGAAGAAGAAGGGGTGCTGACGCTTATGCTGGGCCACCAGCCTGTCGCCTCCCGTGAGTTGTTTCAGGACCCCGGTGTAACGTACAAGTTTCTTGGGAAGGTCTCCACACAAATTACCAAGTTTGCCGTGCAACTGGGCGACCATAAATTTGTCCTCATTGAGAGCCTGGATTGAGATGTTGGCTACGTTTTCCTTTCCCAGGAAGGCTTCCATCAGGGACTTCAGGACGGATTTTCCATTCCTTCCAGTTCCAAAGCCTATCACGAACTTATGGAATGGATACTCAGGACACAAGTGGTATCCAATCCATTCGATCCAAAACTCTACGTCAATTTCATCCAGAATATCGGACAGAAACTGCTCGATATTCGGGCACCGGGCCTGGGGGTCATAGCTGACGGGAAGCTTATAGGTGAAATAGTGGTCTGGGCGGTGCTCGATGAACTCGGGGGGATTGTGCGAGAAGTCAATCGCTCCATTTCCGACATTTATCAGGTTGTCTCTTGAATTGAATATCTTTCTATCTGTGAGGGTACTCCGCTTGATATGACCGATTACCTCCTTGGCCCTGTTGACCGTTGCTTCATCCTGAAATGCGCTCTCAACGCTTGCCTTTATCACAGGTGTTCCTTCAGGACGCCATAGCCCGTCCAAATAGACCCATAACTCCTCACTATCCTTTGTTGTGAGGAATTGATACTCATTCATCAACTCACACGCGAGTTGATAGTTCTCTTCCCTTCTCGTCGCCCTTTGTTCTTCCAACCACTGAGTTACCGGCTTCTTGCCAGTGTTCTTGTCTGTTTTGCCCACTATGTCCGCTCTCTTGAACCCCGGGACGTTCTTCTCAGCGATCTCCAATATCTCCCAGAACTTATCCCCTTGAAGACAGCCGGGAAGGGCCTCGGCGCAGTCAATGAGCCCTTTATCGACGGCCAGCCATTCCAGCGGTCCGCCGCCCGAGCTATGCCGAAAGCAGTGCCACACGTTCTTCTGTACGTTCACGGAGAAATTCTGACCCCCCGTACTTCCGTGGACGGGATGGGCACCTTGATACTGAATACCGCGGTTCGTCAGCTTGGTCAGGGAAACGACATCCGTGATGCTCAGAGTGTCCAATGGCGTCCAGTCCTTCTTTGGATATTTCTCCTTTGCTCTCGTCTTGACAAGCCAGGGTTCCAGGACTTTCTTCAACTGCTCTTCCGTTATCGTGGCAATCGCCAGATTCTCTACGACTCGATAGGTACCCATCGTCCCCTGCTTGTTCTTGGCGACACAACTGGGACCGACGACCTGTTTTCCCGCGCCTTGAACGTCGGCGACAGGCTTGTTGTTCTTATCGTACAGGCGGATAGGTGCCGTCAAATCCGGGATGATAAAATACTTGTGATAATTGCCAGAACATGTCTGCACCGTGAAGGTAGCTGGTAATTCCTTCTCTACCTTCTCCCTGATTGCGGGAATGTCAACGTCCACGGGGACGAGATTCCCAAATCCTCCCACGACTCCGTAATTGCCTCCGGCCCGTAGGTGCTTCTGAAGTAGAGGGTCGTCATACGTGTAGTTCGCGGTAGTCGTCCATTTCTCCTCAATGGGTCTTTTGTCTCCTCCGCGGACCAGGATGAAACGGAATTCATCGCGACGCAACCTAATGGGGATCATCTTAATCTTGCCCTCAACGTTCACAGGGTCAACCTCAATCTCCGTGTCCACAGCCTGGTCGTCCAACTTGGTGTCCGTAACATCGCCTGCATCAACGTTCTCTACATTAGGATCAGCGTTCTGTACGTCAGGATCAGCGTTCTGTACGTCAGTATCAACAGCACTTGCATCAAGATCAACATCCTTTACATCGATCTCTCCGCCGGGTTCAGCATCAGAATCAACGTCCTCTGCGTCAGAACCCACTTTCTCTACAATAGAATCAACGTCCTCAGCATCAGGATCAGCCTTTGCTGCAACAGTTTCGGTGTCCTCAACGGCATCTTTGATGTTGTCGAGGCTGTCGGGCCGACAGCGCTTGATGACGCTATCATGATAGCAGGAACCATCTTCAGTGCGGTATCTCGGTGTGTTGGGCATTATCAATTGATTGCACTTCTTGCACCGCGTCTTTGCTTCTTTCATCTTCTCGACCTCTTCCCTGGACGAACTTCGATTACACCTAGCCCTCGGACTTGTTTCCAATAGTGTCGGAATAATGCGTACTCCATGTCCCGAAACAACTCCGTGCGCCTCAGGCCCTTCCAGGCATCGTTCAGACACTCGAAGGGGTTGAACTCCCTTTCAAGGATTTCATGTACCTTTCTTCTCAACTCTTCGTCGTCCAGGACGAACCCCTCTCGGACTGCAATCTCTGTCCATTCCACTTCATCCACCTCCAAAAACATGATTCTCATTCGGTATTCGAGTCAGTGAAACCCAACAATCTCGACCCGCCAGTGCATCCGCAATTGCGGTGAAGACGTTCTTAAATGTCTCAAAATCAATGGCCATCCTGTCCCACAAAACCGCCGGGATGGGCGCGGGAACGACCACGGGCTTGTGGATGAGAACCGTCTCCTTTCCCATCCCCAGCCAGTGATCCATCAATTCCGCCCAGTCCTCCATCTCAATATGAATCTCGAAACCAAACTCTTTCAGAAACCACCGACAAAATGTATCTGGTGTCAGAATGGAGTCGCCCTGAAACCGAAAAACTTTGCCGGCAACCTCCACCTCAAGAATGAAATTTTCCCGATCCGCACGAACGGAATCGGTTCGCACCAACAACCAGACCCAATTAGGCTGAAGTTTCCTCATTCTAAACCCCAAATACCCTGGACTCTACTTTCCGCGGGGTTTAGCGGAAAGCAGAGAACCAGGAAAGACCGTCTTGCAGATATAATATCCAAAGTGCCATAAGTATCTTTCGCCACTATATCTACCAGAACGCCATTGTATGTACCAAATCCGAAAGATATATCTATTGAAATGGTATACATTAATTGACGGTGAACCCATGTTGGCTAAAACAGATGTCAGAATCCTGAAGAGATTTTTGAAACACGGACCCCTCAACGCTTATCAATTGCGAAAGACCAGAATACCTCCTTCGACTGTCTTCAGAAAGTTACCCTCTCTCAAGAAGCGGGGCTATCTTGAATTGGTCAGGGAGGAGATGTTCGGGACCAAAATAGTCTCCAAATACTATGATCTTTCCGTCAAGGCGTTCATGTCGCTCTCTCTCGCAGACCCCAAATACATTTTGGACAAGCTCGGGGATTTCCACGATTTCTTTCTAAGGCATGGAATTGATTACAGTCCGGATGCTCTGAAAGGAATGTTCAAGATTTGGATTTACTATGGGCAGAGACTGCCTCGAATTGATGGGAAGCTTCCCTATTTCAGTACCGAGGACCCGCACCTGGAATTTCTCTCGAATGTCAATCGGGGAATCCTCAGCATAGCTCTTTCAAGAGTCAACCCCCTAGCAGGAGCAGGAGAAACGCCTTGGTTGGTCCCTCCAACCCTCGTAACTCCCGGCAGTCTCAGAGTGGCTCTCATGAGTAGTTTGACCCAAACCGAGGCAGAGGCCGTTCTCACGGTGATGTACAAGAACGAAGCACCTTTGAACAATACTGACATGGCCCTCGTCGGTGAAGCACAGTTCAAAATGATATACGGAAAAGAAGAACCCAAGGAATACATGCTACGAGGCTACCTCCCAAGAAAAGGGCACATGTTCAAGGTCGTAGTGAGACTGAATTCAAACATTTTAGAGGACGACCTTCCAGCGGACGAATATCGCCATCTCGACATCAATGACATCAAAGAAGTGAAAGCCAAGAGAATCCCATCAATGGATAGGCAGGCAGGACAGACTTGAGGCCTTGGAGTTGAAATCAACCCCCGGATTCCAAAGTCGAAACATTTATAGTCAATGAAACACCATTCCTTCCCTAGGTAGAGTGGATACCGTGGAACCTGATTATGGACCGTGGAACATCGAGATAGAATCAGCCATAGGTTTTATCGAAGACGTGAAAAGGAACCATGAAAAGGACTGGACCGAGGTTTCCAAAGTCATAGAGATTGTGGAAAGGATGGGCTTTGGCAGCTACAAATTGACAGGAGACCCGCAGGATCCTATCTTCATGCACTACGAAATTTCCTGAGATTTCTCAACCGATAACGTTGAGGAGGGACGGAATTGGCAAAAGCACCCATGGCAAGCATACTGCAAGAGAGTGACACAAAGAGGAGAGAACTGCTGGCAAAGATGGAGAAGATCACCAATAGCCGAGTGATAAGTTACGCGGCCAACCCAAACGCTTCTCCGAACATGATCGATCACAACGACCCTGTATTTTTGAATGACCTTCTTGCTTCATGTGGTAAGGTCAAGAAACTGGATCTCATCATTGATAGCCCTGGTGGCGAGCCCAATGTCGCTGAGAAAATCGCTATTATGTGCAGAGAATACTGCGATCAATTCAGGGTGATTGTCCCGAACAATGCGAAGAGCGCTGCGACCATGATTGCCATCGCTAGCGACGAGATAATGATGGGTTATATCTCTGAGATAGGTCCGATCGATCCACAGATTAGGGTCGTTGCCCCCAATGGCCAATTCAGTTATGTCCCTGCTCAGTCAATTATAGACAGCATTGGCCTCCTCAATGATGCCATGCAACAGGGAATAGATCCCCGTTGCATTATCGCAATTCTCCAGAAAGTTGACCCGCCCCTCTTGGACATTGCCAACAAGGCCATCGCGTTCTCAAAGCAATTTGCTGCAGAGTGGCTTTCAAAACACATGCTCAAGGATAACCCTGAGAAAGCGAAAAAGATCGCGGCTCAGCTCTCCGATAACAGAAAATGGCTTTCCCACGGGAAGCGAATAGGATATGCTGAAGCCAAGGAATTAGGATTGAAGGTGACGCTTATTCCAAAGGACGATCCTCTATGGGAAGTGCTTTGGGAGTATTATTCCCGTTGCCAGATACATCTCAACAGTAGGTTGAGCCAGAAGTTGTATGAGACAAGAGACCTCACCCTAAACTTCGGCCTAACGGTCGCTAGACCCCCATCACCGGTGCCACCACAGCAATAGTAGGTGAAGAGAAGGAAACCCATTTCAAAGTCCCAACTCCAGTTCTTATCCCGAATCCTCTCCTTCAACGTCTCGCAGAGGGCCCAGACCTTTCTTTTACAATCGCAATGGAATGCTTTGTCTGTCTACTTGTGGGTATTTACTATCTTTGTCTTACATAAGCATCAGAACGTAGTCCTCCCATCCCGTCAGCCATCCGATTCGATATGACGTTTGCATTTGGAGGGCCGAGTTTAGGTATGAAGGAATATCATGCAGCCCGATATCGATGTTGAACTTAACGGAGAATCTGGCTCGGGATTCGCTGACGCCGATTGAGGAAGCGAATGCGTATGCGGAGTATCTTGGGGTCGATGCTGACCTGGTCAGCATTCCTTCAGATCACGACCCAACTCTTATGGAATTCGCCAAAAGAATAGGAGTTAGTCCAAGCGTTATGTCGAAACGAATCGCCTTGCTCACACTGCCCAAGAAGGTTCAGAAGTTGGTCGAGGAGGACAAACATCTTGGATCCCTAGTTAATCCCGACGAATAACACTGGCTTCATCTCTAAGCTCCCTCTTCCTCGTCCGTGCTTCTCCTTGACCTCTCTTCCCAGTAGCGTTTCCTAGTCTCGTCCAGATGTTCACGCCTCTCTTTCTCGAACTTCTCCAGCTTGTCTCTTAAGAACCTCTTGTCCTCTTCGTCCACACCTTCCATCTCGTCACCAATCCATGAAGCATGTCCCATCTGTTCTCGAACAACCTTGGGGTCGGTCGAAATTGATGGCACTTGGTGTGCAAGGTGATCGAGAAGAGTGTCCAATCGTGCTTCATTCCGTGCACTGGCCTGTTTGACTTGTTCCACTTCTCTAGAGAGCCGATCGTACTTCTCATGCCAGACAGAGGATTCCTCTTCACTCACTCGTATTTCAAAAGGAGTTTCCACAGTCAATATCTCACTACTCATAAGCCCGTCATCTTCAACAGGAAGACCCTCCATCTCCCTGATCTCGTTGCGGGTGTCTCCGAAGGCCAGGTGGGTATAGAGTGTGGGCATGTGGCTCCTTTCGGTCCATCCGAGATAGTATCTCAGCTTCGCTTCGTTCCATCCTTTCTTCGCCAGTTCGGTCGCCCGGGTGTGCCGGAAGATGTGGGGAGTGATTCTTCTCTGAATGTTCGCCAATTGGGTTAGCTCGTCCAAAATCTTCTTTACACTCCACGGAGTTAACGGACGGTTGTTCCTGAAAAAGAGGTGGCTATTCGGGTCCCGGGGACAAGGATGCATGAAATTGAGATATGTCTTCAAAGGACTGAGGCTTCTGACCAGCGTAAGTGATCTTGGACCCGTTTTGCCATGTCTGATCGTGACCAGAACCTCGTCGGAGTTGATTTTCACATTCCCTAATGTAATAGAGCAGAACTCACTAATTCTGGCTCCCGATTCATAGAGCATGATCAAGAGAGCCTTTTCCATGTAGTCGCGTGCCACATTGAGGAACTTTTTCATCTCATCCTTGGTAATCAGGTCTCCACGCTGGATCTTGCTTTCCGGGGGCTTGACCTTGATCCACTTGACTTTCCGAGGGTATTCCTCATCGTCTCCTTCAAGCCACTTGTAGAACCTCTTTATCTGTGCTCTCTGCTGATTCACTGTGCTTTTCGCCTTCTTGCCATCCATGCCTGCAAAGAACGCCACAAGCTCCTCTTGGGTAATTTCCTCAAACGATTTCTCAGAGTAATGTTTGGAGAGGTCCGTCAGCAGATAACGATAGTGCTTCTGCGTGCTCGTGCTTGACTGATTCCCAATCAGTTCATTCAGAAATCTCTTAAGGGTCTCGTCTGCTGTCGAATTCATTCCGTCGAATATCCGATTCTTGCTATTTATAAGTTCTTGATTTCGCTAAGGTTTGAGTTAAAAACCTTGGTGCGTTGCTAACCTTCCAAGTGCTCCTTGATCTTCTTGGCCATTTTCTTGCTTATGCCCTTGGTCTTGGAGATCTTCCTCACACTCGCTCCCTTCAGATCTTCAATTGATTGGAAGCCCGCCTCAAACAGAACGATTGCCTTTGACTTCCCAATCCCCGGAAGTTCCGTGAACTCTTTGACGACCTCATCCATTGCGGGAGCTACCAGCAGTTTGATTCTCCTCTTCACCCTCTCGGACTCGGGTCTGAGCTCGTCGGCCTTCTTGTAGCTTTCCAATGCCCCATCGGAATCGTCCAGTTCAAAAAGAACATCTCCTTTTCTCACCCAGTCAAGATAATTGCCAGGAGATATCTCTATGATTCTGTCATAGCAACTCAGGGCTTCATCCCATCTCATCGCACTCTCGAAGACCTGGGCCTTGTTGTGGAGGGCGGCCAAGTTGTCAGGCTCCTGTTCCAAAACCCTGTTCAGACTTTCCAGGGAGGCGGGCCATCTTTCCAGTCTTCTGTACATCGTACCCTTACCAAGAAGGGCCTGTACGTTATCTGGGTCCCGAGACAGAATCAAATCGTACAGTTCAATGGCTCCTTTGAAATCGTGCTTCGCAGAGCGGTCTATGGCTTTCGCCATGAATCCCTGGTTCTCGCGCCTTATCCTTCGAATCCACTCGGTGGCATCCGGGTTCTCGGGATTGAGGCTGAGGGCCTCTCGGAAACTCTGAATGGCATCGAAATCCTTGTTGAGGGAAAGAAGAACATCCCCTCTCCTGACCCAGGCTTCCTCATTTCTTCTGTCAATCTTCGTGATACGGTCATATTGGTTGAGTGCAAGATCATGTTTGCCATCTTCATGATACATGTTCCCCAAGTGAAACAGAGCATCCTTGTTCATGGGCTCTAGTTCAATCAGAGCTCGGAGGAAGTCCTCAGTTTGCTTAATGTCCGCCTCAGCATTCAGAAGTATTACTAGCTCCCTCAAGAAGGCCCCCTTGGGCATTGGATGAGCCCTTCCGGGCAAAGGCGGCGGTGGTGGAATCGGTTCTGCTGCAGTCGGAGGAGATGCTGGAACTCTTCTTGGCGTAGGTCTGACTTCTTCCTGGGGAATGGTGGCGACCGGGGCCTTCGCTCTTGCGGTCTCGGCCTCCGCTGGAGCCTCAACGAGATAGTCTTCACTGTATATTGACGATGTTGCGTACCTCTTCCTGACTGGCTGGAGATAACCAATCCAAACGGAGTTGATTGCGATGAATATCAGGCAGACGATTAGTGGTTGCAGGCCCACAAAGGCAGGAGAGACGTTCGTTTCTATGTGATAAAGAAAGGAAGAAGAGCTCGCACCCGTATTTGTGACCACCAACACATACTGCTTGTATCCTAATTGTGGGATGTCAAGTCTCCTGGGTCCTCCGAGGCCCAGGGAATCCTGGACTATTGGATTGTTGCACACGATGTCGACCTTGTAATCATCTTCCTCGCACAGTTGAAAGTCCACCGCACCTGATTCCAACTCCAGCTCTACCCAATCGGATTTGAAAAGTGCGAGTCTGTCCTGGTTCTCGAAGGACAGGGTGACATTGCGAGTAACCACTTGGTCAAGTGTCTCAGACCCAGTCTTTGAGAGAATCTTGTTGGCGCTCACCTCCGTGAAGGGAGCGGCAACGATGACGCCCACGAAGACGCAGATGATTATTATCACCAGGGCGGTACGCTGGGAATTCTTGGCCATGAGATACTTCTGGCTATCCCTCACATTGTACCTGACTTCGAGATCTCTGAAGAAGAAGTTCAAGATGCTCAGAACGATGAGGAGGTAGAGGGTGACAACAACGAATACATCAAGCGGTAGGAAGAACGGCGAAAGACTTGCCCCGCCCAAGACCATCATCAAGGCACCAACAACGATAATGAAAATCCCGAAGAGAAGGAACATTATCCGCTTCATTCTTCGAATGCGGATTACTCGGTAGCCGCCTTCCAGCCTGTCTCGGAACCTTCTCATCCCATCTCTCCTAGGCTAAAGTTGCCATGCCTCGGCACATGAAGAATATTGCCACATATTCGGGAAGGCGTACTATGTCTTTTTTCAGATTAAAAGTTTCCCCCTTCAGCCGAATCTCTGCCTTTGCCTTTCCTCTCAATACGACGAGATCGTCGGACCATGTCGACGTAACTGCATCCACCAAAGGATCGAAATCGTCCAATTGTGACCTGGTCAACAGAACCACACTGAATCCTGTCTTGCCGTGCAAGGAGGATGGCAATCGTATCAATCTCTTGATGTCCGAAGTGACTGGTTCGTCCGTCTTTCCGCTCATGGATTCCCTAGCCACCTCCAGAAACCCCTTCTTGAAGCGGTTGAGATAACGGTCTTTTGGAAATATGTCGAAATTGCCCTCCAGTAGACTGTCGTATCCCGTCTTTCCTTCTTCCCCTTTGAACAGAATGGAATAGATCTCTTTCGCGATGGAATCACCGACCCCTTCGAAGCTTTTCAGCCTGGATATCGCTTCCCTCCTTTCCATCTTCTTGAGCCGTTTGACCTCCTCGATCATACCACGAGCTATCTTTCCCCTCCAACCCTCCTCTTCCAGCGAGAGCTTCTCAAATCGGTATTTGGTTCCGTAAGGTGTGGTGTCGTAGGGCTTCTTGGGAAAAACCGCGTCCTCATCTATGCCAGTTCCAAGGATATAGTCCACTATTTCTCTTCTTTCGTGGCTTAAGAGAGTCCATATCCTCGGGTCGCGGATATGAACATGATATCCCCGTCCTCCTGAGAATGCGACAATCAAGTCCTTCTCCTCGAAACCAAAGGCCTTCACAAGGAAATCGTCCATGAGCCTTTCCACCTCAATCTTGACCTCCGCCAGCATCTGCTCGTAGCTCATCTTCTTTGCGTGGACGATGTGATCCGCATCAAGGTCGAATATCAGGTCAGAACCCAGCCAGATCTTCTGTGCCATGGTGGGAGCTCCAGGTTTCTCGTAATATGCGGCGGAATGGTACACGTGAGCGGGAACCCTGTCCACCAGGAACTGCCTGATTTCATTCTTGGTGGCGAAATTCAGGTGTCTCTGCACAAAATCGCTGTCCAAGAACATGAATCCGAACTCCCTTCGGCCAAAACGGTCTGGGAGATACAGCTCACAGCTCTTGTAGTAATCCCTGAACCTTTTCTTGATGAAATCAACGGTCTTTCTAGGAGCCTCACCAACCTTCATCAGACGGAAATCGGGTTGATGAGTATTAAGACTTCGTCTGTCGGAACAAAAGTCTAGGATTCGCTACCGCTATCTCTCAACGTCCGCAGGTCTTCGAACAGCGGAGGTGCCACCGCATATACCAGGTCGTACATCCTCTGGGCCAACTGTCGAATCTCCCATTGAGCGTGTTTTTCCATTCTGACCTTCAGGAAGTTACGTAGGGACCGAGCGTTCATTGTCACCACGATTCGTGTATGGCAAGCGTTGGGAAGCACAAAGCGGGCATCCTCCTTGGGGACATTCATCGCTTTCAGTTCATCGTATCGGTCCAGGGCGTAGTCCATCGCCTCCTTGAACTTGGCTTCGGCTTCCTGAGATTCCTGAATGCTGGGTGGAACCACGTATCCAAACTCACCCTCATCGACATACCTCTGGCTTCTTTGGGAATACGATGCCAACCTGTGGCGGACCAACTGATGTGTCAACGCCCTGCTGACATCCTCGACCCTGAAAGTGAACACAACATGCTCAATGACGCTCTCATGCCCCCTCCCGACAATGCCTTTGATGAAGGAAGCGTAGTCCTCCTTCTCCTCTTTGTCGTAGCAGATACCCGCCGCTCTTCCCGCCGATTCCACAGGACTGTCAGTATAATTCGTAAGCTCTACCTTCAAATTCGCACCCACCTGTAATAGTGAATGAACGCTAAATAGTTTATTTGGCCAAGACTAAGTCCTTTTGTACAACGCTTACGCCAAAACGGTATGCAGAACATCGACAACCTTCTAAGCGCCGAGCAGTTGAAGTTTTCAACAGGACATTCTCCTCCAGTGGCATTGAAGCCCTACCCTAACAGTGAGAGGATAGACCCCGATTCC
The DNA here is from genome assembly GCA_004377185.1 of Methanomassiliicoccales archaeon. GTDB lineage: Archaea > Thermoplasmatota > Thermoplasmata > RBG-16-68-12 > SOIM01 > SOIM01. The sequence goes on along the minus strand of SOIM01000020.1, from coordinate 156,378 downwards.
CCACCAAGCGTTCTCTCAGAGGCATCGGCATGTTTAAGAGAGTTCCCGTGATTCCATCGAACAGTGGAGAGATGCTATGCCAGTTGAACTTAGTCTGAGAAGAAAATCCGAAATAGCCGAACTTCTTGGACAGTCCTATGATTGCTGGAGGTGAGTGGTTGAACGAAATCTCAGCTCAAGATGCGCATTTTGAGAAAAAAAGGTCGAGAAGACTTTGGCTTGTTATCGGAAGCATTGTCTTAGTTGTCCTTATCGTGCTCGCCTTTGCGGCATATCTGATAATAACTGCATCCCCTCCCCGAATACTGTCCGTTTCTTTTTCGCCTGAGAATCCAAGTCCTGGCGAAAAGGTTACTGTGACCGCACATGTCGAAGGAGGATCCTTTCTCTCCTCACTTTCTGTACGCCTTTGCTTTGGAACCTACTTGAGTGATGGTGGAGGCGGAGGCGGTACTATGAGGCCTATGGGGGACAACCGTTATCAGCTCCAGATACGGAGTTCCTTCCCTGATGGTGCGGAGGTGTGGTTCGTAGTTTCTGCTGCCACCGATAGTGAGGGTCCGGTGCTCTCCGAAAACTACACCTTCCAGGTGGGAGAGGTTATCAGAGATGGTGCTTCTGGCCTGATGATCGAACATGTCACTCAATCCCCACAAGAACCTACCTCCTTGGACACAGTCATCGTGACGGCAAGAATCGTGAGCGCGTCTAACATAACAGACGTCGAATTAGTCTGCATGAGTTTCACCCGTCACGGGAGTGGAGGTGGAAGCGGTTTCATGGACTTGGTAAGTGGCGACAATTACACTGCCGAGATTATGTCTACTCGGCCAGGGGGAATTAGCGAAAGGGGAACCGTTCATCTCTACCGAGTTGCGGCAATGGACGAAACCGAAAACACGGCAGTTTCAGAGGTTTATTCATTTGCAATAGCCTAGCGCTCTCCGCTTCAAGAACACCTCCTGCCTTCCAGGAATCCAGAAGCTGACCTGTTGAAGCGACTGTCGCGCACCACACCATGGCTGTGTTCCACGCCGCTTTCCTTCTGGTGGTGAGACAATCGATGACCTATTGTCAACCTTTTTTGCCTATTGGGTCATAAACAGCGAAACAGTTCTGCTGACGATTCGCAACCACAAAAAAAGAGTGTGAAGATATTCCTATTGAGGTTTCAGAGAAACTCACTCACTCCGTACATCATAGCTGAACGAAATGGAGGAGCCGTCGACATCCATGGAACGCAAATCCTTCAGCCTAATGACTTCCAGATCTTTGTCCTCCAGAAGTTGGCTCAGACCATCGACATGTCCGTCCCCCACCACTGCAACGAGACTGTCAAACTCCTCGCTCAGCTTTCTTATCGCGTTAGCCATGTAGACGTTCCTCTCATCGATGAGGATTCTCTTGGCAGCCGGGAACTCCTTCCCAAACTGCTCGATGTACATCTGTTCGTTCTCCTCGAACTTCCTGATCTCCTGGTCCACCCTTTTCTTGGGGACGAAGACGCTTGTCATCAGCGCAATCATGAGTTTCAGTCTCTCCTTGAAGCTCATCATCCCCCAGAACCTCTGAAAGATGAGTAGCGAATCAAGGTCTATGAAAGCGATCCTGGCTCCCACTTCCTTTGCGGACTCGATCGCAGCGACCATCTCCTGCCCCACGTCCTGCCCGTACTTCTTGGCTATCCATCTCTGAAAGAAGGCCATCGCCCTGTAGAGCGGAGGGGCTTTTCCTCTGACCTGTCTGGTCATCAGGGCCTCAAACCTCGCCCTGTCGAGCTCGACGCCCACGACCGAGGGGTTCCTCTGCAGTATCACATTCCTAACCTGGTCGCCGATATCGAAAACGTGTCCAACGCCCACGATCGTAATCATCCACTGGAAATAGCCCAATCTTCATATTTATTTCTTGCTTCAAGAAAAACCGTACTCGCCAACCAAAGGAACGAATACGCACCCTCCGTAGGATTTCCTTTTGAGCTTCTTACCCTTCTTCTCGACCTGAACTAGTGTCTGGAGATACCTGCTTCCAAGGGGTATGAGGAGTTTTCCGCCTTCCTCCAATTGATCAACCAGCGGCGGAGGAATCTCTGGCGATGCGCATGTGATGAATATCCGGTCGTAGGGTGCCAGCTGCTCCCAACCGAGGGAGCCGTCCCCGACGATCACCACCACCCGTCCCTCCAGCCCGCATCTCTTTATCGCCTCCCGTGCCCGCTCTGCCAAGGACTCTATCCTCTCCATAGAGATGACTCGTCCATTTTCTCCTATTATGTGGGCGACCAAAGCGGCGTGATATCCGGACCCGCCACCAACCTCAAAGACGTTCTGCCCCCTGCTCAAGTCCAGCTTCTCCAGCATTATGCCGACCATGTGGGGTGCAGATATCGTCTGACCCTCGCCTATTGGAAGAGGCGTGTCGTGGTACGCGGAGGGCCGCGCCGCTTCAGGAACGAACAGATGTCTTGGAATGGCCTTCATAGCCTCCACCACCTCCTTGCTTTTGATATGCCCCCGTCTCCGAAGATTAATGACCATTCGCTCCCTTTCTTCCTCGTAGCTCATTTGCCTACCTCTAGCCATACTTCCGCAAAGCTGTCCAACACGGCATCAAGGAAAGAGGATTTGTAGCTTATCAAGATTCTTGCCGTTTCCTCGGGGTCTGCGACCCGGTAGAATTTCTTCCTTCCCTTCTTGAGGGACACGAGAATCGCGGCATCTTCCAGTTTTCTCAGGTGAAAGGAAAGCGTTGATTTTGCGACCTCGAACTCCTTTCTCAGGTCTTGAAAGGAGCAGTCTGGATTCAGCAAAGTGTGGACAGTAATCCTTCTTGGGATCCTCTGCCTCATCAGGCCGATCGTTCTTTTGTCAAGGTGCGGTATCTCCTGCGAGACGAAGTACCGCTTTTTCTTTCGCTCCGTCTCGGTGGACAGGAGCCCCTTCTTCACCAGATAGTTGAGGTGATATTCCAGCACGCCCGTGGCCAGGCCCACCTTCTTTTGAATCTCCCTGAAATAGGATCCTGGATATCGAGAGACATGTCTGAATATCATTCGTCTGTTCTCTAGCTCTAAGGCCTCCTCCATCCATCTGCCCCTATTTTGTTGCAATCGACAAGTAGAACATCACGACGATTATCACGTCCAGCACGAGGAACTCTGCCTTCACGCCCATTTCTTCCCATCTGTTCATCAGTAAGCTTGCGATCAGGACGAGGGCCTTTATGAAGAACAGCAGGAAGGCCAGTGAAACGAGGAGAAACCTCTTGCTTCCAACCCTACGGTAGCTCACCAGGGATACGACAAACAAGAGCACGGAAAGCCCTGCAAGGAGTATCACTAGAAATGCCTCTATGGTCATGATGGTCGTGGGAAAATCATATGTTGGGTAAAAGGTTTTTGCATCGGAAAAGCCGCTGTACTGTTCGACGCTTGTACCAAATCCAATATAAAAGCCCAACAGCATGTCCAATTTGAGGCTTTTCTATTATTCTGCCCACATAATAGAGCCTCCCTCCGCTGAGGGAGGAAGCCTCCTCCATTCTTTTTAGAAAGAGGGAGCAAATGAAAAAGGCACTCGGCGCGGCACTGGCAGTTTCTGCAACCCTACTAGTTATGAGTCTGGGAACGGGTATCGCTGGAACGGATGGGGGCCATATCGAACCTCGTGATGGAGGTTTTGAGCTGGGTGAGAAGTTCATCAATTTCTTCTTTTCAGGGGAGACCAGTGCAAGCATTAGCGATTTCGAGGTCTATGTCGAGAGGGATGGCCAGACGGTTACCTATTCCGTCTTCAAACTCATTGAGATTGAGAGTTTCTATACGACCAGCGTTCCAGTTTATGACGAAATGGTCTACTATGTCGAGGGAGCATCTGGAATCGCGCGAGCCCATGATATTCCAATGGGAACTATGAGCTTCCAGACGTATGTGGATAACACAATCAGTTTTGAGATCTCAGATGAAATGGGAGCGATATCTTCCGACAAGTCCGTTGTCATAGGAAAAGATGATTTCTGTGCAGATCTGGTTCTTCTGGGTTCTGGAAGTCTGACCAAGGCGGGGCAGAACATCTCAATACATATGCAACCGGACGATAGTTTCTACTTCCGCACGGCCTACGTGTACGAGAACAGCATTGGCAGAGACATTGCGGAAGGGAGGATCGCTGGGGAACTGTATCTGGACATCTCCATTGACACCTTGGCTCAGGCTGTTGTTGAGTACCAACCGATAAACATGGAAGTCAAGTCTTCCTCCTCTTCAGAAATCGAGATTGCCGTGGATGCTTCCTTCCCGGACGGAAAGACGATCATTCTGACTCTGGAAGATGCGGTCTTTGACGTCCCACTGGAAGAGCTGGACGTTAAGCTGGATGGCATTTCGGTTGAGAAGGCAGAGAATGTGAGGGCGGTCATCGTCTCCTCTGATGAGTCCTACTACGCTCTGGAAGGGAACGGTGTGACCCAGGTTTTCATCAACATCCCCCACTTTTCTCAGAGAACGATTGTCCTAGCAGGGATTGGAGAGGTTGAGGAAGCTGGTCCAGACATTGCTCTGGGAGCTGTCGCATCGCTTCTTCTGCTTGTTGCCGCAACAGTTTTCCTATTCAAGAGAAAGGATGATTAGGCCCAGGTCTCCCTGATGGCTCTTGCGTAGATTCTGACGATTCTTGATGCAACTGCACTACCTCTCCTGAGCAGCTTGTCCTTGCACATTATCTTGTGAATCGTGACCTTCATCCTGCCGATCTCCACCATATCTCCCACGAAGAACTCCTCATCCGGCTGTGCGTACATCTCCTTCGAAACGGTCTTTCGGCCCTTGCTTATCGAGAACTTCACTTTCACCTTGTCCGCTCTCTTCGTCCAGAGCGTATCGATGTCTTTTGCGAGTGCTGCTTGGACCCTCTTGCCCTCGGATTCGATGGAAGAAACCTCCACCTCCAGACCGTTGACTATCAGCCTGTCCCCCACCACGACCTCATCATTCTGCAAGAGCTCCAGTTCCTTCCTCACTGATCTGTCCTCAACGCTCACTATGACTCTCACCACAACAGATTTCTCTTGTTTGAGGGTTTCCTTCCTGACCCCACCGCATTTGGAGCATTTGACGATGCATTCGACCGTCTCCCCCTTCTTTCCAACAAGCTTTCCCTTTAGGATTCTGTGGTTCTGCTCCCCGCATTTCGGACATTCGAGAACTGTCCCGCTGGGGATTCTGGTTGAGCTGGCGGAAGATCTTCCTTCCTCCTGGTTTTCGCCCACCTTCAAAGTTTCACCTTCCAACCGCATTTACACAACAACGTGTTCCCTTTGATCCCGGGTCCACTCCCACATCTCGGACATCGCACTTTTTTCATGAAATGCTCCAGCCAGACCAATTGGATTTCGGGAACTGTTTCGCTCTCGATATTGTCCAGTGTCTTCCTCAGCTCAGAGGTCGTAGCAAGCTCCCTGAGAGTGGACAGATGAATCCTTCTTGCCTCGGGCTGTCTGAGCCTTGAGGGGACTTTCATGATCAATGGCGCTATGAGGAACCCTGCGATGGCACCACCGATATGGGCTTCCGCTGCAATTGGAAATACGCTTGTCAACGCAATGACCAAATCGATGAGCAACAACATCACGAAAATCAGGTACGCGGGCATGGGAGGCAGTGGCATGAACAGCAACAGCATCCGAATCCTCTCCTTGCCGAAAAGCCTGGCAAATGCTCCCAATGTACCCATAATTCCTCCAGAAGCACCGACGGCAATGGTGAGATCGCCCCAATGGATCGCCGCCCAAGTGAGACCCCCGATAATGCCAGCAACGAGGAAGATTAGGAAGAACCTTGTCTTTCCAATTCTGTTCTCCAGCATCATCCCAATGAAAATCAAAGCGAAGACGTTGAAAATGAGGTGTATCATGCTCGCATGAAGGAACATCGAAGTGAAGACTGTGTAAGCTCTTGAGCCAGTAATCAAATCATAGGGAAAGAAAGCGAGATTCAGGGCCACGGTCGAATAGTACATCGGATGTTGGTGCTGACTTGACATTATCTGCAAAATGTACACTAGGATGATCAGGACGACCAGTCCCAGGACAATCGGGATTCGCAACAAGAATATGACTACCAGCCCGATCAGTATGGCCAAGATAGCGGCTATGGACATCGGATCCGTTGAATCGACCTCCTGGGATAACGCCCTCAAATGGGACCTTGTTCTGCTATCAGGACAAAAAACTGTATATAAGAGCGTTGTTGTTGAACCGGCGGTGATGGGACGGATCTATTGGTATTTGTGATAGCTGCATTGGCCTCATCTGTCACCACTTTTCTCACAGTCCCCTGGCTCATAAGGAACCTCAAGAATACTAGTGCTGTGGGAAGGGACTTGAACAAAAAAGACCGTCCCCTCATTCCCGAGATGGGGGGGCTGGCGGTCGTCATTGGCTTTTATGTTGGTGTGAATGTTCTTACGATTGTTGTATACGTTTTGGTGAATGGGGGAAACGGCAACTTTTTCTCGTCCTGGCAGAGAGTGATCTCCTCTCCGATCTTCGTCCTCTCACTTCTGGCCGTACTTGGTGCTGCCGTAACAGGAATAATGGATGATCTGTTCAATCTGAGGCAAAGGGTCAAGGCGGTCCTGCCTTTCCTTTTTGCACTTCCTCTTGGAAGCGCGATGGTGAGCATGGGGAACACAACCCTGCTCGGCATGGACCTCGGGGTCCTGATGCTTATCATAGCTCCATTCGGGATCACGGCTGCCGCGAACGCCACAAACATGTTGGAAGGGTTCAACGGCCTGGGGACTGGACTGGGCATCATAACCACGACTACAATGATCATAATATCCTTCACGGTTGGGGCCACCGAGGGGTTGTTCCTTCTCTTCCCTCTCCTGGGAGCCTTGATCGCTTTCCTATGGTTCAACAGATATCCTGCGAGGATATTCCCTGGGGATTCGATGACTTTGTTTGTCGGAGCCACAATCGCTTGCGCCGCAATCATATCCAACCTGAAGACCCTGGGAGCCATTCTTCTCATTCCGATGATTGTGGAGTTCTTCTTGAAAGCTCGCGGACACTTCACTGGAGAGAACTACGGGAAGATACAAGAGGATGGTACACTGTCTTACAAAGGCAGAACAGAATCGTTGGCCCACCTGATCATGAGGAGAATGAGAGTGAATGAAAAAAAGCTGGTATATATCTTCTGGGGAGTCGAGATCTTGATATGTGTTCTGGTGATACTCTTCGCCACGCTGTACATACCTCTCGGATAGTGGAGGCCAGGGGCGTGAGACTTTGAAGGTTTGCTTGGTTTCCACAACTGGCGGGCACCTGGTGCAGATTCTCATGCTCAAGAAGGTGTATGAGGACCTGGACCGCTACTTCGTAACTGTCAGGGATGATTTCTCGGAACGCGTGCTGGATAAGGAACGGGCCTACTATGTGACCCAAATCCTGAGGGATCCGGTCAAGCTTCTCCTAAACGACATGCAGAGCTATCGCATCTTGAGGAAGGAGAGGCCCGATGTCATAATAACCACTGGGGCCGGGGATGTATTCCCAACATGCTTCCTGGGGAAGATGCAGGACTGTAGAATCGTCTTCCTGGAGACATTCGCGCGAGTTAGCGAACCATCAATGGTGGGTAGACTGTTGAACCCGCTGGCCGATCTGACGCTTGTGCAGTGGAAGCCCATGCTGCAACACTACAAGAACGCGCAGTATTCTGGCCCCATATACGAGGCTGCCGAGACCCAGGAACTTCCGGACGAACCGAAGGTGTTCGTTGTGACCGGAACACACACCGCCAGTTTCCACAGGCTGGTCAAGAGCGTGGACGAATTGGTGGGAGAAGGTGAGATAGCTGGTCTCAGCGGAGCGCAGATCGGGCACTCAACACATGAGCCGAAGAACTTCCCGTGGTCCCGATTCCTACCCTACGAGGAATTCCTTGAACAACTTAGGGCTAACGACATCATCCTGACCCATGATGGAGCAAGCTCTATTGGCCTGGCACTCTCGTTCGGCAAACGTGTCGTGGTGGTCCCGAGGCGGAGAGAGTTCAGGGAGGTGGAGTACGCGAGCAAGCAGAACCTTGCAAGACATCTAGCCAGCGAGGGTTTGGTCGTCCTGGTTGAGGATGTTCTCGACATTCCAGCAGGTCTTGCCAAAGCAAAGGAAATGAAGCCCCCGAGAGAGACGAGAAAGGAGAAGGGGCCTGCCTACATCATAAAGGAGTTTCTCGAGAACCTCTGACCTACCAAGAATTGTACTGAATATCAACAGATCAAACACTAGACTCACTACTCTACTGGATAACAAAGATTTAATAGTCACGGCACCAATAGAATATGTAGAAAATACCCTTACTGGGGGGGGGAGACAGGATGATTAAGAAAATGTCCAGTTCAGCTACCGTCTTCTTCCTTGTGAGCTTTCTCATGATGAGTGCTCTCACTGTGGTTGCCAGTGAAACGGGCCCAATTCCGGAACCTGAGGATTCCCTTTGGATGTATGTGATGGATGATGTGGACGGTGATGGTCTGCTGGAAAAGGTCTACTTCCTGACCAGGGACGATTTCATGTTCGGTTCTGTTTTTGAGGGAACTCCCCCAACCATACCGTACGACGATACCCCTGGAGAGTTCAGCGGAGACAACGTAGGTCTCAAGTCTCCGGGCTATGAGATAGCTTCGGATGCAGGTGGTACTCCCAACATCCTTCTCGACTATGAGATATCGGACTCCAACTCAGCCATATTTATCAGTGATACTGGGGGAGTTCTTTCCACCGTTTGGGAGGATAACGATGTACGGCTGACCCGAATGGCCGACTTGGACCAAGAACGGCTCTTGATTACCTTCACCGTCAAGAACCTGGGAACAGAGGCTCTTGAAGACGTTTCCTTCGCGGAGAAGCACAAGTTTGACGATGGTCAGTTCATCTTTGAAGGGGACAAGTACGAGGGCGGTCAGCTTATCGGGGTGGATCACCCGGGCCTGCATGACCGACCGGTGATGGGGATGGTCTACGTCCCTGTGCCGGACTCGCTCGAAATCAACTACGATGCTACTTTCGATCCTTCGGTGGCCACATTCCTCCTTGGCGACTTGGCATCAGGTGAGGAAGCGAGTGTCCAGTTGGCAGTGGTCTGGTCGAACGTGAGTGACCCGGACGAAGCCCAGGATCAAGCCGTCGAGAAGATGGTCGAACAGAAGATAGGACTGAGAATGATAGAGGCCAGCATCGAAATCCATCCCGAAACGCTCAACCTCAAGAGCAAGGGCAAGTGGGTCACATGCATAATCGAGTTGCCGGAGTACTTGGATGCGAGCGACATTGACCCTTACACAGTCAGGCTGGAAGGCACCATACCTGCCGACAATCCTGTTCTGACGGGACACTCCCTCAACGTGAAGTTCGACAGGGCGGAGCTGGAGAAACTCTTGACCAGTGGAACTGACATAGTCTTGACGGTCACGGGAAACTTCTGGGATGGAATGCGTTTCATTGGCACGGACACCATCAACGCAATCCATGGATGATGTTTGTCAAGGCACTGCAACAAATAACCTCTCGGAAAAGTATAACTATCTAGACTTTTTCTTAAGTGACAATGCAGGTTGCGATCGTCGCTCCTGTCGATCCGCTTGTGGAGAAACCAGGGGGCACACGAACCTACGTAATGAATCTCATCGATTCTCTTGAGGAATCCGAGATTGATTTTTCCCTCGTGGGAGTGGATTTTGACAAAACGGACGGCAATCCATCCTTCGAGTTCGTTCCGGCAGTGGTTTCTTCCCGAGTGTCCAGCATGAAGTTTCTCAGAGGCCTCATGAAAGTCGCGAAGAAGATAGCCTTTCCAAAGAGTACAATAATCCACGCTCAGAGGCCGGACCATCTCTTTCCTTTCCAGTTCCGAGATCATCCTGCCAAGAAGCTATGCACCCTGCACGGACAAATGTCAAGAAGTGTGAAAGAAAGAAGGGGGATCTTCTATGGCTATTCCTATGACAAGTTGGAGTCCTATTCACTCAAGAGGGTGGATCACGTCATTGCGGTTGACGAAACAACCCTAGATCAATTCGTGACAAAATACCCTTTCCTCTCTGAGAAATCATCGCTCATTCCGGTGGGGATAGACATCGACGCATGGAAACCAAGGGACAGAGTTGCCTCGCGAAAGAGATTCGGGTTTGCAGACCAGGAAAGAATCGCACTGTATGTTGGCAGGCTGGAAAAGGAGAAGAGAGTCGACCTGCTCATCGAGAGCATTCCTTCCATAAGCGGCAGGGAAAACTGTTCACTGGTGGTTGTTGGGGACGGGACGTTGCGGAAAAATCTGGAAACCTTGTCCGAAAGAACTGCCCCAGGGCGCGTTCGATTCATGGGATTTCAACCGACCGAGGCTGTGAGAGAGCTCATGGGGGCTTCGGACGTCTTCTGTCTTGCCTCAGATTTCGAATCCGGACCTCTGGTCGTTCTGGAATCTCTGGCATCGGGTACTCCGGTCGTTTCCACCGATGTCGGGAGAGTGAGGGAATTCATGCCCAATTCCTCCACTGGAAGAATTGTCTCACAAGATACGGAGGCTTTTGCCAACGCTGTCGTCGAGGTGCTTCGAATCGAAAGACACGAGATGTCCACCAAATGCATTGAGAGAGTGAGAAATTTCAGCTTCCAGAAGACATTCGAGGAGACCGTGAGAGTGTACGAGAATTTAAGTCGAAGGAGCAAATAGGAGAATATTGATGAGATTTCCGAAGAAAACGAACTTGATGCTCATCCTTTTTCTCATCGCACTCAGCTTTGTTCTGAGGTTCCCGAGCACACCTCACAGTCTGGGAATTGATGCTTTTGTCATGCAGAATCTTGCAAACACAATGGCCCACAACGGCTTTGCGGCATGGATAATGCATCCGTTGAGCTTCTTGGGACTCTATCCCCTCTCTTACCCCTCCGGCGGGATCTTCCTCACTGCTAACGTAATCGTACTTACCGGCACTTCCTCCGAGGTTTCCATCATGCTTCTCAGCTTCATGATGGGCCTGATAGGAGTCCTGGGTTCCTACATGCTAGCAAGGGAGTTCCGGGATGATGACCTCTTTGCATTCATCGTGGCCTTCCTCTTCTGTCTTGCTCCGAAGTTCATTCTGAACACCACATGGGAAACTCCTACCAGAGGGGGGTTCATGGCATTCACGCCGATCTTCTTATGGTCCTTGCTCAGAGCGCACCGGGATCCGAATAGGAAGAATATTGCTCTACCCATCCTCTTCTTATTCATTCTCGCGACCTTCCACCGTCTAGCACTGTTGATGTTAATCGTGATCCTCGCCTATATCTCCGCCTACTTCTTCTTTGTCCTGGTCAAAATCGCGAAAATGAAAATGCCTGCAGTCTTCTTGAAACCCAAAGCACGCAAAAGGATGCGGTTGTTCGGCGTCATTGCGCTGTTAGCTTTAGCGGCCGGCTTAGTATTCGGAAGCGGCGTGCTGGACTCATACGAGACAGGGAGGGTCATGACATCCGATGAAATCCCGGTGCAACTGTTCAATCTTGGTGTCAGCCTTACAAGAAGCTCGGGAGTTCTGGCTCCGTTCCTGTTAGTTGGGGCTGTCGTTCTGGCCTATCAGAGGAACAAGACTCTGAAGGAATCGTTCATCCTCTTTGTCGTGCTGGCTATAATTCCGACCCTGTACTTGCGGAGATATACGGGATTCTACGTTCCCGTTTTCCTATCTCTACTGGCAGGAATGGGTGTGATTGGGATTATGATGCTTGCCAGAAAAAGAAAGAGAGCCACTGCAGCCGTGTTCATAGCTATGCTGGTTGGTTCTCTCGGACTCACAGGGATGCTACTTGATTATGAATCGGAAACATCGAAATACATGTCAATGGAACAATATGGCACTGGTCTTTACGCGAGCCAGTATGTCAATGGAACCATTTTCTCGAACAACGGGCTCCTCGTCACCAGAATCTCGGCGGTCTCAGGTTTGCCCTACCTCCCAATAGGGGGAGCGACGGTCTCTAGAAGTGGACCTGAACAGCTGGCCTTCGGTTTCGTTGATGTGGAAGACATCCATGTGACCCAGATACCACTGGAAGAGCTCACCCTGAATTCAGATCATCCATTCTTAGCGTATGGCGTTCCGAACGCTCAGCGAGAATGGAGGGCCATCCACGATGGGTTTATCGACGACCTCGAGACCTACCCTGACACGGACAGGTATCTTCGTGAGTACAACATATACTACGCCTTGGAGGACAGTAAACTGCCCAGTCACTTCATGTGGTCGGGCCCCATCAGATATTCAAGATTTCTGGGCGATCCTTTTTATGGGGTTCACAATGTGAGATACAAGATGTATGAATCTGAGAGGAACCAGATTTGGTCTCTTTGACCGCGTAGAGGTTGAAAGGTCATGAAAGTTGTCCATGTTACGCCATACTTCCCTCCATGCAAGGGTGGCATTGCCCGATTTGTCTCTGGCTTGGTGCAACGCACCAGAACCACCGAGGATGTGCATGTGATTTCCCAGGAAGGAGAGCCCTCAAGAGAGGTTTCCGTCCTTTCGGTAGGAAAAGGTCGCTTCATCATCAAGGTGCTTGGGCTTCTGCGCAAAATGGATCCAGATGTAATTCACTGTCATTCCCACTGGCACATGCTTGCACCAGCCGTGCTGTATAAGAGGTTTCACAGGAGGGTGAGGGTGCTGTTCACATTCCACACCGAACCGCCAGAACAGAGGAAGGGAACGAAGAGCAATGTTTTCGGAAGGTTGTTATCAAGATGCGATGCTGTGACGTTCGTGAGCAGGGCCCTGCAAGACACAATAGCAAGTCAGATTAGAATCAAGTCAAAACAGGTCGTAATCTACCCAGGAGTGGAAGGAAAGGCAGTAAGTGAACAAGATTTAGAGGACTTCGCTGAGAGATACGGAACGAGAAAAAGGTCCCCGATACTTGTGTTTGTTGGGTTGCTTGAATGGGAGAGAAAAATCCAAGGTGTCAAGGTGCTGCTGGGTGCCATAGCCGCAATTCGAGAGAAATACCCGCAACTCAGAATGTTGATAGTTGGCGATGGATCGAAAAGGAAAGGGGTGGAAGATACGATAGCCAATCAGAACCTATCAGACGTAGCAACTATAACAGGTTTGGTCGACAACGTATTCGTCCCGCTGACGATTTGCGATATCTATGTCCACATCTCACTGCAGGAAGGAATGCCGCAATCCCTCCTTGAGGCGATGTTCCTGGGAAAGCCAGTTGTCGCGTCCAATGTCGGAGGAATACCTGAGGTGGTGAAGGACGGAGAAACCGGACTGCTGGTTGAGCCCGAGAAGGATGCCGTGGCGACCGCTCTTTTGGATCTTATCGAAAATACTAAGAAGTCATCCAAGCTTGGTAAACAGGCGAGGGATTTCCTGCAATCCAGATTCTCTTGGGAGGAAATCGCAGAAGAATTCTCGGAACTCTACGCTGGCTAGTGAGCAAATGGTTAGAAACCGAAAACTTAATTATGCCATGCCCTTCGTATGCGTAGCCTTTGGCGGTGTTAGATGACTGATCTGGATTCTCCTTCACTGATGGACAAGCTGGGCAAGACCTTGACTTTTGATAGAGCCATGGTAGCTGCTATTGTGGTGGGGGTCCTCCTCAGAGTCGTTGCGGTCCTGATGGACACACCAAGATTTGACGGAGCTTTCTATTCGACGATAGGATACAACATCGTCAGCCAGGGCGACTATGTCACACTCTCCGGGATCCAAACCTATAATTTCTCTCTGACCTTTCCGGCCTATTTGGCATCATTCTATGCTGTTTTCGGATACTCCATTCCAGTCACAAAGGTTGCTTCCTTCATCTGTGGCTTGCTCGTCATTTTGATTGCTTATCTCGCTACAAAGAACCTTTTCGACCGAAGGGCTGGTCTGACCGCTGCGGCGGTGATGTCTCTGACCAGTGCTCTGATAGTGGTCACTGGCAAGAACTACGTAGAGAATATTGTGCTAATCTTCTTCATCCCAGCCATTTGGGCGATGATCAAGGGCTTTGGAGAACCGAAGTACATTCCCATCGCTGCTTTCTTCGCAGGTCTGACCTACTACACAAAGACGGATGTGGGCCTGTACATCGCTTTTGCTGGTTTGGGCGGATTCGCGGTGTGGAGATTTCTCTACTTGCGATGGGATGTGCTCAAGGACAAGTACTACTGGCTTGCATTCTTGATAGTAATTGCCATGGTTCTTGGGAGAGCTCTGTTAATCTCTTCAGGACAGGACCAATATCAATCATTGACAAAGACAATGCTGGGTTCGTTCAGCATATCAGTTTTCCTCGTACAATGCGTTTTTCACCTGTTACTTGTGGGAGGATTCTTCGTTTTCTGGTATCCAGAGCTAAGGCGGTCTTTGAGTCGCTACAGAGAGGAGTCGATCAATTTCTTGTTATTGTTAATGACAGCACTTGCCCTCCTCGCGGTTCTCAACGCTACGGGTTGGCGAACCTTCTCACCCAGAATTCTGGCAGGTGTCAGCAGGGAATACATCACCATAATCTTCGTTCCGGCAATATGGATGTTCTTCAGCTTGGCGAGACCTGATGAACCTAGTGAGAGAAGAGGAATACTCGCTTCTATCAAAGAGACACTCAGAAGGAAGAAGAGATTGCTCGCCTTTGTCGCTTGCCTGGGCTTAGCTACACTGATGATTTTCGTGGATGACTGGTTGGCTGTCCTTTTCTTCTTTGGAGCCTTCTGCTTCGTGTTCACTACATTCCGAAAACGAGTGATCATTCTGCTGGTGGCTTTCTTTGTCGTGAGCGCGAATGCTGTGACGGCAGTATACAGACCAGCTTATGTCGAAGCTGCTGAGGATGTCAATAGGGCACTTCAACCTGGACAAACGATCGCTCTGGACAGAGAGAGCGGGAGCGACTATCTCTCGCCTGACAGGATCTTTCCTTTCTTTTCCGTTCAAGACATTGGCCTGGTGATCTACGAGAGTGGCTCTACTCCCGATTTCATAATGTCAGAGATGAGCTGGACCTACCCGGGATACACCTTTGTCGCGGTATTCGATGGAGAAGCCAGACCTACTCTACTGAGCTTGGTGAAGGATCTGATTCTTGGAAGAGATGTTGACCCTTCATTCCCTGAGAAGAACGTATACCTCTGGAGACTCTCCTAAATCCACGGCACTCATTCCAGAGAAGTTTGAACCGATTAGCCCAGAACTGCATAGAAAGATTAATTACCGTATCTACGTACTGCTACCGGAGAATCGGTGATGGGGTGTACCGCGAAAAGAAGGTCGGTGTGGTTATCCCAGCTCTCAATGAAGAAAGTTTCATTGGGAACGTCATAGAGACCATGCCCGCCTTTGTCGACCGTGTTTATGTCGTGGATGATGGCAGCACTGATACAACTGGACAGATAGCGGAGGGTTATGCAAAACAGGAAGGCTCAAAAGTCACACTCATGAGGCATCAAACCCGCCTTGGGGTGGGCGCCTCAATCGTGGCCGGATACAGAAGATCAATGTCCGAAGGTATGGACATCGTAGCGGTCATGGCGGGTGATGGCCAGATGGACCCTGATCAACTCCCGAGGCTGCTTGACCCAATTGTGGACGGTAGAGCTGATTACTCCAAGGGAAACAGACTCATATCCAGCAGAGCGAAGGAAATGCCAAAGAGGAGGATCAGAGGCAATGCGATGCTGACTCTTTTCACAAAAATCTCATCCGGGTACTACGATGTGATGGATCCTCAGAATGGATACACAGCCATCTCCAGGGAAGCGTTGGAGTCCCTGAACCTTGATCGAGTATACCCAGGGTATGGATACTGCAATGACATATTGATCCAGTTGAACCGAAACCACCTCACTGTTGCGGATGTCGTAATGCCCCCTAGGTATCGAGACGAGAAGTCGTACATCAAGATGGGAAGGTATACGGCCAGGCTGTCCTGGTTGCTTTTCAAGGGGTTCTTCCGCAGGATTTTTTCGAAGTATAGGAAGCCACGAGTTCATCCAATTCTGCTCTTCTACCTGACAAGCTTCATCCTCATCCCTGCCGGTTTGATCCTTGGCTTGGTCGTTTCTCTGGACAGAGTCCTGACCGGTTACTATTCAATCGGAACCGTCCTTCTCACTGCCCTATTGCTTATTCTGGGAACCCAGAGCCTGTGCTTTGCCACGTTCTTCGATGCCATGAAATCAGGATACCACATGAAAACGGACCATGTGAGGGAAACGGAAATCTCCGGTGGCTTTCTCAGTAGGTTGAGGAGGCAGTATCTGGGGATAAATTTCCATCCCTTGGGCCTGTTCTATCTTGTAGCAATCGCGCTGTTCATTCTGGGTATCATCCTCGGAATTGCCATTCTGTACGGCAGAGTCGTCACTGGAGGGTTTTCCCTGGGTACGGTGACTCTGGACCTCATGATAGTCGTGGTTGGAGCCCAGTTCCTTTTCTTTGCCATGCTCTTTGAGGCCGAGAGGGAAAGGTTTTTGGAATGAACGGAAAGATGAAGATACTCACTTTGACAAGCTCCTTTCCGAAGGATGCAGAGGACATATCAGGAAGGTTCGTCAGAGATCTGGCTCAAGAGTTACACAAGAGGGGAAATGATGTTCTAATCCTGGCTCCGCACTCGCCCGGCCTATCACTGGTCGAGACTTCAGGAGACCTAAGAGTCCACAGGTTCAGATACTGGTTTCCTTCGAAGCATGAGGTCTTGACAAATGGTGCGATCCTGCCCAAACTATCTGGTAATCTTCTCGCCACCGTACAGATTCCTTTCCTTGTTGCTGCCAGCTTCATTTCAAGCCTGAGGCTCACGAAGTCGATGGACACTCAAGTCATCCACACTCACTGGCTTCTTCCACAAGGACTGGTGGGTGCTCTGGTGTCCAAGATGTCTGGGAAGCCACATCTCGCGACAATACACGCTGGAGGACTAGTCGCGTTGAAGAGAATGCCCTTCAAGAAATCAATTGCTAAGTTTATAGTGAAGAACTCGGACGCCATTTCTGCAGTCAGCCAATACATCAAGAATAACTTCCTAGATATTCTCGACCCCGAGACGAGATCCGAAGCCCTTGCTAAGATGAACGTGGTGCCGATGGGTGTGGACCCCAAGAGATTCGAGAATGAAGATGGATCGCGGAAGAGAGCATCGCTCGGCTTGAAGTCTGACGATTATGTGGTACTGTTCGTAGGTAGACTCTCAGAGAAAAAAGGTATCGAGGACTTGCTGGTCGCTTTCCAATCCTTCTCCCGAGAGGAAGAGAGAGCGAGGCTTTGGATTGTTGGGTCGGGTCCTCTCTACGAAAGCCTGAAACAACGAGCCTCCGAGGGAATAGATGTCAGATTCTTTGGTCGTGTCCCTGACAAACAACTCAACGAGCTATTCCTTGCTGCTGATGTCGTGGTGGTTCCCTCGGTGACCACAAGCTACGGAGATGTGGAAGGACTCCCCGTAGTTGTGATGGAAGCAATGACTGCGGGAAAACCCATCATCGCTACTGACGTTGGTGGAATCTCGGATGCAATCGAAGATGAGAGAACTGGATTGTTGATTCCAGAGCGGTCTCCAGAGATAATCGAAAATGGGTTGAGGAGATTTCGAGAAGACAGAGAGTTCCGTGAATCAGTTGCGAGAAACGCGGCAGAGAAGGCAAGGACCCAGTATTCCTGGTCAGTAATATCCGAGAAGTTCGACAGGATAATGAAAGAAATAGTTCAAGGACAGAGGATATGAAAATCTTAATGGTTACTCATCACTGGCCTCCAAGAACGCACCATTCCACGTTCTCTGGATATCATAGAATTGCCCACTACATGAAGGAATTGTGTGATGTGAGCGTCCTTACATGGGGTAAGGAAATAGTTGCCCAGGACACGGACGTTCAAACACATTGGGTTCGGATACCCTTTACTGATGTGTTTTTGGAGAGAAGGCTTCTGCTGTCTTTGTCAGCTATGCTTCGGGCGAACGATTTTGACCTCGTCCATTCCCTGTATTCAGTTCTTGGATTCTTTCCCTCAATGAAGACAAAGACCTTAGCAACAGTTCATATCGTTCCCGAGTTGTCTCCTGACAACCTCTGGCTGAGATACAAGGGTCTGTGGCAGAGAGCTCTGTTCAACAGATGTTCCGGTGTGATTGCCGTTTCCGAGAACCTTCGCGCGGCAGTTCAGAAGAGATACGCCCCCGACGGACTATGTTTCATACCTCATGGGATCGATACGGCACATTTCAACCCCAAGGGAGTAAGCAGAGACTACTTCGACAGGATGAGCGGGGGTCTTGACCTGGTGTGTCTTTCCATAGGTCTCCATGGGGGAGACATCCGAGTGACGGCAAGGCTGGCGAGCATTTTCCAGAATGTCTTGTTTGTCGTGGTTGGTGGAAAACTGCCAACGGAACTCGGGCGAAGTAACATCAGAATCCTTTCGCGTCTGTCGGAAAGAGAGATGTTGGAGGCGTACAATTCTTGTGACATTTTCTTCAGACCTTTGAAATTCGCCACGGCGAATAACTCACTGCTGGAAGCAATGTCCATGGGGAAACCAATCATCACAGACAGAATCCCGGGAGTTGTTGACTATCTGGACAACGAGACCGCTTTTCTTGTGGAAGACAGGAAGTACGAAGGACCATTCCGACTTGCGATCGAAGATCAGGACGAAAGAAGAAAACGGGCCTCTAAAGCATTCAATAAGGCCAGACAAGAGTATGACTGGGGAATAGTGGCACGAAGAACGAGAGAGGTGTACGAGAGAATCCTTGCCGCCACCTGATTGTGAAATCGCACGCACAATGTATTAAGTAGGTTGAAAATGTCGGAAAGCAAAATGAGAATCTGTATCATTAGTCCCTATTCACCCCTTGCAGTAACTGGCATTGGAACATTCATTGTTGAGCTAGCGAGAGCGTTGAAGAAGGTGGGTCATGAATGCGTGGTCATGGCGCCTGAGACTGATATTCCCTATGCAGAGCAAGATTTTCTTGGCTTGAAGGAGGGCCTTCAACAGATTAGAATTAGCAGGTTTCCAATCTTCAGGGACCTGTTTCTCGCGGTCTCAACTGCGCTCCGCCTTATCAGACAGAGAAAGTCAATTGGTGTCATCCACGTGCAACAGCCTCACATCCAATCAATAGTGGCAGCTAAAACAGGGAACCTGTTGGGAATCCCGGTCGTCGCGACCTATCACCTCAAGGTGCCCAGGCCAAGAGGCTGGCTGAGAAGGTGGCTTCTTCTCTTTTCTGAGAAGAACCTTCATCGATTCTGCTCCCAAGCCGTTTTCGTATCGTATGACGCGAAGAAGGATTTCGGATTGGAGGAAGGAGTGGTCATTTGGAACGGAGTGGATACTGAGAAATATCGTCCCGATGCCTCGTCAAGGGAAGAGATGAGAAAGCAGCTTAATCTTGACGGGCAAATCGTTCTTCTCTTTGGAAGCAGATGGGCGAAAATAAAGGGCATCGATGAGACCTTGAGGGCTTTCCAGAAAGCCAAATCTGGGACAAAAGCGAACATGGCTCTCGTACTCACTGGTGGTGGCGAAAAGGAGTTCGAGGATAAGGTGAAGTCAGACATCAAAGAGATGGATCTGGGAGATTCTGTCAAAGCGGTCGGGAGGGTCAAGGAGATCATTGGTTACTACCACCTATCGGACGTCTACTTGCTGCCCTCCTACTCCGAGGGGTTTTCGATAGCACTCATAGAAGCTATGGCCTCGGGACTCCCTCCGATAGCAAGCGCGGTTGGGGGGAATCCTGAAGCAATTGAGAACGGCGTTGACGGGATTCTCGTGAAAGCAGGAGACATTGAGGATTTGTCCAGGCAGATTGAGAGATTGTCAGGCGATGATGCCCTCAGGACAAAGATTGCAAAGGCCGCTAGAGACAAGGTCAAACGTGAGTTCAGTCTAGAGATAATGACCCAGCGATATGTGGACGTCTACGAATCCTTAGCCAGGAAATCTGCCCGAATGTCCTCAAGCAAACAGAATTGATATTCCGAACGGAATTCTTCAAGACAGGCTTTGAGAATCTCGAAGTTGAGTCTGCACGCCTTAATCACCCATTCTGGAAGTCTTGGATAGCGCTTCCCCAAATCAACTAGCTCCCACGGATGGAGCAGCAACACGACATAAGATTGCTTGACCACATCGACTGCCTTCAGGAATTCTTCCTTCCCGAAATAGTTCAGGAAACCACTGCCAATAGGGATTCCTGAGTTCAAGGGATTCTCGGTCACAGGGACCTCTATGATACTCGAGTCACCCGGCACTGTAACGTCTCTCTCTGATAATCTGTAGGGTTCTCTGGGAGCTTTTCTGAAATCAAGAATTGTGAAGAGTCTCCATTTTTTCACCAGTCTCCCAGGAAGGACCGAGGAATCCAACTCAAAATCCAAAGACTCAAGAACCTGGATCGTGTCTGCGTTCACGCTGAAATTCGGGGCTCTGAAGACCTTCGGAGCTCTGCCTAGTACAACTTCGATCTCGTTCTTGGCCTTCGAAATATCCTCCTTCTGCCATTCTTTTGTTCTCGAGGAGTAGTACTGGACTTTGTGTTCGAACCCGTGGCAACCTATGCCATGACCCTGATGGCTGATATCCTTCACAATGGTTGGATGCTTCCTGCAAACGTTCCCCGTGAGGAAGAAATTGCCTTTGATACCCAGGTCGGAAAGCGTGTCCAACAGCGGAGGTATGCCTTCTTCCACCCCGAAGTAGCTTTCGCTTATGTATCTAGATATGTCCCTCTCAACATCCACTGACAGCACAATCCTCTTCTGAGTCATCGGTCACCACGACAAGTCCAAATCCCAAATCTTACTTCCTAAACTCATTCACCCCCATTTATTTATCGGGTCAAACGTCCAGAGGTCTTGATTCTAGTCACGGTTTCAAGCTGGAGCGGTGATACCGAATAGGGCACATTTAAAGAGCATGAGCATATTCCTCTGCTTAGACGATGGGATGGACCATGCCTCGGATAGAGGACATACTTTGGGAATGGGCTTGCGGATGAGAGAATCGTGAGAATGGAGGGCTTATGGCTTTCATCAAGCAGTTCTTCAAGGATTTGAGAACACCGCTTTACAAGAATGCGCTCTACCTGATGTCCAATACGGCCCTTGCAAGTGTGGTGACCTTCTTCTTCTGGATGATCGTGGCTCGATACTACAACCCCAGTCAGGTTGGCGTCGCTGCCGCACTGATACCCCTTATGGCCCTGCTCGGCATTCTCTCAAGATTTGGCTTCGAAATGGGTCTGGTAAGATTCCTTCCTTCCTCCGGCAAGGATTCGAAGGCAATGATAAACTCCTGCATCACGATAACAACCCTGGCTGCAATCCTCATCTCTTTGGTCTTTCTCGTAGGAATGGACATATGGTCACCAGCGTTGCTCTTCATTCGAGAGGACTGGGTTTTCCTCCTGTCCTTCATCGTCTTTTCGGTGGCATTTGCGCTTTCTCCGCTAGTGAACTACATCTTCGTGGCAAGGAGGAATACTAAGTTTGTACTGGCAGGCACGTGCATCACCGGATTGAAGCTTGTCTTTCCAATTCTCCTCATCTCGTTCTTGGGTGCTTTTGGGATATTCGTCTCGTGGGGCCTGGCTCTACTCATCGCCCTTCTGGTCGGGATATTCGCATTCGTCCCCATGGTGAATGCTGGATACAGACCCTTCCCGACGGTGAAGAAGAATGTTGTGAAGAAAATGCTTCATTTCTCCGCGGGTAACTATGCTGCAGTCATATTCGGCATGATGCCGGCTTCACTTCTCCCCCTGATCATAATGAACACCATTAACGTGGAGCAGGTGGCCTTCTACTACATAGCATTCACGATAGCCACTCTTCTCTTTGCGATAACGGACGCGGTTTGCTTGTCGCTTTTCGCGGAAGGCTCTCACTTCGAGAAGGAACTGAGGAACATAGTTCGGAAGGCGTTGAAGCTTGTTCTTGTTCTGCTCATCCCGGCGGTCATCATAGTGATGTTGTTCGGTGAGTACGTTCTGCTCTTGTTCGGAAGCAGCTACTCATCAGAAGGACTTGTCCTTCTTCGAATATTCGCTCTTTCAAGCATATTCATCGCATTCAGTGGAATATTCTTGGCCACAAGAAGGGTCTTGAAAAGGATGAAGCCTATCGTTGGTCTCCCTGCTTTCAGTGCTTCGATAATCATAGGGTTCAGCTTTATGCTCATTCCGTCCATGGGTTTGGTCGGAGTTGCGGTTGCCTGGATCCTGGGTCGGGGAATCACAGCCGTGGGAATCGGTATATATGTCGGCCTAGGAATGATGAGAGAACGTTCTGGGAAGAGATAGAAATGGCGGAGTCAGGAGATCAGGGTCAGAAGGAGAGAGTTGAGTACAGATACCAAGGAGTGATAGTGAGCGACGTTGAGAAGGTAATAAACCAGCTAGGATGTACGAGATGTGGTGGCTGTTTCGCAATCTGTCCTAGCGGCGCGGTGAGAATGGACTACAACAGTCAATCTGGGTTCTATGATTTTCGACTGATTAGGGACGAGTGCATGGACTGCGGAAGATGTGTTGAAGTCTGTCCCGCACTGTGGGAAGGAACCGATCCTTCGAAAAACCAATACATTGGGGATTTCAGAAGCATCTTCCTGGCTGCCTCGGCTGATGGCAGTGTGAGAAGGAATTCAAGTTCAGGAGGATTCATCAATTCGGCGGTAAGCTTCTTGCTGCAGAAGAAGGCGTGCGACCAGGCAATAATCGTGAAGTCCCTGCACAGAGAACCATTTGGCGAGGTAGTGTCCGTATCCAAGCCTGACTTCGTGATGAATAACCCTAGAGAAGTGTCCTCTCGATACGTTCTCATGCCAACCGTTTCGAAAATGAAGGGGATTGAAAAGGGGTCAAGACTGTTGTTTGTAGGAACTCCCTGCCAGAGCTACGCTGCGAGAAGGATAGCCGAGAAGCTGGACCTGGATATCACGATAATTGGCATTGCTTGTTCAGCTGGAACGAGTGCCAACGCTACCAAACAACTTCTGAAGTTCTACGGGATTGAAGAGGTCAAGAATCTGTACTACCGAGGAAATGGATGGCCGGGTGAGGTCCAGGCAGAAGGATTTGACAAGAAGGGAAAGCTGAAGAAAGTGGTAGTCCCCTATCCTTCCTCGCTGTTCAATAGAATCTACTGGTCAAGGGTCTTCATCAATCAGGCATGCTGGAACTGTAAGGACCACTTCGCAGAGTTCTCGGACATATCCACCTTTGATTTCTGGAATCCTGGAGAGATCAAACGAGAGAAGGCTGGAAAATCTGCAGTCATTGTTAGAACGAAACGCGGAGAGGAAATCACCAAACGGATGGCAGATGAGGCCTGTGTGAATGTATTTGAGGAATTGGGGCCAGACGCTGCGATTGGATCTCAACCCGGACCGTTGAGGCTGAAAAAGGAAAGGAATCGGGGTCTGAAAGGGAAGAACGCGTATTCCCGTCTTCTCGAAAGATTCATACGCTTTCATCAGAGGAGAATCTCCAAGAAACCGAGCAAGCCCAACAAGTCCAAACTGATGATCAAGATTCTTTCCACGATATATTTGAGCTTGTTGAGCAGGGCTAGATACGAAGGAGGCTTCCGTTCAGATGTACTGATCCTTCATGCTCATTGGAGCAATCGAGGCGACGAGGCCGCGGTCAGGGCAATGGTGGACTCTCTCAGGTCAGAGCTACCAGATAGCAAGATGAAGATCATGTTGATGTCCAAGGAACCTGTATATTTCTCCGATATCGATGTGGAAGTCTTGCGCATGTATCCTTTGACGTTCGTTGACTACATAGATACGTTCCTGACTCTAGTCACATTCGGGAAGATATCCGTCACTGGCCGAGGAAGGAAGTTCCTTCAGGCGGTTGAAGATGCAGACTTTGTAATCCATGCTCCCGGAGGACCGATGATAGGTGATTTGTACGGAGGTTTGCTGTCCGATTATTCGTATTTGTACAGACTGATAATGCCTACGATATTCAAGAACAAGCGACTGTATTTCTATGCCCCTTCGATGGGACCGTTCTCAGGAGTGTTCTGGAATTTTCTGAGAAAATCCGCGCTGAGGAAGGCAGAGGCCATAATACTCAGGGAGGATCTTTCTGCCAGGTACCTGAAGGAGCAGCTGGGTTTTGATTCGAAAGTGACGATAGATTCTGCGTTTCAGAATGTGATAGAGGACGACTACCTAGAGAGATATGAAGACATTTCCGACCTAGTGGCCAAGATCGAGAGCCCAAAGGAGAAAGTGGTAGGAATCACTGCAACGACCCTGAGCTGGCATCCGGTCTACAGAGAAATGAAAGGGTTGAGCCAGAGGATATTGGACTCGATTCGGACCGTAATAGAGCACTTGATTGATAGGGGATACACACCACTCTTGGTGCCTCAACTGTTTGGTGAGCAAGATGACTATTCATTGCTGAGAGGCATCCAGAGTCTCGACACGGAAAAGATCCTCCTTCTGCCGCCCCACGTTGATTCCTACGCGCAACAGGCCTTGTTCTCCAAGTTGTACTGCGTGATAAGCATGAGATATCATCCTAGCATATTTGCGGCAAAAGGGTACACACCGTTCATATCAATAAGCTATGAACACAAAATTGAAGGATTCATGGAGAGACTGGGCCTCAAGGACCTTATGATAAATGTGAAGGACATAAGCGCACAAGCGATCATTGACAAATTCACGTATATTGAGAATAACTACGCGAAAGTGAAGGAACAACTAAGAAACGAAGTCCCTCGATTGGTGGACGAATCAAGAGAGACTACGAGGATTATTGTGGACAAGATCAAGGAGTGAGTTCGGGAGATCCTCCTGCCCCGTCGATGATTCCTCTGAGAAAAGAACCGAACGCACCCTTATCCCGATGAAACAGAAGATAGGCCCCGCCTCTATACCAGGCTTCGTAGCCAAAGAAGTAGGACAGAAAAGAAAGAAATTGTGACTTGGTGGCATATCTCCTCATGAACCAGAACTTGTTTCTTGTCAAGTAATAGGCCTTTGTTGTACTAGTGACCGCTGAGGAAACTTTGTGCCAGATTTTGGCGGTAGGTACATGCACACATTTGTATCCAGCCTTGAGCCCTCTCATGCAAAGATCGTTCTCCTCCCAGTAAGCGAAGTAGCTCGAATCGAGAAGTCCTATTCTGTCCAGTGTTGATTTTCTTGTCAAAAGGCACGACCCTTCTACGAAGTTAACCTCTCTTGGTTCGTCATACTGCCCTTCGTCAACCTCATTTGCGCCCATATGGGACGAGCGACCGGTAAGCATATTGAGTCTGCCGCCAGCGAAGTTGATCACGTCCGTCCTGCCGTCGAAATCGTAGTAATAAAGGGTGGGCCCCGCGAACCCAATACCCTCGTCACTCTCTGCAACACTTACGAGCTCGGACAAGAAGCTCTCATCCACAACCGTGTCGTTGTTCAGGAGCAGGACATAGTCAGGGTTCAAAGACCCTAGAGCAAACCTTATTCCGATGTTGTTTCCCTCTGCGAATCCGAAATTCTTTTCGTTCAGAACCAACCTCAGCTTTCTGCGGGATGCCAGCTCGGAGTCTTTCTCTTCTACGAAGTTCGCCTCTTTCTCAGTATGTTCCCTTTTGCATTCGAAAACACGAATCGGTTTGTTGCTTGAATCGAACCTGAAGAACTTGGAGTTGACCTGCAACTCCCCTCTGCAGTAGGCCTTGATCTTGTTGACGGACTCATCTGACGAGCCATTATCCACCACGACAACGTCGTAGTTGGGATAGGCAACCCGAAAGAGCGATTCCAAGCACTCGACAGTATCTTTCCAACCGTTCCAATTCAGGATAATGATTACGACCTTTGGTGTTGTAGTCTCTTCTTTCATCTTCTTTTCCTTATCCAAAAGCTTCCTGGCCACCTTTCCTCACTTCTGTATGAACTGAAGGCGGCTTCTAGCTTGGCAGGATGCTTTGACCGCATGTAGTTTCCAGCCCAAAGAACTTCGAAGCTGTCATTGAAAGTCAAGAATGCCTGAAGCAAGTACTGCTCAGTCCAGAATCTGCAATCCTCCAAGACCCAATCCTTGGGATACTCCGCCGGAAGGAATATGTCATGAACGTGAACGATGACTCCCTTGTTCAATCTCGGGAGTATTTCTAGGTATTCGTACTGGACGTCACCTCCAATTCTCAGAACGTGGCTGGAGTCAATGAAGAGTATGTCGTTCTCCTCTAGCTCACCGAACCTCTGCAACGGGATGTCCTGGATGTTGGCAGTTGCAAGCTGGTGCAGGCCGGGGAAGCCAGCTTTCAAGACGTCGTTCGGGTATGGCTCAAAGGCGATCAGCTTGCACTTATGTCCATCATCTTCTTCATTTCTTAGAACTGCTTGGGCGGATAGATAGGTTGAATAACCTGACCCAATCTCAAAAATCCTGTTCGGTCTGAAATGGCGGATCATGCAGTGAAGAATCTCGCCGTCCACGGAGTCGAAAAGACCGTTGTTCACATAGTACTGGTAGGGTACCGAAGTCTTGCTCCTCGGGAATCTATCGTATTCCTCTTTGAATCTGGAAGAGAAAAGGGAGAGGAGTTCGATTTGGCCCTTCTCGTTGATGTCAATTCCAACAAGCTCGGACTCCTTTTGCCACAAATCATCCTTCAATGTTCTCGTGTCTGGGATGGGCTGGTAGAAATGATTGGGAGTGATGTGGAAACCCAGTCTTTGCCAAAACCGAAAGGACAACTTGAGTACCCGCCGAAGGATTGCACCATAGAGTCCGGTAGTCTTCATAGCCACCATACCCTCTTGTCTTCAGTAGCAATTACGCCTACATAATAAATGTCACGCTGACATTCTGTCCAAAAACGATGCCAGACTATCCGCGTCAGTGATAAGGTCTAATGGTTTTGGCTTGGAAAGGAGCAGGAACGGAGAAATTATTAACTACCCAATCAATTCTCGCTCCGTGCGAATACTCTTTCTGGCTCTGGATGTTGACCTGAGTAGCAGGACTGGAGACTCTACTCACACCCGGGAGCTTGTCACGTCCCTATCCAGAATCGGGAACGAGGTTGCCCTGGTGAGTTATGCTCCAGAAGAATCGTTGAGAGATGTATCCACTCTTTTTGGGGGAATGGGTGTGTCTGTCCACATACCGCAGAAGAGCGGTAACCTTCCAACCTTGAGATTCTGCTCCCAGCTGGCAAGGGAATTCAAGCCGGATGTCATATACGAAAGGAGATTCTCACCCAAGATCAGTGGAACCCTGAGCAAGATGCTTTCCGTTCCATCAGTCGTTGAGATCAATGCCATGATAGAGGAGGAACTGAAGATTCTGGGCAAGGAAGAGAAGGGCGTGCTCGGACTGGACAAGATCAAGAGAAGAATCCGGCGGTACTTCCTCAGGTCTGCGGATGGCATTGTCGCGGTCTCCAGTGGTATCGGAGCTGGTCTGGTGGAAGAATACGATGTCAATCCTTCGAAGATTCATGTGGTACACAACGGTGCGAATACGGATCTGTTCAGACCTATGGATAGAAGCACATGCATGAAGAGGTTGGGTTTGGACGAGAAAATGCGCTATCTCTGTTTCTCCGGAAGCCTGGCCCCGTGGCAAGGTGTTGAAGACCTAATTCCAGTCCTTAACAACCTCAGATCCGAAGTGGAGAATGTGCGTCTACTTGTCGTCGGTGATGGAGAACTCATGAACGACTTGAAAGTGAAATCGAAAGAGCTTGGTATCCAGAACGCTGTTCAGTTCTGTGGGTATGTCCCCTACGAAGAAGTCCCATACCACATCAATTCTGCAGAGATTTGCGTGGCTCCGTTCAATGCCATATTGAGAAACGTGAAGTATGGCTTCTCCGCCATCAAGCTGTATGAATACATGGCATGTGGAATGCCGTTCGTGACCACTTCCGTCTGTGGCATAGAGGAAGAGATAGAAGAGAAAGATGTTGGTCTTGTTGTTGAGCCAGACAGTCCAAAGGAATTGGAAACCGCCTTGGAAGAATTGCTTGGGAACAGTCAGAAAGCAAAGGAGATGGGTAAGAGGGGGAGATCTCTTGCCGAGAAAGAGCATAGCTGGATTTCGGTAGCTAAGAGAACTACTGAGATTCTGGAAGGTGTCGCACGATAGTGAGGGTTCATATGAGTTCTGCTGGACGGAAAAGGGAGAAAAAGACACAGAGGGCGAAAATACTGCTCAGCTACGACAATCCACTGCCATTCGTAACGAGGGACCTTGAGATATTCAAGAAGCATTTTGACACATTTCAATTTGAGTATCACGGCAAGAAATCGCTACCCAGGCTTTCAGCCACTATTGCACGAACGGACGTGAACTTCTCCTGGTTCGTACTAGGCTACGCCACTTCATCCGTGATGTTCTCCAAGACCTTTCAGAAGAAGTCGATAGTGAACGCTGGTGGATGGGACGTCATATACCTCCCCGAGATCGGTTATGGAGCAATGGAAAGTCCAAAACGAATCAAAAGGACCAAGTATGCCTTAAGCGAGGCAGATAGGGTTCTGGCAGTGTCGGAGTCCACCAAGAAGGAGGTCTTGCAGTGGGTGGATCGGGATGTGGACGTGGTCTACAACGGAGTGGATACCGAGGAATATCATCCAGAGGGTGAGAAAAGGGACCTTGTTATCACTGTGGCAGCAATCAACAATGAAGTCAGATACAAGAAGAAGGGCATAGAGACCTATCTGAGAACAGCAGCCGAAATGCCTGACGTTGAATTCGTAATTGTAGGCAAGAACTCAGAAGAGTGGGACAGGAAACTGAAGGAGATGGCGCCAGAAAACGCTAGGATCACTGGCAAGATATCGGATGAGCAACTGCTATCCTACTACCAAGAAGCGAAAGTGTACGGACAGCTGTCCTACCATGAGTCCTTCGGAGTGGCCCTGGCGGAGGCAATGTCTTGCGGCTGTGTTCCGGTGGTCACCAACAGGTTCGCTCTTCCTGAGGTTGCCGGGGACACTGGGTACTTCGCGGACTATGGCGATGTGGACGGAACCGTGGAAGCAATTGGGAAAGCATTGGATGCAACGAACGGGGAGAAATGCAGGAAAAGGATTCAGGAGAACTTCAGTATCGAAATCAGGGAGAAGAAGCTATTACAAGTCATCAATGAAGTCCTGTCCTAGTGGGCGCCCCAGCATTTTCATTTTCGTGTGATTATCTCAACTATGGCGCGGGCAATATCCTTTGTCCCGGGAGGACTGGAGAACTCCTTTCCCTTCCTCACCATCTCTCCTCTCAAACCTTCATCTGACACCAGATTGCCCAGAGCTTGCCTGAGACTTCCTTCAGTGACATCCACCATTGGAAGGAGTGCCAACGCCCCAACTTCCTCGAATCTCCTCGCAACCACCAGCTGTTCCTCGTTTAGGGGAAGACAAAGCTGAGGTATGCCCAGCTGACTGCACTCGAACACCGCCGTAGTTCCCTGGGTGATGGCGATCGTAGTCTCGGAAAGAGCGGAAAAATGCTCTCGGTCGGACTTGAACTTGGTCTGCATGATCTGAAAGCCCAGATCCTTCGAAAGCTTTTGGACCAAGGGGACCACCTGTTCCCTGCCACGGCTGAGCAAGATGTTCACCCTTATTCCACCGCCGATTCTGCGCTTGAAATCCTGGCTGGGAAGATTGAGAACAGGTCCGAACCAAGCGACCTTTTCTCTGAAATCCTCAAGCACATCTGGGAACGGGAAGAAATCCTCGGGATAACATAATATGATTAGCTCGTTGTGTTCCAAGTTATGCTTGTGATTCGGGAAGTCGGAGTCAAGGGTTGGATTGAGTATTGTGACGATCTTGCCCATTCTAGAGAACCACTTCCGCCTCCAATCCTCGATCATAGTACAGTCCTCAACCAAACAGGAAGAGGTGAAAAGCGACAGGGTTCTTCGAAAGCCACCATGAACCCTCTTGAAGGGCGTCCAGTCCTCGTTGTAGAGGGAGTCATCCTTCCGGTCAAGGAAAACGATCTTAGCCTTGGGCTTCAATCTCTGAATCTCCTTGCCGATGAGATTGCACCTGACCCGGTGGCCGTAGCCGACAATGTGGGGGTTGAAAGTTATCTTCAATCTGGATTCCCCGGTGACCAGCAAGGTCCAAGCATCCGAGAATGTCCGAGATATAAATGAATTGTGGGTATCTGACTCGATATTGGGAATAATGGATTCCTAGAACCTGATTCCTCTCTCTCAAAAGTTAAATACCAGCCCTTTTCTAACCTCAGACAGGCGACAAGATATGGCGGAGCCACTGTTGAGCTTTTGCACGACCAACTACAACTGCGCCCACGTCCTGAAGGAACACCTTGAGTCCATCTACGCCATCTTTGACGAGGACAACTTCGAGTACATCGTGGTGGACAACAAATCCCAGGATCGCAGCTACCACATCCTGCAGGATTTCGCTCAGAACCACAGGAACATGAAGGTCCTTTCCAAGAAGTGCACCATGGGACGCGGCCGTCAACTGGCGTTTCTGGAGAGCACGGGCAAGTTCATAATTGTGGTCGATACGGACACTCTCTATTTCCTAATCGCCAGGGAATTTGTCGACATGTATCTGGAGCAATATCCCGACTTGGCCGTCCAGGCAAAGCTCTTCGGCATTTTCCCGAGGGAGATATGGGAGGGAATCGGGGGAAGGGGCGACTTCAACACGGGCGAGGACTTCGAGATGTGGATGAAGATCTGGAAAATTGGGAAGATGAAATGGTACCCCCTTCTGATGGGCACCAATGTGAAGGAGGACAGTGCGAAGGACAGCTACGATTATCTCTCCACACGCTACGCCAGGTTTGAGAAATTCACCCGGTTCCTGAGGAGGGAATTCGACACCATGAGGCTCCGCAAGTATGAGAAGCTGGACCTTGTGAACGTATGGAAATCGAACATGGTGGATTTCGGCTTGGGAAGACCAGATGAGACCTACTTCGGCCTCAGAAGGTCGCCACCGCTGTTGAGTCTTCCAAGACACTTCGCAAAATCTATATTGCAGATTCTAGCTGGCTAGGTTATCAACATGGTGGAGATGAAAATCACCCAGGAGGAGTGAATCGGATGGGTTGTTCTGCTGTCGTATGTACGGACGGAAGGAAACCGGACCTTCTCAGGAAGTGCATTGATTCACTCTCTAGGCAGACTTACCGAGACCTAGAAGTGATCTGCGTCTCAAGTGTCAGTGGTCTGCCCGCAGAGGTTGCTGACAAGTGCAGGGTCATAGTTGAGAAGGAGAAGGGAGTATCGCTGGCCAAGAACGTCGGCATACGGGAATCTGTCCATGATAAGATTGCCTTGACTGATGATGACTGTGTATGTGATCCGGACTGGGTTGAGAACCTGACCTCCGAGTTTGAGGATGAGAGAGTGGGGTGCGTGACCGGAGGTTCGCTTCCTACAAGAGAGGGACTCTGGTACGCCTCGACCAGGTGGGAGGCGAAGAGGAAGGTCTTCGGTAAGGGCGATGGGTTCACTCCCCCCTGGCTGATGGGAGCGGGCAATAACATATGTCTTCGCAAGGAAGCCGTAGTCAAAATCGGCCTTTTTGACGAGAACCTAGGTCCAGGAACACGGTTTCGGGGGGCGGAGGATATGGATGTTTTCCACCGAATGATCGAAGCTGGCTATCATGTCGTATACACGCCCAATGCCATTGTTCACCACGAACCGCTTGACACATATGATCAGCTCAAGAGAATGATGTCTGGCTACAGGATTGGTCTGGGAGCCTTTTTCGCCAAGAACCGCTCATCCAAGGATGTTAGGACTTACTTCTTCAAGGAGGTGCTGAGGAGTCATCTGAGAAACTCCAGAAACAACCTGCTTAGAGGGGACGCCGATATGGGCTATCTCTACTTCATTGGGTTCATTGGAGCGCTGAGAGGTTATCTGGGATACGTCCTTGCTCAGTAAGTTTCAATCTCTCTGGAACTCTCGGGCAAAACGCATTCCTTTGTAGATGTAATAGGGCCTTGTAAGAGGATAAAAGAATTCCGCGATGCTCTTGATTTCCCCTCCTCTCAAGCCTCGGACGAGGTTTCGGTAGGGCTGTTTCTTCAAAATGTCTCCAAACATGTCTCGGAGAGAGTAGCTCTCGCCGGACATTCTCGCACCCAGACCTTCGTTCGTGAGCCTGTTTCTCAGCGATCTGCAGGTGAAACTGTGCGTATGTTCCACAAAGGCATCCTTTGCCAAGACAATTCTCAATCCAGCCTCAACAGCTTTCTTCTGGAAGAGCTTGTCCTCCCCAAATGGGACAGTATCGAACTTGACTTCCTCCCAAGCCTTTCTTCTCACCGCAAGCGTGACACAGGAGAGACCTATATTGTCGTATCTTTCCATCCACCTTCGTATTTCAGATGTGTACCAGAAGAGTCCCTCCCTCCACCAGTAGAATCCCTGTTTTCCGGACATCTCAAGGCCTTGTACCATCATGACTCCTGGATCCTCGAAGGGGGTGGTCATTCTTTGGAGCCAGTCATTGCCCACAGGGGTTGCGTCCTGCGACAGAAAAACCACAAACTCACCCTCGGACACCGAAAAACCAAGGTTCTTAGTGGCTCCGAAGTTGAAATCGCCCGGAGGTATCTTCTCTATCTTGACTGGGTACTCCGCCAGAATGTTCAGTGTTCCGTCAGTTGACCCCGAGTCTATTGCTATGACCTCAAACTCGAATCCAGTCTCCTGATCGAAAAGCGATTCTAGACATCTTCTTATCGTTTCTGACCCATTCTTCGTGAGGATTACGATTGAGGCCTTTGGATGTGCTTCTGGCGTTTCCATGGTTGTTCACGCTGAGAAAAGAAGGGATATAACTATCTTTCGAACTGGCTTCTGGATGCCTGATTCGTGGAGAAAATGATAGATTCGCTTAAATAGAACCACAAAATTCACGCAACGGTGTCCCTAAAAACTACGACTGTGAGGAATCTTGGTATCGTCGCGGGCCTTCAGCTGTTCATAAGTGCGATGAACGCGGTCACGCTGATAGTCCTCGCCAGGTTGCTTACGCCTTTCGATTTCGGGATCATTGGCATAGCGGGTTTCTTCCTGGGCTTCATCGGACAGTTCGGGGATTTTGGCCTGGGTGCGGCCGTCATTCATAGAAAGGACAGGGTTGAGGAATCGCTCCAAACGGGAGCCATGCTCAGGATCATCATAGGTCTGATCGTTTTCCTCGTAGCGTTCTTCTCCGCCCCACTGGCCTCGATGATATTCTCAACTCCGGAGGCCACGGACGTCGTGAGGATTCTGGCAGTGACCATCCTGATAGGTTCCTTCGGCTTCATACCCAACAACGCCCTGGCAAAGAGACTGGAATTCGGAAGGCTGGCAATTGCAGCCTTTGTGGGGATGATCGTCACATCATCGGTTTCGATAGGACTGGCCCTCGCTGGTTTCTCCTACTGGGCGATCGTATATGGTTCAGTGGCTGCTTCGGTCGCAACCCTCCTCACACTGTATGTCATTTTTCCCTGGAAGTTTACGTGGAAGGTGGACAAACAGATTGCCAAGGAGCTGTTCCGCTACGGCATTCACGTCTTCCTGATGGTTCTAATCGTTTTCCTCATCTTCAATCTCGACAACGCTGCAATAGGCATAGTCATCAGCGTGGCAGCATTGGGCATCTATTTCATCGCTTACAGGTGGGCCTCTGTTTTCGCGAACTTCCTAACCAAGATGGTTAACAGAGTGATGTTCCCTACGTATTCCAGCATCCAGGAGGATGAGGGGAGGTTGAGAACAGGGTATCTGCAGACACTTGACGTGATATCCTTCATAGGTGCTCCGTTGTATTTCGGCTTCTTCATTGTGGCACCAGAGTTCGTGGTTTTCGTGCTGGGAGACAAGTGGACTCCCGCGATAATCGCCCTTCAAATCCTCTGTCTTTTCGGTTTCATAAGGGTCATACTGCAGCCCGCTGGGGACCTCTTTCTGGCAAAAGGGAAAACGAAATGGCTCTCGATAACCAACGCTGTGAATCTTGTGATAATGATCGTCTTCCTATATCCGGCCGTTCTCTGGGGCGGAATCGAAGGTGTAGCTCTCCTGGTTTTCCTGATCTACTTCTTCCACACGATAATCATCTACTGGCTGACGACAAAGCTCCTGAACATCAGGTTCGTGGACATAACAAACACGTTCGCGGACCCGCTCATCGCGTCCCTGGGAATGCTCATCGTCGTTCTTGTTTTCAAAGCGTTTGCCGGCTTCTCGTTGGGCGTGTTTGCCGCTTCCATCCTGATCGGGTTCATAACCTACCTGGTTTTCATCTACGCATTGTCCCGCAAGAAGATCCTGTACTACCTGAGAGAGATTATGTCAATGATTAGACAGAGAGCATGATTGTTCAGCTGATCTGTTTTGCAGGAACTCCCGCAACTCTTGCGTTATCTGGAACATCTTTGATTACCACCGATCCGGCCCCGACAATCGCCTTCCTTCCAACGGTCACACCAGCCAGAATGACGGAGTGCACCCCTACGAAAGCCCCCTCGCAAATACGGGTGTTCCTCACGATTTCTTCTCCAATGCCTGTATACAGCGCGGACTCGTCATGAGCCAGTATCGTTGTCCTGGCTGCTATTGTGGCCCCGTCCTCTATGGTCACCCTTTCGGGATAGACGTTATCGATTATCACGTGATATCCAATCTCCACGTCATTTCCGATGTTCACTCCCCTCAGTTTGTGGAAAAAGACTCTCATCTTTGAGAGCGGACCCAGCATGGCGGGAACACTGAAAATGGCAGCTCTCACTCTGCTTCTAACTTTCTTCTGGGGACCCTTGCTCATCATTTTGCCTTCTCATGTAGCGTTTGGTAGTATTCCTCGAACTGCCTGTTCTTGAGCTTGCTCCACCACCACTCGTTCTGTGAATACCATTGGATAGTGGCCTTCATCCCATCCTCGAAACTGAAACGTGGTTCCCAACCCAACTTCTCTTTGATCTTCGAGGTGGAGACCGCATGTCTCACTACGTGCCCCTTTCTGTCCTCAACATGCTTCAGCAAGGACTTGGCCTTGTCCAGTTCCTCCAAAATCACGTCCGCAATCTCCAGAACGCTTTTTTCCACACCAGAACCTACGTTAAGAACCTCTCCCTCCAGACCATCCTGATGCATTATCGTATCGAGAACCTCGCAGTGGTCCTGTACGTGAATCCAGTCTCTCGTGTTCTCTCCTGACCCGTACACTGGTAGCTCCTTGTCCTTCATTGCGTTCGTGACAAAGAGAGGAATGAGTTTCTCGGGGTACTGGTAGGGACCGTAATTGTTGGTGCAACGGGTAATGACAACTGGAAGATTATGTGTTACATGGTATGAGTAGGCCAATCGATCTGCACCGGCCTTGCTGGCAGCGTAGGGGCTCTTTGGCATAAGGGGGTCCGTTTCCTTGGAGGGACCTGAAGAAGCTTCCCCATACACCTCGTCCGTGGATATGTGGAGGAACTTGGAAATGCCGTGCTTCCGTGCGGCTTCGAGCAGAATGAATGTTCCAAAAACATCCGTCTGCACGAAAACTCCAGCATCCATGATGGATCTGTCCACATGGGTCTCTGCAGCGAAATGGACAACACAGTCTGCATCCTTCATGCATTCTCCTACCGCCCTTGAATCGCAAATGTCACCCTTGACAAAAGACACTCTCTCATCCTCAATCACATCCTTCAGATTGTCCAAATTGCCAGCGTACGTCAACTTGTCCAGAACGATGACTGAGTAGTCATGATTCTCAAGCAAATGATGAACGAAGTTACTTCCTATGAATCCAGCTCCACCCGTGACCATGACACACTTCATGCTTTCACAGCCTCCATGTAGTTCTCATGAGGATAGATATGCCTCATAACTCTTTCCTTGATGTTCGCAAGAATTAGAACGGCTTTGATATACCTTTTCTTCCCGAAGTCAGCCTCATTTGGGTCCTGCAACGACCATCGTGAGACCTTTTCCAGGAATCTAGAGATGGCATCTTCTTGCGCCAACAGTCCAGACTGTGGTTCGTACGGCATCCCTCGAATGAACCTGTAGGTGAGCAAGAGTGCTGTGTAGAATTTCCTCTTTTCCACCTTTGTTACAACAATTCCTCTCTTCCGTAGTTCCTCAACCAATTCCTTCGGCTGTATGATTCTACGATGCATCTTCTCTCCGATATAACCCTCCATGAGGTTTGCCAGTATCTTCTCAAGGAACGGATACGGGATGGACAAGAATAATCTACCTTTTGGCGCAAGTGCGTTTGCGATTCCGTCCAGTGCATTGTCCAAGTTCGGCACATGTTCCAGAACGTGGTTGCAGTGTATCTCATCGAACGATCCGCCTTTGAAGCACATGTTGGACGCACTTGTCAGCACAAACTCGCAGTTCGGTGGAGCGATTCTCTTGGCCTCTTTCAGGAATTCCGGTGAAGAGTCTATCCCCACCACCATTGCATCTCTTTTCCCAAGAACCCCTACGGTGAAATCACCGCGTCCGCAACCGATGTCCAGAATCCTCATGGGCAGTCCTACCCCATCTTCACATCCCAGTCATAGTCCACATCATCAGAGTCATAGGGAACCCTGTGCTCGTCCGGATTCTCATAGTCGTACAGCTTCGTGGGAACGTTCACGATGACGGTCTTCTCATGCCCGACCGCTTTGAAACCGTGATAGACCAGAGGTGGAATCTTGATGAGCGTTGGCTTCTTTTCTCCAACAAAGAATTCGTTGATCATCCCTTTCGTGGGTGAGCCCTCACGTGGGTCATAGAGAACCACCTTAGCCATGCCAAAGATGCAGATGAAATTGTCCGTCTGTTCCTTGTGATAATGCCAGGCCTTCACGATACCCGGATATGCCGAGGTCATGTAGACCTGTCCGAAGTTCTCAAACTCTTCCCAATCACTTCGCATCAACTCCATGAGGTAGCCTCTTTCGTCGTGTATCTGTCTTAGCACCCTCACGCTGACACCGTCTATCAGATCCATGGAAATCCCTGCTGAAAATGTTTTTATCGTATTAAATTATTGATACAAAAAGTGAGAACCCTTCTTGTTATTGGAGCCAGTGGTCTGCTTGGGCAGCATCTTGTCCATCAGGGAAAAGGGACTTTTGAGAGGGTCATTGGCACCTACCACAGCAATCCGTTCCAGATTCAGGGGGTGAAAGTCGAGAGGTTGGACGTTGTATCCGAGAGAAGCGTCTCAGACCTCTTCGAGAAAGCTCATCCCGATTTTGCAATCCTTACTTCTGGTCTCACTGGAGTCGATTACTGTGAGGAACATCCGGAGGAGGCGGTTGCGCTCAACGAGGTCGGTCCTCTCAACGTGGCCAGGGCTTGCAGTGAGCTGGAAACGAAGCTTGTTTACATATCCACGGACTACGTCTTTGACGGGGAGAAGGGTGACTACGTGGAAGATGATGAACCCAACCCCATCAGCGTTTATGGCCGCACCAAACTGGGCGGAGAGAAGAACGTGTTGAATACTACTCATGACTCAATCGTGGCCAGGGTTTGCGTCTTGTATGGCTGGAATAGAATCACCTCTAAAAGGAATTTCGTGACTTGGGTGCTTGACAATCTGGAAAGCGGAAAAGCGGTGAAACTGTTCGATAATCAAATCGTGACTCCGACCTGTGCCGACGAAGTGGCCAGTGTCCTTCTGAAGTTGGTGGAAGAGGACGTGAGTGGGGTCTATCATGCCTCTGGTAGCCAAAAGGTCTCTAGATACCAATTTGGGAAGCACGTTGCGGAGGTTTTTGACCTAGATGTGGGAAAACTGGCCCCAGTCTCGATGGAGAAGGTCGGCTTACCCGCGAAAAGACCGAGAGATTCCTCACTTATCGTACGGAAGATTGAGGAAGAATTAAATATCAAGATGCGTCCCTTACCCCTTTCTCTGAAACATATGAGGGAAAGCAGATGAAAGGTCTGATACTGGCTGGTGGAGCTGGGACCGGCTTAAGGCCATTAACGCACACAGGTCCTAAACAGCTGATTCCCATTGCCAACAAACCTAACATTCTCTACTGTCTCGAGGATGTACGGGATGCCGGCATAACTGAGATTGGCGTGATTCTGGGAGAGAACATGCCTGAAAAGGTCAGAGAATTGCTGGGTGATGGATCCTCTTTTGGTGTCAGTATCACATACATCGTCCAAGGCGCTCCAAAGGGCATAGCTCATGCCGTAGGGTGTGCAAGGGAGTTCATGGGCAGCGACCCCTTCGTGGTCTATCTTGGGGACAATCTGCTCAAAGGTGGAATAAGGGAGATGGCCGAGGAGTTCTCAAAAGGAGATGCTGAAGCGCAGGTCGCACTTTGCAGGGTTCCAAAGCCCCAGAGATTTGGTGTGGCAGAGCTGGACGAGGACGGAAACATCATTAGTCTGGTGGAGAAGCCAAAAGAGCCGAAAAGCGACTTGGCACTTGTTGGAATCTATTTCTTTCGTGAATCGGTATTTCCCATCATAGATGAACTGAAACCTTCCTGGAGGAACGAACTGGAGATTACAGAAGCCATTGACAACATCAGGAAGGCAGGGAACCTGGTGAGAGCACATGTCGTCTCGGGCTGGTGGAAAGACACCGGCAGACCGGAGGACATACTGGAGGCGAACCAGCTAATACTTCAGGATCTTGAGACATCAATCGATGGTGATATTGAGGAAGGTGCAAGGACCAGCGGGAATGTAAGAATCGAGAAGGGGAGCAGGATACTGTCGGGCTCTGTCATCAAGGGTCCGGTCGTAATTGGCAAGAACTGTGAGATTGGTCCGGACACATACGTGGGTCCGTACACATCAATTGGGGACAGCACCAAAATCGTGGGCGGAGAAATCGAGGATACCATTGTTGTCGGCGATTGTATAATAGACTGCGGAAAGAGGATCGTGCACAGCCTCATCGGAAAACACTCCAAAATCCTGTCTTCTGAAGATGAGAAGCCAGCTGGTCATAGATTGATTATCGGAGAAAATTCGTCAGTGATGATCTAAGTAGTTCCAAGAAAGTCCTTCCTGTTTTTCCAACCAGGAATGTCATATCCCTTCTGCTCTTGTCAGAGCAGGGTGGGATAGAATGATATTTGTAAAACGGATGAGTGAGGAAGAGACGGAAGACCTGAGGGTCTTCATGAGGAGCGCAAAGGATGCAAGACTTCTCAAGAGGGCCCAGATTGTTTGGCTCTCCCATCTTGGGAGAAGTGTGCAGGAGATAGCAGACCTGTTGGACATCCACTCCGAAACGGTCAGGGAGTGGGTTCACAGGTACAATGAGAAAGACCTAGAGGGGCTCAGGGATGAGCCCCGTCCCGGTAGGCCTCCATTGGTGAATTCCCTTTGTGTGGAAACGATGCTTGAACTCATTCCCAAGAGTCCAAGGATAGTGGGATGTCTATGGAACAATTGGACACTTGGATTGCTGAAGAACCATCTTAACAAGATACAGGCATCCGAATATCCGAGGAGAGGGTAAGACAGCTGCTGAGAGAGCATGATATTCGATTCACCCGGCCCAAGCTCCACCTGGTAAGTCCCGACCCCTATTATGATGAGAAGAAGGCAAGGATAGAGGAGCTCGTGAAGAATGTGCCCAAGGACTCGGTTCTTCTCTTCGAGGATGAGACGGAGCTACATTTGAATCCAAATATCGAAAGGAAATGGCAATCCTGTCAGGAAAGGATATTAGCAGCAGGTCAGGATAGAAAGATAAACCTCTTTGGAGTGGTGAACTATGAGACGGAGGAGGTTCATCACCGCCACTGCAGGAGGAAGAGAGGTGTTGATTTCATAGGATTTCTGTGGCAGCTTCTGAGAGCCTATCCTGGTAAGAAGATGCTCATTGTTCTCGATAACTATGTGATCCACAAGACCCAGAAGGTCCTCGAGCTCCTCCAGAAGATAGGAGAGAGGATAAGATTGATATTCCTTCCCACACAGAAATGGGATAATCAATGATTCTTATGATTTCATGAGTGTTTTTGGACATTCTGCTGTACTTTGATTCTCTCCAGAACTTGCCTTGTGAGTTGCTCGTTCTCAAGAACCAACTAGATGGCAACCCTGATGAATTCGTCCCTCGCCTCTGTTATGGCTTCAGTGATTTCGGGTCTTTCCAAGTCATCGGCGTTGGCAGACTTGTTAGGAATCCTCCAATCTATCTCCTCATCGGAATAGTCTTTTTGAAATGTGTCAGAAACAAGTCTTTTTGACACTGTACGTATCCCGGCCTTCACAATCTCCCTCGAACGTACTCAGAAGTCTTCGTGCCGTGCTTTCGCTCACGTCTAAGCGAATCGCTACCTCCGACCAAGGAAGCCCTTGGGCTCTCATTTCAAAAACCTTGACAGCTAAATCGGGATCCATTTTCTTCTCTGTGACAGTGGGTCGTCCCCACCTTCGGCCCCGTGCTTTCGCTCTCGTTATTCCAGCTTTCACTCGGCTTGAGTGAGTAGTCTCCTCAGGAGCGAGGTCGGGGTCTTCCATCTCCCCAGGTCTCCTTGTTAGACTGCGCTCAGTCAGGTTTCACGCTAGTCTCTTCTCCACAAAGACCTCAATCGAGATTTCTTCCGTTTGTCACCTTCTGGCTCAATCTCACTGGAAAACTCAGAGTCTGAGGTCCGGATTGCCTGTGTGAGGTAGTGCTTGATAGCTTTCGAAAGTGTTTCGAACCAACCAGCTTCAACCTGTTCTAAGAGAAAATCTTTCACCTCGATAGGAACGACTCCGGCAACGATAGTCTGTCCTTCCCTTGTCTTCCCGCTCATTACACCTATAACAATAAGTAGGTGCAACTGTTTATATGGAAACGTTCCTCTACAAGGAGGAAAAAAACAAATGGATTAGACGTATGCTCAAGAAGTTATGCAGCAAAATGTGATGTGGAGAAG
This sequence comes from Methanomassiliicoccales archaeon, assembly GCA_004377185.1. Lineage (GTDB taxonomy): Archaea > Thermoplasmatota > Thermoplasmata > RBG-16-68-12 > SOIM01 > SOIM01. The sequence continues at coordinate 115,455 of SOIM01000020.1, read as the reverse complement.
TATGGGTAGGAAGTTGTTGGAGAGAAGTCTGCCAGATGCTGCAAATAATTATGAAACTTGCTCGCTGTAGTGTGGAGTTGTATGCAGAGAAAAAATGGTAACTCATCATCTAGAAGGAGAAAGAGTATATTACTCATATACCCTGGACCGAAAACATCGTTGCCGAGATTTCCTATGTCTGTAATCGTTTTGGGAAGCTACCTACGGAAAAATGGGTATAATGTAAGAATATTGGATACAAGAATTGAAGATTACGAAAATATGGACCTAGGTAGCGTACTATGCGTCGGAATAAGTTCGATGTCAGGTGTACAACTGGAACACGCCGTGAAGATTGCAAGATATATAAAAGAAGAAAAGAGTGAGATACCTATAATCTGGGGTGGTGTACATCCTTCTTTCTTCCCTGCCCAAGCAATCAAGAGTAGATATATAGATGTAGTCGTTCGCGGTGAGGGGGAAGAAACCTTACTTGAACTAGTTCAAAAAATTGAAAGAAACGAAAGTATTGAAAATGTCAAGGGCATTACTTACATCCAAGATGGAAAGGTTGTAGACAATCCTGATAGGGGATTCATGGAGTTAGATAAGCTAGAATTGCCTGCATATGATTTGCTAGAACTGGAAAAATATGCGGATTTGACAGATGGATTTAGTTATGAATCTAGCAGGGGATGTCCACATAGATGCAAATTCTGCTATAATCTATATTTCCATAAGCGGAAATGGAGAGGAAAGAATAGCAAGAAAGTGCTGGATGAACTAGAAAGTATTGTCAGAAGATACAAAGTGAAGAAGATCTATTTTGTAGAGGATGAGTTATTTGCAAATAGATCAAGAGCGAAAGAGATTTTCGAAGGTATATGTCGCAGAGATCTAGGGATTGAATGGAGTGCATTTTGCAGAGCCGATTTCATAAGTAGGCGTACAGATTCAGAAATAAAGCTGTTGAAAGATAGTGGTTGCGAAATCCTATCAATTGGCGTGGAGTCAGGTTCGCCAGAAATGCTGAGGAAGATCAATAAAGATATCACTGTAGAACAAGTGGAGGATGCAGTACGAAAATGTGTTAAATGTGATATCATGCCAGTGATGAGTTTCATAATTGGGATACCTGGAGAAACGAAAGAGGATATGTTCAAGACTCTTAGATTTTATGATAAGTTAATGAAAACAAGTGAAAAGATAGAAATTAATGGATGTTTTGTGTACACGCCATATCCTGGCACACCAATATTTGAAATCGCAATACAAAAAGGATACAAACCCAAAGAATCTCTTGAAGAGTGGGGTCAATGGAAATATAGCGATGTGGCCAATACTCCATGGTTAACGACAAGAGAAAAAAATGAGTTAGATATAATATCGACTATAGCTCGGTTTAGATACTTTGTGCACAGGTTAGAATTCTACTCAGAGAGATACAAACATAAAAAGATTGGGACATTCTTGACAATGGTTCTGTATCGCTTGTCTCTTCCGTTTTTCAGATTTTCCGCCAACTACCGATGGAAGAATCATTTCTTTCAATATGCATTTGAGTGGAAAATGTGGATATACATTATCGAACATAAATTTAGAATACGATAGATTACTATTATTGTTATTATCCTCTATCAGCAGTCTACAATCTAGCTACCAGTTTGGCATTTTCTTCGGATAATTTCTTTAATCTCACAAACTCTTTGCTATTCTTGACCTGAAAGAGCTGTTAATAACCGGGAAATCCTATCTAACCTACTGTTCCCACTTTCGATTTCAACGGGAAAAACAGGAAGAATTTATTTGGAATTGCTTAGTCCGGATTCACCATCACCGTTTTCCGTTCTTGTGGAAAGTGACCTCTTCGTCCCAGACTGCGTCCCTGAGCTCAGATGGGTAGTCCTCTCTGGCGAACTTCCCGTCCTTCGCTATCCTTTCCCATTTCTGTATCTGTTCCTCGGAGAGTCCCAGCTCGTCAGGGTTCACAGAAGCGACCGGGTTGAGGTCCATTTCCTTTGCGAACTTGTTGAGCATGAGCACCGTTGCGCGTTGGGATTTCATGATGGGTATGATTGTCTCTTTGTACTGCATCTGTTCCCTCGGGGTCATCCTCCAAATGCTGAAGGGGTTCCTTCTTACATTAATGACTTGTCTGGCTATCCAGACCTTGAAGAACATATCCCAAATCCACGCAAACGAGTAGACTGCTACGACGACCACAAGAACCAAGATCAGCAGGCGGTTGGGATCCTCCCACTTCATGTACAGTGCTATCACAACGGCAAAGGAAGTTATTGCAAGGAAGGAGGAAACCAAAACCTGAATCTGTTGAACCCGAAAATATTGAAGGCTGAACCATTCTCTTCCTTTCATCTGACCTACACTCGCAATTTACGGTTGGTATGGAAACAAGAGGTTTCCACAGACAATTGCGTCGGCAATGTGCCCCTCTCTCCAAACCCAACAACTATTGAGTCGAAAAAGCTATCGCTTACTGAATATTTAACGTTATCTGGTGTCTCATAAGGAGGGCTAGGCCGGCAACTTGTTTTGGGGAGTTGACCTAGTCTGACAAACCCTCAGAATCCTACTTTTTCAGGAGCCACATTCTGTTGGGTGATAAAGGCCGCGCTACATCTGGGACATTTGCCAGCCTCTATTGCACACTCGGTGTGTAGGAATTGTCCGCATTCACATCTGATGCCCGGGATGTCCACTTTCAAGATGTCTCCGCAGATGCCGCACTTGACCCCGGGCTTCTCAACGGGCACTTCTCCCACGGGCTCCTTGCTTCTCATGAGGAACCTGTACATGAGGAACCAGAAAAGGGCAATCCATGCAAGGAAGATTATCCATCCGGCGTTGGAGTGAGCTTCCATCATGAATCCCAGTTCATTCCCAGGCGTAGAGGTGTAGAATCCCACCAGTACTATGATCACCATCCTCAGGATGTTCGCTACGTATGCGGTCAGTATCCCTAGGCCCATTAGAAGTCCGACTTTCTTGTCGATTCTGTTGTACTCCGTCAGGATGAATGCCAAAAAAGCGGAAGTAAAGATACCGAAGGAATAGATGCCCGAGCATGCCGTACTGATGTAGACCCAGACCTCGGTTCCGCTTTGAGTGATGAAGTGAATGGTTAGAGGATCCTCAGCAGGCAGAACCCAAGCATTGACCCCGACCAAGTTGAGAAAGCCAGTGACTTCAGGGACAAGAAGATACTGAGAGTATATGCCAACACCTTCGTCGAAGTTACCGACAAGGGCTCTCGCAAGCATTAGAGGAACCACGAGGATCATGACGAGAGCAGCAAAGAACAGGAAAACGAAGTCTTTCTCCCTGCCGAATCTGCCTGGAACGAAGTTGTACGCAATCAACGCCACGGCAAAGAGAATGACCACCGTATCATGGGTGAGCAGTTCTGGTGTCGCGGAAAGGTACACATTGTATAAAATGTCTACGACAAGCAGCACAATCCCAAAGACCGGAAAGTAAGGCTTCAACCTGCCTCTGACGGTAAGGAAGTTGAGCAGAGCTGTCGCGAGACTTCCCTCCTTTGTCTCGATTCTCAGCTTTTCTTTTGGGACCAGAATAAGCAATGCGAAGAGCAGACCGATAATGAGGAAGAAAAGACCAAGGACAACGTATTCCAGACCTGCATTCTTGGGAGGGACCAAAAGCAGATCCAACCCGGCGAAGAACAGCAGAAACGAAACGAGAAGCCAGAGATACTTACGTCTCCTCATAAAACCTATTAGCTTGTCCAGTCTGGCCATTAGCCTCTCCATTAGAATACGAGGGCGCATATATAAAAACCCTTCCGAGCAGTTCTTGGCGTTGTCACGGTGAAGCAAAACTTAACTAATTTCATTGCATGTCCGAACCGATAACATGAAGATCATAAGAGGGTCTGCCTCGCGGAGGCTGGCGGGTGAGCTTGCCAAGGTCTTGGGTCTGGAGTTGACGAAGACCGAGTTCCAAAGGTTCCCTGACGGAGAAGCGTACGTTCGAATATTGGAGGATCTGACCGGGGAGAAGGTTATTCTGGTTCAGACGACCCATCCTGACGAGAACATCGTGGAGCTCTTCCTTTGGCAGGATGCGATAAACGAATATGAGATAGACAGTTTGGTAACGATCACACCCTACTTCGGCTATGCAAGGCAGGACAAGGCGTTCAATCCGGGCGAGGCGATTAGCGCAAGGGCCATAGCTGAGAGAATGGAGCTTTTCAGCGACGAGGTGATCACCATTGACATCCACAACAAGCAGGTGTTGGATTACTTCGACAAGCCTGTCGCTAGTCTCAGTGCCGCTCCCGCGTTTGCGAGGTATTTCAGGGGGAAGGTGGATGTGATTCTCTCGCCGGACAAGGGAGGGATGGAAAGGGCAAGAGAGGCTTCGGAAATCCTGGGTTGTGACTTCGACTATCTCGAGAAAACGAGGTTGAACGCAGAGACGGTAGAGATGCAGCCAAAGACCCTGTCCGTGGAAGGAAAAAGAGTTGCGATCGTTGATGACATAATCTCAACTGGTGGTACTGTGGCTCTGGCAGCCAAACAGCTCAAGGAGCAAGGCGCTGTGGAGATCAGAGCTGCCTGCACTCATGGTCTTTTCGCAGGTAACGTGTTCGACAAACTGTACGATTGCAATGAGGTCGTGGCCACTGATACTGTGGAGAGCGATGCGAGCAAGATATCCGTCGCGGAGGAGATCGCAAACATCTTTGGGTAGCCATCAAATCCTTTTCAAGTCAAGAAGGGTTGATATAGAAAATGACCGTTAGTCCATTGTAGAGAAGGATGTGGGGAAATGGCGATAGATCCTATCTGCAAAATGGAAGTGAATGAGAGCTCACCGGCTGCAACGGCGGAGTACAAGGGTAAGACGTACTACTTCTGCGCTCCTGGCTGTAAGACGACGTTCCTGCAGGACCCAGAGAAGTATCTTGAGTAAGACAACACTGCCCTCTTGCGGGATTATGACGATATCTCATACGAGATAACCAATGGGAGCAGTTGCGATAAGAAGAAATAGTCTTCCAGATAGTTGAGCGATTGAAATGGGGACTGATAACTCACTTGAACAGAGCAATCAGCTGGATGATCATCGCGAACCAGATGAATCCAGAAATGCACCGCAACAGGCAAGTGAACGGAAATCGATTGTGGACTGGATCTTTGGCAGCAAGGTTCTGTTTGTGCTCTTCGCTATCTCTTTGCTTTGGACATTGTCCCTTTTCGCGGTTCCTTTCATGATCCCCCCAGGAACGGTGTCGGGCCTTGAGGGTCGTGCCAACAAGGTGGATTTTGGAGAAGTCTGGGACCCTATGCCCCTTTTTCCCAAGGCCATCTACTACATTGGTGATGCCCAGTGCCATCAAATCTCTGAAAGGACGATATACCTCAACGGGAACCAGATGCCGGTTTGTGCAAGGGACGTGTCCATTTTCCTCTTCCTGACCGCCGGGCTCTTTGTGGGTATGTTCCTTAGGCGGAGCTACTTCCTCTCCAAAGGGTTACTGGGCATCTTTCCAAAGAGATTCAGAGAATCTGTCAATAGAAGGATCGGGGCCAATTGGTTCGCGTTACTTTTTGTACTACTGTGCTTCGTGCCTCTCGCATTGGACGGGGGACTTCAGTTGTTCACCGAGTATGAGAGCAACAACGTTGTCAGGTTTCTGACTGGACTGCCCGCAGGATTCATTGTGGGACTGTTGCTGGCCGTGATGATAAAATCGGTGAAAGCCACCAGGGAATACAGCAAAAAAATCAAGGAGGAAATGAGCACCCAGCCCGGATCATGATTCATATCCTAGTTGCTGAAGGCTAGTTCCACCGCTTCTTCTGGCGTCGATGCGAAGACCAGCCCACTGCCCTCTTGTTCCGATCGCAGGCGTTCCCAGCTGTGCAGGGAAACAACTCTTTTTCCCATGCTCAGCGCGTGGCCGATCTCTGACAAGGTACCAAACCTTCCGCCCACCGCTATCAGAACATCCGCCGTTCTCACTATTATGACGTTCCTGGCGACGTCCATGCCTGTTACGACTGGGACGTCCACATAGCTGTTCGCAGCGCTCTTGTCCAAGGTGGGGAGCACCCCGATTGTGAGTCCACCGGCCGACTTTGCTCCCTTGCAAGCAGCTTCCATCACACCTCCTCGACCACCGCAGACCAGGACGGCCCCTCTCTCCGCGATCATCCTCCCGACCCGTTCTGCGTCCGTCCTCTGCTCCTCATCGATCTCTCCGTCCGAGCCTATCACACCGACGATCATGCTATCATCCCAGTAAACACCAAGCACCAATTAATCCTATCGAAGTGTTCCTTCGCAACGCGAATTCACACCCACCCGTCATCCAGCAACGTGGAAAAGACTTAAAATGAATTCGCACTATCGACCGCCGTGGCCAAGAAGAGGAAGAAAGAGGTCAAGAAGTACGTATTCAAGGCACCTGAATTCGACGAAGTAGAATACATGAAGAAGGAGATGGCCAACACAAAGGTCGCGATAATCACTATTCTCTTCGCCATTCCTGCATCTATTGCATCTTACTCCCTGACACTTGCGGGGTCAGCCGTTTTCGGTTTTCTCATTGGTATAGCATTCATTTTCCTGCTGAAGTACATCTATGAGTTCCTGCACGTGGACATTGAGAAGTTCGAGAAGAAGGATTGGCTGGGGAACGGGGCGATGTTCTTCTTCACCTGGCTGGCTGTCTGGGTGCTGATACTGAACATGCCTTTCACCGACTTGACGAAACCGACAATCGGTGTCGTTTACACTGATGACTGCAGAGACCTTACGGTGCTGAATTGGACGGAACAGAACATGTGCACTCCCATTGAGAATGTTACGAGGAATGTGATGATTGCCACAAGGATAACGGACAACAGCGGCATTCAAAGGGCGAGAATCATCTTCACTGTGGGCTTTAACGAAGAGTTTAATCTGACCGAGGTAGGAGACAAAGGGAAGTATACGCATACGATACAATTGGCATTAGACCAAGATTACACTTTCAGGATAAGAGCGGAAGATGTGAACGGGCACTGGAACGAGTCCCCTCAATACACCATTACGGGAGAATAGGGTTTTGGATCGACTTCTCCAGGAACATCGAAAAAGGGACTAGATATCCCTCGGAGATTATCTCTTCATTTTGCAGAACCGTGAATCTCTTCGAGACCACTTCATCCAGGTTCTTTCCGAGCCCCAGATTCTTCAACTCTCTTCTCAACAGAGTCTTCGCTTCTGCGTGATCTCTCTTCAGGTCGAAGTAGAAATGTCCATTCTCGACGTAGGGTCCTGCGACCTTCTTTCGTGACCTCTCCCATTTCTGCAAGAAGTCGTCCACGTTCCCCACCCACGCGGTAGGGCCTTTGTGTTTCCGGACAACAGGAAGTCTGGCCGATTTCAGTTCGATCAAGAACAGTATCTCGTTCTCCAGCACATGGAAACCAGAATCATAGACCACGAACTCATTCCTTTCACAGAGGTTCGCAATGGACCTCACTGCCTTCCTGATCTGAGGATAGAGGACATCATCCACCATATCCGGTTTCTTGATCGCAACGGTCAGGAAATCGGTACCCCGCGCTTTCAACCTCTTCTGGATACCCGCCTTTGTCGGTTTCTTCGGTCTGAGTGGGAAGAAGAACTTCATCTTCGGATTCTTCAGGTAGAATCTGCTCAGTTGAATGAACCTCGCGAACTGGTTAAGAGATAGAGCGGATGCCACGTTCCTTCCCGAATCCACAGGGTCCACCACGATCAAGGGTTCGGTGAACTTCTTGCTGGCCTTCTTCTCCAACTCGAGAACGGCACCTTTCCTCCACTTGGATGCGCCTTTCAGAACCTTTCGGAAAGAACCGTACTCCAACACCAGCAACTCGCAGAGATAACCGGACAACCCCTGGACCTTTGCTTCCGCCCCATAAACACCGGTGCCTTTTGCGAACTGTTTCAGCAGGCGCGTTTCATTCTTCTGCTTTTCCTTCTGGTTCTTCAGTACGTATTCGGTGTGGAACGGTGTCCTGTCCACGGCGCTCATTTTCTTCCGCGGGTCGGTCACCTTGTAACAGGGGACGATCTCGGTCGTGAACCCTTCGAATTCGCCCATAATGTACGGATGCTCTGCATAGTGCTTCTCGCCACCGACCACGGACTCGCCCAGCATGAGGCCGTACTTCTCCAGGTCCTTTCTGGAAGTGGAAGGAGTAAAACAAACGAACATGTCTATCTCTGGGTTCTTCAGGTGGGTGCCTTTTGCCACGGAACCTACGAGCAGAGGGTGAGCGTCAATGCCCAGGTCACCAATCTCTGCTTCCAACCTTCTTTTCAGTATTGCTACGACTTCTCTGAGCCGTTCCTCTTCCTCTCGACTGGGGACGATCTTCTCGAGCACTCTATCTTCAATGCCCATCGCGAGGACATTCTTCACCGAGGTTAAAAAGAGTTTCTTTGGGGATGTACAAAACCACAACAATTAACTCTCTGCTTGCATTCCTCATTTTCGGAACAGTTGTTTGGTAAGGGAGGAGGAAAATGTCATACGGTATAGCAGAAATTCCAGAGCCATTGAATGAGCCAATTCAGAGCTATGCTCCAGGGACACCTGAGAGGGAAGAGCTGAAGAAGAAGCTGGATGAACTGCGGTCCAAGACAATCGAGATACCGATCATAATCGGGGGAAGAAAGTACAAGACGAACGACCTTGGAGAGTGCCAGGCTCCTCACGACCATAAGCTTCTGCTCGGGACTTATCACAGAGTTACGAAGGAACTAGTAGAGAAGGCAATTGATACCGCCCTCAAAGCAAGAGAAGAGTGGTGCTGCCTCCACTGCGAACAAAGGGCTGCCATATTCCTCAAGATGGCGGAACTGCTTGCGGGACCTCATAGGATGACATTGAACGCGGCCACGATGTTGTGCCAGGACAAGAACGTCTATCAAACAGAGATAGATTCGGCATGCGAGCTCATCGATTTCTACAGGTTCAACCCCTATTTCATGCAGCAGCTGTACGAGATGCAACCGATCTCAGTGGGAGAGAGCTTGAACAGGGTTGAGTACAGACCGTTAGAAGGCTTTGTGTTCGCAGTTACACCTTTCAATTTCACCTCAATAGCTGGGAACCTGCCGACCTCTCCGGCATTGATGGGGAACGTGGTGCTTTGGAAGCCAGCTAGGTCTGTGATCTACACCTCTCATTTCCTGGTGGAGCTGTTTCGGGATGCTGGGGTTCCGGACGGTGTCATTACGATGCTTCCCGGTTCCGGTTCTGTCATAAGCCCTCCGATACTGAACCATCCCTATTTCGCAGGGATTCATTTCACCGGGAGCACTTCGACCTTCCATTACCTTTGGAAAACGATTGGAGAGAACCTTGAGAAGTACAAGACCTATCCGAGGATGGTGGGAGAGACCGGCGGGAAGGATTTTGTGTTTGCTCACCCGAGCGCTGATTTGGATGCCTTGTGCACAGCCTTGCTCAGAGGCGCTTTCGAGTATCAGGGACAGAAGTGTTCTGCCGCGTCCAGAGCTTACGTACCCAAATCCAAATGGCCAAGACTGAAGAGAATGCTGTTGAAGGAGATCAAGACCATGAAGATGGGTCCGCCAACAGACTTCACCAACTTCATCAACGCGGTCATAGACAAGGAGGCGTACCAGAGCATCAAAAAGTACATCACATATGCCAAGAGGTCGAAGGATGCCGAGATCGTGTGCGGAGGAGGTTGCAGTGACAAGGTCGGCTACTTCATTGAACCCACGATAATACTGGCGAAGAAACCGAAGTTCAAGACGATGGAGGAGGAGATATTCGGACCGGTGCTGACGGTCTTCGTGTACCCAGACAAGGAATATGAGAGATATCTGAGGATTTGTGACGAGACTTCGCCCTACGGTCTCACAGGATCGATATTCGCAGAGGACAGGCAGGCAATATCTTTGGCGGAATACGCACTGCGAGATGCTGCTGGGAACTTCTACATCAACGACAAGCCAACTGGTGCGGTCGTAGGCCAACAACCGTTCGGAGGAGCAAGGGCTTCGGGCACGAATGATAAGGCAGGAAGTCTTCTCAATCTGATAAGATGGGTTTCGGCCAGGACGATAAAGGAGAATCTCAATCCGCCGAAGGACTACAGATATCCGTTTCTTGAGGAGGACTAGGCAATCAAAGGTAGGCGTTAGCTAGAAATATGTTGAGGGACAATTTGAATAGTCGCACTTGCGTGGAGGTCGAGACCTGGACAAAGAGATGGTCACCACAGGAGTCATAATCGCAAAGACTGGTATACTCGCTCTTGTTGCGGGTCTAACATTAATTCTCTTGAATGGTATACCGCCCATTTGGGATTGCCATAACTATTGGATGAACTTCGTTGGACTCGGAATTGTTATTTGGGGAATATTCTCTCTGGCGATGGGCGCAGCCATTGCGTTGTTCGGGTCTCGTAAAGAACCGCCCAGTCCAGATTCCAAATCCAAACCCTAAGAACCCACGCTCTATGCTGATTTGATGATCTGTTCTACAGACATGTCCCTGGGTATGTACTCTGACATCTCGAAATCAGTACCTTTCCTAAGTCTCTCCTCAGTCTCGGACCTGATCTGCATCGTTCTGGCAAAGAAATCCTTGATTTCCTTGTCAAGAGCTTCGTTCAGGTGAGCAAACCTCTCTTCCACTTCCTTGGCTTCGATTCCCTGAACGTCAAGCATCTCTCTTCCTATTGCGAGAGTTGTGGACTTGTTGAGCTCCGCGAATGCTTGTGTGGTCTCAATCTCTGCTCTGTAGAGTTCGATCAGGAATTTGGCGAGAAGTGCGCTTGTTGCTCTTATCTCGTATCTTGCTTCCTTCTCACCCCGGCGGTGTATTATGAAGGAGACTATGAAGGTGAACATCAGCCAACCACCGATTGCTGTGAGAATCGATCCGGCCGGTGATGATGTACCAGGCGATAGGGTGGTTACCGAGATGCCGATTTCCTCTGGGTCCCCGATCATGACCATGCCGATTATCAGGATGACGATCGCAACTATTGCATACACAAGGAAATCCAAGTGTCCCTTTATTTCGTTAACAAGATTGCTTCGGGTCATGAAAAGGAAATAACCGACGGTTAAGATACTATTTGTGCGTTGAGATGTTCATTCCATTTCTTGATCATTCAAATCACTTCACGATCAGGTATAGTCCCATCTCCCTCAGCCTCTGGACGAGGCGTTTGGCATTCTTCGTTCCTACGCTTGATTTGATTTTCCTCCCAGGAGTCCCATCGACGATGAACAGTATAGCAAAAGGATACTGGGTCTGGTAGAGTAGCCCCTGTCCAATGGCTCGTTGAAGGTCCCCTGGGCGTTTCGCGTACTTCACCTCAAGGGCCATCCCTCGGATCTCGGCGTCGGGGCCATGCTTGAACCCGAGAACCTCGACACTTCGAACATCTCTCTTCCCGCCCCACCGATGCCTGAATCCCTCATAGTCCTTCAGCAACTGGAGCATCTGCATTTCGATATCCTTCTCCTTCGTGATTCCTCTTGTCTGCAGATCCAAGGAAGCAAGTTTCCTCGCAAGATATGCTGCCTTCCTGGGCGTGGGATCCCACTTCTTGATTCTCGCCTTGAGCCTGACCTTGCCACCGCAGTGCGGGCAGAAGTTAGAAACGACCTGAGTCTCCCTACCACAGCTCTTGCACTTCACCATAATGATACCCTCCAGATTACTTTCACAGTCCTCCCCTATGGACATTTATATGCGTTCGCTCTCATAACCCTTTCGCCCGCAAGACGCATTGTCTCGCAGAAGAGCAGACTGGAGACCTGAGCGGGGGGAGGTATAAGCCAAGATGTCGAAGGAATTCATCTCTGGCGCGGAGAGTCTCTTGAATCTCTTCATGAAGAAGCTCGCCGACAATGGCGGTCTCTGTGTCGCTTGCAAGAAGAAGGTGGGTGAGCTGTACGAGACGTTGAAGGAAAGGATCAGGGACAAGAAACTGGAGAAGCTGGAGTTAGAGTTGGAACTCTGAGGAGCGTATGCCAAAAGTGAAAAATATAGGAAAGGCATTCAATGTCAGCTAGTCTTGACATGAATGTTGAGAGGGAGGCCAGAGCATGAAAGCAAAAATGTCATACGAGGCGTTTTGTGATGCAGTGGAGAAGGTGCTCAAGAACTACCCGGAGGGGACGACCTGGACACAGGTCAGGAAAGATGCGAAATTGTCACAGAAATGGCCCAATAACAAGTGGGTCAGAAGGATGGATGAGGATATCGGACTAATTCGTGAGGTTGTGAAGGGGCAGACAATCTGGAGACTCGGGAAATGAAAATCAAAATCAGCCAAATAGATGCAGGAAGATTCGCGATTCGGGAAGAACTGGACAAGGAATATTTCAAGGAAATCAAGGACAGTCTCAGAGCAGATGGCCAGTGGAATCCCATACTTGTTAGACCCAAGGAAGATGGAAAGAAGTATGAGGTAGTTGCAGGTCATTGTAGACTCGAAGCAGCAAAGAAGCTTGGCTGGAAAGAAATCAAAGCGGAAGTGAGAGATCTATCAGACGAAGAGGCCGACTTTCTGTCTCTGAAAACCAATCTGATGAGGAGCAATCTCTCGGAAATGGAGGAGGGTCGAGTGATCAAGAGAATCGTTGAGGAGTATAACCTGACACAAGAAGAAATGGGAAAGAAACTCAACAAGTCTCAGAGATGGGTAAGTAGTCGCTTGAGTCTTGTCCTGAAAGTTGTTGAGGAGGTCCAGAACGCACTTGCCGCAGGTAAGGTCTCAGCGGACCATGTTACACTCATCTCAACCATCAACAGTAAGAGATTTGATGACTGGGAAGATAAACAGAGAGAGTTCCTGGATCTGATTCTGAAGAATGAGTGGACGAGAGATGAGACCCGGACCCAGCTGAAGAGATTTTTCAACACTACCTTATTCACGATTGGATATCAAGGAAGAGAGATTGATGACTTTGTCAAGGTTCTGAAGGAGAACGAAATCGAAGTCTTGCTCGATGCCCGATACTCAGCCGAGTCCCAGTACAAACCTGAGTTCAGCGGGAAGCTTCTGGCGAGAGAACTCAAGAAATCCAACATAAAATATGAACATCACCCAGACCTCGGAATCCCCTATGTCGTTCAGAATCCCTACAAGGACGGTGATCTGTCTTTCAAATGCCTGGAACAATGGTATAGATGGCATATCAAGAAGGAAGTGGATCTGGATAAGATCATCGATCATGTTAAGGATGCCGGAAAGACAGCAATAATGTGCATGGAGCGATACGCTGAGGCCAGGAAGGACCAGAAGTATCACTGCCACAGACACATCCTGGCAAATATGTTCAATGAGACGTTACTGTTTCCGAAAAGAATCGACCTATGATCCTCAGTAGAGGGATCTCTAGTCGCGAGAGGGATCAGGAACATGATCATCGATGACTTGATAGTTTTGGGCAGAGCCTGTCCTGATAGGATACATAACGGCAGAGAAACTGTCTGTGCAGCTGGTTACTCTGAGAAACACGGATTTGTACGTATCTATCCGACCAAGTCAGACTCTCCGATGAAACGGTGGAATATCGTGAAGGTTTCGGTTGAGAGAAACCGAATGGACACACGTGAGGAGTCCTGGAAAATAGAAGGATCTAGGAGTGAGTGGTACAAACTGAGCGAGAAGATTGAAGTCGTCGGTGAGCTGAAACCGAAACAAAGATTGAACTTCGTGACAGGGCTAGTCGATGGTTGTGTGAGACAGATTAATGCCCAAAAGAGAAGCCTGGGAATCGTCAAACCGAGGATAGAGAAGTACTACTTTGGGAAACGAAAACATCCTCAGAAAGGAGAACAACTGGACCTCTGGGGCCGAAAGCTCCGAAAGACGAAGAAGGACTACATCCTTCAGCCTCGCATAACATACAAATGTGTGGGGCCATGTGACAGCAGTCATAACCAGCAATTGCTTGAATGGGGGGTCTATGAGTGGATGAGGAAGAATCCTGGTAAGGAAGACCAGGTTTGGAAGAATCTGCAGCTCTTCTCTGACAAGCACCAGATCTACTTCTTTGTGGGGAACCAGGTTCTCCGCAGAAATGCCTTCAGGGTCATATCAGTCCTACCTTTGAAAAGACGTTCTGTGAGCTCTCCTCTGTTCCCATTCAAGAAATTTATACGCCGCGAATAATCGGATTCGAGGCTCAAGGACCCGTATAGCTCTCCCTCTCCAACTAATCGAATAGACTGCGACCGAGTCGATTATCAGGAACTAGATGCACGAAAGAAAATATCCCACAGGGGATACTGGATTCAAAACGTTCGAGGCATCCTTCAACGTGAGGCTATGGGGCCGTGTAGCTCTTCCTCTTAGCCTCCCGTCTCCACGAGAATATTATGAGGACCACAACGAATAGTACGAACACTAGGGAAAACGAAAAAACGAACCACATTTGGTACTCCTTGCTAACGAGATTCATCACAAAACCAGCAGAATATAGTGTCGCCGAGATGGTCCCCATCTTGAGGTTCACCTCAGGAAACTTGAACTGTGTGATGTTCCACGCGGAAAATGCCAACATAACAAAACCCACGAACATAAGTGTCAAACCGCCCCAAGCCAGAGGGGATCGTCCAAGAAAATAACCGTATACGGCATCTAAGCCTATCCATAACATAAAGAGAATCAGGAATAATTTGTAAAGCTGGACCTTGACCCAATCATCCATTCCCTGCCACCAGACATTAAAAACGAGCTCGATGGATAAATATCTGTCGGCGTCTCAGGTTCCCATTAGACTCCTCCTCTCCAACTAGTCGAACAGGCGGACAACGCAACCATGAATGTTGGGAAAAATCTAACAAAAAAGAGTGGGGGCACTGGGATTTGAACCCAGATCAGCGGGTTTCCACCACGCGGAGAGCTACTCCGCATGTTTCGAATTACGGGTCATTGCTCCAGTTAGTCATCACCAGTCAGCAAACCCGTTGGCAATCACGCCCTTAACTGGAGCCCGCGAGGATCCCGTGTTACCCCATACCCCCGCGACTATCGTTTTCTCATCTTCTGCGCTCTCTTGCGGCGGCGCATCTTCTTCTTTCTCCATTTCCACCGCTGCTTTCCTCTCTTCTTCCATACTCGTGAGCTTCGCTTCATCCGCAGTCCTCGAGCGCTGACCAGGACACATGCCAATCCAGGCCATGAGCTTTCTCGGAATAGCAAAGGTTTCCTTATAAACTCTTCGCTCGGCCTAGTTCCGACAAAGGCAAAAATATTGGATTGGGCGAGATCAAAAGTTACCGTTTCCGTCCCTTTCGCATGAACAGAGGTGGGTTTCTGAGTGCCTGGGGGAGAGACCCAGAACAAATCGAGACATACTTGCTCCTTGGTCCCAATCCCACATCCGAGCTCCCGATTAGAGAAGCAACGATGGGTTCCCTCTGCCTTATCTCGCCCGTTTGAAGTGATAGAACTCAAGGGTTATATTGCTTATTAGCACAAATTAGGAAGTCTAAGAAGTGATATCGAAAGGTGTCTTGGAAGTCTTCCGAATTGTGAAAATGTTCTATCATCACAGGCTCGCACTACATAATTGCAGGACCGAGGGCAACAAACGAAAACACTTATAAACGTCCAAATTTATATAATCCGGAGGAAAAAATCGGGGAGTGGAAGGCATCGCATGTTACCGTTAGGGGGGTAGGAGTTGTACCTTCAAAATCTGGAGAAGCCAGTGGGCTGCATCGAGGTCTTGGCCAGCGCTTACAGGAACAACGGCGTGACGGTAACCGATCTCATCAGGAACGTTGGGATGCCACAGAAGACGGCATATTCTTCGCTGCGGAAGCTCACTGAACTGGGTCTGATCCGTTGCGCAAAGGAGAAGGATAACGGGAGAATGACAAAGAGGTACTTCCCAAGTGAAAGAGCAGGGAAACTTGCAATGTATTTGGACTTGGCATGCACCGCGATGAAAGAATTGGAAAGGAAGAACGGTGCAAAGACCCTCACGAGACTTCCGGTGGGCAGCCTGGCAATCGTGGCAAGGATATACAATGAGGGGTACACTACCATCTCAGATCTTAGAGCAGGAGCAGGGATGTGCGGTAATACGGCATATTCGGCTCTGGGTTCACTCACAGAGTCGGGGCTGATCTATCGAGAAGTGGAGAGGGGTTTCCCGAGAACGATCAAGAAGTACAAGCTCACAGAGGACGGGGCTTACCTTGGGAAGATACTGGACCTTGCGGATATTGCGATGATGCTTTTGGAAGAGGAGCATCGGGCATCTGCCTAGAGATCCTCACGTTTTCTCCGCACGAGAACTGTGATAGTCACAACTGCAACAATCGGTATTACGACAATCAGTGCATAAAGCAGGAATGGGGGTTCTAAGACCAAGTAGGAACCTCTCTTCTCGTAGTAGAAAAGCTCAGCACTTGTTTTCACTTCTCCTTCTCTGTCTATGTGCTCATGAAAGAGCCAGTACTTCTGCGGAACGTCCTCCATGGCGTAGCTCCTTTCCCAGAAGATGTGGGTGGTTTCGTTCTCATCGACGAAGGCGGTCAAATAGTAGTCCAATCCGCGAGATTCAAAGTGATTTGTGCTAACTGTCTTGTTGAACAATTCAATGCCAGTGACATTATACTTCGCGTAGACAATTGTCACTCTTACGCTGTAGTCTTGAGAATCAGGAATCCTGATCGATTCTAGAAGAACGAGATGGGAGTTTCCAGTTGAGTCATCCCATTGTATTCCAATGG
Organism: Methanomassiliicoccales archaeon; assembly: GCA_004377185.1. Taxonomy (GTDB): domain Archaea; phylum Thermoplasmatota; class Thermoplasmata; order RBG-16-68-12; family SOIM01; genus SOIM01. Next base: position 98,705 of record SOIM01000020.1, on the reverse strand, counting down.
CTGAGTCTTCGCCTCCTTCAGCATTCGGGGAGTTGAGAAATCCATCGACACTCGCGAAGAGATTCCAGGTTCCTTCCACAAGTATACTCTCCTCATTTCTCCAGGTTGGAGAGGGATAGGTATCGCCCGCCACGCTTGAAGCAGCCACAACAAGCAGAAAGAGTTGGCAAAGAGCCAATGTCAGCAGTGCTTTCTTTGCTCGGGGTGACATCATCAACATCCTCATGTCATTGTGTTGCGTCCCTCAACTCAGATGGATGGACCGGGTGGGATTTGAACCCACGGCCTCCACCATGCCAAGGTGGCGATCTTCCAGCTGATCTACCGGCCCTCATCAATGCCAATGGTTGGAGCCGAATAAAAACTTTAGCCCTTCTCAGTGAAATCTTCCAGTCTCTCCCGACGGCGGAGCTTCTCCCCGTCAATCTCAACGGGATACTCACCCGTCAAGCACCCCAAGCACAATTCCTCTTTCGGATAATCAATGGCCTCGACCAAACCTTCCAAGCTCACGTAGGCGAGAGAATCCGCACCGATTTCTTCCCTTATCTCCTCAACGGACCGATCATTCGCGACAAACTGATCTCTGGTCTTCATGTCTATGCCCAGATAGCAAGGATGCCTGATCGGAGGACAACCCACCCTCACGTGAACCTTGCCCGTACCAGCCTTCTTGAGAATGTTTACGATCTTCTTCATTGTCGTCCCGCGGATTATGCTGTCATCTACCAGTACGATCTTTTTGTCCTCAACCAGAGATCTGATTGGATTCAATTTCAGAAGCACGCCAATCTCCCTCTCCCTCTGCTCGGGAAGGATGAATGTCCTTTCCACGAACCTGTTCTTTATCAGGCCTTCGACCAAGGGAAGACCGCTCTCATCAGCGAACCCGGCCGCATGAGCCCTGCCAGAATCCGGAACCGGGACCACCAAATCTGCATTTGTCTCATTCTCTCTCGCAAGAATTTGTCCTATCCGCTTTCGGACATCATACACCAATCTACCATCCAGGAGATTGTCGGGTCTTGAGAAATACACATACTCAAACATGCAATGCCCTGTGTGTTCGGGCCTGGCCATCTCGAATGACTTCGCCAGATCATTTCCAACTTCAACTATCTCTCCTGGCTTCAGATCCCTGATGAACTCCGCTTCCAACAGGTCAAGAATCGGCGTTTCGGATGCGACCACATGACCTTCTTTCATTCTTCCCAAGCAAAGGGGACGTATGCCATGTGGATCCCTTGCCGCGAAAAGCCTGTCTCCCACCAAGATCGCAAGAGAATATGCCCCTCTCAGCTTGCTCAGTGTTCGAGATATGGCCCTTGTGGGGTCTGACGTGGTGTCCAGTTCTTTCACCAGAATCCTGGCGAGTATCTCGGTATCCGTTTCTCCTTCATACCCTGAGAGCTTCTTCTCCAGTGCTACCCTCTCCGCGTTCACGAACTCTCCGTTATGACATATCGCGATGTCGCCATTGGAGGTGGTGGCAGTGATTGGGTGCGCTTCATCAGCCGTCTTCACGCCCGTGGTGGAGTACCTGACGTGACCTATTCCGACATTACCCTCCAGCCTTTCCAGGGTGTCCTTATCAAAAACCTCGTGGACCAGACCTGAGGACTTGACACATGTTATCTTCATATCCTTGGCGACCGCGATTCCGGCCGCTTCCTGCCCCCTGTGCTGTATGACCTTGAGCCCGAAGAAGATCTTCTTTGCGATAGAGGACTTGGAATTGATGGCTACTATCCCGCAACACTCTCTAGCTCTCATCTTCTTCCTCGTAATCATCAATCAGCTTCTGGAATCGATGCATCTCGGAAGGGATGTCCAAGGGATACTTTCCGGTGACGCACCCTAAGCAGAGGTCGCCTTTTGGAAGACCGATGGCGTCAACAACCCCATCCACGCTTATGTATCCTATCGAATCTGCCGTCAGAGTATCTCTGATATCGTCCATCGTCTTTGCGTTCGCGAGAAAACGTTCCCTTGTTGTCATGTCTATTCCCAGATAGCAGGGAGTTATCAGGGGAGGAGATCCTATCCTCACGTGCACCTCTTTTGCACCGGCACCCTTGACGGCCTGCACGATTCTCGTCATGGTCGTACCGCGAACTATGCTGTCATCCACCAGGACGACCCTCTTCCCCTTGATGACGTTGACAATCGGATTGACCTTCTCCCTCACACTGATGTCCCTAGACTCCTGGTCCGGCATTATGAACGTCCTGCCGATGTATCTGTTCTTCATCAGCCCTTCTATCATCGGTAAATCCGCCTCATGTGAGAAACCATATGCATGTGACCTTCCAGAGTCTGGGATTGGGATCACCACGTCCGCATCCACTGGGTGCTCCTTCGCACACCTTGAGCCTGCCCTTTCCCTCACCTCGTAGACGTTCCTCCCCTCGATGACCGAGTCCGCCCTTGCGAAATATACGTACTCAAAGAAGCAGTGAGCCTTGCGGTTCTTTGTGATCATCTGATGCGATTCCACCCCGTTGGGGGTCAGTTCAACGACCTCACCGGGTTGGACATCTCCGAGGGGCTCGGCCTCCAGCACGTCCAGGGCGACGCTCTCAGAGACGACTGCATGACCATCCTTCATCTTCCCCACGCAGAGTGGCCTTATGCCATAGGGGTCCCTGATTCCAAAAACCCGACCCTCATACAACATTGTCAAGGTATAGGAACCCAGCATGTTCCTCATCAACACCTTAATCGCCTTGAGAATGTCGTTGGAACGCTGCATCTCATCCGCGATGATGTAGGCCATCGCCTCCTCCTCGGTACCTTTCAGGAAAACGTGCCCCTTTATCCGGAGTCCTCTTTTCAGCTCTTCAGCGTTCACGATTATGCCATTATGACCAAGCGCGATTTCCCCCACCGAAGTGCTGATGACGTGTGGCTGTGCGTTCTCGGGTTTGGAGAGCTTCTGGGAGTAGTATACGTGCCCTATGCCTGCCTTTCCTTTGAGCTTCTTCATGGTCTTGGGATCGAAAACATCGGATACCAGTCCGAGATCCTTGATACACTTAATCTTCTTGCCTTCCACGGCCATCCCGGCGGATTCCTGGCCTCTGTGCTGTAGCGCTCTCAGGCTGTAATACAAATAAGAAGGCGCGAGCGAGGCATTGTCCGTGGCGATCCCTACCACGCCACACTTCTCCCTAGGCTTGTCCCCCTCAAGCATGCTCCTTCGCCCAGCTGTACTTCCTTATCTTGGAGCTCGCACCGTATCCGCAGTGGGCACACACCTTCTTCCGAACGTGGTAGGAGTGCCTGCCGCACCTTCGACAGGTAATGTGGGTCTTTTTGCTGCTTTTCTTTCCTTTTGAGGCTGTTCCCTTGGTCAATTCCTTCACCTAGGGCGATATGTAGATCACATTATCTCCGCGAACGATGGCTAGGCTGTACCTGTTCACGACCTCATCGTTTATCAGCTCTTGGGCGTTCTTGAGTACAAGGTTCATGTGAGGGTCGAAACCGTCAAGCACACCTCGGTACCCCTTCCCAAATTTAAGCTCCACGATTACATTCCTATTTATGCTTTGATTAAGAACGGAAAGTGGCTTTATCATTGAACCACAACGAGAAATATCGTAAAGACTACTTAAAGCCTTTGAAGACGATAGGTTGGGCAGAGATTGTAAATTTCGGTCCAATCGCGCAACTCAGGGAAAAATAACTTAAAGTTTGAGAACCTTATGTCTTCTGAGAGGATGACCGCTGAGGGATATTCGGAAGAACTAGATATCGACCTACATCTCAAGAAGAAGGAAGTCGTGGAGAAACTTGCCGAGCTCTCCCAGTTCGAGACCGAACTGCAGGGAAGGGAGGAAGAGCTTCGCGAATTGCAGGAGAGGCTATCTCAAAGAGAGGAAGAGATAAGGAAGAAAGAGAATCATCTTACCATTTGGGAAAGCGAGGTCAAGAAGATCGCCGCCCAGGTCGCTGAGGAAAAGAAAAGGATGAAGGAATTGTCCGAGTCGGTCGAGAAGCTTGATGCGGCTCCCGAGGAGGCAAGAACACCTGTGGAGGCTGAGAAGACCATACAAGACGATTTCGAGAACCTATTTGACGCTGGAGAGTCGATCCCGGAAGAGCCTCCTGAGGATAAGTCTTGGGAGGAGACAGGATTGATTCCGGAGGAACCTCCCGAGGAGGAATTCGAAGAGGAGGAAGAAACTCCCAAGAAAGCCCCAGTGAAGAAGGTCAAAAAGAAGAAAAAGAAGAAGTTCGGGTTTTTCAGATAGAATGTGCAGTCAAAGGTGAAAAGTGCGGGGGATGGGATTTTCATCACAGCTCTGACCGAGCAGCTATTTTGAACCCACGGACTCCTTCGAGACAGAATGTCCCCTCTGGAATGCTCCAGATCTTAAGTCCTGCGCCGTTGGCCGGAAGGGGCCGTCACACAGCCCTTTCCTTTGGCCATGCTTGGCTACCCCCGCAGTAAAACCCAATTCTCCGTGACTTTATAATTGTTTTCAAATCAGCTAGAGATGTCCATCTTTGCTAAGATGTAGTTGTACTCGCTCGGTGTGGCCACCTTCCTAGCAACAGCCCTCATTAGATTGACAGCGCCCCCTTTCCCGATGACATCCCCCATCCTCTCTAAGGCATCCTCGAGCCCGGCCAGGCCATCCCTGTCCTTGACACTGGATATGCCAATCTTCCCCCCTATCTGATGCCCGAAAGTCCTGCCAATCGTTTCCTCCAAATGATTGAGAATCCCTTTGACGGTGGAGGCTTTGACCTCTTCCTCCTTATGGACATAGACCCCTCTGGATTGCCTGGCGATTATTCCTCGGGCGGCAAGCCTGCTAGCAATGCTTCCCACTATCTTCTGGTTCATCCTCAGGTCCGTAGCCAACCTTTCGATTGAGACCTCTTCGTTACTTCTGGACACGAAGTACTCCAGTATCTCGTCTGTCTTGGATTTGCGGTCTGCACTAGGTAACTCACTCACCACCTATCATGGATATGACTGACGAAGTAAAAGGTTCGTCCGGAATCCTTATCTTGCTCTTTCTTTTTGAGACGTGTATCGTTATCTCGGCCTCCCTCCTCCTGGACAGGTCGATGGAAGGGTTCAGTCTGTCCTTCTCAAGCTTCTTGATCAGGAACCTCCTGAAGGTCCTTATCCTCTTCCTCATGCTCTTTTCCATTTTCTTCAGCTTGTCTGAGGGGAAGTACCTCTTGTGCTTGCCGTCAACTATCGTAGTAATCAGCTCAACCCTTTCCAGTGTTGCGATGTAACCCCTCACGGACTGGGTACTCAACCCCAATATCTCCGCGATCTCGCTCTGGGTCGAGCCTTGGTTCTCCAGAATGACGAGGAAGGTCATGCCAATCCTGTCCCGGTTCACTGCCTCGAGCAAAGAAACCGCCTCCCCTTCCGCCACCATCCTCCGGGGATAGAATACCTTCTTGTTCTTGATGAGGGCTGAGTTCACGTAGCCGCCAGTCCTCAACTTCTCCAAGTGCCACTTCACCGTCGGTGGGCTCATGTTGAGTTCATTAGCAACCTTTCGCATGTGACTGCAGGGATGAAATATCAGGAACTGGAAGATCTGTTCCCTGTTGGGGTTCATCAGAACGGACTCAACTCTTCCCTTCTTCTCCTCTTCTCCCTCATACCCTTCCCCGACAACGGTCTTCAGCGCCTCCCCCATCTTCTTCGGCATGAAAATACCCGTCAGTCCTCATTCAAGCCATACTCTTCAAGGATAAGATGAATCAGCTCCTCTGGAGTAATGTCGGAAAAAGGTTCTCTTGATAGAAGCTCGGTCGTTCTGAGGATGTTCGTGAGGGCCTTTCCCGAGAGTCTTGAGGCGTTTCCTTTCCCGGACGCTTCCAGCTTTTCCTTGAGCAAGGCGGTCAGATCAGGTTCGACCACCATCTTAGTGGTATCGTTCTCCTTCCTCCGAATGTACAGACCAGCGCCTTTCATTATCCCATAGGGATGCCAGAACCTGCTGTGCTTACTGCTCCTGCATTTGACGATCTTCAACTCCCTCCTTTCCGGATGTTCGTGGCTCGCGTACCTCAGATGGATGACGTTGTCCGCCAGGTACATGGGAATCACAATCTCGGGACCGCTCAGGTCACCGACCGTTCCATGTTCTTCAAGAGTGCAGAGAACCGTTCCAATCTTCCTTGTCTCCCTCAACAGGAAGGAGACCAGCTCCCTCTGCTCGTACTTCTCCTTCACGGACCACAGAACTGGAGTAAGGGGATCAATCACAATCCTGGCCTTGTGTCCCGCCCAGTCGTCCACGAACTCAGCCAGCTCCTTCTGAATGAACTGCGAGAACTGCTTCCCTCCCGCATCCACGAAAACCATGGTTCCTTCTTCCATGTAGTTTTCAACGTCCTCCCAACCCATCAGGCTCGCTTCCTTGATTATCTGTTCAGGGGTTTCGTCCAGGGTTATGAAGATGGCGTCCTCGTTCTCCTCCAGACCCCTTCTCAAGAACTGAGTGGCAAAGGTGGTCTTTCCGGCACCGGAGGAACCTATGACAACCGTTGTAGTGTGTTCATTAACTCCCCCATCCATCAGAGCGTTGAGTCCATAGACTCCGCTCCTTATCTTCTTCATCGAGAAAAGAATCAGACCAAGTCAATATAATTCTTTCGGAGAGATGGAACATTCCTTACCCAGTCTTGCAATGCTCGCCCGTTCTCGACAATCGATGAAAGTCCTCTGACACAAGAACGAAAGCATTTTATCGCTCGAACCAATGTCGCACGAGGGTTTGGATGATCGAGTATGACACGATAATAATCGGGTCTGGAGCGGGCATGAATGTCGCCGCAAAGGCATCCGCGAGCGGCATGAAAGTTGCGGTTTTGGACAGGGATCCAATCGGTGGTACCTGCCTCAACAGAGGTTGTATACCTTCAAAAGTGATGATCCATCCTGCGGACCTCATCAAGCAGATTCAGGAAGCCAAGAACATCGGTGTCTTCGCCTCCGTTGAGGGCATCGATTTCGAACTCCTGATGAAGAGGGTATGGAAGATAGTGCTGGGAGACAGGCGCGAGATGGAGAAAGGCGTGAGCCAGGACCCCAACGTTGATTTTCATCCGCAGGTTGGGGAGTTCATCGCAGACTATACCTTGAGGGTGGGAACAAAGACAATGACAGCCCCCAAGATCGTCATCGCATCTGGAGCCAGACCTCACATTCCACGCATCAAGGAGATTGGAGGTGTTGGCTTCCTGACCAGCAGGAACGTTTTCAACATCAAGGAACCTCCAGACAGCCTCTTGATCGTGGGAGGGGGTTACATCGCGGTCGAGTTCGCTCATTTCTTTTCCAGCGCTGGGACCAAGGTGACCGTCATCGGTCGCAATCCAAGATTGGTTCCCAGCGAGGAACCGCTTGTCTCCGAGATCCTGAAGCTCAGGTTATCGAAGTACGTGAGGATATACACCAACCACGAAGTGACATCGGCAAACAAGGAAAACGGAGGAAAGACATTGATAGCCAAGAACAGGGCAGATGGCAAGCACTACAAGTTCAAGGCGGACGAGATCCTCATTGCGGCCGGAAGAAGGTCCAACTCAGATCTTCTGAAACCCGAAAAAAGCGGAGTGGAGACGGACGAGAAGGGATGGATACTCGTTGACAAATACCTGCAAACGACCAAACCATACATCTACGCGCTGGGGGATGCGACAGGCCGCCATCAGTTCCGCCACACAGCCAACATGGAATCCGAGATAGTCTGGGCAAATCTCTTCGAGAACCGCAGGAAGATGGTAGACGAACATGCAGTGCCACATGCGATCTTCACACATCCCCAGATCGGTTCAGTCGGATTGACCGAGGAGGAGGCCAAGAAAGAGCACCAGATACTTGTGGGCATCAAGAGGTACATCGACACTGCCAAGGGGTATGCGATGGCAGAGGAGGACGGTGTGGTGAAGGTCATCGTGGATGCAGGCAGTAAGAGGATTCTTGGAGCTCATATCGTGGGGCCAGAGGCCTCAGTTTTGGTTCAGTTGGTTGTGGATCTGATGAATGCAGAGCGGGGGGACTACCTGCCGCTGACCAGAACACAAGTGATACATCCAGCGCTCAGCGAAGTTGTCACTGGGGCGTTCGCAAACCTGGCGCCTCCCGGAGGGCTCCACCACCATCACTAGAGTTTTTGTGGGAAAACAGTGAGCCCGCCGAGATTTGAACTCGAGTTACCAGCACCCCAAGCTGGAAGGATACCAAGCTACCCCACGGGCCCTTTTGACGCGGAATGTATTACTAGATAAAAAGATGTTTGCCGCACTGACAAAGCGACATATCTGAAAGATGTGAAATGAGCTCCAGACGAAATGCTGTGAGCGCTAGCCGAAGGGCATGATCTCATCTATCAGCTCAACATTGGAGATGAGCATCCGGCGACAGCAATACCTCTTCACTCCGAGTGAATCCAGAACAGCCTTCGGATCCTCGCCTTCCTGGGTTCTTTTGCTGTACTCCTCCCAGACTGAACCCACAACCTTTCCGCAAGTGAAGCATCTTACCGGTATTATCATACATTCACCTGTAGGACTTCTGCCTTTTCTTTCTTGCGCCCCGCCCCATGGGCCTCTTGGGCATCTTCCTTCTTGGATCGTTCACAAGCAGGCTCCTGTCCCTCTCTCTGAAGAGGGTTTCCAGGTCCTCGTAGTCGCTGCTTTTGGGCTTGTTGGTCTTGAGATATTCCACCAGTCCCCTTGCGATGGCCGTCCTGCACGCGTCCGCCTGGCCCATCACGCCTCCGCCCCTGACTATCACATCAATGTCCACCTTGGCCACGAGTGATTTCTCCGCAAAGGACAGGGGCTCGGATATTTTCAGCCTTGCGAGCAACGGGTCATGCAGTTCCAGCGGTCTCTTGTTTATTCTGACCTTTCCCGAGCCTTTCTTGACGGTCGCTCTTGCGATCGCACTCTTCCTCTTCCCGCTTGTGTTCACCGCCTTTACCAATCGAACCACCTAGAACTTGGCACCCAGCCTCCTGCTCAGCTCCGAAAGCTGGATGTAATATGGAGTAGTGATCTGGCACGCCTTCTCAATCCGTTCGAGTTTCTCTTTCTCAAATTCGGTCGGGACCCCAATGTAGACCCTCAACCTCTTGAACGCCTTTCTCCCTCTGGGCTTTTGGTAGGGGATCATTCCCCGGATTGTCCTTTTCAGAATCCTGTCTGGCATCCTGGGGTAGAACGGGCCCTTTCTCTGGCTACCGATGTCCCTCATCTCCTTGTACTCTTGAAAGATACTGTCGCTGTCCCCCGTGATGATAGCATTTTCCGCGTTCACGATGTGAATCTCCTCACCGTTCAGCAGGCGTTTGGCAACGAAGCTGGAGAGGCGACCGATGATGTGACCAGTGGCATCTATGACGACCATTTCCTTCAGCCCATTATCCTGATACTGCTTCCTTTCGGATTGGCTTTCATGAGCTCTTGTATTGTGATTGCCTTCCCGCCAGCCTTCTCGATCTTCTTCTTGGCGGACTCGGAAGAATTGAAAGCAGCGACGGTCAGAGGAATATCGATGCTTCCCGCGCCCAGGAGCTTTCCGGGAACAAGGATTGTCTCCTTCTTCTTAGCATGTCTAGCAATCCTGCTGATGTTCACTTCCGCCCAGTTCTTGGAAGGCTTGGAAAGTCTCTTGGCTATGTCCTTCCATATCCGGGCATTCTTCTTGTAGGACAGTATCTTCAGCTCCTCGATCAGCTTGATGAGGTGTTCGTTCCTTTTCCTGAGCTTTCCCATATGGAGATCCTCTGAGCGCGATATAATGAAAGCTCGTGTTATAAACCTTTTTGTTCTGGATGGGGGCATGGACGTATGTCAGAAAAACGAAACATCGAAAGATACTTATATGTTCAGCAATTAATATAATAGTCCAAATATTCATTTAGTGGGGAGAATAACAAATGATTCGTTTCGGCCCTTCTGGTATTCCTCTTTCTTGCAAGGGTCGCACTCTTAAGGACGGTATCGAGGACGTACACCGTCTCGGCCTTACAGCGATGGAGGTCCAGCTTGTCAGGGCGAACCTCAACGAGAGGTATGCCAAGGACGAAGATATTGGGCTTGCACCCAAAGAAATCGAGGGCGAACTTATCGTTGAGATCTCGAGGAGGACGGGGGACAAGGAGGAAGCCATCACCAACCTGGACGTCAAGATAAGGAAAGGGGACGTGATCAACTCTCTTACCTCAGGCCTTGCCAAGGACTATATGGAATTGGACGGTCTGGGTGATCTGGCAAGGGAGCTGGATATTGAACTGACGCTTCACACACCTTACTACATGGACCTGGTGGGAGGCGGTGACCTCACCGTGAGGAGCATTGACAGCATAAAGTGGGGGGCCTTGATGGCAAACCAGATGGGAGCTAGCGTCGTGGTCACTCACGTGGGACTGTACGGCGAACTCACTTCCAGAGTGACGATGAATCGGGTCGTCAAGAACCTGAGTGAACTCGGGAACTGGCTCAAGAAGAGGAAGATCAAGGCCAAACTGGGATTGGAAACCAGCGGGAGACAGGAGGTCTTCGGAGACCTGAACGAGGTACTGAAAGTGTGCGAGAAGGTCAAGGACATCGTCCCGGTGCTCAATTTCTCTCATATTCACTCACGGGGGAATGGATCTCTGAGGAAAAAGGAGGATTTTCAGGAGGTCATCGATGCGGCAGAGCCCTTTGTCAAGAAACATCTTCATACGCATTTCTCCGGGGTGGAGCACGAGGGTGGCAATGAGCTCAGGTACACGCCGATTAAGAGAGGTGATTTGAAGTTCGAGCCCTTGGCTGAGTGTATTTTGGATAACAACCTGGACATTACGGTAATATCCAGTTCTCCTTTGCTTGAGCACGATGCGATGTACATGAAGGTGATATTGGAGAGGGTCTTGTCAAGAAGGGTGACCAAAGCCGACAAGAAGAAGAAAGAGGGCAAGAAATGACCATCTTCGAGGAATCATCCAAGTATATACTCAAAGAGATTGAGAAGGTTCTCACTGAGGACCACAAGGGCCAGGTGGAGGAGGTCATCGATCTCATAATGAAGGCGGAGAAGATCTTCGTTTATGGAGTGGGGAGATCGGGTCTGGTCGCGAAGGGTTTTGCCATCAGGCTCGTCCAGCTGGGCATGTCCGTCTATTTCATTGGGGACATAGCCACGCCGATAGTGGATGACAAGAGTCTTGTCTTGGCAATTTCCAGCACAGGGGAGACGATGTCCGCGATTCAAACGGCCAACATCTGCAGGAGGGTGGGAGCCAACGTGGTCGTGATCACCAGTAGGGAATCCTCGAAACTCGCACATGCCGGGAACGTGGTGTTTCCTCTCAGGACGGATACGAATGAGAAATCTAAGAAGTTGGCACCCTTGGGCACTCTTTTCGAGGATGCGGCTATGATCCTACTGGATGGAATAATCGCAGAGCTCATGGTCAGAATGGATCAGGACGATAAGAAGATGAGGTCGCGGCACTCAATCTGGGTTTAGCTTCTTCATTCTTTTCCTTGAAGTTGTCCACTCCTATGGCATCGGGAGAAGGTTTCCATCTGCAATCTCTAATATTGGATCCATGCGAATCGTGCTACAGGGCCGATTACTCGACAAGTTTCGATCCGAACAGAGCACCAATAACAAGCGCAACGACATCCGTTATAAGAGTCAATACAACTTGGCTCATTTCACCTGTGACTATCAGGATGAAGACAAAGAGGACAGTCAACAGAATCAGAACGAATGCAGCAAATAATAGCGCATGAATAGGGTGAAGCTTTCGGCCAAAGACAGTGCTAGACGGTGGGGGAATCCCCTCACTTCCAAAGACACCGTTCAAGTTGCAACCTCCGTTGCCAGCTTTGCCCTGCTCAAGCATTCCTCAAAGATCTGTGTGTTTATTGTGTCATTCCAGAGGATACTCCCAGAGTTCGTATCTTCCTCCGCGACCTGATAACTGACTCCATCCTGACCTACTACATAATGAAGGATGCCAGTTGCGGTTCCGTATGTCACTGAAATAGAACCGGGATAAGTTGTCTCCTTCTTTTGTGCGACTACTTTGGGTCCGAAAAAATAGCGGGGGAGAAGGATCATCGTTATGAGCAGGAGGAAGACGCTTATGCAGGCTATCTTTTTCAGTCTGCTCCCTCCCCATCATCTTTCGCTGGCTTGATTATCAATTTGTTATTACCCTCAAAGAACAAATCCACGGTATCGCCCTTCTCCAGCCTGACAAACTTCCGATAAACGGCTGGCACAAGTGAGCATAGCGACCCACCAATTGACTGAATTCTTCCCTTTCCAATCGGAACACAACCTTCCAACATACTATAAAAGAAAATACAACCCCTTATATAAATAGGGAGATATAGGATACCCGAAATGGACATTCAAGTCCCCTAAGCGGAAAAGAGGCGTCAAATATGTCGCGAGGTAGTTATATAAAAGACATAGAGGACATCAAGGAGAGAGAGCCGTATGACCGCATCCTTGGAATCATTGAGGAAAGATGGGAGGGAATCACACAACGTCAGATAAGGAAAGAATTTGGTTACAACAAAGAGAAGGCCAAGGCTCTGTACAAGTATCTTAGCAAACTGTGTGATATAGGCGCGGTCCAGAGAAGGAAGGTAAATGGGAAAGAGTGCATATACTATGTTACGAAGGAGCAACGGGGAGAAAGACTACGGGATGGGCAGACCGAATCACTCAGGAGGACTGATATAGACCACTGTTGGCCAGTGGTGGCAGAGGACATGGAAACAGTCATGAAGATGGCACAATCAGATGCTCTTTCCAAGTTGTGGTCAGCATCACTTACTGTCTATGGAATACCCCATGTCGTGAAAATGCCAGAGGGCTGGGAGAATCAGGTCAAGGAACGACGGCAGATCGCATGCAGGGAGTTGGAGAATCTATACCGGTTTCTTGTCATGCCCCTGGAGATGGTGAAGGATTATCTGGTCGAAGAGATAGAGAAGACACAGCTACCCAAGAAACTCAGGGACTATTTTGTCGTTCTCATCGAATCCGCTGGAAGGGTGACTGATCCGTTAGCCTATTGGTCGTATGCACTTGCTACAACTGACCCCGCAAGGGTTAAAGAGTCCAAAAGGAGTGAGAGCCAGTTCGCCCAATGGCTGATAGAGAATCTAGAGAATTATCTAGACCAGAAGACCATCAAGGTGTGTTCACTCCTTAACAGATTCATCAAGGGAGAGTTAGGGAAGAAGAGAGAGAAGAGTATATTCACGGTATTTGGGAAGTTCGGCGTCAGTCAAGATCTCCTTGAGCAGTTTCGAGAGTTCCTTGAGCTATTATGGACCCAGTTCAACCCACACTTTGTCTGGGCGAGGTGGCCAGACAATCCCGCTATGGCTCTCCCCAAAGGTGTCCTTGACAGACCATTTGGAGAAGATTATGTTACAGATGTTGCCCAGGTGTTGTATCAACAATGGTATGCCACAAATCTCCATGTGTTAGAACTCATTACAGATGAGATATTGGAGAGGAATGTTCCAGACCCCAAAGAAAGAAGTGTGCGGAAAGAGATATCAAAGAGACTTGTTGAAGAATGGGGAAAAAAGGGGACCCTCACGCAAGAGGAGGTGAACGAGATCTTTGAACGCATGGAACGTACCTTAGCAAGAGTAATGAAGAGAGATCAGTGACTAAACTCCAATAAGAAAGAAAACATGATAAGTCTCTCTCTGAAAAGAGCAGAGACATTATCAAGCATTGGCAAAATGGTCAATCGGAGGAAGCAGATGGCACGCGCGGAACCACAGGGTTGCATCTCTATGTGGCTACCCAGTGAGGGCTCCGATTCCCCGACATAGATCGCCGTCTCCAAATCAGGGCGGTTCACAGATGTCCAGCAAACAGAAACGGAAAGATGTCCTGGAGATTGATCTTCACCTAGAAAGTTTCTCGGCAAGGGAGGATAGAAATATCTATTGTCTGATGTTCCTCTGAAATGTACATAATCTATGTGGATGAGTCGGGGAAACCGCACTTCGGCGATAAAGAGAACTTCGTACTGTCTTCGCTGATTGTCAATGAGGGTGAGTGGTATGAGGTCAATGAGAAGGTCTTAGACTTGAAGAAGAAGTGGTTCCCAGATACGGATCCTGACCAAGTAGAACTACACGCGAAGGACATTGTCCATTCAAGCAAGGAGTTCTGTGGCTTGAAACTGCCGAAGTGCTTTGAATTGCTGGGAGACATCTACCAGTTAATCGAAGAATCCACGATGAGCATCGTCAGTGTCGTCATAGTCAAGAACAAGATAAGAAAAAAGGATTTCGATATCGAGAGTTGGGCACTGCGCCTCCTTTACGAACGCTTGAATATGTTCCTGAAGAGAGTTAACAGAGAAGCTGAGGGAACATCAAGACCAAGGGAATTTGGACTTATGTTGGTTGAAAGAGTGCAGCCGGCATTTGATCTCAAGGTTCGGAAGAAAATGACAGAGTACTTCCGTGAAGGAACGATGTTTACTGGGAGAACCGAATTCCTGATTGAGGACATTCTCTTTGTTGAATCCCATTTCCGGAACCTCTCTCAATTGGCCGACTGTGTTGCTTATTGCGTTCGAAGGAAACTCAGACCCTCAAACACATGGAGGGACGAATACTTCGATATTTTCTTTGAGAGGATTGTTGACAGGTTCAACAAAAATGATGAAGGAGAGTATATGGGTCCTGGCTTGAAGATTTTTCCATAGAAGCAGAGGGTAAGAGGCGACTCGCCACATCCCCTCTTTTTGTTGGTTACTACCAACGCAATAACTAATATGACCTGCTATCACATAAAACTTTCGAAGTAGTTTGTGAGATTTATGGCTGAGTAGCTCTCGAAACCATCCTTCGTCCTACACTTGCGGATGAGAAGGCGAAGCCGTTGGTGTTTTTGAGATTCGTTCAGCTTCACACCTATTGGGGACTGCTTAAGACTGAACTAGCGATTTGAGATTCTCCACGTATCGAGAAGAGACTATCCTCACCTCTTATCCGTGAGACAAAGCGTGCACATATCAAAAGCACTTCCAACACCCCAGCACCAGAATTGGTTAGGGATTCGCAAAAAAAAGGGTGAGAGAAGATTTTGGGAGTGAGAATCGCGACACTCAATCTGGGTTTAGCTTCTTCATCTTTTTCTTCTTGGTTTTCTTTCCATACGGGTCTTCGAACTCTTCCCAGAAAACGGCGAATGGAATGGGTTTGTAATCGTTTCCATCCAGTCCGTAAGCTTCAATCTCCATTTTCAAAGGATCGACGACGATCGCGGAGTGGTAGTCTTCTTGAAACATCGCCCTCTGAGTCCGCATATCCGTTGGGGACATGAAGCAGGAATGACCTGGGTGGGAGTGGTACCATCCCACGATCATGTAGTCAAAGCCCGAACTGTCCATCTGGCTGAAGAGCTGTTCCATATTGTCCTTGTCGAATCTTACCGAGACTTCCGAGGCGTCCAAGCTGGTGGTGGCGACATCCTTCACAACCGCGTATCTCACCCCATTGTGTTCAAAAACCTCACCCAGAAGGAAGCCCATGACCTCTGTACCGTCATCCCCGTATTCCATCGCGTGGTTCCTGATCTTTTCCTCCGCCTTTCTTGAGATATATACGGGAAACACTCCGGAAGAGAGGACTACTCCCTTGTACAGCTCCTTGCTCTCGGCCGTCAGCCAGTAGTGCTGGCGAATGTTTATGATTGACGGAGGGGACTTCTCTTCTATCTCCTTCTTCGTCTCACTGACAACTTTTGGTGCACTCATTGGATTACCCCGACGATCTTTGGAGGGTCCTTCTTTTTGATGACCACAGGCGACTTGTATTCGTGAGTGTTGAAGTATTCCGCGGCCCTGGTGCAGGAATCGCTTCCGTACGGGTTCTTGGGATTGGGATTGACGAGAAGGGATTCCAGACCTTTTATGAAGGTGAGGAGGTTCGAGGAGAAGCTCCAGTCGTCCAGGAGTTTGGTACAGACATACCCACCATCATCTGGAAGCATAATGTTTGGATGGAATATCTCGGTCTGCCATTTTACGATCGGTTTCTCGTAGGGATAGTCCTCGGTGATTATCATCTTCAGTTTGTGGTTGAAGAGGTGGGATATCTTTCCGTCCAGCATTATCGGGCCGGGGGTTTTTGTGAGAGTCAGGTTCACCTCGACAGGGAATTCATTGAAGTTTGGGTCTGAGACTTCTATCAAGTGGTGCAACTGACGCTGGCACATCAGGATCTCATTATGTACTCTGTCTCTAAGCACATCCTTGGGCAGGGGCATTGAATCTCCTTTGACTAATGACCGCCTTCTGGGTCGGGGATCAATTCTAGGACATCATCTTGCATGATTCCGGAATCTGAAATGGTTGCCTGGCCTCTGAGAACCTGTTTACCTTTTCTGATTACGTAAGCGCCTGGAGGCTTTTCCCAGTACGATGCGGCACTCTCTATGATCTCCTCGACGGTGTTGTCCTGTTCCAAGTCCATGTCCACAGATGCCCCTGTCTCCGCGTTCTTGACTTTGATTCTGGTTGTCATATCCCTCGGTGAGGGAATATCTGAGTGGAAGATAAAACGGTTTCGTTCTGGGTATCGGAAGTGAATCTGACATAACTCAAGAGTCAGCAGAAAGCATTATGCAAAACGCAGACCATTACCATTCGTGACCTACTATGAAAGACATCGCTAGAGAACTGAGAGTTGACCCACTGAATTATGCAGGCGATTTGAAGTCACCTATTGGTTTCTACCTCCGGCAATCTGTGTTTGATGAGAAAACGAAGTCTGAAGGTGCCCTGAGGAAGAAACTCTACAGCAGAATCGTTTCCCGCCAATCAAAAGACGGCAGTTGGGACAATCTGTTTGTCAGCACAGCAAACAATCTCTGGAACCTTGCCCTCCTGGGCTACGATGCAAAGGACAGGAACGTCAAGAAAGGTCTGGACTGGCTATTCTCTACCCAGAAATACGAATACAGAGGCTACCCTGGCTTCTTCCACTCCGGCAATAGAAAGGAATCCAGCACAATGCGCTCGACCCATTACGGAGAATTCGGACCTGGCTGCACGATATTCTACACGACACCTTATGCAGTTCACCTGTTCCACATGTACGGCCTTGACAAAAGGAAACAGGTTCAGAAGACAGTTGACTCTTACCTCAAGTTCTGGACTCCAGACTGGTGTGGTTCATGGTGCACAATCAACGTTCTGCGCATGCTGATAGAACATCCAAAGAGCATGAACACCAAGCGGGTCAGGAACGGAATCAAGTATCTCGCAGATATTCAGACAAAGACTGGATCATGGAAAGGATTCCCCTTCTACCACACGTTCCATGCGCTATCCAGGGCGAAGCAAACCGCCGCGAAGAAGCAATTGGAGAGAACTCTCCCATCAATCATCAGAAGGCAGAACAAAGACGGAAGTTGGGGCAAGAAAGAGCCGGAGACTCAAACGTTCTTGGTTCTGGACGGTCTGAAGAACGCTGGCCTGTTGTAAGAGAATTACTTCTCAGAAACTGGATGATGTGCACATTCAGGATTCCTGTCCAGTTCCAAAATCTCCGACACATTTCTCATCCCATCATAGTAGAAAACGTTCCGTATCAACTCCTTCTCCATCCCTAGCACCAATTTGATGGACTCCCTCGTTTGTATGGCTGAAACGACGCTTGTGGTGGTTATCTCAGCAGCCATCTTCGGAACATGGAAAGTCACGTCCTCACCGGTGCAACTGAACCTCTCCTCCATTATCTTCACATGGGTCTTGTTCATCCCACACTCCAAGCATGGGGTCTCTTTAGGAAGCACCACCTGGACTTTTCCCACAAACCCTTGCGTGGCGGCATCGACGTAAGGAATCCCGTGCCTGTAGCAGTGAGCATTGAGGTGTAGCCTCGCAGCCACATTGTCCAGGCAACCCAAGACCAAGTCGTAGGAAGGAATGAAATCCTCCGGCAGCTTTTGAATCATCTCGGTCCTGTAGTCGATATCCACTTCCTTGTCCAGCTTCCGTGCTTTCTCAACAATTGCCTCTACTTTCAACCTTCGTCTTTCTGCGTCCTCCTCATCAAAGAAAATACATCTATTCAGGTTGGAGCGAACAACACGGTCCATATCCACCAAGGTGATCTTTCTAAAACCAGCCAGTATCAGGTTCTTGACGGTCTCATTCCCAATCGCACCCCCTCCAACAACCAACACCCTCGTTCTCTGGATCTTATCCAAATCAAACCATTCCAATCTCTTGGACCTCTCGTACTTGTCCTCGTCCAAGTCACCTGGCTTTACAGTTTCAGCCATTCAAGAAAACACCTAGGCTGACCTATTAATAACTTGACTGTAAGAGTATGCTAAATGATAATGAATTTCTGGTCCGCCTCACTTGCGGCTGCGCTCGATCATTCCCATCAACAACATGCATGCCAGCAACACACGTCGGTCGAAGTACTGTGGCACGTTGGTGCACTTCAGCTCCCAGATATCGCCAATTATCTTGAACTTCTGGTTGATCTTCGCAATAGGTTGGCCATGTAATGAGAACGTCATTTTCTCGGGTATCAGTTTGCCTCCAGGTATGTATTTTCGGGCCAATCCTCGTCTTGTGGACTCATACAATCCACCAACGAGCTGGTTGTTCGCATCATAGACTTCCCACTCATCTCTTACGAACGCCGAGGAGAGAGCACGCCTCTTGATAGTCCCGAGCACTTGACCGCTCTGGGTGTCGGTGACCGCAAAGGAGCCCCACAAGTCCAATATTTGCTTCTGCTTGATCCTGAACAGCTCATTGCTCATGCTCTCGTCCGTGTAGATGCGTATGTCTTCCTTGAGCCTGAACATCTTCTGCTTGGAGAACCCCAATTTGTTTCCCCTTTTGTCCTCGATCCAGTACTTATTCCATATGGTCAGAACCTTCTTCCTTATTCGATAGGAATTCTGAAACCACAAAGAGGTCAAAGTTGCCATGTGCTCGTCACCCCAGAATGACAACTCTCGCAGGCTATTTCAGGCTTTCGGGAGAAGAAAACTGAAGAGATGAAGTCCCGTTTCCAGGACCTCACTTGCGGTCGCGCTCTATCATTCCCATTAACAACAGACAGGCCAGCAACACCCTGCGGTCGAAGTACTGAGGTACATGCGTGCAGTGCAAATGCCAGATGTCTCCGATGATCTTGAACTTCTGGTTTATCTGGGCCACGGGCTGACCCTGCAATGAGAAGGACATCTTCTCGGGTATCAGTCCGCCTCCGGGCAGGTACTTCCTGGCAAGTCCTCGCCCCGTGGACTCGTATATCCCACCCACAAGTTGGCCGTTAGCGTCATAGACCTCCCATTCATCCCTCACGAACTTCGAAGACAAAGCACCTCTTCTGATTGTGCCGAGACTCTGGTTCGTCTGGGAGTCGATGACCGCAAAGGATCCCCACAGGTCCAGGATTTGCTGTTGCTGAATCCTGAACAGTTCGGTGCTCATGGTCTCGTCCGTGTATATGCGTATGTCTTCCTTGAGCTTGAAGAGCTTCTGCTTGGAGAATCCCAACATGTTTCCCTTCTCGTCCTCGATCCAGTACTTGTTCCCGATGGTCAAGACTTTCTTCCTGATACGGTAGGTGTTTTGATACCAGATGGGGGCAGATATTGGCTGTTGCGGTTGCATCGCCGGTTGCTGAACCTGAATCTGGGGCTGTTGTGGCTGCATCTGCAACTCGGGCGCCGGTTGCGGTGGCGTCTGTGGTTGAGGCCCTGGATGTGGCGTGGGAGTATCTGGTTGTGGCTCTGGATACGGATCTCGCTGCGGTTGTTGATGCTCCGGCGTTGGCGGTGGTCCCGGTTGGAAATACTGTTGGCAATGGTAACAATACCACTGTTCATACTGTTGTACATAGGCCAATTGACCTGAACACGTAGGACATTCACTCATTCTTTCACCTTCTTCTCTTGTACGAACATCGGTGCAAATCTGTTCCCTGCTCGTATCCAAGAACAAGCTTGTCTGATGCTTAAATCAGTATCTTCACAATTATCCCCGAGCGAAATCACCAGCTTGTTCCGAGCCAACCAAAGGCGAAGGATTATTATTGGTGAGCTTATTAAGAGGGCGAACTGAATGCCAGAGGATTTCATAGTAACCCCATGGGAAGTCAGAGGGGAAGTGGACTACGACAAGCTGATCGAGAAATTCGGTACCCAAAAGGTGACCGATGATCTGCTTAAACACATCGAGAAGCACGCATCCCCATTACATGTGATGCTCAGAAGAGGGTTATTCTACTCCCATCGAGACATGAACTGGATATTGGAGCAGCATGAGAAAGGCAACACCTTCTACCTGTACACAGGCAGGGGGCCTTCGGGACACACAACCATCGGCCATCTCGTTCCCTGGATTCTCTGCAAATGGCTTCAGGACAATTTCAAGAACAAGTTCTACTTCCAGCTCACCGAGGACGAGAAGTTCATGTTCGATGAGTCCAAGACTCTGGAGGACACCAAGAAATACGCGTACGAGAACGCGCTGGATGTCATCGCCCTGGGCTTCGATCCGTCCCTGACGAACATATTCCTGGATACCGAGTACATCCATCATCTCTACCCGATTGCAATCAAGGTCGCCAAAAGGGTCACCTTCTCCACTGTTAGGGCGGTGTTCGGATTCACCCAAAGCAACAACATAGGTTCGATATTCTACACCAGCATACAGGCGGCCCCGGCTTTCCTGGGAAGCGTCTTGGAGGGAAAGAACATACCCTGTCTCATCCCGTGTGGAATAGACCAGGACCCCCATTTCCGAATCGCCAGGGACGCGGCAGAGCACCTCGGATACTACAAGCCAGCGCTTTTGCACAATAAACTGTTGCCAAGCCTCACCGGCTCTGACAAGATGTCGGCTTCCATACCTGGGTCGAGCATATTCACGACAGATTCCGAAGATGATATCAAGAAAAGCGTGCAGAATGCCTTCACGGGCGGCAGGGTGTCAATCGAGGAGCAGAAGAAATTGGGAGGTGATCCTGATATCTGTTCCGTTTACAAATATTATCTATATCTATTCATTCCGGACGACAAGGAGCTTCAGGACAGGTACGAAGAGTGCCGTTCGGGCAACATAATGTGCGGAGAGTGCAAGCAGCACTTGATATCGCTCGTCTGGGGGTTCTTGAAGGACCATCAAGAGAAGAGAGAGAAAGCCAGGGACGTCCTGGAGGATTTCATGCTGAGGGATTGAGTTGACTGACAAACCTGACCTTGAGGACATTGTTGAGGAACTCAGCTATCTGGAGAAGAAGGTCCTTCTCACGCTTAAGGATTTGAAGAAAGCCACGCCCGAGGAGATACAGAGAGAGGGTAAGTTCAAAGAACTGGTTGAGGTCATGAACGCATCCTCCTGGCTCAGGTCCAAGAACCTCGTAACAATGGAAGAGAAACCCACCCGAAGATACTCCCTCGCGAAGAAGAAGTGGGCGACCAAGAACCTTCCAGAGCGTAGAGCTCTGAAACTTCTGAGAAAGAGGCATGGCGTACTGACAATCGACGAGCTCAAGAGAAGCGGCAAAGTCACCGAGAACGAGGTTCCGATTGCGGTCGGTTGGATGAGGAAGAAGGGATGGGCGACGGTGGAGAGGGAGGACGGAGCAACCGTCATCAAGATAACCGAGAAAGGCAAAGAGTCAGTCTCGACTGTCGGAAAGGACGAGGAGCTCATCCGTTCACTCGGAAAGGGTGAGGTGACGGAACTGGAGGTCGAACCGGTCATCATCAAGATGCTTTTGTCCCGTAAGGACGTGGTCAAGGAAAGAGAGATCGTACGAAGGGAGGTGGCCTTGACCCCGCTGGGAAAGGAAGTGCTGTCGATAGGGATCGAACTCAAAGAAGAAGTAGCACAGCTCACGCCCGAATTGATATCATCTGGAAAGTGGAAGGAGGTCGGTTTCAGGAAGTATGACGTAGGAACATTCGCACCATCACTCTACGGAGGAAGGAAGCACCCCCTCAGCCAGTACATTGAGAAGGTCAGAAGGGTCTTCTCTGAGATGGGTTTCAAAGAGATTGAAGGAGATTTCGTAGAGCTGGCATTCTGGGACTTCGATGCACTCTTCCAGCCACAGGACCATCCGGCACGGGACATGCAGGACACCTTCTACGTCCAGAACCCAGAGAAGCTCCCACTCCCTGACGCAGAGCTAGTCAAGAGAGTCCAAGAAATGCACGAGAAGGGAGGCGACATAGATTCGGATGGATGGGGTTATGACTGGGATGTCCAGGAGGCGGAGAAGACCATCTTGAGGACCCACACAACGGTGAACAGCATCAAGTATCTCTCTGAGCACCCCGATCCCCCTGTCAAGGTCTTCACCATCGGCAGGATATTCCGTAGAGAGACGATAACCTGGAAGAACCTGGATGAGTTCCAACAGGTGGAAGGCATCGTGATGGTGGAGAATGCGAACCTTGCCATGTTGATAGGAATCCTGAGGGAGTTCTACAGGAAGATGGGTTTCGAGAAGATACGAGTTAGACCCGGTTTCTTTCCATATACCGAGCCCAGCATGGAGGTGGAGGTCTATTTCAAGGACCAGTGGATGGAGCTCGGAGGATCTGGCATCTTCCGGCCCGAGGTGACGCATCCTTTCGGGATCAAGCACCCAGTACTTGCCTGGGGGTTGGGGCTGGAAAGGATCGTGATGGCGAGCGAAGGGATCGAGGACATAAGGGACATCTACGTAAGCGACATTGACTGGCTCAGGAACTCCAGGTTGCCCCGCGTGTAGCAAAGAAGGTATTCTCACATCCGAGAACCAACAGCAAAACCTTTATCTTCAAAGAATTTTCATTCATGTCTGAGGGTTTCAAATGAGTACGGCGGACGAGGAAATAGCAAAAGGGGAGAGATTCCTGAACGGTTTGGATTATAAGAGCGCATACAAGCATTTTGACAAGGCCGTGAAGATCGATGAAAGCAACGCCCTTGCATATTTCGGGAAAGCGGAGTCTGCTATTGGAATGCCGAAGGTCAAGAAGGAGAACGTGGGGACCTGGTATCAGAAGGCGATCCAGCTGGATCCGAAGAACCCTCAGTACATGGAAGCCTACGCGCTCTACTGCATGAACGACGGTCATTTCAACGAGGCCGAGAGACTTCTGAGTGAAGCCGCACAAGTGGATCCGGAGAACGCTCCTTACTACTACACCGAGTTCGCAATCCAGTATTCCAGTATGGCACCCGTCATAATGGAGCAATACCTGGACGACCAGACAAAGGACATAATTGTCTCTAAGGCGTTGACCTACCTTCTGAAAGCGATAGACCTAGAACCCAAAGAAGCCAAGAGATTGCTCTAACGGAGAATTCCTGCAAACATTCCCCAAAAAGAATCATTTCAACGGGACCATTGGTTCACCAGGTCCTTTCTTCTGTGCGCAGTTCACACACAGTCCGGTCGCTGGATCGTAGTGCCCCCTACAAGCGAGCTTGCCGCACATTCGGCAGGTGTTCATAGCAGGACCCGAACAGATTGAGCAAACCCCTACGAGTGACATCTCAGTCACCTATGCACAACTGATAGATATTACTTTTTCTCAGTCCACGCGTTCAATCTCGAAGATGACTCCTCCGCCGTTGGTGTACGGTTCACCCGGATCTGGACATCGGAGGTAGGCCTTGTTTCCCTCTTTGGCAAGACCCAATTCCACCGGATCAGCGCCCTCCCTCAATGCCATGGAGAAATGAAGAAGCGTTGGCAACGAATGAATGCACACAGCTTTTCCGGTCTCGATCTTCAAGCTCGCCCCTTCGATTGTGAACTCATCACCTTCTTTGAACATGCTACAACTGCCCTTAATCTCTCTCACGCGAACCAGCAATTTCTTACTCACAGCCTCAACTCCCTAAAAGTCGTATCCCGTTCAGCAAATGCATTGTGTTTGTGGATGGACTCCTCGCTCTCACTTCTCACACGGACAGCAACATCGTCTGGAAAATCAGCATACTTGTCCAGAATAGATGAAAGAATGTCCCTGACGACATCCTCCACGAATTTCGGATTGTCGTGCGCCCTCCGAACGACCTCGGCTTCATCCTCCCTTTTCAGAATCTCATAGGTAGGACTGCTCATGGCGTTCTCCACCATCTCAATCAGGTCATCGGCCTCAATCTCGAAGCCGTTTGGAACGTCCATTTCGATTGTCGTTTTGTTCCTCTGGTTATGTGTGATTATGGGTAGGTTCTCCACTTGGACGGACAGGGAATCCTTGATTGTCTCCATGGCACAGGGACAAGCCGTCATTCCCACCACCTCAACGCCTATCCTTCTCTCAGCGGTCAGGCCATCCCCCCTTCTCACCTTGGCACAAGCGAAAATCTTGTAACCCTCCAGGCTCTTCTTGCCCATGGGCGTCTTCCGCTCAAGGAAGTAGTCGGCTATGGTCCTGGCCTCGGACAGGGAAGCGTATTCATGCCTCTCGAGAAGCGAACGGCAGATCAGTAGAGTCAGATTCTCGATGCTGGAAACGGGCTCCCTCACGCTCTCGTCCACTATCTCCCCGATTACTTCCACGTTTCTCGACAGATGAGAACCTTTCATGTTGGAAGGAAGGTCCACGAACGCATCTACGACAATGTTCAGCGTCACGGCCTTGTCCGGTCTCTGTACCTGTACCGGTTTTCTTACACCAGTGACACCCACTCTCGTCAGCTTGAACCCTTTCTCGGCTTTCCGGTTCTGTACGTCCTCTGTCGTTCCCGGACACCTCCCCTATTCCACTTGGCCCTATTCCCTAACTTCTTAAAAAGATTCTCTTTCCGAATTGACCAACATCATTCCCCAACCAGATGAACGAGCAATTTCCTGTTCCTCGCCTTATTGTCGAGTTCCACGAAGACGATTTGCTGCCATGTGCCCAGGACCGGATTCCCATCAACGAAAGGAATGCTGAGACTGGGGCTCATGAAGGAAGCCCTCACGTGCGAATGCCCGTTACCGTCATGCCATCTCATCTCGTGTTCATACCGAGCCTTCTTCGGGAACAGCTTTTCCAGAGCGTCGGGAAGGTCCCTCAGAAGCCCTGGTTCGTATTCGATCGTGGTAATTGCGCTTGTAGAACTCGGTGTGAAGACACAGGCAATGCCGTTGTTCAGTCCTGATTCTTTCACAATCCCAACAACATCGTTCGTGATGTCCTTTATGTCCACTTCTCCCTTGGTATGGAACTCAATTGTATCGGCATAAAAAGCCAATCCATCACCCCCACTGCTATAGACAAAATAGCATAAATAGTAATGCCTGGAGCGAGCTAGAAGAATGGTCTTGCTAGTTCCGCTATCCTATCTCCTGAGTATCTGTCCATTCGATTCGATTGCGATCGGGTCTACTCGAGCCTCAACTGAACCAACAGGAGGTCTTATCAGACCGCTGTCGATTTCCTGTCTGCCGACCATCTCCTTTGCGACCGAATCCGCTTCACCGAAGATCGTTGCCAAGAAGGAGCGGGATATCCAGTTCACCGCGGTCTCCACTATCTTTACGACCATTTCGTCGATGACGTGCATCAACTGGTTGAAGGGCAGATCCGTCCCGATCTCGAGGAGCGAGTCGTTCTCCAGAGTAACCAGACATTCCGAGTGCTGTTGCAGCTCCTGGATTCCCCTTTCCGATGTCTCGGACCTTCCTTCGACAGAGAACGGAGCAATCGCGATTACAACCGTCACTATGCCCTTTCTCTCCGCGGCCTTGGCAATCGCGGGCGCCAGCGAAGTTCCCGTCTTCCCTCCCATTCCCGACACGAGGAAAAGGATTCCGGACTCCACGGCTTCCATCGCTTCTGCACTAGCCGCATCGCACAACCAGGTGTAGTCGTCATAATAGTCGAGCGTCCCGGGCTTGGGCTTCCTCTTTCTATTGAGGCATATCCTTACATCCGCTTGCGTCCTCTCAAGGGCCTGTCCGTCCACGTTCATTGCTATCGTCCGAACGCTTTCAATGCCTTTCTCGTGCACTGAGCTCACTATGTTGCAACCAGCACCGCCACATCCCAACACACAGACACTGGAATCCAGTGTGTCCGTATACAGCGTGCTGACCACTCTGCTGACCATGTTCTCTTGCGTTACTGCGTTCATCCATTGCCTCCACGTAGGTGTTTCTGTGCCTTTCGGCCGGTGGGGTTAGGGAGCCAGAAAGTTCGGGTCCGGAAGAGTGCATCCCATCCCTAGTTTCTGCCTAGAGTGCATCCCATCGACACAATCCCTTTTTTTCGGGATGTTCGATCCTTCCAAACTTTCTGGCGAGTGTGTGTTAACGTCCCAATGAATTATGGGGAAAGGTATCCATCTCTGTCCCTGAGCCTGACAGTGGGGATTTTGTTTGTTGCCTTCCCTATTGCAATGAGGTCCTCGCGGATTTTGTTCACGATATTCTTGTCAAAATATTTCCTTACCGCTTCCGCGACCCCTTCGGAACGAGAGACGTAATATCCCGCGTCCACGAACTCGTCTATGATCTCCAGGGAAGACCCACCGAGCTTGACAACCACTTCGTCACTTTTCCTCTCCAAAAGGTCGATGTAGTTCTCGAGAGCCGCTCTCATGAGCTGTGACCTGCTGTCGAAGTCCCTGTTCTCGTCCAAGAACGTGTCCATCCTTTTCACGTTACTGGATTCCATGCGAAGTGTTACTCTGCCTTTAGGTTGCTCCATTCATCCACCGCCGAAATCTCAAGGTTCAGTATGACGATTGTCCTACCATTTTTTTAGAAGATTAGGACGTTCAAAGGTGTATAGGAGACGTGGTATATAAGAGTTGCTTTTGTCTTATTTTGTGTGACAAAGAGGTCCCTCCGAACAAAAACTATAACCCGAGATTTCATTACTCCCGAAGACGCGGAAATGACGGAATACGATCCAAGAAAAGCAGAAGAGAAATGGCAGAGGAAGTGGCTGGAAGACAAGGTCTTTGAGGTCCGAGCAGACGATAGTAGACCCAAGTATTTTGCGAACACACCCTACCCTTACGTGAACGGTTTTCTTCACTTAGGACAGGCGGTCACTAACCTGCATCCCGAGATAATGTCCCGTTACAAGAGAATGAAGGGTTTCAACGTTCTGTTCCCTTACGCCTTCCACTGCACGGGCATGCCAATCGTGGCGGCAGCAAGACGGATCAAGGAAGGGGAGCCCCGACAGATCGAGCTCATGAAGAGTACGGGAATACCCGAGGAACAGATACCTCTCTTTGCGGACGAGAACTACTGGGTCAAGTATTTTCCGGCCGAGGCCAGAAAGGACATCACCAGGTTCGGGCTCTGCACGGACTGGTCCAGGACATTCATTACCACAAGTGCCAACCCGCATTATGACAAGTTCGTCAGGTGGCAGTTCACTCGGTTGAAGGAATTGGGCTACGTCCGACTCGGTGAGCATCCGGTGGTCTGGTGTCCGAAGGATCAGACGGTGGTGGGGGACCACGACAGGATCAGCGGAGAGGGAGAGACCCCTTCCGAGTTCACGCTGCTCAAGTTCGAGTTAGAAGGGAAGTACCTTCTTGCCGCGACCCTGAGACCGGAGACTGTGTATGGTCAGACCAACCTTTGGCTGGATCCCGAAGTCGAATACGTGGAAGCTGATGTGGACGGGGAGACCTGGATCATTAACGAACAGTGTGCGGAGAAATTGAAGGAGCAGAAGCACGAAGTGAATATCATCGGGAAGGTCAAAGGAAGGGAGATGATTGGCAAGTCCGTCATTGCGCCAGCAATCCACAGACCGATTCCTATCCTCCCTACGCGATTCATAGACCAAGGCAAGGGCACGGGTATTGTTACTAGCGTACCATCCGATGCGCCTGACGATTGGGTTGCCCTCAAAGTTCTACAAGAGGACAAGGAGGAATGCAAGAAGTACGGACTGAACGTCGAGGAATTGAGAGCCATTGAACCCATACCCATCATCATTACCAAGGGTTGGGGTCCACTGCCAGCCGTAGAAATCGTGGACAAAATGGGCATAAAGAGCTTGGAGGAGAAGGAGAAACTTCTCAAGGCGAAGGAGGATGTCTACAAGGCCGGGTTCTATGACGGAATAATGAGAGAGAACTGCGATGAGTTCTCCGGCATGCCTGTCATCCGCGCAAAGGATGTCATCAAGGAGAAGATGATCGAGGAGGGAGAGGCTTCAACCTTGTACGAGCCCAGCGGGGATGTGGTCTGCCGTTGCCTTACCCCCAGCATCGTCAAGATTGTGAGCGACCAGTGGTTCCTTGCTTACGGCGATGATGAATGGAAGTCACAGGTCCACGAGTGCTTGGACGACATGACGCTCTACCCCGAGATTTCGAGGAAACAGTTCGACTATGTGATAGACTGGCTGACCGATTGGGCATGTACGCATCACTTTGGCCTGGGCACGCGACTTCCCTGGGACGAGAAGTGGGTGATAGAATCTCTGTCAGATTCAACCATCTACATGGCCTACTACACGATATCCCATGTCCTGCAACAATTGGACCCTGAGAAGATAACCGATGAGGTCTTCGATTTCCTCTTCAAGAACATCGGGACATCATCAGAAGTGGCGGCAAAGACGGGTATTCCAGAAGATGCACTGGTTGAGATGAGAAGGGAGTTCGAGTACTGGTATCCCTTTGACCTCCGGCACTCTGCCAAAGATCTTATTCAGAATCATCTTACATTTGCACTCTTCAGCCACGTGGCGATATTCGATCGAAAGTACTGGCCCAGAGGATACGGAATAAACGGGTACATCACCGTTAGAGAGGAGAAGATGTCCAAATCCCTTGGCAACGTCCGAACTCTCCGGGACGCGTTGAATCAACTGGGGGCGGACGTGACCCGCATCACCCTAGCACAAGGAGGAGAGGGTTTGGATGACCCGTCCTTCGATCCTGGCTTCGCTCTCACGATCGGCAGGAAGCTGAAGCAATGGTACTCCTTCGCGACAGAGAAGCACGAAACCAGAGAGGAGTGGCACCCAATCGATTCCTGGTTCAGATCGGTGATGAACAAGAGTGTAAAGGAGACAGAAGAGGCAATGGAGCAGATGAACCATCGAACAGCTCTGAAGATATGCTACTTCGACCTGCAACGGGAATGGCAATGGTATTTGAGAAGAACCTCGAACACGCCCAACTCGAAGCTGCTTGAGGACTTTGTGAAGACAGAAACCAAACTCTTGTCTCCGTTCGTTCCACACCTCTGTGAGGAGATCTGGGAGGCTCTCGGAAAGGAGGGGTACATCAGCCGGGCATCCTACCCTGAATCCAAGGCGGAGGAGATAGATCGGGTAGCTGAGAGATCCGAAGAGTTCCTCAAATCGAACCTGGAGGATATTCGTGAGATACTGAAGGTCACCAAGATCGTTCCAAAGAAGATCGTGCTGTATCTTTCGCCGGACTGGAAGAACAAGGTCTACCTGTGGGCGATCCAACTTGCAAAATCCCAGGACCTGTCAATGAAAACCATCATGGAAAAGGCCAGCGCTGATGATGAGCTCAAGGAAAAGACGAAGGTAATATCGCAATTCGCAGGGAAGGTGGTGAAGGATATGCAGAGGATGTCCTCCGCCAACCTGGAAAAGTTTGGTAACCTTGTGGACGAGAAGGGATATCTCTCGGAATCAGTGGAGCTCTTGAAGACCCAGTTCTCCTGCGACGTGGAGATTTGCGATGCCGAGGACGAATCCAGATACGACCCGAAATCAAAGGCCAAGTTCGCGATGCCGTGGAGGCCAGCAATCTTCGTGGAATGATTACGCTATAGTATTATACATATAATCATCTAAGGGAGCGTGCGATACCTTTAATAGCCAACTTTCATTCAACTGGACGGGGGCCCGTAGCTTAGCGTGGTAGAGCGATCGGCTCTTAACCGATAGGTCAAGGGTTCGAATCCCTTCGGGCCCGCTTAAGTGATCCAATGTCGAAACGCATCTACATCATAGGCACTGCTGGCAGCGGGAAGAGCACAGCCGTGCATGCATTCCAGGTCTGGATGAACACCCAGGGCTTCGACGCAATAACCGTCAACCTCGACCCTGGGGCAGAGAACCTGGTCTACAATCCAGATGTGGACATCCAAGATTGGTACACACTCAAAGAGGCGATGGAGGACACCGCCCTCGGACCCAACGCTGCACAAATCTACTGCGCTGACATGCTCGCCCTGAACGCCAAGGAGGTTGGCGACACCATCAGAGGTTTTGAAACAGATTACGTGTTCATTGACACCCCAGGACAAATGGAGCTCTTCACGTTCAGGGAATCCAGCAAGGTGATAGTGGAGGAATTCGGCAGGGAGGACGCTATGATGGCCTTCCTTGTGGATCCCATTCTGGCACGCACTCCATCTGGTTTCGTGTCTTCCATTATGCTCTCAGCCACAACCCAGTTCCGCTTCTCTATTCCTTTGGCGACCGTCCTCTCCAAGGTTGACCTTCTCCCCGAGAAAGATTTGGAAAAAATCCTGGAGTGGTCAAGAAGTACGGACGCGTTGAACACATCATTGGAAGAGGAATCGGGCAGCCCAATCATACTTGCCAGTTCCGAGTTCTTCAAGGCTCTCGAGAATGTGGGCGCATTCCGTCCCTTGCTTCCTATTTCATCCCTCAACCTTCAGGGGTTCGAAGACCTCTACAACGAAATCCAAATGGCGTTAGAAGCCGGGGAAGATCTGGCCACCGATTAGTACCCAATTGAGCCCGACATCTGGCCCTTTATCAAATATGATAAAGACCGCATAAACTGTTTAAGTCCTGCCATTTTTACATTCATCGTGAGACGATGGCGATAAGTAGAGTTAGCACTGGATTGAAAGAGCTCGACACCATCATACAGGGCTATCCGGAAGGAAAGACCATTCTCGTGACCGGGGACGCAGGCGTCGGAAAGACCGTTCTGGGACTGCAATACATTGCTGAACACTGTGAGAACGGTGAGAGATGCGCCCTGGTTGCGACCGAGGAGAGCCCGGAGGACCTAAGATCTCAGGCAATCGGCTTTGGTTGGGACCTCAAGAAGTATGAAGACGAGGGTCTTCTTAAGATTCTCGAGGTTCTGGAAAGAAGAATGATCGAAGCAAGGTTCTCAGACCCATCTGAGAAAGGTATGGAAATACACCTCAAGGACATTGCAGATTGGATTCCTGAGAATGTCACGCACGTGGTCGTGGACAATGTTGGCGTCTACGCTCTGGGAATGCCTGTCGAGAGATTCCGAGAACAATTGGACCTGCTCGTCTTCATGCTTGCCAAGAAAGGGTGCACATCCCTCATCATATGCGATGACGCGGTGGGAGAACAGTACAACAACGTCGCAATGTATTCAACGTACGGAGCGATCTGGCTGTTCAGAAGGGAGAACCCCTACACGAACAGGAGAGAGAGGTTAATCGACATAAGGAAGATGAGGAGCACGGAAGTCCCTCTCGACTATCTCCCATTTGAGATCTCTGGCGCGGGGATAAAGATACTGAAGACCTCGTTTGATGACTAGGACCTTCTTCAACGTAGCAAAGGTAGTCCATGGAGCCCAATAAGAAAAAGATACTCCTCGTCCATAAGGACGACGAACTGTACGAGTACGTTTCTCAGCATCTCGGGAAGGACGGTTTCAAAATCATCAGGGTGAGTGACGGAGAGGAGGCCGCGATGTCACTGTTGTCGAACGAGGTCTCGGTCATAGTTGCGGATGCGAAGGCGGACAAGCTGAACAGTCTCGATCTCTTGGATTTCGTGGGTGCGCATCACGAGGACTTACCTTTCATAGTTCTGGCGGAGGACAGGACGATGGAAGTGGTGGCGCAGGCCATGAAGAAAGGTGCGTTCGACTATCTGAAGAAACCTTTTGACGGATACCACCTGGTGAGCACTGTCCGAAGGGCAATGGATTATCGCATGGAGAGAGAGGAGCATGCGGAGAAGTTGAGCGAGAAGATGAGGGAGAGGACTGCGCAAGAGTCACAGAATGAACTGCGCTCGCTCTTGACCAACATCATACCAACCATCCTCTTTCCCGCTCCTCAAGAAATGAGGACCAGATTCGTGAGAGAGATGTGTGACAACATAGAGAACCTTTACTGCGACAAGTACATCTCCAAGAGCGAAGAGATAGATTCCGAGAGGGTCGCGGAGGTGGTGCGAATTGTGTTCAATCAACTCGGAGCGGACTTCAGGACAGTGAAGACTTCACCGAGCAGGATCGTAATGGAAGGAACGGTGTGTCCGTGGGGGGATCAGGCAAAGAAGAACCCCGTCTTCTGTATGTTGACAAGAGCCATCGTCTCCAGGATTGCGGTGAGGTGCAGAAGCTGCGCGCTTGTCAGTTTGCAAAAGACGATAGGTAAAGGGGACGACAAGTGCATCATTAGAATTGAGAATTTGTAATCCTTTGTGTTATCATATGCGATAATCGCCTCAATTTCTTTTTAGGATATCACACCGCTTTTCAAAGAAGAGTCGTTAGCATGATGATGATGAGAGAGAACCCCTTCGATTATGTGATCGAAGAGAAACCAAAGAAAGATGTCAAGAAGAAGGGTGAGAAAAGAAGGGTAGGTGTGGCTAAGTAAGCGTGATGCCTATCTTGTCGCCCTCATTTTCGGGAATAGCTACGGCTCTAGATGGGTTTTCTGCAAGAATCTTTGTGAAGAGTTGGACACATATCTGTACATCGTCTGGTTCCTCCTAAGGAGAATGTTTTTTGTATCCTTAGAATATCCTCTGACGGAGACATGAACAAAAAGCTGGAACAACTGGACCTGAACCCGGTCCTAGCCAGTGAGGATGGTTTGGTCATAGTTGATGCTAAGATTGTTTTGAAGGATTGAGAACAGCGGGGAAAGAACTTTATTTCTTTCCTTTGTTGCCAAAGTGTGATTGCCAAAGGCGCTTTTCATTGGATAGCCATTCCTTTGCTGATAGGGATATTCGCCACTGTTGCGTCCATCCAGCATATGTCCTTTCCACTCTACTTCGTAGCCAATGCATTCTTTCTGATCGCAGTCCTCATGATGATCTTCTTCAGGGACCCACCAAGAGCGATAGGGAAGGGAATTGTCTCCCCCGCGGACGGAAAGGTGCTGAAAGTGGACCACAAAAGTGGAGAACTGTCCATCTTCATGAACATCCATAACGTGCATGTGAACCGAGCTCCCATCGAAGGCAAAGTGGTTGAGGTGGAGAGGTTCCCTGGCGGTCATTCACCTGCATACTCGGAGAAGGCAAGGAAGAACGAAAGGGTGGAGATAACCATCATGTCCAGACTTGGGCCGATGAAGGTGATCCAAATCGCGGGGCTTGTGGCAAGGAGGATTGTGCCGTACGTAAGACATGGTATGTACCTGCAGAAGGGGCAGAGGATCGGTATGATCGTTTTCGGGTCTGGTGTCACTGTCGAGATGCCGGACAGAGTCAGGATAATAGTCAAGGAAGGTCAGAAGGTCCGGGCAGGAGAGACATCGGTAGGAGAAGTGGTCCATGATCTGGATTAGGAAGATTTCCCCGGCCGACCTGTTGACAATAGGAAATGGGGTCTTGGGCTTCCTTGCAATAACCTACATCTTCGATGGAAAGCTACAGTTCGCCTATGCGCTCTTGATTCTTGCAATAACGCTGGATGGATTGGACGGAATTGTAGCTCGCAAATTCGGGACCAAGCATACATTTGGCCCGTACCTAGACCTTTCCTCAGACACTATCTCGTTCTGTTTTGCACCGGCCATCCTTCTGTATTCCACTTTCTACGACATTGCAAAGGGGTCGGCCTTGGTTTCTGTTGACAATGCCTTGGCTGTCATTGTTCCTGCTTTTGTGATTGTGGCTGGCATCCTTCATCTCGCGAGAAACGCATCCCAGCAATCTCCGGTTTCTCATTTCATAGGACTCCCCACTGCTACAACCGCCTTCTTCATCGTTGCTCTATGTCTCCTGATCGGCGAGAACGGCCTCCTTTGGCACAAGCTTCAACATCCTTTCCTTCTGATAGCAACTCTCACATCCGTACTCGCAATCAGCGAGATTGGATACCCGAAGGTCGAAGGGAAACTCGTTCCTTGGGCAGGCATGGCTCTCAGCTCGCTGATGCTCGCCTCCCTCTTAGGATTGTGGAATGTGGAGCCTCTGATAGGCATTGTTCTTGCTTCATTGAGCCTCTCAATAGGTGTGTTGTATCTGATTGCGGGACCATTCCTTTTTCCAAGAAACAAGGACATCGGAGATGTTTCAATGGGAACACGACATAGCGACAAATCCTAATCTCGGTCTGCAGAAAGTCAATCGCTGTGCATCACGGTGTCCGAATGACCAATCTCTGTTGTCTTGTTGTCATTTTGTTAACTATCCATTGTCTTCGTAGCCACATTCGCAATAGGTCGTGAAATTATACCGAAACATTGAAGTCAGTTGGCATTATTGAAATTCCTGACGGAGCTTAACGGCAATCGTTGTGGCACCCCGGATGAAGAGACACCTCTTCATCTGGGGTTTTTGAGCAGACTTCGAAATGATTTTAGCCAAGTTGCGCATGTTTAGCTGGGGTCGTATCATGATTCTGGGTGTTTACGGAAAATCGAAGTCGGGGAAGACTACGTTGATTGAAAACGTGGTCAGCCGTCTAACGGAAGAGGGATTTTCGGTGGCAACGGTGAAGCACATCAAGAGAGAGGGGTTCACGATAGATACCGAAGGCAAAGACACTTGGAGGCACGCGGAGGCGGGAGCGCGGCTCGTGGTTGCAAGCAGCGACCAAGAAACGAGTTTTATAGTGAGAGGGTCGGTGTCCATTGAGAAAATCCTGGAAACGATACAGAAGAACCTTGATACCGACGTAATACTGGTGGAAGGCTACAAGTCATCAGCTTTCCCGAAGGTCGCGGTCGGAGATATCGAGGAAGAGGAGAACACAGTTCTCAGGTTCAAGGATAAAGATGAAGGCATGATCGAGTACATCAAATCCAAGATAGAGTTCGAAAGAGTCTACAACCGTCTTCCCCTTCTCGACTGTCAGGAATGCGGGTTTGATTGTGCCACATTTGCGAACAAGGTAATATCGGGAGAGGTGGACGTAGAGGATTGCAAGCACTACGGAAGGAAGAGCATTTGCGTGACGGTGGACGGCAAGAAGGTTCCCTTGAAGAAGTTTCCCGCAGAGATCTTCGGAAATGCTGTCCTCGCCATGCTCACCTCACTGAGGGGAGTTGGAGATTTTGGTTCTGCCGTCATCGAGGTTGAGAGTCCTAGCAAGGAAGAGAGATGAATGAACGAAGAGGAGAGGATACCGCCTGGCCAGAAGGTCACCGAGAAGTTTCCAGTCCTTCATGAAGGAAGCGTCCCGGAATTCGATCAGAAGGAATGGGATTTCCGAGTGGAGGGGCTGGTCGAGAATTCTGTGACCATGAGCTGGAAGGAATTCCGAGACCTTCCGAAGGCGAAGGCGGTCAGTGACTTCCACTGCGTGACGGGATGGAGCAGGCTGGAGAACGAATGGGAGGGGGTCAGGTTCAGGGAACTTGTGAAACTCGCAAGCCCCAAAGCAAACGCACGCTTCGTAACTGTGGTCGCGGAAGGCGGGTACACGACTAGCCTGTCACTGGAGGATATGATGGATGAGGATGTCCTTCTTGCATCTCAGTTTGAGGGAGAACCCCTACCTCCTGAGCACGGTGGTCCGTTGAGGTTGGTCGTTCCAAAGAAATACGCGTACAAGAGCGCCAAATGGGTAAGGAAGGTAGTGTTCACGGAAGAGAAGGAGCTGGGGTACTGGGAGAAGAGGGGATACAGCGATTCCGCGGATCCCTGGAAGGAAGAAAGGTATTCCTAATCCGAAAGACTTTTTCCTTAAATATCGGGAGAACATTACTTGTGAGGGTTATACTATGGACTACGAACTGGCTGTCATCGGTGCCGGTCCGGCGGGAGTGGCTGCAGGCATTTATGCGATACGGGCAGGCATCTCGACAATTGTCATCGAAGAGAAAATGGTCGGCGGTCAGATAGTCATATCCCCGTGGATAGAGAACTACCCAGGATACGAGAACATCTCGGGCATGGAGCTGGCAGAGATATTCAAGAATCATCTCAAGAAATATGTGGAGCCCCATGAGCTCGAACCCGTCAAGGACATCTCCAAGACAGAAGACGGTTTTGAAGTCGGGACCTCCAAGGGGAAATATGAGGTCAAGGCGGTGATATTCGCGACGGGTGCAACCTACAGAATGTTGAACGTGCCAGGTGAGAAGAAGTTCTCCGGCAAAGGAATTTCCTTCTGCGCCACTTGTGATGGCTTCTTCTTCAAGGACAAGAAAGTGGCGGTGATAGGAGGGGGGAACGCCGCAGCAATTGAAGCATTGTATCTCAAGAATCTGGGTATAGATGTGCACCTTATCCACAGAAGGGACCAGTTGAGAGCGGAGAAGACGTACCAAGAAGAGCTTGAGAGGAAAGGGGTTCATATTGTCTACAATACGGTGGTGTGCTGCTTCAACGGAGACCAGAAGCTGGAAAGCATCGAACTCAAGGACGTGAACAGTGAGGAAAGAAGAACAGAGGAGTTCAACGGTGCGTTCGTGTCCGTCGGGCTGGTTCCGAACACGGAGCTCGCGAAGGATCTCGGTGTGAATCTGAACGATAACGGGTACATTAAGGTGGACGATTTTCAAAGGACGAATGTGAAGGGTGTGTACGCGGCGGGCGACATCACGGGAGGGGCTAGGCAGATCGTGACTTCCTGTGCTCAGGGAGCTCAGGCGGCCTTGGCGTCAACCGAGGTGTTGGGCAAGCAATATCCCTTCTAGTTGGGAGAGAGGTTCCTTACTGGAATGGGCGATATCCATACCTGTTTGGGTTCGGAACTATGGAACTTCATGACGCTATCTAGGATTTCTTTCTACTCGGTTCACGAGGACTGTGCACCCCAGAACTGCCAAAACATAGCCGGACGGGAGTACAAAAACATTGTTCGTAGGGGGTGCAGACAGGCTCCAACCCTCTAAGTCGAGACTATGATGTCTTCAAGCTTCGAAGCCGGAACCCACATCAAAGAGCACTGCTCTTTCCACTGGTTCTTGAATGGTAGACTAAGACTGACAGTCCCGCGAGTAGCACGCATACATCAATAACAGTCCCAAGGCCAAGTAGCGGCGGTATCGATAGTTCCCCTGTGATATGTGATAGTATTCCAGTCAAAGCTTCGGCCAAGATGAAGGGAATGGAGATGAAGGCAAATGTCTTCACCACAGCGAATCTTCCTCTCTTCCCTTGCCATGGTCTCCTCCAAGATGACAGCAGACCAAGAATCGCCAGGATGATCGCAAACACAGTGGCCACGAGAGGTTTGTGGTTGACCTCCTCCTGATGCACTTCCAGGACAGTCACGCGTAGGTGTTTCTCATCTTCCGTGTTTCCGAGGTTGTCCACAGACTTGTAGAGGATGTCATGGTCTCCTTCATCGAGGGTGAACCCGCCGGCGTAGACCATCCAGACACCATCATCTATCCTGTATTGAGTGATGTTTACGCCACTGCCAGAGTCTGTGGCGGCAAGGGTTAGGATCGTCTCTCTTGTGATGTCCTCAGGCGCGTCGGGCACGGTTGTGACAGGCGGTGAGCCATCAAGGAATACCGATGTGACCCTCTCGACCTCGATGTTTCCCAGAAGATCTGTGCCTCTGTATCTCACTTCATGGGGGCCGTCCTGAAGCCCTGCAAGTCTAATTGGAGATGTATATCTCATCCACGTTGTGTCGCTGTCGAGTCTGTATTCCACGTTGTATAGCCCAACCGGCTCGGGGCCGGCATCAGTCGAGACTATGGTGAGAGCGGTATCAGGTGCTATGTAGTCCTCATGTCTAGGAGAGCCCAATTCGATTGTGGTGTAGGGAGGAGTGTCGTCCACTAATATGGTGATATTCTTCACGACTCCGACAGTGCCTAGGAGGTCTGTCCCATGATAGCGAATGTATCGGTCGCCTTCGGGCTCGCCGAGGAAGAACGGCGCTGAGAACGACGTCAGCGGAGACCATCCCGAAGGAGTCCACAGCTGGTATTCGACGTCAGCTACACCAACAGGTAAGAGTCCCCTGTCGTAGGCCTCAAAGCTGAAAGTGGAGGAGGAAGTGGCATAGTGTGAACCGTCGCGTACCACATGCCTTCCTGCTTCTGCTGAAATCGTTACATCCGGGCCGGTGTCGTCAAGAACAAGCGCGGCTACATCTGCCGACCCATTCTGCCCGAGGTTGTCAATGCTGTAGAAACTCACCTGATGGATTCCCTCTCCAGAGAGCGTGAATAGGTCGGAATATTTCATCCATTGTCCGCCATCGATGCTGTATAGCGTTGTGTTGATTCCGGAACCGCTTCTGTCCGTTGGGGTAAGCGTGAGAAGAGTCGATGATGTCACGAATACCGGAAGCGTGCCGTGCTTAGGATCGCCGACTTGCAGAAATGTGAGCGGGCCCGGAGTCGCCTTCGGGAGGAACAACGACCTCTCCGCCTCTAAACTTCCCAGGAGGTCTTCGCTGCGATAGAGAACTTGATGATTTACATCACCAGGAAGATATACTATTTCTGTGTAACCTTGCCACGGACCACCATCCAATGAGAAACGTGTCGATGAGACTCCAACGCCCAGGTCGATCGCTACGAGAGTGAGCGCCCTGCTGCCGTTGAGGAGGAAGGGTGCTGAGACGAATGTCGTTGGCGGTGTTCCATCAACAATCATGCTGACGTTCTGTGTCGACTCTACATTCCCCAAGCGATCTTCAGAGGAGAACTCGACAATGTTTTCGCCTTCATCATTCAATCGGAACGAATTCGAATACAGCCACTGCGACCAACCTGAGGAGTTCCAAATCCTGTAGACGGTTTGATTCACTCCGGCTGATGTCGAGGGCTTGTCCTCAGCCGAAAGGGTTAGATTGGTGAACGGTGACACCCAGAGAGTTGATGACTGAAGGTGAGGGTCACCTACTGAGAGGTTTGAGGTGGGAGGAGTGTTGTCAACCGCGATGTACCTGGTCTGCGTCGGCTCCACGTTGCTTGTGTTGTCAATCGAGTAGAAGTCAATCGTGTTGAGGCCTTCGTTGGGAAGGTTGAATGTCGTCCCGACTTGATAAGTCCACCAGGGCCCACCGTTGATGCGGTAATAGGTTGAGTCAATGCCAGTGCCGCTCCTGTCAATCACGTTGAACGAAAGGGAAGTGGAGGATGTGACAAGAGGCAGAGTATCATCGATTCTTGGAGTCCCAATGGATAGGGTCGTGCTGGGCGGAAGGCCTGGAGGTTCTTGGTAGAACAGGTAGATGGTCTCGTTCACAAAGGGTTCATAATAGATTGACATAGCTATGTCGTTCAGGCCATCTCCGTTCAGGTCTCCGATCGCCGCCTGTCGACTGGGAGCATTGAGAATGAACGACGCAGTGGAAGGGAATCCTCCACCTGGATTCTGTAGGTAGACGGAGGCAGTGGTTTTAGTGGCGCGGGAGATAACAATATCCACAAATCCATCCCCACTCACATCGCCTATGGCAGCGTGCATTGGAACGAAATTGCCCGTTCCACCTGTGCTTATTTTCTGGTCTGGGCTTGTAGGAAAGGTGTAGTTACTTCTCTGATGGAACAAGGAGAATGTGCCTTCCATTCCATTGGTGACAGCCAGGTCTACTAGGCCATCGCTGTTCAGGTCCCCAGGTGTCACGTGTACTGGACCATCGCCCGTTGACAGATTGAGATCTGGAACCAAGGGAAGTGTGTGATTGCTCTTTTGATAGTAGAGCGAGATGCTCCAGGAATCGTGGTTTGCCAGAACCAAGTCATCCAAACCGTCATCGTTCAAATCTGCACTGGCGAGTCCGAACGCCCCCATGTCTGGCGTGGAAAGAATCCAGTCTGGGTTGTCAGGGAATCCTCCACTCAAGAGTTGGAGGTACACGAAGATTCTGCCCGTAAAGCCTCCAGACATTGCGAAGTCCAGAAGTCCGTCAGAGTTGTAGTCTCCAGCCGCGAGTGTGCGAGGGACTATGTCACGTCTGCCTATCACCTGGTCCGCAATGACGGGGTAGGAATAGTCCGGGCGCTGGTAGAAGATTGTGGTGTTGCAGTTGAAGGGCCAGGGAAAGCAACCACCATCGATAGCCACGATATCGAGCAAGCCATCACGATTGAAGTCCTCAAGTACAGCTGAGGTTGGAGTTTCACCAATGAACAGACTGAAATCGGGAGTAGTATTGAATGTCCGATCTGCCTTCTGGAAGAAGAACGATAGATCGTTCCCATTGTCGTTCACCGTTACCAGGTCTGGGAGCGAATCGTAGTTGACATCGATTATCTTGATTTCTTGAGGAAGGTCACCTCCCGTGAGCTTGACATCTGGGTCCTGATTGGTTGGAAACGCAACAGCGGGCTCAGGGTTGCAGAGTGGAACAATCACAGTCGATGTCCACAGAAGGACAAATAACACAATGGACCAAGAAGGACTCCTAGGCTCGCCCACAACTTGTCTACCCATCGACATCCTCCTCTATGTCATAAAATGTGGGAGGAATAGATAAGTCTTTCCCATGACCTGGGCGGAAGGTGGCAAGACTGGTGCCGAAATCAACGCAGTTAATTTGGGCGGTTTGCCATCGGAAACACTCGACATCATCTGTCCCGCAAGAAGTACTCATGCGAGTTACCAACGAACCTACTGTTTTTCTGGTCTCTCCAGACCGGATGTCTGGATGTTCCCCTTCAAGAAGGATATCGATGAATGAGATTGCTATTGGGGATAAACGGACCCGGCGAAATTAGACACAGATTTCACGAATTACTCTAACTATAAATAGCACAATGGCATTACTTCGATTCGAACCCAAGAGCACCCCAATGGGTGGTGTCCAGAAGCACGAAAAGATGAGAAATCGGTCTGTTCATCTTAGAGGAGGAAGGGGGTCAAACCCTTGGTAGGATTGGGAGAAGGCATTAGGATAAACAGCGACAATTTTTTCGTTATTTGCGGTCCGCAGACAACCTGCGCGGGGCTGTTGTCCTCCTTACGAAAACACAACCGGACACTTGCCTCTTACCCAGCGACCTCCAAGGGAGCCTCGATAGGCGAATGGATATCCAAACGGGGACCCAGCGTGGGAAGCTTTGCCTACGGTGGACCGGAGGAGCAGGTGAGGTCACTCAGGGTTGTTCTCGGAAGCGGGAAAGCCATTGACACTGGATACAATGCGATATCGAACTTCAGCACGGGTTATGATCTCAACAGGCTTTTTGTTGGAACTCACGGGACGTTAGGCCAATTGACGGGAATAACACTGAAGCTGATCCCTCGATGGGAAGACATCGGACCAAGTACCTACACCTTCCCTGATCCCAACCGACTTCTCGAAGCTCTCGGGAAGATAATCAAAGGGGGGACATCACCCTACCATGTTTCCTTTTCAGTGGTTCCGCCCGAGACGGGAAAGGAGTTCTCCAATGTTTTGGATGTGGTGTACGCGGGCTCGAAAGAAGTTGTGGATATTGAAGAAGAGAGGCTCGATACCGAGATTGAGGAATCAGAAGGTAAGAAGCAGACACCTGAGGTTGCCAGAGAGAGGTGGAAGAAGAGGTTTCTCTTGGACAGGGTAGCTGGGATAGGACACACACTCATAGAAGAGGTTTCCATCCCACTTGAGAAGTTCCGTGATTTCTTATCAAAGGCAAAGGGCATCAATACACTCCTGGCTTTTTCATGTACACTGCTTGACAGAGATTTCGTTGCGGTCGGAATCTCCCTTCCAAAGAAAGCTTCGACCGTGGTCAACCTGGACGACTTAAAGACGAAGATCAGGAACAGGCTGGTTTCTCTCGGGGGTTCCTACTCAGGACTGAGTGCATGGGTGGATTGCCAGACTTGGAGCGAAAATCCTGAACCAGTCGCCAAGACGCTCGCTTCCATCAAAACCGCGGCGGACAGCCGTGGGAGGATTCCCTCGCCTGGAATGCAAGAAATCGTGTCGCAATTCGGTCTAGCACAAGATATCGAGGCCTGGCGTACCAAAATGTCCCGATCCCGTCTGAGGAAACTGTGGCCGCCGAAGAGAGGTACCCTGAACAAGAATCTCAGAAAGAGATTGGAGTCGATTGTTGGCGACCAGAATGTGGTTTTTGACGAGTTCATGAAGTACTACTATACCCACGATCTAGCGCCTCTTCCGAAGCTTGTGGAACTAATGCTTGATATGATTCCGGATGCCGTCGTCAGACCCCAGAACACCGAACAGATAGCGGAAATCATGAAACTGGCAAGGGAGAATGACATTCCTTTGGTCGGCCGAGGAGGAGCCAGTTGGGGATTCGGTGGAGCCATAGCAACTCAGGGTGGCATCCTGCTGGATCTCTCTTCTATGAGGAAGGTTTTGGAAATCGATGAGGACAGGATGTTGGCCTACTGCGAACCGTCGGTCACCTGGGAGGAAGTTACCACTCAGGTCGAGAGGAAGGGGCTGATGATCGGTGCCTGCCCTTCAAGCGCTCCGGTTGCCACTCTTGGTGGTTGGACGAACACGGGTGGTGCGGGGGTCGGGTCCTACAAGTACGGGACCGCTTACTCACAAATCGCATTCTTGAAGGCCGTCATGAGCAACGGGGGAATCATAGACACCGAATCGGGAGGATGCTCCAACAGAGGTCCGGGCTATGACCTCAACGCCTTATTCTCCGGCTCAGAAGGAAGTCTGGGCATAGTCACGGAAGTGGCGGTGAAACTGTACCCGATGGCAGAGGATACCAGACCGCTGGCATATTCCTTCGAGAATGCCGTGGCACTGCAACGACCTTTGGTCAAGATCTCCGATTCCAACATCACTCCGTACCACATGGGATTCTACGATGAGAACAATTTCGAATTCCTCAGATTGCTAGGAAAGGACGCACCCGAAGTAGGTTCGCTGTTGAGCATTGCCCTCAGGGATTCCACTTCAGTCAATGATGCTAACGAGAAGGCCCTCGACCGGTTGATGGAAGCCAGCGGAGGGAAGAAGGAATCCGAGGAACTGGCTGCTCATGAATGGGAAGAGAGGTCCTACGAGATGAGGATAAGAAGACTAGGTCCAGGTGGAACAATCGGTGAGGGAGTTATTCCAACACCACGCCTGGCTGAGATGCTCGGCAGAGCTGCGAAGATAAGCAAGGAGATGAAGATGAAATCCACGCTGAGAGGCGTGGTTGTGGATAGGAATTCGGTCGCGTTCATGCCCTTCTACCTCTCAAATGAGAGGTTTGCGATCGAGAGCCTTGCCTCCATGGGATTCGTGAAGAGGATAATCGATGAGGCGGTCAAGTTGGGCGGACGACCTTCCGGCCTGGGTGTGTGGTTTGCCTGGAACCTGAACAACCTCCACGGAAAAGAAGGAGCTCGAGTAATTCGCAATGTTAAAGAATTGATTGACATTGATAATATCATGAACCCCGGGAAAACGACCGAGATGAGAATCAAATGGGGAATTCCGATTCCAGGTTTTCTGATGAACATAGGTCTGAACCTCTTAGGAATGATGAAGAAGGCGCTGCCAAGGGTGGACCTAAACCCGCCTCAAACTGGAGGATGAAGGCATGGACAAGGTTGCCGACATAGACCTGGACCTGTATTCCTGTCTGCAGTGCGGTTACTGCAAGACAACTTGCCCGGCGTACGACCAGTTCGGATGGGAGGCAGATTCTCCGAGGGGGAAGATATTCTTCCTGAAGAGGATGGGGGAGAGAGGTTTCTTTGAGAACAGGAAGAAGAGAGACCATGACCAGTCCTTCTACGAGACGTTGTTCCACTGTACTTCATGTGGCATGTGTGATGAGGTCTGTCACGTCGAAATAAAGCTCTCGGACGTCTGGGAAGAGGTCAAGGAATGGCTGGTCGGTAGAGGCATGGATCCTCTGCCTGGTCATAAAGAACTGATGAAGAGAATCTACGACCCGAACAAAAGAAATCCCTTCTTTGACCCAAACGACCCCGAGAAGGACTTCTTGGACAAAAGGGGAAGATGGATACCAGAAGGGACGAAGCTATCGGATAACCCGGACGTTGCTTATTTCGTGGGTTGCACCGCCGCACATCGAATGCAATTCCTCGCCGAGGCAACCATCAAAATCCTTCAGGCGGCAGATGTTGAGTTCACCATCATGGGGCCGGATGAGTGGTGCTGCGGTTCTCCTCTGCTCAGAACAGGATTGGGGGACAAGGTGAAGGAAGAGTACGTCCAACACAACATCAATGAGGTGGAGAGGAGAGGAGTGAAGGAGCTGGTCACGGCTTGTGCGGGTTGCTTCAAGACGATAAAGGAGAACTACCCTGCAATAGTGGGGTATACGCCCTTCGATGTGTATCACATCAGTGAGTACATCTGGAAGCTCATTCAGGAAAAGAAGCTCAAGTTCACAA
Organism: Methanomassiliicoccales archaeon; assembly: GCA_004377185.1. GTDB lineage: Archaea > Thermoplasmatota > Thermoplasmata > RBG-16-68-12 > SOIM01 > SOIM01. The sequence goes on along the minus strand of SOIM01000020.1, from coordinate 54,277 downwards.
AGGAGTTCAACAAGAAGGCTGTCTACCATGACCCCTGCCATCTGGGAAGACATGCCAAAGTGTTCGATGATCCGCGGAACGTACTGAAGAAGATACCAGGCCTCGAGCTCTTGGAGATGCCCAGAAACAGGGAGAGGGCCAGATGTTGCGGTGCGGGAGGAGGTTTCAAGATCGCTTTCAATGAGCAGGCAGAGGACATAGCAGCTGACAGAGTTAGAGAAGCTGTAGAGACGGGTGGGGATCTCATAATCACTCCCTGCCCCTTCTGCGTTGTCAATCTGAATGCTGGCGCAAAGAAGGCCGGACTCGATATCAAGACCTTGGACCTCGTACAAGTGTGCGAACAGGCCTTGTAGTTGCGATTTCCCAATAGTGCTTTATAGGCGCTTGAGATACTCAGAAAAACCGATTTAGCTGGAGTGATTTGCAATTGAGAATCGCTATGTTGACCTACAGCACCAAACCTAGGGGGGGCGTTGTTCATGCCCTCAATCTCTCTGAGGCCTTGCAGGATTTAGGTCATGATGTTCATTTGTTCTCCTTGAAGAAGAAAGGTGAGAAGGGATTTCCAGCTGGATTTTACAGAAAGACCAGTGTTCCCCGCGACATCTACACCTACTCCTCGACCGGTAGGACAACCAGCGATGTCAGGCGGATGATTGCTACCTACAGGAAAGACCTGCCTTCGGGCTTTGATATCTATCACTCCCAGGACTGCATAGGTGCCAACGCGTTGTTTGAGCTGAAGGATTCAGGAAGGATAGAAGCTCCCACCGTCAGAACGATACATCATATAGACGAGTTTCGAGGAAAGACCCTTGCAAAGTTGCAGGAAAAATCGGTACATCTCCTAGACGAGCGGATAGTCGTCTCGAAGTACTGGCAAAAGGCCCTGAAGAAGGACTTCAAGGAGAACGCACACCTCGTGTACAACGGCATAGATCTATCGAAATTCAAATCGGGCAGAGGCAAGAAGACATCTTCAAGACCGTCCATATTGTACGTAGGTGGCCTCGAAGCGCGAAAGGGTGTGGAGTTCCTGTTGTTGGCCATGGAACTCGTGATCAAGAGAATCCCGAACGCGAAGCTCACCGTCGTGGGAAGAAGTGGTTTGACGGGGGGGCAGTTCTTCAACGAGAGGGAGGTCTTCGCAGACCTGGCGAGAAGAATAGGCATAGACAAGAACGTGGTCTTCAAGAACTTCGTCCCTGACGGTAGATTGCCTCAATACTACAGTGAATGTGACGTTTTCGTACTGCCCTCTCGGATGGAGGGGTGGGGTCTGACGTTGATGGAGGCCATGGCTCTCGAGAAGCCCGTGGTTGCGTACAGAGTGGGCGGAATCCCCGAGCTGGTGGATCACGGCAGGAACGGACTGCTGTTGGATTGCGGGGATGTAATGGGCTTGGCGGAATCAATAATACGGATTCTTGCCGACAAGAGGCTCGCAAAGAGACTGGGAAAGGCCGGAAGAAAGAAAGTGGAGGAATTCACTTGGGACAGAACCGCAAAGATGACCCTGGAAGTCTACAAAAGGGCTTTGAGAAAAGCGTCATGATAGGAGCGTGACAACTTGCACGAATACCGAACAAAAGTAGTGTGGAAGAATGACAGGATCGGCACTCTGGAGACCGGGAGTGGGAACGTCATGGAGTTCTCTTCCCCTCCCGAGTTCAAAGGGGTTGAGGGGCGCATTGTGCCTGAGGAGCTTTTTGTCGCATCCGAGAACACCTGTATTCTGCTGACCTTCATAGCATATGCCGAGAAGATGAGGGTGGAGTTCCTGTCCTATGACTGTGATGCTGTTGGATATTTAGAGCAGGGAGAGACGGGTCTCGTAATCACAAGAATCGTACTGAGGCCCAAGATAGTGGTGAAGAGCGAAGAAGACGTTAGAAAAACGGAAAGAGCGCTTGAACTCTCGCTTTCAAGGTGTTTCATCGCCAACTCAATCAAGTCCAGGGTCGAGGTCGAGCCAGAAATCGTTGTTTCTGAATAGTCCCGTCTGAGAAACCTATTATACACAGCAGCTTATGTTCGATGGGGATAAGATGCCGGAATTTGTCAATTCGTTCGAGGTCAAGGCGATAGAACCCGAGACAGAGATGTTCAGGGTGACCCTGCAGGATTTGCGGGGCGAGAAGGTGCAGCTCCGTGTTCAGGAAGATCTGAAGAAGAAATTGGCCGTCGGAAACGTCGTCAAGATGTACCTCGAGGTCTAATCCACTTTTTTCTCGAATCTCTGGACAAGCATCCCGGGAGACTGCTCAAAGGGCTCTCCAACTTTACGGAAACCGTTTTTTTCCACCAATGTGAGCGTTGATTTCTGTCCTATGAGGACATTCACACTGTTCACGCTGCAACCCTTCTCTTTTGCCAGGTTCTTGAATTGGTCGTACATCAAAGAGGCTGTTCCAGTTCCTCTACGAGAGGGAAGGATTGACTGATGTTCACCGAAACATTCATCTTGTGTTATCTTGGCCTTGTAGACGCCGACTATCTTCCCTTCGTCCCTGATTCCGAAGAATCGGATTCCTTTCTTCATTTCCTCCCGTATCTGGCCAGAGTCAAGCATCCTACTCCTTCTCCAATGCTCGGGGTATTCGGTGGCAGTCGGCCAGACTGTCTTGAAAAGACTTTCCAGCTCTTCGCTGTCCCCTTCATCAAATCGCTCCACAATGGGCTCATTCTCCGCGCTCATGGTCTAACCCATTTTGATTCCAGTTATGCGGTCCTTTTCGAAATCGAAGAGAAGCTCCTCTTCTTCTGATTCCCTGACAACGAACTTACTTCCTCTGATGACCTCGCCAACTACTCTCGCTTCGACATCCCTTTCTTGAAAGACGCGAATGACCTCTTCACTGTTCTCTTTCTGAGAAGAGAGCACGAAACCATAGCCGGGATACATCAAGACCCATTCCGCCATGTCAACTCCCTCGGGGATGGGGAGTGTATCCAGGTTGACAACCGCTCCTTTTCCAGAGGTCTCAAGCAGCATTCCAATCGTTCCGAGGATACCTGGATTTGACAGGTCCTTTCCTGCGGTAACCAGACCTCTTTCGGCAATCTCATTCAGACCGCCCAACTGATGAAGCACGACCTCTGAAGCCTTGTGAGATGTGGAATCCCAGTTCAGCAACTCCCCTCGTTTTCTGCCGTCCAGATCGATCGCAACAATGAGGTCATTCCCCTCTTGACAATCCTTGCTTGTTATCAGCTTTCTTGTCTTTCCCACTATCGAAACCGAAATGGACAGGAAGTCCGAGTCGGGATGAATGTGACCTCCGACCATAGGCACTCGGAATTTGTGGCAAGCGTCCTTTATCCCTTCAGCCAAGAGTCTGCCCTCCTCCTCCATCATGTAGGATATGTTGTTCGTCATTGCCACAGGCTTGCCACCCATGGCGTAGATGTCGTTCACGTTCACGAGAACAGAGCAGTAGCCCGCCCATTGCGGATCCGCATGGAGCTTTGACCAGATGCCATCCGAAGAGAAGAGAATGTATTCATCCCCCAGCCTTAGAACCGCGGCATCCTCCCCAAAACCAAGAACGGTATCTCCGAAGTCCTGGACCGGTTCCAGAACATCCACAAACATCGATATGGCATGCTTCCTTTTCAAGCCTGGATAATCCCTCACTTTTGCGACAAGGTCAGAAAGCATGAGATTCCTCATAGAAATCCACTAGTGCTGAGCAAGCTCCGCATCTCACGCAACCTGCCAAGTTCTCAGTGGGATTAACACCGTAGGTCTTCAAGCAATCAATGGCGTGCATGTAGTGGTCCAGCATCGTCTGAGGACTTGGTGGGAGGGCATTCTCCAATTTCGTTCCTTTGATTGGTCTGAGGGGGACGAGATACGGGATTATTCCAGATTGGCACATTCTCTCTATACCCTTCTTTGTGGGTTCTTCCCTTTCTCCCAGACCAATAATGACATAGGAACTCACTTGATTATCCCCGAGAATCTCTACCGCGTCGTGCCAGGCCTCCCAGTAGTTGTCCCACTGATGAGCTTTGCCGGGGCATTTCGTCCTAAAGACTTGAGAATCAAGGGACTCGATGTGTATGCCGATTGTGTCCGCTCCACTCTCCTTCAAGAGCGATATCCTTTCCCTGTCAATGGGCTCCAGTTGGACATGGATCTTCAAACTTGTATTCTCTTTCATCGCTTCCGTGGATACTGCAAGGACCTCTGCCCCTCTGTCCCTCACATTTGGGGTGCCCGTTGTCAGCGTGCAATGCTTGAAGCCTTCCTTCTCCGCCTGAGCGCCAACTTCCGCCAGTTGCCTCGGATTTTTCATAGGAACCGTGGTGTCATACTTCAGAGAGAGCTCTATCCCGCAGAAATGACACTCACTCCTGGTTCTCCAGTACAGACATCTTTGACAAACGGTCGTGGCCAAGCATTCCCTTCCATGCTGAAGCGCGATTTTCTTCATGGGAATGCCGTCCGAGGTCTTCTCAGCGTAGAAGGATGGTTCTCCGACAAGTCCGGCCGGGTGTCTGTTACCATTCTCACTGAGATGGTAGCTTCCGTCAAAGAAATCAAGTGAGATGGGTGAGTTCTCCGAAAAGCCATAAATGGGGGCGTTCACAACGCTTCTGTCCAGTTCTAGATATCTCCCACCAGCAGGACCTGCTCCGCTCTTCCGACCTGTCTTGAGCTCATCAGGAACCTTGACGCCCCGACAAAGTATGCGGTTCTTCAACCTGGCGCTCATTTGAGATCCTTCCTCCCCATTCACCAGAATCAGGATATCTAGGTGTACCCTTCATGAAGAGTGGTAAGTGGTAATAACCTTTTCTCACTGAAGGTCGGTCGCTTCGGTCAACAGCGTGACATTGCTCTTCGTGAAGAAGCCATCGAAACCCCCGTACCTATGGATGTACTCGTTCATCAGAAGCGTCTCTTTCGAAGGGGCCGAGAAGGTCTGTTTCAACCCTTCTTCAGGAGAGCCCACCAACTCCAAAAGGATAAATGCAAAATCAGAAGTCTTTTGTTGTCAGATGGGGAAGCTCGGCTTTTCAACAGGACACCGTTCGGTCAGGTTCACCACAAAGAAAACGGTGATTGCCAACATCCCAAGTATGCTCACCTACGTTCTGGGGTTTATCATATTATCATACGTAGGGATTCTATTCGGTATCCTGTACCTGTTGTTCTGTGTCCTGGCGCTCGTCCTGTTTCTGAGGTATGTATGTACATACTGTCCATCATACGGAAGCAGATGCTGTCCTTCTGGCTATGGAAGGATTGCCTCCAAACTCTTCAAGAAGAGAGATATCTCCCAGTTCCCGAAGATGTTCAAGACGTATATTCCGTTCTTGTCTCTGATATGGATCTATCCTTTGCTGGGTAGCATATTCTTGCTTTTGACAGATTTCTCATGGTACTTTCTGGCCCTGACGTTGTCCTTCATCATTGTGGGTTTTGTGATCTTACCATTGTTCCACCGGTACTATGAATGCCGAGACTGCCCCAACAGGGAGAACTGTCCGTGGGCAAAGTGATCGTATTGGTCATTCGACCGCGCGTATACTAGAAGGATTCAACTCAAAGCTCTTAATCCCAATTGTTTTATAATCAAACACATGTTCTTAAGATGGATATGTGGCCAATTAGAGATGTTCGCTACCAGGTGACACTGGCATGCAATCTCAGCTGCCCCCATTGTTTTGCAAAAGCGCGACAGCCACTTCCTGATGAACTCAGCGTGGAAGAAGCAAAAGAGATTGTTCTGGATTTGAAAGAAAACGGGATGAGGCTTCTCACAATGACCGGCGGAGAACCTCTCTGCAGGAAGGATTTCGTTCTGGAACTGGGCTCCTTTCTGAGTTCAATCTCAGCCCGGTACCGAGTGTTCACAAATGGAATCTTGCTGGATGAGGAGTTGGCGTCCGAACTGAAGGATAGAGGTGTTTCCGAGATCCAGGTCAGCGTGGACGGACTTGAGGACACTCACGACAGTTTCAGAGGAATGAATGGAGCCTTTAAGCGGGCAATAAGGGCTGTCAGAGCCTCAAAACAGGAAGGCATCAAGACCGCAGTGAGACTCACGATAACTCAGCAGAACCACAAGGAGGTCCCGGCAATAATCGAATACATTGCTGGACTTGAGATTGATGCCTTTCGCGTAAGACCCTTCGTTAGTGTTGGAAGAGGAAGCGAGAACGAGAAGTACATCCCCACACCAGAAGCGATGATTGAGGCATTCTCCCACATTGAAGAGAAAAGAAAGAATCTTCCCTTTCCCTTTCAGCTCATCACACCCAGCTTCCATTTCCTCGGCAAAGACCCGCCCAAAACCAGATCGGAGAAGTCCTTTGTCGGTTCCCGATGTGTGTGCGGAAAACAGCTCTGCGCGATAACTCCGGACGGCTGGCTGAAACCCTGTGGATACTTCTCAGTGAAGTTGGGCAACCTTCGCGAGCAGAAGTTCGCAGAGATCTGGAACAACAACGCGTTCCTGGACAAGATGAGGTCAATAGATCGTCTTTCGGACGTTTGCATGAACTGCAAGTACCTAGTCTATTGCGGTGGAGGGTGTCGAGCATCCGCGTATGAGAACACGGGTGATTTGTGCGCGACCGATCCGTTATGTCCGTTGGTGCGTTAGATGATAATTCCAAAACATTGCAGAGAAGTGGGGATTTGGCGAGTGGATTTCAGACTGGACGCCAGTCAAATCAGAAAGAGCCTGAAAGGCAAGAAAGCCTACAAGAGAACCAGATATGTCGTTCTGAACAACAAGAAGCAGCATGCTGTCGTAGAACTCAAGAAGAAAGAAACGAAAGCACTGTTCAATGAGATACTATCAACCAGAATCATTTCTTTGCCAAAGGATACCGCCTATGTTGAGGACCCAGATGTAGATGTTCTGAGCGTTCCATTACTCGCAAGAAGGGCATCCAGATCCAAGAAGGACACCGTTGTTGTGAAGGGGATATTCGAGCATGTCTCCTTCGTTCACAAACTGCGGTTCAGAGAGATCAGGGTTGTCGATCTCGTCCCCCCATTTCCATCAAAGCTCACGACCCTCGTTGAGATGGCTCTGAAGACGGAAGAGATTGAGACCCCTGTCAGAATCATAGAAGAACTTATCGACATAAGGAAGCTGGCAAAAAGGGTAAGGACGAAGGAAATCCTCTTCGGCTGCGAGGCTGGAGGAGTCAGAATCCCGAAGAAGAAGTGCCTATACATTGACCAGAATCCCGAGATAGCAGATGCAACAATCGTTGGCTGTGACCTCACTAAGAGAGTGGCGAAGCAACTCTACGGGAAGGAGCTGCCTTTCGTAGACATTTGTCCCAAGAGTCTCGTCAAGAAATCCAAAATCCCGACCTTAATCAAATGCTGTGAGCTCCAGACTAGTGGATTCGACAAAGAAGGAAAGATTGCGATGGTTCCCTGGGGAGCGAAGGTTAGCGATGTTGTGGGGGCGATGAAGTATCTCTTGGGAGAGAAGAGATAGGAGATGAGGTAATGGCGGAACCTCTTGTGATTATTTCGCACAACTATCAGGATGGTCCGACCCAGGAGATTTCGGATTTCGTATACGGGACGACCGCGATTGTACGGAATGCTCCCCGGTTCAAGAAAAAAAGGGTTCTCTTCTGCGGGGTTCTATACATGGCCGAGGACCTGTACAACATGGCGGATGGCGAAGTGGAGGTCTTCATACCGGAAATCACGATCAGGGACGGTGTCATCGACAAACCTCGCTGTCCCATGATAAAGAAGCAGAGAGACACTGATATTGTCATCATTAACCACGTGGAGGAAGCCAGGAAGCTCGACCCGGACTTGATACTGGCCTACATCAACACACCTTCTTCCATTAAGGCTGAGTGTGATGGTGTGTACAATGGGACGGTGGGACTAAAGGTCGCCGAAAAGATTGCGAAGGAAAGGGATGGTAAGGGAAGAGTCGCTTTCATAGGCGATGTCAACGTGAACAACTGGATGAGGGACGTGCTCCAGCCCCAGTATCCGGGATTCGAGGTCATCTCTATACCCACAAATGATGTGTTCTGCCCAAGCCACGTGAACGTTCCTGCGGATTTCTTCATTGAAACGTACAACGAGTTGGAGAAGCTTCATGGTGAGGACCTGGGCCTAGAGATGCATGCGGAAGTCGATACTCCGTTGAGGAAGTTCGGATTCGAAAGAAACGCCTACTTCGGAGGAACTGGTGGACTTGTCCGAACACCCAAGGAGTCCGACAAGAAGACGTGGTTGGTTGGCACTGTCGAAGGTGTCGTGGACAGGCTCAAGAGGGAGACTGATCTGAACATCTATTCAATCAACATGAGATGCCCCAACATGTCCTACACGACCGTTCCCAAGGTCCAAAAGGCAAGGGCGATACTGGAAACCGGTGGGCCAATAGCGGACATCAAGTACACTCTACGGGACGAGCCCTACTATGAAATCGAGATACATGAGGAGGAACACGTGCAACTAGCTGGCGAAGGAAGAACAAGAATCCCAGCAGTCAGACTCTCCGTTTCGGAAGACATATCAGAGGAAGCGAAGAGGGCTCTCTCCACATTGCTCTAGATAACCATCTGGACAGTTTCGAACTCCCAACGTGGAAAAAAAGAGAAGGTCCTAGTTCTCAAGCGGACAACTCGATCCGCTGCAAACGTCACAACCCAGGCAGCTCCCGGAAGAGGAATCGTTTTTCGGGTCGTAGTCTGACATATGTATCTCCGATTACTAATAGCTCGGTAAGACAGATTTAAGCCTTTCGCTATAATAGTCGCTATCGTAACTGATAATGGCGTGTTTGCGTCATAATATGTCGAGCAGGAGGTATCATCCGTCGAAATCCCGACGTTTCTTGTCACATTCCTCTCGGAAAACAAAATCCACAAATAGCTAAATAGGAATTGTGTAATATAGCAGAAGACAGCTCAAAACAAGGTTTGAGGTGAAAGGTCTAACACTCCGGGGCCAGATTCCATGGAACAGGGCGTCCTAGTAGTAGGAGGCGGCATAGCCGGCATTCAAGCAGCTCTGGACCTAGCGAACGCTGGCATTCCCGTTACTATCGTCGAAAAGGCCCCCGCCCTTGGCGGAAGAATGTCACAGTTGGACAAGACCTTCCCCACAAACGACTGTTCAATGTGCATCCTTTCCCCAAAGCTGGTGGAGGTGGGAAGGCATCCCAATATCGAGCTTATGATGAGCTCCGAGATCACACATGTCGAAGGGCAGAAAGGCAGTTTTCAGGTCACTGTTCTCGAACACCCGAGGTATGTGGATGACGAGAAATGCGTCGGTTGCGGTGTGTGCGCCGAGAAATGTCCAGTCAAAGTGCCGGATGAGTTCGATATGGACCAGTCCGAGAGGAAAGCGATCTACCGTATGTATCCGCAAGCGATACCCATGACATTTGTGATCGATGAGAAGAATTGCACCTATTTCCGGACTGGAAAATGCAAGGCTTGCGAGAAATTCTGCGAAGCGAAGGCAATTGATTTTGATCAGAAACCTCATAGAACGACACTTGACGTTGGTGCGATTGTGGTGGGTTTCGGTGCCAGACCATTTGATGCCAAGACCATCTCAGAATATGGGTATGGCGTTTTCCCGAATGTGATTACCAGTCTTGAGCTTGAAAGAATGCTCACCGCTTCAGGGCCGACCATGGGAAAGATTCTGAGACCTTCGGATGGGGAGGTTCCCAAGAGAATCGCTTTTGTTCAGTGCGTTGGTTCCAGGAGCGAAGTCTATGGAGGGATTTACTGTTCATCTGTCTGCTGCATGTACGCCTTGAAGGAGGCCATAGATGCACACGACCATTATCCCGACATCCAGTCACGCATCTTCTGCATGGATATGAGAGCCTTTGGCAAGGAGTTTGAGGATTACCGAATCCGAGCTGAGGAAGAGTACGGAGTGGGAATAACACGAAATAACCGAATTGCGTCCGTGGATGAACTAATCAAGGGCGCTGACCTCGTCATATACTACTCCGAACGTGGAGAGATAAAGGAGGAGGTGTTCAATCTCGTTGTGTTATCCATCGGATTGGAACCCCCTGAGAACATAGAGGAGATTTCGGAAATCCTAGGCATTTCCCTGAACGAATTCGACTTCTGCCAGACCAATCTGTTCACTCCTCTGGAGACCTCTGTTCCTGGAATCTTTGTGTGTGGGTCATTCTCCGAACCTAGAGACATACCGGATACAGTTGCCCAGGCCAGCGGTGCCGCGTCCTTGGCTGGTGCTCTGTCCGAGAAGATAGAGGAAGGTTTGCGGGAAAAGGAATACCCGACCGAGAAGGATGTTGAGGGTGAGGAGCCTAGGATAGGCGTATTTGTCTGTCGTTGCGGAATAAACATAGCGAAAGTCGTATCTGTTCCTGAGGTTGTGGAGTTTGCCAAGACGCTCCCGAATGTCGTTCATGCAGAGGAGAATTTATACACCTGCTCTCTCGACACCCAGAAGAACATTCGCGAGACGATCGAGGAACACAATCTGAACAGGGTCATAGTAGCTTCCTGCAGTCCAAGGTCGTATGAGAAACTCTTTCAGGAAACGATAAGGGAAGGCGGACTGAATCCCTACCTTTTCGAGATGGCCAATATTAGGGAACAGTGTTCCTGGGTTCATAAAGACAATCCAAAAGCTGCCACCGAGAAGGCCAAAAAGCTTGTTGGAATGGCGGTTGCCAAGGCTGGGCTTCTCCAGCCGTTGCAGACAATCCCTGTCACCGTTACGAAATCCGCCCTTGTTCTTGGAGGAGGGCTCAGTGGTATGGTGACATCTCTCGAGATAGCGGAGAGGGGCTACGACGTCCATCTCGTCGAGAAGACGGACGTACTGGGCGGCAACATGAGGAGAGTCACCCACACAATCACGGGAGAAGATCCACGGGCTGTTCTGAAAGAGAAAATGGAAGCGTGTCAGAGCGATTCAAGAATTCAGATCCATCTCGGAACCGAACTCGAGAACTCCGAAGGGTACGTGGGCAACTTCCGCAGCAGATTGTCGGATGGCAGCGAGATTGAGCACGGGGTAACAATTGTGGCTACTGGAGCTGTGGAGTACAAACCCCAGGAATACATGTATGGCCAGCATCCCAACATAGTCACCCAATTGGAACTGGAAGAGAGAATGGAAGAGGGGACAATCGATCCAAAAGAGGTTGTCGTCATCCAGTGTGTCGGTTCCAGATCAAAGGATTACCCTCCCTGCAGCAGGATCTGCTGCACAACCTCCATCAAGAATGCGCTCGAGATCAAGAGAAGGTTCCCAGATAGCTCCGTCTATATCATTTTCAAGGATATACGCACCTATGGTTTTCGAGAGAAATACTACAAGCAGGCTTGCAAAGATGGCGTCATTTTCATTCGCTACGACGATGATGATCCGCCTGTGGTTTCGGTAGGAGACCTTCTCGAAGTCAGGACGAAAGACAGATTCCTGATGGAAGATGTTCTATTGAGACCTGACCTGATTGTCTTGAATGCCGCTACGCGCGCAAATCCCGACAACGAGAAGCTGTCCGAGATACTGAAGGTCCCTCTGAACAAGGAAAAATTCTTCTTGGAGGCCCATGCGAAGCTCAGACCAGTCGATTTCGCAACGGACGGCATTTTTGTATGCGGTTTGGCTCAATCACCGAAGTTCATCGATGAGAATATGTCGCAGGCATCGGCTGCGGCCGCCAGAGCTTTGACTATTCTGTCCAGGGATTCTCTTGAGGCGGAAGCGATTCTTGCGCAAGTAAATTCCAAGGAGTGTTCAGGTTGTGGGACGTGTATTGCAAATTGTCCCTATGGTGCACCCAGGATGACCGAAGAAGGTGTCGCGGAGGTTGTGGCTGCCGCTTGCAAGGGGTGCGGTTGCTGTGGTGCGACCTGCCCCGAGAAGGCTATATCGATGATGAACTATACCGATGATCAACTGCTTGCACAAGGCAGAAGCATTCTTCAGGGGGTTTTGTAGTGGTCGAGAACTCAGTCGGAGCGGTATTGGTCATTGGGGGAGGGATATCTGGAATGCAGTCCTCTCTCGACCTGGCAAATTCAGGCTTCAAGGTGTATCTTGTGGAAAAGGCCTCTGCCCTTGGCGGGAGAATGTCACAGTTGGACAAGACCTTCCCCACAAACGACTGTTCAATGTGCATCCTTTCCCCAAAGCTGGTGGAGGTGGGAAGGCATCCCAATATCGAGCTTATGATGAGCTCCGAACTCACAAATGTTGAGGGGGAGAAAGGTGGTTTTCAAGTGACCGTGCTCAAACATCCGCGATATGTGGATGACGAGAAATGCGTTGGTTGCGGTGTGTGTGCCGAGAAATGTCCCATAAAGGTTCCAAATGAGTTCGATATGGAACAGTCCGAGAGGAAAGCCATCTACAGAATGTATCCGCAAGCGATACCCATGACATTTGTGATCGATGAGAAGAATTGCACTTACTTCCGAACGGGGAAGTGCAAGGCGTGTGAGAAATTCTGCGAAGCGAAGGCAATTGATTTTGATCAGAAACCCGAAGAAATCACCCTCACTGTTCAGTCGATAATCCTAGGGTTTGGTGCCAAGCCCTACAATCCCAGGGCAATCTCCGAATATGGGTATGGGGTCCTCCCAAATGTAATCACCAGCCTTGAACTTGAAAGGATGTTGAGCGCCACGGGGCCAACGATGGGGGAGATTCAGAGACCTTCGGATGGGGAGGTTCCCAAGAGAATCGGTTTTATTCAGTGCGTTGGTTCCAGGAGCGAAGTCTATGGAGGGATTTACTGTTCATCTGTCTGCTGCATGTACGCCTTGAAGGAGGCCATAGATGCACACGACCATTATCCCGACATCCAGTCACGCATCTTCTGCATGGATATGAGAGCCTTTGGCAAGGAGTTTGAGGATTACCGAATCCGAGCTGAGGAAGAGTACGGAGTGGGAATAACACGAAATAACCGAATTGCGTCCGTAGGGGAGACTCTCAAAGGTGACAACCTCATCATAAACTACTCCGAGATGGGAGAAATCCGGGAGGAGATTTTCGACCTTGTCGTCCTCTCTGTCGGCTTGGAGCCCCCGGAAAACATCGAGGAGATTTCAAAGGTCTTGGGCATCTCTCTCAACGAGTTTGATTTTTGCCAGACTGGCATGTTCACTCCTCTCGAGACCAGTATTCCCGGAATCTATGTCTCTGGAATGCTTTCTGGGCCAAGGGACATACCGGATACAGTTGCCCAGGCCAGCGGTGCCGCGTCCTTGGCAGGCACGCCCTCTGAGAAGAAAGAGGAAGACCTGCAAAAGAGAGAATATCCAGCTGAGAAAGACATCGAGGGCGTGGAGCCCAGGATAGGCGTATTTGTCTGTCACTGCGGAATAAACATCGGTGGTGTTGTGGACGTCCCAGGGGTCGTTGAGTATGCCAAGACACTTCCTGGCGTCGTTCACGCCGAAGACAATCTCTATACTTGCTCCCTTGATACCCAGAAGAGCATTCGGGAAAGAATCGAGGAACACAATCTGAACAGGGTAATAGTGGCTTCCTGCAGTCCAAGGTCGTATGAGAAACTCTTTCAGGAAACGATAAGGGAAGGCGGACTGAATCCGTATCTTTTCGAGATGGCCAATATTAGGGAACAGTGTTCTTGGGTTCATTCAGATAATCACGAGGAAGCCACCAAGAAGGCCAAGAGACTCGTTCGGATGGCGGTTGCCAAGGCTGGGCTCTTGCGACCCTTGGAGAAGATTCCAGTTTCCGTCACAAAGTCCGCCCTTGTTCTTGGAGGGGGGCTCAGTGGTATGGTCGCCTCCCTTGAGATTGCCCAGAAAGGTTTCGATGTCCATTTGGTTGAAAAGATGGACGTTCTTGGCGGCAACATGAGGAGAGTCACCCACTCACTCACAGGAGAAGACCCACAAGCGATTATGGAAGAGAAGATGGAAGCGTGTCAGAGCAATCCCAAGATACAGGTTCATCTCAATACGGAACTCGAAAACACCGAAGGGTACGTGGGCAACTTCCGCAGCAGATTGTCGGATGGCAGCGAGATTGAGCACGGGGTAACAATTGTGGCTACTGGAGCTGTGGAGTACAAACCCCAGGAGTATCTGTATGGCGAGGATCCGAACGTCATTACCCAACTCGAGCTGGAGGAGAGGATGTCGAGGGAGGATTTCAAGCCTCCCCAGGAAGTGGTAATAATCCAGTGTGTGGGTTCGAGGAACAAGGAATATCCAAACTGTAGCAGGATTTGCTGCACAACCGCCGTCGGGAATGCACTCGAGTTGAAGAAGAGGTTCCCCACGAGCTCAATCTATGTGATCTTCAGGGACATTCGCACCTACGGCTTTCGAGAGAAGTACTATAAAGAAGCTTGCAAGGAGGGTGTCATCTTCATTCGGTTCGAAGACGACGACCCACCGATCATCACCAAGGGAGAACCCCTTGAAGTCCAAGTGAAAGACAAGTTCCTCATGGAAGACATATTGATGAAGCCGGATCTCTTAGTTCTGAACGCTGCAACCCGACCGAATCCTGACAATGACGGGTTGTCCGAAATTCTCAAGGTGCCGCTCAGCAAGGACGGATTCTTCCTGGAAGCCCATGCGAAACTGAGACCTGTTGACTTTGCAACGGACGGTATCTTTGTCTGCGGCTTGGCCCAATCACCGAAGTTTGTCGATGAGAATATCTCACAAGCGATGGCTGCTGCTGCAAGAGCCTTGACATTCCTGACTAAAGATGAGATAGAATCAGAGGGTGTTGTGTCTTGGGTGAATGAGGATCTCTGCGTTGGGTGTAAGACGTGTGAGGCCATCTGTCCTTTCGGAGCCATAGAGGTAGATCCAGAGACCAAGAAATCCAAGGTCTCGGAACCGGTTTGCAAAGGATGCGGCACGTGCGCAGCTGGATGTCCGGAGAGGGCAATCACCTTGAGACACTTCTCCCGCGATCAGATCATTGCCCAGCTGACGGCCGCGATAGAGGAGGGGTAGATTGGAAAAGGAAGACAACGGTTTCAACCCCAAGATTGTCGGATTCCTCTGCAATTGGTGCTCCTACGCAGGAGCGGACCTGGCTGGTGTGTCCAGATTCATCTATCCGCCTAACTTGAGAATCATTCGGGTGATGTGCAGTGGTAGCGTCGACCCAGCGGTACTGATTGAGGGTTTTCTCAGAGGTGCCGATGGAATATTGGTCTGCGGTTGTCACCCCGGAGATTGCCATTATCAAGATGGAAACAGCCACGCAGCGAGGCGGATTGAAACACTGAGGAAATTGATACAGCTCACAGGTCTGGAACCGGAGAGACTGAGAATGGAGTGGGTGTCAGCTTCCGAAGGCAAGCGTTTTGCAGAGATTGTGACCGAATTCGTGGATACCGTGACCGAACTGGGGCCAAATCCCGTTGCGGGAGACGCTCCCGACATCGACATAATGGAGGGTTTGTACGTGGCCCGTAGCGCGGTTGATGATTTCAGGCTCAGTCTGTTGATGAACAAGGAACATTTGCTTGAGACCAAACCCAATGCCTTCAATCGAATGAACCCGAGTGAAAAGGTTCATGATGTCGTGGAAAAAGCGATGTTGGACGAGTACGCGAGATGTCGGATTCTTCTTGCGACCAAGGGACAGCCTCAATCTGTGAAGGAAATATCCGAGAGAGCGAACCTGCCAGAGAGGGAAATTCTTGGGCACATCGTCCTTCTGCGCGACAGGGGACTGGTTACCATGACGGAAATCCGAGGTATATCACCTTTGTATCTTTCCCAGATCGAAGAAGGACAGGAAATATCCACTCTGCCCCTTTGGGCGAAGGTTCAGAAAGAGAGCATTGAGACCAGCATTGCCAGCCTCCCAGATGTGGATGAAGCCACGAAGAAATGGATAGTGAGAGAGCTCCTGCTCACATTGAGATGTTACAATTGCGAAAGGAGGAGGAGTAACGTGTGCCACTTCTCGGTCTGTGTCAGAGGATTGCTTTCGGGGGTGGTCGAATAGCATCTGAGTCCGCGGAGAGAATCTCAGACAAGGTCATAGAGAGAATCCCAGAGAAGGTTGGAGCTGTCCTTGTAATCGGTGGGGGAATCGCGGGCACGCAGTGCGCTCTCGATTTGGCGGACACCGATCTGAAAGTCTATCTGGTTGATAGTTCCCCGAGCATCGGAGGGGCGATGTCCCAATTGGATAAGACGTTCCCCACCCACGACTGCGCGATGTGCATAATGGCGCCCAAACTTGTCGCAACAGGACGACATCACAACGTTGAGCTATTGACGAATTCCGAAGTCGAGAAGGTCGAAGGGCAGGTTGGGCACTTCAGTGTGACCGTGAGAAGAAAAGTCCGATGCGTGGACGAATCCAAGTGCACGGGCTGCGGTCTTTGCACGCAACGATGTCCAGTAGAGGTCCCTGACGAGTACAACAAAGGGCTGAAAATGAGAAAAGCGATTTACATGAAGTATCCTCAAGCGGTTCCACCGGCCCATACAATAGACCAGGACGCGTGCATCGGGTGCGGCATTTGCCAGACTCAATGTGAGGCTGGTGCCATCGATTTTACCGAAGAGGAGAGAGCCATTATTATCGATGTTGGGGCAATCGTCCTTGCTCCAGGTTTCACTGAGTTCGACCTCAAACTCAAGAGAGAATATGGATACGGGCGGTATCCCAATGTAATATCCTCACTCGAATTGGAGAGGATGCTCAGCCCGACGGGTCCCTACGGGGGCATTGTGCTGCGACCTTCGAACGGTGAGGTTCCGGAAAAGGTCGCTTTCATTCAGTGCGTGGGTAGCAGGGATGTTCAGGTTGGCAACACCTACTGCTCGTCCGTCTGTTGCATGTTTGCCATCAAGGAAGCCACAATAGCCGAAGAACACACTCCGGGCCTCAAGACCCACATCTTCTTCATGGACATGAGAGCATTCGGAAAGGAATTCGACGAATATTATGTGCGAGCAGAGAAGGAGCACGGTCTGAGGTTCACCAGGAACGTCAGGGTTGCCAGTGTTGATGAGAATCCAGAAACACACGACCTGACCATATGGTTTTCCGAGAAAGGCGAACTTAGGAAAAAGGTGTTCAATCTGGTCGTTCTTTCTGTTGGAACCGATTCTCCCCAAAGTGCACAGGATGTTGCCGAGACGGTCGGAATCGAGCTCAACAAACACGACTTTTGTGAGACAGACATTTTTTCCCCACTTGAGACAAATGTTCCGGGAGTGTTTGTCTGTGGTGCTTTCAGTTCGCCCAAGGACATTCCAGATAGTGTTTCCCAGGCATCTGGTGCTGCGTCCAAAGCAATGAACATTGTTGCCAGCGAACGAGGGAAACTGATCGAAAAGAAGGGATATCCCTCCGAAATCGACTTGAAGGGGCAGGACCCCAGAATTGGTGTTTTCGTCTGTCACTGCGGAATAAACATCGGTGGTGTTGTGGACATCCCAGGGGTCGTTGAGTATGCCAAGACGCTCCCGAATGTCGTTCATGCCGAAGACAATCTCTACACGTGTTCCCAGGATACGCAGGAGAAGATCAAAGAGAAGATCAAGGAGCTGGACCTCAACAGGGTCATAGTGGCATCATGTACGCCCAGAACCCACGGTCCACTGTTCCAGAGCACGCTGATGGAGGCGGGCCTGAACCCCCATCTGTTTGAGATGGCCAACATTCGTGATCAGTGTTCTTGGGTTCATTCCAGTTTCCCGGAAAAAGCAACGGAGAAAGCAAAAGACCTGGTGGCGATGGCGGCCGAGAAATCGCGTCTCTTGGACCCTCTTCCGAAGGTACTGATAGAGATAGAGAAGTCCGCACTCGTGATCGGTGGGGGCCTTTCGGGCATGACGGTCGCTCAAGAGCTTGCCGATCAAGGAATCAAGGTCTTCCTGCTCGAGAAGGAGAAAGAGTTGGGAGGACTGATGAAGAGAATCCACTATGGCCTGAATGGCGAGGAGGTGCAGGCCTTTCTCTCGAAGGTCATGAGTGATTTGCCCAAGAATCCTCTGATAGAGATCCATACCGAGACGGAGCTGAAGGATGTCTCAGGCTGCGTGGGCAGCTTTGACTGCCTTATAGAGTCCAACGGACATGAGCAAGAATTCCGAGTTGGAGCCATAATCGTTGCGACGGGAGGTTTGGAATACAGGCCGACCGAGTATCTTTATGGGGAGGACACCAGGGTCATGACCCAGCTCGAGTTCGAGAACATGCTCGCAAGCTCTGACGGGATGGATGCGAAGACAATCGTGATGATCCAGTGTGTCGGTTCCAGGGTACCGGAGAGACCCTATTGCAGCAGAATATGTTGCACCGAGGCAGTGAAGAACGCTCTGAAGGCCAAAGAACTGAAGCCGGAATCCAATGTCTACATAATGTACAGGGACATGCGGACCTACGGTTTCAGAGAGGAGTTCTACAACAAAGCTGCAGCGGAGGGAGTGATATTTACCAGATACTCGGAAGATAGCAAACCCGTGGTGAGCGTGGGCGAGGACAGTTCTCTCCAAGTCGAGGTTTTGGACCAGATACTTGACGAGAACATAATGGTAAGACCAGACATCCTGGTGCTGAGCGCAGCCACGATTCCGAATCCTGACAACGTTCCCCTTTCCCAGATACTGAAAGTCCCGCTCAACAAGGACAAGTTCTTCTTTGAGGCTCACATGAAGCTCAGACCGATGGATTTCGCTAATGACGGCATCTTCCTTTGCGGTTTGGCCCACCTTCCCAAATTCTTTGAGGAGAACATCGCCCAAGCTTCTGGAGCGGCCGCTAGAGCAATGACCATCCTGTCAAAGGATTCTCTCGAAGCGGAATCAATCATAGCTGTGGTTGACGAGGACAAATGCCGTGGCTGTGGGAAGTGCGTGGAAACTTGCGAGTTTAACGCCCCGGAACTCATTGAGAAAGAGGATGGGAGATTGGTCTCGCACATCAGGGAAGCTCTGTGCAAAGGTTGTGGCGCTTGCTCGGTGAGCTGCTGCAACAAATCCATCACAATGAAAGGCTTCACCAGCGACCAGATAATGTCCATGGTAAGGAGAGGTTTGGAAGTAGCTGCGAAGGAGACCTGACAGGAGAGGTGATGAAGTGCAGGAAGGAGAAGTGGAAGCGGAGCAGAAAACAGCTGCAGATACAACCTTCGAACCGAACATAATAGCCTTCTGCTGCAACTGGTGCTCTTACGCAGGAGCTGACCTTGCTGGCGTTTCCAGACTACAGTATCCTCCAAACATAAGAATCGTCAGGGTAATGTGTTCTGGCCGTGTGGAACCATCCTTCCTCCTAGACGCTCTGGAGAGCGGTGCTGATGGAATTCTGGTAACTGGATGTCACATTGGTGATTGTCACTACATATCCGGCAACAAGAAAGCGGAAACAAAAGTCAAGATGGTGCAGAATCTCCTGGATATGTTGGGAGTGGGGTCGGACAGGCTCAGACTTGAATGGATTTCGGCTTCAGAGGCGTCCAAGTTCGCAGAGGTCATGAACGAGTTCAATGATCACATAACTCAATTGGGCCCCAATCCGCTGAAGTTCGTTGAGAGAGAACCTCCGGATGAGCAGGCAGGAAGTCCAGAGATAATCAATGGGCTCATTCAGGACACAAGGGCATTTGACTGCGTTGAATGCGGCAAGTGTACCAGCGTTTGCCCGGTTGCCATGGTAGACGAGAAGTTCGCACCTAGACTGATCGTGGTGAAGGCCCAAGAAGGAGCCTCGTCAGATTTGGCGAAAGAAAAGGACATCTGGACCTGCAACACATGTGGGATATGCAGCGCGATGTGTCCGTACAAGGTGGACTATCCTGAGTTCATTCGGGGTTTGAGGGTCGAATCGGCCATGCTGGGAACTGTCCCGTCCTGTTCGCAAGGAGGATTGCTACAGTCAACGATGAGGATAATGGCGAATTCCGATTTCGAGCAGAAGAGGTTGGACTGGGTTGACGAGGATTCGAAGATTGCTGATACCGGGGACGTGTTCTTCTTCACAGGTTGCCTGCCTCAAATGGAAGTAATCTTCCAGGACAGAGAACTGAAGATGACAGACATAGCTAGGAGCGCCGTGAAGATCATGAACAAGGCTGGAGTCGTACCTGTGGTTAGCAACAAAGAGAAGTGTTGTGGACACGACTTGAACTGGACAGGCGATGAAGAGAGCGTAGAGAAGCTAATGGACCACAACTTGGACGTCATCAGGAAGAGCGGGGCTAAGACCGTGGTTTTCACGTGTGCCGAATGCTTCAGAACTTTCAACATCGATTACCAAGCAATGGCTGAAGAGGATCTGGACTTCCGAATGCTCCACATATCCCAATACGTGAACGAACTGATAGATAGCGGCAAGCTGAAGTTCAAGGACGGCCTCAGCAGAAAAATCACTTATCATGAACCCTGCAGGCTTTCAAGGCACTGTGGAGTGTACGATGCCCCAAGGGACACCTTTGCTAAAATCAGCGGCATTGACATTGTGGAGATGGAGAACATTCGGGACAAGAGCACCTGTTGCGGTGTCAGTGCCTGGATGAATTGTGACGCAAACGTCAAGAAATCGCAGATAGACAGAATGATGGAAGCAAAAAGGACTGACGCGGAAGTGGTTCTCACAGCCTGTCCGAAATGCTATATTCATTTGGATTGCTCGGTCAGGGATGAAGTCCCTGTCGAAAAAGAGATGGTGGACATTCCGCTTGAGGATTACACAATTGCAGTGGCAAAAGCCTTGGAGGATTGAGAGTTGGCAGAAAGAGGAAGTAAGAAAACCCCCGCAAAGGAGTCTAGATCGAAACCCCGGAGGAAAGCCCCACAGAGGGAGATCAACCGAAGATACATGTTACTGGAATTGTCATGTGCTGAAAGGCACTGCGATCCTTGCACCTATCCTAATTGTCAGAGGTTCACGCGTGAGATGGGTAAGAAAGAGCGGTTCACCACGAGGATGTTCGAGCTCAGGCCATTGGAGAAGAAAGGCCGAGTTGAGCCGGACAGGAAATATGTCGCTGTGGAACTGGCCTGCAAGGATAGACATTGCAATCCTTGCACCTACCCGAATTGTCAGAGATATGTACGGGAATTCAAGAAGAAAGAGCGTTTCACGACACCTTTGTTCGAAATGTCGCGGAAGGATTGGAAGAAGGCAAGGAAAGAGAGACTGAGCGGGGGTGAGGAAGCTGCGTCCCAAGCGAGTTAGAGTAGTTTTTATATTCGCTTTGACTATTCCAAGGAAAGGGGCGATGAGGTTTATCATGGAGCCCAAGAATCGTGAAGATAATCAGATTCAAAACCGAGATTCCATGGAGGCATAGATGTGTCCACAGACATAATGGTGATTGGAGGCGGGATAGCAGGCATCCAAGCATCCCTTGACATAGCAGACAAAGGAGGGAAGGTCTACCTCGTTGAGAAGACCCCGAGCATAGGAGGCAGGATGGCCCAGCTCGACAAGACATTCCCCACGAACGACTGTTCAATCTGCATCCTCGCGCCTAAGATGGCGGACTGCTACAGCCACCCAAATATAGATGTCCTCACCTATTCAGAGGTTATGGGAGTGGAGGGTGAGGCCGGGAATTTCAAAGTGAAGGTCCTGAAGAAAGCGAGGTATGTGGATGAGGCGAAATGCACCGGATGTGAGGAGTGTGCCGTAAAATGCCCCGTCAAGGTTCCGAACGAATTCGACCAGGGCATTGGGGAGAGAAAGGCAATCTACATGCCCTTCGCACAAGCGGTTCCAAGGGTTATGACCATCGATAAGGAGCACTGCACTTGGTTTCTGAAAGAAAAGTGCGGAGCATGCAAGATCCTGTGCGAAAGAGAAGCAGTTGACTTCGACCAGAAGGATGAAGAGGTTGTCCTGGATGTGGGCTCCATTATTGTGGCAATAGGTTACGACCTCTGGGATCCTACTCCCGCGACAGAGTACGGCTATGGAAAGTTTCCAAATGTGTTCACCGGGATGGAATACGAGAGAATGATCAACGCATCCGGTCCAACAGGCGGAGAGATGAAGAGGAGGTCGGATGGAAAGAGGCCGTACAAACTGGCTTTCATTCAGTGCGTGGGATCGAGAAACCCCCAGCTGGGGCATGCATATTGCTGCTCGGTCTGTTGCATGTTCTCAACTAAAGAGGCGATGCTCGCCAGGGAACATCATGATGACATTGATTCAACGATATTCTACAAGGACATGAGGGCCTTCGGAAAGGGCTTCTTCGAGTATGTCGAGCGGGCGAAGAATGACTACGGTGTAAGGTACATCAACTCTGATGCCACCGTTCAAGAGAACCCGGAGAATCACAATCCTATCGTGGTGTATGATGTTGCAGGCCGTCCCGAGAAAGAGGAGTTTGACATGGTCGTTCTCGCGACAACTCTCATTCCCAGGGAGGGCGCTGTGAAGGTCGCTGAGATGATTGGAATTCCGCTCACAGAGTTCAAGTTCTTTGAGTCAAAAGACAGAATCCTCGCACCCGTGGACACTGCAAAAGAGGGTGTGTTCCTTGCGGGATACTGCAGAGAACCCATGGACATACCGGAATCGGTCACTGAGGGGTCGGCCGCAGCTGCGAGAGCTGTTGAGACCGTCCTTGCCAAGGGGGTGAGCGTCTGACGGAAGAACAGGAGCAAGTCCCGGGAACGCCAGTCAAACAAGAAGAGGAGGCCCCGGAAGCCCCTGTGGAACAACCGGAACAACCCGCTGAGACCCCAGGTGAAACAGAAGAACAACCCCCTGAGACTCCTGCAGAACCAGGATCGGAGGACTTGCGTATCGGGGTCTTCGTTTGCCATTGCGGCACGAACATAGGCGGATTTGTGGATGTCCCGTCTGTTGTGGAATACACGAAGACACTTCCAGACGTTGTTTTTGCGACGGGGAACCTATACAGCTGCGCGGAGGACGGACTTGCCTCGATACGGGATGCCATCAAAGAACACAAGCTCAATAGAGTCATAGTCGCATCGTGCACTCCCAGAACACATGGGCCGCTATTCCAAGGCGTGTGTGAGGAAGCGGGCCTCAACAAATACCTGTTCGAGTTCGCAAACATCAGAGAACAGTGCTCTTGGGTTCACATGAAAGAGAAGGAAGAAGCGACCGAGAAGGCCAAGGACCTGGTAAGATCTGCTGTTGCCAAGGCCGCCCTGCTTGTTCCCCAAGAAGAGATGAAAGTTGATGTTGTGCCCCGCTCACTGGTCATCGGAGGCGGAGTGGCTGGATTGAGTGCTGCCCTGTCCCTTGCCGGACAACGGTTTGACGTTCACCTCGTGGAGAAAGAGAGCGAGCTGGGTGGCTTCACAAGAAATCTGAATAGCCTTTACCTGGGAGAGAAGAGTGCCGAAGAAACCATCAAGCCTCTCATTGATCGGGTGATGTCGCACGAAAACATCACCGTCCATTTGAACTCCCAGGTGGGCGATGTAAGCGGTTTCATAGGGAATTTCGACACAACCATAGTATCCAACGGTTCCAGCCAGGAGGTGAAAGTGGGCACCATCATCATCGCAACGGGAGCGTTGGAGTACTTACCTGATGGCCTCTACGGATACGGGATGTACGATAACGTAGTAACGCTAACAGAATTCGAAATCCTCTGCAAGAGCCACAAGCTGCCCAAAGTGAACAAAGTGGCTTTCATCCAATGCGTTGGGTCCAGGGGCCAAGACAAGTCATACTGTTCAAGGATTTGTTGTGTGATTTCGATAAAGAATGCGCTCTATCTGACCGAGAAATATGCCGAACTCATGGGTGATGATGGAGCTGAGAGAGTGGAGGTGGGTGTGTCGGTTCCCGAGATCGCCTCCAGGAGGAGAAGGAGGAGGAGAATGGCTGTTGCTGAGGGTGCTGGTGCTCCTGCGGCCGCTCCCATGGGAGGACCGGAGATTACCATATTCAACCGGGATGTGATGACCTACGGGGCCAATCACGAAGTGTATTACAACGAGGCGAGGGAGAAGAGGATTAGATTTGTGAGATACACCCCCGAGAACCGTCCCAAGGTCACTCAAGAAGGGGACAAGTTAGCTGTGACGTACTATCACGAGACATTGAAAACTGAAAGGAAGCTGCTGGCTGACATGGTAGTCTTGGCGACACCTCTTGTTGCTCCGCCCGATGCTGCGAAGCTCTCGAAGATGCTCAAGGTTCCCATAGGACGCGACGGGTTCTTCCTGGAAGCTCACGTGAAGCTGAGGCCCATTGATTTTGCGACGGACGGCATATTCGTATGCGGTACCGCGAGAGGTCCGGCCGATATCACCGAGAGTGTTGCGCAGGGCTTGGGGACCGCTTCCCGTGCCGCGATTCCAATGGCAAGGGGGTTCATTCAGGCGGAAGCGATACTGGCCCAGGTTGATCCTCAAATCTGCACTGGTTGTGGGACCTGCGTTGCCAATTGTCCCTACGGAGCAATCAGGATGACCGAGGAGGGCGTTGCTGAGGTCTTGGCTGCCGCGTGCAAGGGGTGTGGTTGCTGCGGTGCGACCTGTCCCGAGAAGGCCATCACGATGATGAACTACACGGATGACCAACTGCTTGCCCAGGGCAGAAGCATCCTTCAGGGGGCTCTGTAATGGCTGAATTCGAACCCAAGATCATAGGATTTCTGTGCAACTGGTGCTCGTACGCGGGTGCCGATCTCGCTGGCGTAAGTCGATACCAGTATCCACCTGATATCAGGATAATTAGAGTGATGTGCAGCGCTCGAGTGGACCCGATGATAGTTCTCACCCTCTTCAAGGAAGGGGCGGACGGGATTCTCATTGGCGGGTGTCACATCGGAGATTGTCATTACATCTCTGGGAACTATCACACTGAGAAGAGGGTCTACGTCGTGAAGAAGCTGATGGAGAAGGCAGGACTGGAGGTGGAGAGGTTTCGTCTTGAGTGGATAAGTGCCTCCGAGGGAGAGAAATTCGCCAAGACCGTCACCGAGTTCACTGAGAAGATTATGGAACTCGGTCCTTCAAAAGTGGGCGAAGACCCGGAGCTTACAAACAGGATGGGGGCGGCGGTCGACGCCTCCCTGGATTTCCGTATTCGGTCCCTCCTCGGGCACGAAGTTGGAATGATAGAGAATGGAAATGTCTATGGAGAGACGAAGACTGAAGAAGAGATGAGAAACATCATAGATATCGCCATCGAGGATGAGTTCCGCAGAAGTCTGATACTCGGAGTCACATCTAGCAAGCCAGCTTCGGCAAAAGAGCTGTCCCAAATCGCAAACCTGCCTACAGAGAGGATTGTGGAGCACATCGCAACCCTGAGACAAAAGAACCTCCTCGCAATTGACCACGTAGACGGAATGACCCCGTACTATGTTGCGCTCAGGGTGGGAGGTGACTAGAATGGCGGAACCGGTCGGGGCGGTGATGGTTATTGGGGGCGGTATTTCCGGGATGCAGTCTTCTCTCGACCTCGCGAACTCAGGCTTCAAGGTCTACCTGGTCGAAAGAGGACCGAGCATAGGTGGCGTGATGTCCCAGTTGGACAAGACATTCCCCACGAATGACTGCGCGATGTGCATCATGGCTCCCAAACTCGTTGAGACGGGCAGACATGAGAACATTGAGCTAATCACGAATGCTGAAGTGGAAATGATTGACGGTCGAGCCGGCAACTTCCTGGTGACTCTGAAGAAGTACCCAAGACGCATCAACGAGGAGACATGCACTGGCTGCGGGGTGTGCGCTGAGAAATGCCCAACGGAAGCGATAGATGAATTCAACGAAGGTCTGAAGCACAGGAAGGCTGTCTACGTGCGATATCCTCAGTCAGTTCCCCTGGTCTACATGATAGACCGCGAGAAGTGCATTGGCTGCGGGATCTGTGAGGGGGAGTGCAAGGCGGGTGCTATCGAATATGATGAGAAGGAGAAGATACTGGAGATAAACGTGGGATCGATCGTTCTCTCTCCAGGTTCCTCCAAGTTCGACCCGAGTGTGAGGAGCGAATATGGATACGGTATATTCAAGAACGTCCTCACCAGCCTCGAGTTCGAGAGGATGCTGAGTGCCACTGGACCTCATCTGGGCACCGTTGTCAGGCCCTCCGATGGAGACATACCGAAGAAGATAGCGTGGATACAATGCGTGGGTTCCAGAGACAAGGCCAAAGGCAACTCCTATTGCTCTGCCGTGTGTTGTATGTACTCACTCAAAGAGGCAATCATCGCGAAGGAACACTTCCAGGGTATTGAGCCTACAATCTTCTTCATGGACATGCGAGCCTACGGAAAGGACTTCGAAAAGTACTACATAAGAGCGGAGGACGAAGCTGGTGTGAGGTTCGTTAGGTCAAGAGTATCGGGTGTTGAAGAGGATCCAGAAACAAAGGACCTCACAGTATCCTACGTGGAGAACGGGGAGGTTGTTGATGAAACCTTCAATATGGTCGTGCTTTCGATCGCCATGAACGCTCCCGAGGAAGCGGAGATACTGAGTCACCGCCTGGGCTTCAAGCTCAACATTCACAAGTTCGTCAAGGCCGGACTGTTCGAACCACTGGACACAACCAAACCCGGCATATTCGTCGGTGGAGCGTTTGCAGGTCCGAAGGACATCCCAGGCACAGTTGCCGAAGCGTCTGGAGCGGCCGCAAGAGCGGCGAATGTCATTGCCACATCCAGGGATTCCCTGACGAAGAAGAAGGAGTATCCGGCCGAGATTGACGTTTCGGAGCAGGAACCCAGGATCGGTGTTTTCGTCTGTCATTGCGGGATAAACATAGGAAGCGTAGTGGATGTTCCTGCAGTTGTGGAATACGCCAAAACACTGCCAAATGTGGTCTACGCGGACGAGAATCTGTTCACATGTTCGGACGACACGCAGACGAAGATGAAGGAGATCATCAATGAGCAAAAACTGAACCGCGTGATCGTGGCCTCCTGCAGTCCCAGAACTCATGAACCCCTGTTCCAGGAGACGTGTCGTCAAGCTGGGCTGAACCAATACCTGTTCGAGATGGCCAACATAAGGGACCAGTGCTCTTGGGTCCACATGCACGAGAAGGAGGAGGCAACCGAGAAGTCAAAGGACCTAGTCAGGATGGTGGTCGCAAAAAGCGCGCTGCTGGATCCCTTGCAGAAGAGCAAGTTGCCCGTGACCAAGAGTGCGTTGGTAATCGGAGGCGGTCTCAGCGGAATGACGGCGGCTTCGGGTCTGGCAGACCAAGGGTTCGATGTCCACCTGGTCGAAAGGGAGAAAGAACTAGGAGGCAACCTGAGGCGTATACAGCATCTTCTTTCGGACGTGGATCCTCAGAAGAAACTGGAAGAAATCATCAGCAAAGTGAAGGATAACCCCAAGGTCAATCTCCACATCGGAAGCAAGATTGAGAAGATAGAGGGCCGCATAGGGAATTTCACCACAACCCTAGAGGGCGGAGAGACGATTGAGCACGGTGTGGTCATAGTTGCGACTGGCGGAGTAGAGCACAAACCCACCGAGTACCTCTATGGTGAGAATCCGAACGTCATGACCCAACTGGAGTTCGAGGAGAAGCTGACCAAAGGTGAAATAGACCTTGAGAAGAGTAACAAGATAGCCATGATACAGTGCGTGGGATCCAGAAACGAGGAAAGGCCGAACTGTAGCAGAATTTGCTGTTCCGAGGCGGTCAAGAACGCATTGAAGATAAAGGAGAAGAATCCCGATGCCGAGGTCTACGTCCTCTACAAGGACATTCGTACATACGGTTTCAACGAGGACTACTTCCAAGAGGCCTCAGAAAAAGGGGTATTGTTCGTTCGATACGATGATGACAACACACCAATCGTGAACCCTGGGCAGAACGGACTGGAGATAACCTTGAAGGATCCTGTTCTGGACGAGGTTCTGAGAATCAATGCAGACCTATTAATCCTCAGCGTCCCGGTGCTTCCGCAACCGGATAGCGAAGACGTTGGCAGGATGTTGAAAGTGCCCCTCACCAAAGACAACTTCTTCCTTGAAGCTCACATGAAGTTGAGACCGGTGGACTTCGCCACGGAGGGCGTGTTCCTTTGTGGGCTTGCACACGGACCTAAGTTCGTGGACGAGAGCATTGCTCAGGCCTGTGGTGCCGTTGCTCGCGCCGCGACCGTTCTTTCGAAGGATGAGATAGAAATCGAACCCACCATCTCACATGTGGTGGACGAGAACTGCGATGGCTGCGCATACTGCATAGAGCCTTGTCCCTACGATGCGATAACGCTAATCGAGTACATGAAGAACGGTTCGGTGAAGAAGACAGTGGACGTGGATGAGTCGGCGTGCAAGGGCTGCGGTTGCTGTCAGGCAACGTGTCCGAAGGAAGGGATATTCATATGGAAGTTCAAACTCGACCAATTGAATGCGATGATAGATGCTTGTCTGGGGGTGGCATAGATGGAAGAACAGGAATATGAGCCTCTGATTGTGGGATTTCTCTGCAACTGGTGTTCCTACGCCGGTGCGGATCTAGCGGGAACGTCTCGGATTCAGTATCCTCCCAACATCAGGGTAATCCGGGTAATGTGTTCTGGGATGGTCCATCCCAATCTAGTGATCAATGCGCTCACAAAGGGGGCGGACGGCGTGTTGATGTGCGGATGCCATCCAGGGGACTGCCACTATCTCGAGGGAAACCTGATAGCCGAGAAGAGGGCCGAGGCGATTGATCTCATGCTTGAGGACTTCGGTCTTGAGCCAGAGAGGTTCAGGCTGGAGTGGGTCTCGGCGTCAGAAGGGGACAAGTTCGCAAGAGTTGTCAAAGAAATGACGGATGCACTGAAGCAGCTTGGTCCCAGTCCCTACAAAACGTGATTCTGAACGAATTGGAAACAAAAAAGGAAAAGAGTTGTGTGGACTAGTTCTTAAGAACGTCCACAATGTTTCCGTCCGAGTCCCTGATTGTCAGTTTCACTGCGATTGTTCCGTCCAGGTTGTGCGTTGCACAGCTAAGGCACGGATCATATGCTCTGATGGCCATCTCGACCATGTTGAGTATTCCCTGATCGTATTGACCATTCTTTATCAGGCTTGTCGCAGCCTGCTTCACTGACATGTTGATTGGGGCGTTATTGTGAGTTGTCCCCACGATCAGGTTGACGTTCGTGACCATGCCGTTCTCATCAGTCTCGTAGTCGTGTATGAGTGTTCCTCTCGGTGCCTCGATGTGTCCTATGCCCCTGGCTGCTCTTGGCTGAACCGGTACCCGAGTGTCAGGACTTGTGATTTCAGGGTCATTCAGCAGCTCCATCACATGTTCTGCGTTGTAGAGAAGTTCAATGAGCCTTGCCCAGTGGTACAGCAACGTGGCCTGAGCAGGCCGACCAAACTCATTCCTGAAGACTTGGAACTCCTCTTGCGCGAGAGGAGTGGGAATCTTGTCAATGACGTTCATACGAGCCAGTGTGTTTGTCCTGTATATACCCACAGGATTGTCCAGGTCCATCGAAAAGGCCCCGTGCTTCTTGTTGTACGGGAACTTGAGATACGTCCAGGGTTCGATGTGCTCTCCGATGTACTCAGTGTACTTCTCAACGGGGAAGTCCTCATAGCTTCCGTCCGCGGACATCATTCTGAGTTTCCCTTCATACAGATCTAACGCTCCGTCATCCGTTACAGTGCCAAGGAAACCGGTATTGATAACACCGAGGCTCTTGACCGTGTCGATGTACTTGGGGAATATCTCTTCTCTCGCGTATTTGATCGAGAACTTCGCCAGGTCCAGGCATTCCTCTGCCATTGGAAGCAGTTTCTCCTTTTCGGCTGCCGAAAGCGGTTTACTGAAACCGCCCGGAACCGCTGCAGCTGGATGTATCGATTTGCCCGAAATTATCTCAAGCATATGCGCTGCGAGAGTCCTCACCCTCACAACCTTCCTGCCCACGTCCGGCATTTTCTGCACGATCCCAATGACATTCCTCACTGAGTAGTCCGCATCAGGTCCCATGATGAAATCGGGTGCTGCCAGGAAGTAGAAATGGAGTATGTGCTCCTCTATGAATGCTGTGCTGTTGCAAAGTCTTCTGAGTTTTCTTCCCGCCTCGGGAATCTGAACACCGAAAATAAGATCCGTCGTCTTGGCAGAAGCGAGATGATGGGACCATGGACACACTCCGCAAATCCTATTCATTATTCTCGGGAGTTCTTCCACTGGTCGTCCGATGCAGAATTTCTCGAAACCTCTCAGCTCAACAACGTGAACCCGAGTGTCCGCTACGTTGCCAGCATCGTCCAAATCAATCTCGATTTTGGCGTGTCCTTCAATCCTTGTTACGGGTTGGATAACAATTGTCTTTCCCATTCTCCTCACCTCTTCGGAAGTGGTCTAAGACGACCTTGTGCGCCGGCGAACCGGTTGAAGGTGGCCGGCCTGTCTGGAATTTGTTTTGGATCCAGACCGACGCTCGAGAGCGCACCCATCATATCGACCATCGGATTTGCCTTTTCTCTTATCGGACCGAAGCAACCCCTGCAGGGCATGTATGCCCTGATGCATCGTGGGGTTCCTTCCGCACCTCCGCAACCTGCTCTGGTGGCAGGGCCTTGGCACAGATATCCTTGCTCCATTAGGCATCTCACAGTGTCGAGCGGCTCTCCAGGTGTGAATTCACAGGACTCAAGAGGCCTCTTCAGGGTCGACACAGCCTTCTTCTCCCTGATGGTCGGGCATTCATCACAAACGCTTTTCTCAGAAAGCGTCAGTGGCTTGCCCTCCAGAATTGCCGTCAGACCTTCGACGACAAGTTCGGGTGTCGTTGGACACCCTGGGAGAACTATGTCCACCGGAACGACCTCGCTTACTGCATAAACCCTGTCCGTCAGGGGTGGAATCTTCTGGTTGGGAGTGTCCGCGGATTCAGTGGTCTCCGATTGCCTGTAGATCTTCTCATAGATATCGTCCGTGAGATACATGTTTCCCAATGCTGGGATGCCTCCGAAGGCTGCACATGTTCCCAAGGCCACGAGGGTCTTACATTTGTTCCTCATTTCCTGGGCAATCACTTTGTGCTCCTCGTTCCTGACACCACCAGATATGAGACCTATGTCCGCTTCAGGGATCTCTAACTTGTCCTTTTCTCCGGTCTGTCCGTAGTATTTGTGGTCCACCAATACGGGCATATGCACGAATTCTAGCTGTGGAAGAAGGTCCAAGAGTGGCTCACCGATGTCCAAGATTGTGACCTCACATCCACCACATATCGCAAACCATTCTTCTGCAATTCTCGCCATCCTTTGCCCCCTTGTCTATTATAACAAGTTGAGTGTGAGAATGCACACCCGATATAAATATATGATGCGACCGAAAACCACCATCCTGCAATTGGAATTTGATGTTTCCACAACGGTTCGAGTTGAAAAATGGATTCATTTCGACATTCGGTTGCACCATCTTGCGAAAGCTGTTTACCAAGAGTCAAAAATCGTCAAAGGTCATGGAAAACAATAAAAGCGGAACTCGCCATCTTTCTGAAGGCCAAAAGCCCCGGAGACCACTGAAAACACACATTCGGACAGGTGATAGAGGAATCATGGAAGAACTCCCTGAATATCTTACCAAGGACATCGTTGTGTTCGGGTGTGGTAACGTGCTCTTTGGTGACGACGGGTTCGGTCCTTCTGTGGCCGATTTTATGAACAAGAACTGCGATATTCCCGACCATGCTTTGGTCTTGGACGTGGGCACATCGGTGAGAGAATTGCTCTTCACGATACTCCTTTCCGAGAAGAAGCCCAAAGATTTGGTTATAGTGGACGCGGTCGACAAAGGGAAGGTCCCCGGCGAGGTTTTCGAGATACTAGTCGATGACATCCCCGAGAAAAAAACCACCGATTTTTCATTGCACCAATTTCCGACATCCAACATGCTCAAGGAGTTGAAGGATCTAGGAGATTTGGGAGTGACGGTGATCGTCTGTCAGGTTGAGAACATACCTGAGGAGGTGGGTCCTGGACTTTCCGATTCCGTTGCGGAAGCCATTCCGAGAGCCTCTAAGATAATATATGAGAAACTCATGATGAGGAGGCAGCAGAGCTGATAATCGGACCCTGAGAGGTGCGGATGACATGCCCGCGAGTCACGTCACGGTTGAAGGTAAGAAATACATGTGGGACGGGGAGACCTACCCTGGGGAGAAGGAGGCGGGAGAAGCCAAGAAGAAGTACGAGGCGGACGGATTCGAGGTGCAAGTTGTCAACGAGGAAGGGCAAGTGGCCGTATATACGAGGAGAGTGGTCACAGAAATCGTGCTTGAAGGTGCCCCACCATAGGGTGATTCTCTTGCACTTGGGGAAGGGTTTCAAAGGGCTGACAAAGGTTAATATATCCAAGTGGCAATAATCCTAGTGGATATCCCAAAACGCAAGAATCCCGTCGAAAAACAACAAAGTTGAGACGAGGGTCGAACATGTCAGAAGAAGCAGAACCAAAGCTCGTAAATCCAGAATTTACGAAGGAGGTTATCAAGCGGGGGGCAGATACAATAACGCTCTGTTTTCAATGTGCCACATGCACAGGTGGCTGTCCTTCGGGGAGGATAACGGCTTTTAGAACTAGGAAGCTAATGAGGCGGGTCCAGCTCGGGTTCAAGGATGACGTGCTTCCAGCGGATGAACTGTGGTTGTGCACCACGTGCATGACCTGTGACGAGAGATGCCCGAGAGGGGTCAAGATAACGGACATCATAATGACCCTGAGGAACATGGCGGTCGAGGAAGGGTACATGGCTGAAGCTCACAAGAGGACTGCTGGTATGCTCGTCAAGACAGGCCATGCCATTCCACTGGGTGACAAGTTCAAAGAGCTCAGGAAAACACTGAAGCTTGATGAGATCCCCCCAACCGTCCTGTCGAATCCGACACTGTTCGAGGAAGTCAAGAAGATAATGAAACTAACTGGGTTTGACAAACTGATAGGAGAGTGAATGGATGGCCAAAGTAGGTCTGTTTCTTGGTTGCATCACCCCGCTGAGATATCCTGGTATTGAATCCTCCACACTGGACGTGTTGGAGGCCTTGGGCGTGGACGCCAAGATTCTGGAGGGGACCTCTTGCTGTCCCGCTCCGGGTGTGTTCCGTTCATTCGATCAGGAGATGTGGCGAACCCTTGGAGCAAGGAATCTGGCTCTCGCAGAGGAACAGGATGTCGAAATCCTCAACATCTGCAACGGCTGCTACGGCTCTCTCGCAGAATCCGATCACCAACTACGTGAAGATCCAAAGAAGATGGAAAAAGTGAACAACGTCCTGAGCCAGATCGGAAAAAAATACAACGGGACCGCAAAGGTCAGGCATTTGGCGGAGTTCTTGCACAGAGATGTGGGTTTGGAGAAGATTGCGAAAAGGGTCAAGAACAAGCAGGACCATTTGAAGGCCGCGATTCACTACGGATGCCACTTTCTAAAACCTCGAACTCTCAAAGAGATTGACGACCCGGAGAGGCCCAAGATACTGGATGAGCTTGTCGAGGTGACGGGAGCGAAGAGTATCCCCTACAAGGACAAGCAGTTGTGTTGCGGGGCCGGAGGTGGCGTGAGAGCGAGGACCAAGGATGTTGCCCAGAAAATGACCACACAGAAGATGAACAACATCAATGAAGTTGGTGCAAACGTGATCATAGACATCTGCCCGTTCTGTCATCTTCAGTTCGATCAAGGCCAAGAGGAAGTGGAGAACAAGGTTCCAGTCCTGCACCTATCCCAGTTGTACGTCCTTGCGTTTGACCTGCCGAAAGAGAGGATGGGTGTCGAAGCACACACCATACCAGTGAATTTCTAGTCCTCAGGACAGCTCATCGTATTTTTTCACGAACTCGTTCGCCATGTCTAGAGTAGTCGATTCCCCACCCGTGTCGTATGTTCGGACTTTCCCTTCCTTGATGACCGCTGCGATTGCTCCTTCCAACTTCTGAGCCTTCTCTTTCTCTCCTAACCAGTCGATCATCATTCGGGTGGACTGGATCATTGCGGTTGGATTCACCTTGTACATCCCTGCGTACTTCGGAGCCGAACCATGAGTGGGTTCGAAGAGGGCGTAGCTGTCTCCGATGTTTCCACTGGGAGCGAATCCCAGGCCCCCGACCAGCTGAGCACAGAGATCGGAGATGATGTCCCCGAACATGTTGGAAGTCACCAGAACATCGTAATCGGTAGGATTCTTTAGAAGCCACATGCACATTGCATCGATGTTCGTTTCCCACAAAGGAATGTCGGGATACTCTTCGGCCACTTTCCTCGCTTCCCTGACCATGAGACCACTTGTCTCCCTGATCACATTGGGCTTCTCGATGACCGTGACGCTCTTTCTTCCGTGCTCCTTTGCGTATTCGAAGGATTGTCTCACAATCCTCTGACATGCCTTTCTGGTGAAAATCCTCAACGACATCGCGACCTCTTCTGGCGGAAGGTTTGCGAACCTCTCCATCTTCGGGTGTTTGGCTGAGATCGTCTGCATAATCTCCTTGGGGCTTGGATAGAACTCCACGCCAGAGTAGAGACCTTCCGTATTCTCCCTGAAAACCACCAGGTCTATGTCGTCCCTATAGTTCAAGGGGTTGCCAGGATATGCCTTGCACGGTCGCATGTTTGAATAGAGGTCAAACATCTGTCTTGCTCTGACGATCGGACTGGAGTACACCAAACCCTTGCCTCTTAGTGAAGAATCCAGCTCTTTCTCCGCCTCCTCTTTTGGCTTGGATGTTATTGCCCCGAACAAACAACAATCAGTCTCTTTCAGGAGTTGAATCGTTCTCTCTGGCAAGGGATCGCCTTCCTTCTTCCAGAACTCCCATCCCACATCTCCGGGTATGTACTCGGCATCCAAACCGACCGCGTCAAGCACCATCTTTGCAGCTTCCATTACATCGTTACCAGTCCCGTCCCCCGGGAGCCAAGCAATCTTGTATTTCGCCATTCCAGCACCTCACAAATCGAGTCTTTTCTTCAGATTCGGAATCAGACCTCCGTCCTCTATTATCCTCAATATGAATTCGGGAAGTGGTTTGAAGTGAAGTAGTTTATCCGTGTCAACAATCTTCAATTCCCCGCTCTTTAGGTCTATCTCCAGTTCGTGTCCGTTCTCTATCTTATCAGTGTCGGGAAGTTGAACCACTGGCATGCCCAAGTTGACAGCATTTCTGAAGAATAGGCGAGCGAAGGATTTGGCCACGATGGCCGAGACTCCTGCATACTTCAAACACGTAACCGCTTGCTCCCTGCTCGAACCACACCCAAAGAACCTACCGGCGACGACAATATCTCCTTCTTGCACTTTGCTTACGAAGTCTGCATCCAAGTCTTCCATTGCGTGTTTTGCCATTTCATCTGGATCGGTGAGTGCGAGATATCTTCCAGGGAATATTACGTCCGTGTTGATGTTGTCCCCGTACTTCCAAACCTTGCCCTTGATCATTCAATCGTCCTCGGATCGGTTATCTCGCCTCTCAACGCAGAAGCGGCCACAACGGCAGGTGAGGAGAGGTAGACTTCGGACTCTGTGCTCCCCATTCTGCCCCTGAAATTCCTGTTGCTTGAAGAGATGGCTTTCTCTCCATCGGCAAGTATGCCCTCATGCGCACCAAGACATGGTCCACAACCCGGGTTGACAATGATTGCACCAGAATCCAAGAAGACTTTCAGATAACCTTTGTGCATAGCTTCTGAATAGATCTCCCAGGAGGCCGGAATGACAATCATCCTGGTCGAGCTTGCAATCTTCTTTCCTTTGAGAATGTTAACGGTAACCTTCAAATCCTCCAGTCTTCCGTTTGTACAAGAGCCCAGGAACGCCTGATCAACTGGTGTTCCGGCCACTTCAGATATGTTCTTGACATTGGAAGGAGAGTGAGGGCATGCAATCTGAGGTTCAAGTGCAGAAACATCAAAGACCTCTGTGTCCAGATATTCCGCATCCTGGTCCGCGAACACAGGAGTGAATGGCAGGCTCGTTCGGCTTCCAACGTAGTCGGTAGTCTTCTCGTCAGGTGGAATGATAGCGGCTTTCGATCCCATCTCCATAGCCTGGTTGGAAACGACCATACGGCTCGCGATCGAGAATTCGGAAACGGTGTCGCCATAGAACTCAACTGCCTTGTAGTCCGCGTAATCGCTTCCCAGAGTTCCTATGATGTTCAAGATCACATCCTTCGCGTAAACATGAGCAGGAAGTGAGCCGCTAACCTCTATTCTTATTGTTTCTGGGACCTTCAACCAGAGGCTACCAGTTGCCCACACGGTGGACATCTCAGTCGCGCCTATTGCAATAGCAAACGCTCCAAACGCCCCATGGGTTGTGGTGTGAGAGTCTGTGCCAACAATGAGCTCACCAGGTCTCACATGGCCCTTTTCGGGAAGGATCTGATGACAAATCCCAGCATTCATATCATAGAAATTGGGAAGATTCTGTTCTGAGACGAATCCTCTGATTGCCTTGTGTCCAGTGGCGGTCTGAACCGAGTTGGCTGGAACCCTGTGGTCCAGAAGAATGACAATCCTCTCTGGATTCCATACCCTTTCAACGCCAATAGTCTTGAAGTGCTTCGAAACCAATGCCGCGTTATCGTGCGACATCGCAAGGTCGACCTTTGCCTCAACAATGTCACCTAGCTCAACATCAGCTTCTCCAGAAGCCTTCAGAAGTATCTTCTCAGCTATTGTCTTCCCCATCTTTCCCCGGCACATATCTCACTGGGATTATTAAAGCTTAAGACGGTCTTTGGAGAAATTGCAAAAGAGTTTAAGACATACAATAGAATATCTATTCACACTAGTGAAGACATGAACAGCCGAACGATCGCCTCCCTCTCAGTTGCCTTTTTACTCCTGCCTTATCTCTCCTGTGCATCAGTCATGACGAATCCCCAAGACGAATCGAATGACCAGTTCTTTGCTGAGATTCAGCCGCCTGGACCAAACGCTGGCACCACAGCCTACCACACCTACGACGAAATGAGGACAGAGCTTTTCCAAATTGCAGCCGATCATTCCGACATCGTTTACCTGACAAGCATCGGAAAGACCTA
Organism: Methanomassiliicoccales archaeon; assembly: GCA_004377185.1. Lineage (GTDB taxonomy): Archaea > Thermoplasmatota > Thermoplasmata > RBG-16-68-12 > SOIM01 > SOIM01. The sequence goes on along the minus strand of SOIM01000020.1, from coordinate 17,322 downwards.
CGAGAATCGGGACCTTTGGGCAGTCAAGATCTCGGACAATCCGTTGATAGAAGAAGACGAGCCAGAAGTCGTAATCTACGGGATGCACCATGCAAGAGAATGGTTGAGTGTAGAAGTTCCTATCTACACCATCAATTTCCTCACAGACAACTATCAGACGAATGCAACCGTTCAGTATCTTGTGGACGAAAGACAAACCTGGATAATACCAATGGTCAATCCGGACGGAAGGACCTTTGACGGAGAGGACGACCCAACGGCGTACATGAACTGGAGGAAGAACAGGGTCTTCAACTTCGACACTTCGAGAGGCGTGGACCCAAACAGAAATTACGGTTACATGTGGGGCGGGGCAGGTGCCAGTGACATTCCTTCAAGTAGAGTCTATCGAGGCGAATCCGCATTCTCTGAGAACGAAACGAGGGCGATAAGGGACCTTGTCCTACAGCATGACTTTGTCTTTTCCCTGTCCTATCATTCTTCCGGTCAAATCATACTGTATCCATGGGGTAATACCCTCAATCCCTCTCCTGACGACCTGCTTTTCTCAACCATAGGCAATGGAATGGCGGACAGAATGACCAACAAGGCCGGGTCTCCCAGGGACAGATACATTCCCATCAAGGGTAGCCAGTTGTACTTGACCACAGGAAGCGATGAAGACTGGATGTATGGCGAGATGGGCATCTATCCGTTCACGGTGGAGCTCTACCCTGCCTTCAGCGATAACAGTCCAGCAGTCACCTCGCCCTACAATGGTTTCCATCCGAGGGAGGACAAGATTGTTCCTGTTTGCGAGGACAACCTCGGGGGTGCTCTCTTCCTTATTGAGATTGCCGGCAATCCCTTCCAAGTGATTTCTCACGTTTCGCTCTCCGTCACACCCGAACGACAGACGATCGATAGGGGACAGAACCTCAGCTTCCAGATCGAGGTTTTGAACGATGGAAGTCAACCCGAGACTTACGACCTTCAGGGATCTGGACCTCCAGGATGGGACATATTCCTCAGTCAGAGTGCCCTGTCCATAGCAAGGGGGGACAACAGAACAGTGGATGTGTGGGTCAAGGTTCCTGCGGTCACTCCTTCTGGCGATTTTGAATTGAGCGTCACAGCTCAGTCTATGTCCACTTCCGCATCCGCAACCATGACAGTCCATGTGCCCTATCTCAATGACGCAGGCATTTCTGGTATCGTTCCATTCGAGGAAGGTCAGACTTATCCGATGGGCAACTACACCATCCAAGCGCAAGCAACGAACCACGGACAGAACCAACAGAATCCATTCGGAGTGACCATGGAAATCTGGGAGATAGGTCCATTTGAGGAGCAGACAATTCTTACGCAAGGGTTTGAAAGCGGGATGATGGGGTGGTCAGTCTTTGATCATGATGGCGCGATGTCTCAAGACACCTGGCACATTGTGGTCGGAGTTTCGAACAGCGGAGCCAACAGCATCTGGATGGGGGATGATTCAACCGGCTTGCACTCTGATCAAACACTTCAAATACTCCAATCTCCACCTTTCAGCCTCAAAGGAGCAGGTGGAGCCAATCTGAGCTTCTACCACGTTCTTGTGACTGAGGTTTCGTACGATTACGCAGTTGTCGAGGCTGGTGTTGGCAGCAGTTGGGATGTTCTCCAGAGTTGGAGCGGACCGGTATCTCCCAGTTTCTCCAGGGTCACATTTGACCTATCCGAATATATTGGGCAAGAAGATGTGAAGGTGAGATTCAGATTCAGCTCGGATGAACATGTCGTGGACTTGGGATGGTACCTGGATGACATAAGAGTCAATGCGTCGTTCCCGAGGGAAGACCTGATTCACGGACCTGTATTGTCCAGTACTTCCGTGCAACTGAATCAGGGAGAGAGCGACAACGTCTCATGGAAATACAAGTTCAGAAGAGGTGGGCACTTCAAGGTCGTAGCCACATCATTCCTTTCAACGGATGAGTACCCCTATAACAACTCCATGGATGTCTCCTTCTACATTGACCCCAACAGATACCGTGTCTTTCTCCTGAAAGGACTGAACCTGGTTTCCTATCCCTTGTACGTCGCGGACGAATCATCGGACGCTGTTCTCTCCATGATACAGGCCTCCTACGATTCGCTTTGGAAATATGACGAAGATGCAGAGTCATGGTTGTCGTTTTCCAGTTCTAAGGCATGGAAGAGTGCAATGACCCTCAACATCTCGGACGGATGGTGGATCAATGTCAGTGAGGACACGTACTTTGACGTGACGGGAACAATCCCGGGCTCTGTCGACATCAATCTCAAAGCGGGATGGAATCTGGTGGGGTATCCCTCCCTCACGGACCGGACGGTTGCTGATGCTCTCATCGGTGTGAGCTATTCGAGATTGGAGGGTTTCGATGACCTCTCTCCTTATCATTTGAGAGCACTGAGTGACACCGACTACGTGACAACTGGGATGGGATATTGGATCTACGTCACCCAGGATACCGTGTGGACTGTCAACCCGTAGCAACGGATAGATTTTTTAGACCTAGATATATAGGGCTTTCGAGGGTGGTTCCGTGAGGCTATATGAGTACGAAGCTAAGGAGATTTTTGAGAATGCCAAGATACCTGTTCCTCCTAGGAAGGTAGCCCGTTCGGCAGAGGAGGCGAAAACGGCTGCGGAAGAAATCGGGTTCCCTGTTGCCATAAAGGCGCAGGTCCTAGTAGGAGGACGAGGGAAGGCCGGAGGAATAGAATTCGCCGATTCCCCAGAGGAGACGGAGGAAATCACGAACAGACTTCTCGGACTGAGAATCAAGGACACACCAGTACATTCAGTCCTGGTTGAGAAGAAGGTTGAGGTTGAAAAGGAGCTCTACATCGGGGTGACAATAGACCGGTTCGAATTCAAACCTATTGTGATTGTGTCAAGCGAGGGCGGGGTGGACATAGAGAAGGTGGCAGAGGAAGAACCTGACAAGATCCACAAACTGCACATAGATGTGAATGATAAGCTCAGGTCATACCAGGGGAGACTGCTTGCCAGTTCGGCAGGCTTGCAGGGGAAGATGATATCCAAGGTCGGTGGGATATTGCAGAGACTGTATGGGGTCTTCAAGAAGTATGATGCAAAAATCGCGGAAATCAATCCCCTGATCGTTTCGGGTGAATCGGTGTACGCTGCGGACGCCAAGCTCATCCTCGACGATGACTCGCTCTTCAGGCATCCTGAGTTGAAGGAAAAAGGCATTTCCATGAGACATGACGTCTCCGAGCTCACGGAGAGGGAGAAGCTGGCCCAGGCGGAAGGAATTCCCTACCTGGACCTGGACGGAAACATAGGGATGTTCCCAGGTGGAGCGGGGTTCGGCATAGCATCCATAGATCTGGTCAAGCAGTTGGGCGGTGAGCCTGCCAACTTCATGGACAGCGGAGGAGGTCCAACCCCAGAAAGAATCGCCAAGATGCTGGACCTGCTGGTTGACAATCCCAACGTTGTGACCATCTTCGGTGCACGCTTCGGAGGTATCTCAAGATGCGATGATTTCGCGAAGGGGGTGATGATATTCCTCGAGGCCAAGGGCACCAAGAAACCAATGATAATGAGAATGACCGGGAACAAGTGGAAGGAGGGCATGGAGATACTGGAGAACGCCAAGAAAGAGCGCCCGGAGTTGTTCGAGAAGATAGAGGTTTTCGGGATCGATACGCCCATCGAGGAGGTGGCGAAGAGGGCGGTCGAGGTTGCAAGGGAAGAGGCAGGAGGGTGAGAGATGGCGATAATCGTTGATGACAAGAGCAGGGTTTTGGTCCAAGGAATAACGGGCGGCGCGGGCAAGTTCCACACCAAGAACATGATCGAGTATGGAACCAATATCGTAGGGGGTGTGACCCCTGGCAAGGGCGGACAGGAGGTGGAAGGGGTTCCCGTCTATGACACCGTCCATGGGTGCGTCATGGGGGAGAATCCGGATGTCAGCGTTGTGTTCGTTCCTGCGAGGTTTGCGGCGGACGCAGTTATGGAGTGTTTGGACGAAGGACTCAAGAGGATCATCCTGGTTCCGGAGAGAATACCCATCCATGACATGTTGGAAGTTAGGCACAAAGCGGGAAAGGCGGGGGCAACCGTGGTGGGTGGCAACAGCCCCGGCGTGGTGAGCCCTGGAAAAGCGAACGTGGGAATAATGCCCCCAATAGCATTCTCGGAGGGAAGGGTCGGAACGGTCGCAAGGAGCGGTGCAATAACCTACTATCTGGCGGACACTCTCACTCACTCGGGTTACGGTGAGACAACCTGCGTGGGTCTGGGTGGAGATCCGATTCTGGGATCCAATTTCGAGGACATCCTCAGGTTGTTTGACAACGATCCTGAGACGGAGGCTATGGTGATGGCTGGTGAGATAGGCGGACTCTATGAAGAGATTGCTTCCCAGCACATGTCAGAGATCAAGAAGCCAGTGATTGCGTTCATTGCTGGATTGTATGCCCCCCCTGGGAAGAGGATGGGGCATGCAGGAGCCATTGTTGAGAAAGGAATGGGAACTGCGGAGAGCAAGGTGAAGGCCTTGAGCGATGCTGGCGTCCCAATCGCAAAGAAGTTCTCAGATATTCCAAAGCTATTGGAGGAGAGGATTGGTAAGGCGTGAGGAGGATTGAGAATGGTTAAGACTTCAATAACGAGGGTAGAACCGAACAAACTGGTTACGAAGGGGTACAGACAGGACGAACTGATGGGGAACGTTCCCTACAGCCATGTGATATATCTGCTCCTGAAGGGGGAGCTCCCGGGCAAGAAGGAAGGGAAGATGATAGACACCATGCTCGTCTCTGGCATTGACCACGGACTGACACCGCCAACGTGCTTGGTTGCGAGGGCCATCGCATCCTCGGGAGTACCCTTGCCCACAGCTGTGGCAGGTGGTCTATTGTCTGTCGGGGACTGGCACGGAGGCGCAATAGAGAACTGCATGGCGATACTGTACGATGCGGTCAAGAGAATGAAGGAAGAGAGCAAGTCACCAGAGGAAATGGCTAGGATACTCCTGGGAGAGTTGAAAGAGAAAGGCAAAAGGATGCCGGGACTCGGACATCGAATCCACACGGACGATCCCAGGACGAAGAGGCTGTTCAAGCTTGCCAAGGAGTTGGAGATTGCTGGAGACCATGTTGCTCTGCTGGAAGCGGTCAAAGAACATTTCGAGAAGAAAGGGAAATCGTTACCCATAAACGTGGACGGCGCACTGGCCGGTGTTGCGTGTGATATGGGTTTCGACCACAAACTGGGCAAGGCCCTGTTCCTCCTCGGGAGGGTAGGAGGCCTGGTTGCGGAAGCCTACGAGGAAATGACCCGGGAACGTCCCATGAGAAGGATGAACATCGAGGAACAGGAGTACGACGGACCTGAGGAAAGACCGTTGCCAGAGGAGTACAGAGAATAGGTCAAGAGAAGTGATAGAATGAGTCATCATTGGGTGGAAATCTTCCCGGAACTGGAACTCATACAGGATGAGGATATCCGAGGCAAAGTGATGGACGTGTACGACCAGGCCATGAAAGAAGGCGGCTGGACGGACCTGAAGTCCATACCTTTCTCTTTGCTTGTGGAAACAGAGCTCGGCTACGTCGACCACGTGCGCGCCGTAACCAAGATGGCAATCGAATCCGGCAAGATCATGAAAGAGGGTGGATTCGAAATCGATATGGATGCCCTAATAGCCGGAGGACTTCTACACGACGTAGGCAAGCTTCTCGAGTACACCACGAAGGAGGGAAAAGTGGTCAAATCAGAATACGGCAAGCATCTGAGACATCCAATCTCAGGAGCGATACTTGCCAAGAAATTCGGTCTGGGCGATAAGGTCGTCAACATCATCGCTGGTCATTCAAAGGAGGGAGATCATGGTTGGAGGTGTAACGAGGCAATAATCATCCATCACGCTGACTTCACTTACTTCCACATTGTCAAGGCTACTCAGTATTCTTCTTGATGTACTGAAGCAACCCTCCGGCATCGCTTATCTCTCTCTCCAAACCTGATAGAGGAAGGGCCTGGATCGTTTCTCCGGTTCTTTCGTTCTTGATGATTCCACTCTCAGGGTCGACTTCCAGAATGTCACCATCATTCACTTTCTTCGTGATTTCCTCGCACTCCAATACAGGATAGCCAATATTGACAGTGTTCCGGTAGTATATTCTCGCGAAGGATTCGGCCATGACCATTGCCACACCAGCTTCTCTCAGGCATACGGCTGCGTGTTCTCTACTCGATCCGCAACCGAAGTTCTTCCCGGCCACGACGAAATCTCCTTTCTCCACACGTTGGGAGAAGTCCTCCAATCCTTCAATCCCTTCCAATGCGTGTTTCGCCATCTCCTTGATGTCTGTCAATGGAAGATACTTGCCAGGGTAGATCTGATCTGTGTCTATGTTATCTCCTATAACCCAAGCTTTTCCCTTCATTCAGAGACCTCCTGGCGAGGTGATTTTACCCTTGATAGATGACGCAGCCGCCGTTGCCGGTGAGGCCAAATAGACCTTCCCACCCTTTCCAACCTTCCCGGGGAAGTTCCTGTTGGAAGTTGACACTAGAACCTCTCCCCGTGCAAGAATGCCATGATGGCCGGTAGTGCACAGACCACAACTCGGGTTGGGTACGACTGCACCGGCTTCAAAGAAAATCTGGTAGAGACCGTTGTCAAGAGCAGCTCTGGCCACTTCCGCAGTCGAGGGCAACACAATCAATCTCACACCATCCGCCACCTTATTCTTCTTCAGAATCTGCGCGGCCTCGTACAGGTCCTCATACCGCCCGTTCGTGCATGAACCAATGAAAACCTCATCTATTGGGGTACCTTCCACCTCGCTGACTGGCTTGACGTTGTCCGGTGAGTCAGGACACGCAATCTGGGGCTCAAGATTGCCCACTTCAAAGTCGAACTCTTCCACGTATTGTGCATCCTCATCCGGAAAAATCGCATCTTGCTCCTTCTTTGTTCTTCTCTCCAGGAAGTCCATGACTTTCCTGTGCGGAGGTGTGAAAGCGGCCTTCCCTGACATTTCCGTGACCATGCTCGTAAGGGTTATCCTCTCGCTCAGGCTCATGTTTTCCAGAGTGGGTCCGCATATTTCCACCGATCTGTATAGCGCACCTTCGCATCCGACATTCTTTAAGATATGCAGGATGACATCCTTGGCTGAGGTGGGCTTCTCGAGATTCCCCTCCAGTGAGATCTTGATGGTTCTTGGGACTTTGAACCAGAGCTTTCCTTGAGCCCAGGTAGCTACGATATCCGTTGTTCCTACTCCGCTGGAAAAGGAATTCGCACAACCCAGAAGATTCATGTGGCTGTCCGTCCCCACAATCACGTCGCCCGCATTGACCAGACCATTCTCAAGCAACACGTGCTGGCCTATCCCGCTTCCCACGTCGAAGAGATTCTTGATACCTTGCTTCATTGCGAAATCGCGACAGATCTTCTGGTTCTGGGCAACCTTCTCATCTTTGGCTGGGACATGGAGATCGAACGTAATCGCGATCTTGTCCGGATCGTGCACCTTCTGATCTCCGAAATCCTTCTCATACTCAAGTATGACGTTTGGTCCACCAAAATCCCTGACGACCGCAAGGTCAACATCCACCCAGACCCTCTCATTTGGGGTAACAACCTCCCTTCCTGTTGACCTCGCGATGATCTTCTCAATGATTGTGCTCCCCATGACTATTCCCCAACGGAAAAACACAAGGATGCTTATGAAAGTGTTGCAAAACAAAAAAAAAGGGGGAGGGGGGTAATCGTGAGTGTGATGCCTCCGAGGTCGCGTGTATCAGAGACGTAAGAGGTTTCAGGGTAACCTCCCGGGAATCGTTTTCAGTATCCCTTCACTGCATAGGTTTGCCTATCCAGTGGATATAAAAGGCACAGTTGTCGTTATCAGAATCGATAATACGTCTGGCTCACGGAACAGAAGAAGTGAGAATTGAAGCACTGGCTATAGGAACTACTGAGACGACCCCGAAAAGGGGGGTTTTGAACGTATTTCAAACCACTGCAAAAGGGCTCAGAAAACTGAAGACAAGGGACTAGGACTTCTCCGCCCAGTGCAGGCGCTCGTCATCCTCTTCCACGTACAGAACGCACTCGACAGGACAGACGGGTGCGCACTCCCCGCATTTTTCCTCTCCGTCACAGAGGTTTGAATCGCTTATTGCTAGGTCGTCCTCGTTCATCTCCATGGCACCAGTGGGGCATGCGGCCACGCAAGCCTCACATCCAATGCAATCTTCCAAGACCACAAGAGCCAGTTTCTTTGCCATTCCTCTGCCCCCTTGGGACTTACGGTAATTATGGCTTGGTTATTAAAATCTTTCTCAATGCCAAATCAATCGATCCGAATCCGACCCGTTGACAGGATACCGATTAGGTAGTCTTTATACAAGAGGGTGGTTATCCACCTCCAAATGAGCGACGCCAAGGGGAAGAGATACAGAAGCCCGTGGCACCGACGTGCTGCCAAAGACAAGAAGGAGAGGGAGCTAAGGGTAGTCAGGGCAACGAGATATGTGGCGAAGCATGTGGTGGGCATAAAACCCGCCCTCATCAAGTCCTTCGAGAAACTGGGATACTGGACCAAGAAAACGATTAAACTCCTCATCCCTCTCGTTGTTCTCCTTGTCGTCACCTTTGTTCCGATAGGTCTCGAGGACAAACCCAGGTACGCGTTGGCGATATTCCTCTTCATCGCAATCATGTGGACCTTCGAATCCCTCCCGCTACCTGTGACCGCTCTAATGGTCCCCGTCCTTCTCGTGATCTACGACATATTCCCGGGAGAGGATGATGCCACAACCGCATTCGCACCCTTTGCTGCACCAGTCGTCTACCTTGTCCTAGGCGGGATCATCATATCCGTGGCATTTCGGAAGACTCATCTTGACAAGAGACTTGCACTTTTTCTTGTCGCCAAATCCAGGGGGAGTTTCAACAGACTCCTCCTCGCCCTCATGTTGGCGTGCGGGACTCTTTCGATGTGGATCTCGAATACTGCTACCGTGGCCCTCTTGATTCCTGTGGCAATCGGCATAGCGGGCAGATCCGGAGCATCAAAGGAGGGTAGCGAACGTCTGGCTCTCGTCCTTCTGCTTGGTATCGGAGCCTCGGCAGCCATTGGAGGGATGGCCACCATTGTTGGAACCTCGGCAAATGCGGTTTCCTCTCATTTTATCGCTGAAAGGATAATCGAACAGGGAGGAGCTTGGACATTTCTCAGTTGGATGAAGGTTGGGCTTCCGCTCTCCATCCTTCTGATCTTCATGTCGTGGAAGATCCTTGTTAAGCTATACCCTTTGGACCGGGAGAAACTGGATGTCAGTTGGGTCAAGGATGAACTGGACAAAATGGGAAGATTGGAGAGTGCGGAGAAGAAGGTTCTGATTATTCTCGTGGGCACAATAGTCTTTTGGATTATAGGAGGGGATATCGCTGCACTTCTCCTGCCATATCCATGGTCTCCAGGGGCCTTTGCAAATGCAGCGATTGTCTCAGTGATTGCTGCGATACTCCTATTCATGACTCGAACGTTGGACTGGGAGGATGCCAGACTCATACCTTGGGGTCTCTTCTTGATCCTTGGGGCTGGTCTTGCACTGGGGGCAGGGTTGAAGGCGTCGGGATTCAACGCGTGGTTAAGTGAAAGCATCAAGGTGATCGCCGACCCACTTTACCGAGCTGGAATGATAATACTCTTCCTAATCTTAGCGTCGTTCGCGGTAGTAGCACTGAGCAACTTCATGAACGTCACTGCCACTGTCGCATTCTTCGTTCCTTCCATGATAGTTTTGGCTTCTTCGATAGCTCCGGATAACATGGTGGTGATGAAGCTCCTTACGCTTACAGTTGCTTTCGCAGCAGCGATGGCCTTCATCACTCCGGTTTCGCATCCTCCCTCCACGCTGATATACGGTAGTGGCATGGTCTCGAGGAGGGATATGTTCAAGAGCGGATTGGCTATTACGATACCGTCTGTGTTCATTGTGGCCATTTGGATATTCTTCGCGGTACAGATAGGATGGGTATGAGAGGTGACTGAATGAAAGCGCTGGTAGTAGGTGCTGGTGAGCTGGGAGTGAGAGTGATAAAGCAATTGAGAAAGAACCCTGGAATTGAGATAATAGTGGCGGACTATCGGGAGGATTGCACAGCTGTCCAACAAGGGATCATTGAGAAGGTGGACATTCTTGAACATCTGACCCCCCTCAACATTGGTACCTGCTGCGATGAAACTGAACCGGACATAGTGTTCCTTTGCAGAGAAGCGAAAGATTGGGGTCATCACGACACAATAATGGCCACCCAGTTCGTAGCGGGAATGGAGAAGGAGTTAGCTAGCTATCATATTCCTGTGATTCCGGTCTCCTCACTCGTAAGGTTTTAGTCCATGAATACATTCATAGATATGGTAGCAAGTGGTCCAAATGTACTCCAAGAAGGTTATTGAACACTTCCAAAACCCCAAGAACATGGGAGAGCTGGAGGATGCGGACGCGGTGGGAGAGGTTGGCAACCCGGTCTGTGGGGACGTCATGCATATCTACATAAAAGTGAAAGATGATGTAATCACAGACATTGGATGGAAGACGATGGGTTGTGCCGCTGCAATCGCCACATCTTCAATGATAAGCGAGCTTGCGAAAGGGAAGACTCTCGAGGAAGCCTTGAAGATCAGCAAGAAGGACGTCTCAGATGCTCTGGAGGGTCTGCCTCCCATCAAGCAACACTGCAGCAACTTGGCTGCGGACGGGTTGCACAGGGCGATCGAGAACTACAGGAAGAAACAGTAATAGCTGAGAATCCATACTGGGGGATGCAAAATGAAGAATGAGGTGGGCCTTGGGGTTACTGAAGCTCGATTGGAAGAAAGACTGGCCTTTGGAGAATCAACCACTGTCATTCGAGTTGGTGACACAGAACCATATATTTCCACCAAAGAGATAGAATTCATAATGCATGACAAAGGAGAGGAAGAAAATGGGAGTCGATGCTAGGAAGGTCGACGTAGTATCAGATGACATCTGCCCCGAATGCAACAGCACACATCTGTTCAGAGACCAACACAGAGGAGAGTTAGTCTGCGACAATTGCGGCCTGGTGGTCAGTGAAGCAGAGATTGACACTGGACCCGAATGGAGAGCGTACAGTATGGAGGAGAGTGACAAGATGTCGAGAACAGGAGCTCCTCTTAACCAAAGAACTCACGATCTGGGACTATCCACAGTGATATCCCATACCGGCAGGGATATTCATGGAAATCCAATTCCACACAAGGAGAGAGACAAGTTCAACAGAATGAGAATGCTTCACAGGCAATCCAGTCTGCTACGACCAGGTCAGAGGAGTCTGGTTCAGGCACTCACCGTCCTGGAGAGAATGTCATCGGTCCTGGGGATTCCACGCCGAATTAGGGATGAAGCAGCCCTGATATGCAGAAAAGCACTCAGAAAAGGAATGGTCAGGGGCAGAAGCATAGAAGGAGTTGTGGCAGCTTCCATCTACGCAGCTTGCAGGTTGAACAACGTGCCCAGGACGCTCAACGAGATGTCGCGTGTCTCGAACGTGGACAGGAAGAAGCTCAGAAAGGCCTACAGTGCCATTTCGAGGCAGATCAAGCTCAAGGTCCCATTGGTCAAACCTGAGGAATACGTTTCTAGGTTCTGCAGCAGGTTGGACCTAGGTCCAGAGGTAGAGGCGGAAACCCACAGCATACTGCAACAGTTAAGTGAGTCTATGGGTACCGCGTCCTATGCCCCTTCAGGTACCGTGGCGGCCGCAATATACGTTGCTTCGGTTAGATGTGGTCAGAAGCGCCCACAGCGCCTGATCGCAGAAGTGGCTGGGGTTTCGGAAGTGACCATCCGCAATAGGTTCCAGTTCTTGAACGATAAGCTCAAATTGAGATTCCCGAGCAAGCGGAGAGCCTCTGCATCATAGTTTCTCTTCTTGGTAACAAATGCACTGCCAGACCTGTAACATCATCCAATAACAAGGTTTATCTATCCACTCCATGATGGTGAGCTGGTGGGCGTTTGCCTATAAACGAGACAAGAATCGAGAAGATGAGGGAATTGGGTCTCACCGACTATCAAGCTAGAGTGTATCTCACCCTTTTGGACCTAGGTGTGTCAAAAGCGAGCCAAATCCCTTCCATCTCCAGAGTACCAAGAACGAGGATATACTCCACCATGAACCAGCTCCATGAGAAAGGTCTTGTGGAGATAATCCCTGAGAGCCCGATAAAATACCGACCCGTCCCGATTTCAGACTACCTGGACAAGGTCGCTGAATCACATGTGCGGATCGCGGACGAGATTGTCAGCAAGAAAGAAGAGCTCGAACAGGAGTTCGCTGTGAAGGGCGGCCTGGAGGTCGAGGAAACGGGACGGTTCGAGGCCATATATGGGAGGAGGAACGTCAGAGAGCGGCTTTCCCGTATGTACGAGGAGTCCGAGTCCGAGATAGTGTCGATTGGCACTGCCATGAGTCCTATCAGGATCGTCAGATCAAGGTTGCCCACAATCGAAGAGAAGTTCAAGCTCGGAGTGGATATGAAGTATGCCTTTCCAATCGACAGTTCGAACAGAGAGAATGCTCAGATACTGTCCCAATATGCGGACGTCAAGAACATTGACATGAACCTGTCCGTGTACTTCCTTGTGGTCGATTCCAAGCAAGCATTGCTCTGCCATCCCATTCCACCTGATGAAAGCTTCCTCAGAGGGGATGACATTGCGATCTGGACAGACGACGAAGGTATTGCGCGAGCTCTGAGGAGCATAACTGCAAGCATCCTCGAGCGAGGATATGACATCGAAGACATGGACCTCACAACCCCCCTCTTGGACTCCGCGAAGTCCTACATCAACCTCTTGGGCATTCGCACAAACCCAGTATTCGAAACACTGGCCAGTTCGATAGGGAGCGGTCTGGCCTCTCAGTTCAAGTCAGTTAGCCCGGTGAAGCTGATGAACGAGATGTCAGAGTATTGGAAGGAGAACTCATTGGGGGAACTCAAGATCATCGATAGGAAGCCTCTGACAATACAGATCTCTCATTTCATCAGATGTAACGTAATACCGGAGAGTGGCGAAGACCCCTTCTGCGATTTCGTCCAGTCGATGGTCGGGGCAATAATCGAGAAGAAGCTGAAAGGGAAGATGGGCATAGTCAAAAAGAAATGCCTAGGGAACGAAAATGGATACTGCAAGGTAAACTTTGTTATTGGATGATTCTGGCCGATGCAGAGGTCTGCAGTAGCACCTGGTGACAAACCCCGAGGACTTGAGCCTGTTCAAGGTCTTCAGGTATCTTTTTCGGTTCTCCAGCAGTTCGTTGACAAGGCTTTCCTGCAAGTGGCTTCCTCTTAGAACCCTTACCTTCGCTTCAGTGTCCAAGTTTTCTTCCAGCGCGTATTTGATGATCACGCCAAGTGCAACGCCCACGGGACAAAAAGGGGAAGCCGGACGGAACTCCACCCGGAATACATCATCATCCAGGTGAATCCAGTCTTCGCTCACAATGCCCATCTCAACAATCGACATGGGCACACCCGGATCTCTGATTTCTGACAGAATGTCCATTACAGCCTTCTTGGACCATCTTCTCTCATCGGACATTCGGGCCGTTGCCGTCAGAGTCACCTACACATAGTCGTGCAAACCAATCACATAAACCGATGTGTGTCATTTGGTGAGATAACAGGTTCAGCCAAGACACGTAAGGTTTGATAAGAGAACTGTCAAGAGGGAACCATGGTTTTTATACATGAAGAACCATTTAAGAGATTGGATTTCTAATCCTGGAGTCGAGGAATATGAGGTGGGCGAGAATCACTTCCGTTTTTCTTAGCTTGGCAATGGTGGTAACATCTATGGGGGTTCTTCTTGCGACTGAGAATGCCACATCGGGGGACCAGCCACCGAAGGTTGCAAGTTATGATCCAGTAATCGCTTCGATACTCGAGAACGTTTCCGTGCAGAGCCTCTACAGATACAACTATGACTTGCAGAACTTTAGCTCCAGATACGTCTACTCGAACACTCTGAATGAGTCTGCCATATATATCGTGAACGAACTGTCCTCGAACCCGAACTTAATCGTGGAATCTCAATACTTCCAAGTCGGAACAAGATGGGTGAGAAATGTCATCGCAACACTTCCATCCTTCAATCCGGCCAACAAGACGATCTATATCCTTGGGGGGCATTACGATTCGTATAGCAACAGCAACCCCACATCCTGGGCGCCCGGTGCGGATGACGATGGTAGTGGCACTGTGGCTGCAATGGAGGCCGCACGTGTTCTGAGCAAGTACAAATTCAACTCCACAATCGTTCTTGCTGCATGGACCGCAGAAGAGTTGGGTCTCCTGGGAAGTAGATACTATGCCAACGGGGCGGCAGAAAGCGGTGTGGATGTTGGAGGCATGATTCAGCTAGATATGATTGGCTACGATCCCGGAAACCTCATGGGGTTGCGGGCCGTAAGCAACTTCGAGTCTACATGGTTGCTGAATGAATTCTGGAACGCGAATCAAGATTATGCTATAGGTCTGAACTTGGTGACCAGCATAAATCCCGGCGCTGGAGGAAGCGACCATGCTTCTTTCTGGGCCGAGGATTATCCTGCCATATTCGCGATCGAGACGAACTTCAACGACTACTACCATTCAGGCCAGGACACGGTCGACAAGATGAACTTCGAACTGGTGAAGAAGACCACGAACGCGTCCATCGCAACTTTGGCGAAGATAGCAGGTATCCTGACTCCGGGAGTGGGTGCCATTGCCTTTGACAAGACACACTATGGAACCATGGATGTGGTGGAGATAAGGCTCTACGACACTGACCTCAATACCAATCCAGGTGTGGCTGAGACTGTGGTAGTGAACGTAAGAAGCTCGGCCGAGCCTGCAGGTGAACAGGTCACTTTGACAGAAGTTGGACCGGACGAAGGGGTGTTCAAAGGGTCCATCCCTCTTACAGAAACTATTCCTGTGGGCGGGATGCTGTCTGTCTATGAGTCCGATCTGCTGAATGTGACTTATTGGGATGATAACCCACAAGGGCTGAGATGGACCAGTGCAGCGGTTGACGGGTATCCACCACTCATCAAGAACGTGGCGGTCAGGCCATCGGTCACCACCGCGGAGATAACCTGGGAAACGAACGAGGAGGCCGACAGTCTCGCGAACTACGGATTGACGACAGCCCTCGGTGACTCGGAATACGACATGTGGGATGTCAAGTCTCATTCAATCTTCCTTTCAAACCTCAGCCCCGGGACGAAGTACTACTTCGAGGTCGCTTCCACTGACCGCCCCGGTAATCAGGCCCTGGACGACAATGGTGGGACAAAATACAGCTTCATGACACTCACTGGAATATCGAGCGTCCCTGAATACGGATATGTTGGTTGGGTGCGTGAGGAGGAGGCCACTGGCAATCACTTCACAGACCCTGAAATCATCGTAGGTTGGAGCAACTTCAGACACACCACGTATAAGGGTGCTGCTCAGTTTCGTGTGAGCCCGATTCCTGACACCGCCATCATAACAAATGCCAGTTTGCAGTTCTACGGAGGACGGTGGATATACAGGGACACGGACTATAACTGGAATGTCACTCTCCTGAATGCCTCTTCTGATCCTGACTGGGTCAACCACAGCTTCAGTGATATCGAAGGCGCGGGCGTGGATGCGATAATACCCTCCATTCTGGAGAACTCGGATCTGGTTGAGGGTGAGTGGAACTACTTCTATTTCCAACCGTCTCAATATGGTCTGTTGAGAGACCATTTCAACAATTCCATAATCTCGTTCAGATTGAACGGACCGACCAGCAGGGACTTCTGGTTTGAAGGTCTAATCTTCGCCTGGGTTTCTGGATATGAAGCTGGATCAAGCTTTGCCTCACCCTTGTCACCGAGATTGACGGTGACATACACCCTGACAGGTGATACAACCGGTCCTGCAACAATCAACCCACAGGTGTCCCGAGAAAACGGGGCCGGCGATCCCGTGCTTGTGCTTTCCGCCACCACAACGGACGTTTCGACCGGCAACAGCAACATTACCAACGTGGAGTACTTCGTCGATTCGGACCCTGGCTACGGAAACGGAGTTGTGATGGTCCCATCGGACGGATCTTTTGACTCCCCAGTGGAGGACTCCACGATAATCATTGACGTCCCAAGTTGGACACCGGGTGTGTACGACTTCTACCTAAGAGGAAGAGACGAGGCTGGGAATTGGGGTCCCACCGTTGAGATCTCGAACGTCAGCATAACGCCACCCTTGCCTCCGGTAGATATCGATGCTCGTCTTGAGGGGTTGTCCTTGGAACACGTGAACGTCAGCTGGACCCTGTCCGGAGATGATGGCCAAGGCGACAACGACGTCGACCATTACTCCATATACTACGGAAATGTGTATGATAGGACCGCCGAGTCTTACCAGTACTTATCATCCGCACCCGCTGGTCTTGACCACTACCTTCATTCTTTGGCTGGGAACGGGGATTCGAACAGCTACTTCTACGTTGTGCTGGCAAACGATACTGACGGAAACGCGAGAAGGGCGTCCAACCACGCCGCCAAGTTCGCCAGAAGCTTGTCAGCTGGCATTCACCTCCTATCCAATCCGTTAGTTGTCACCGACAATGGTATTGAGTCGGTACTCCAGACCGTCGCGTTCGACCGGGTTTGGCGGTATGACCCGGCCGCCCCAACACAATGGGTGAAAGTGGACCTCACCAAGAGCTATGGCGGAAGTTTCGTGGCTTCTATCGAGATGGCATATTGGGTTGAGGTAACAACCAACAGCATATATGCCGTGGCGGGAAGGGTTCCGAACTCGGTCACAATTAGCTTGTCAACCGGCTGGAACCTCGTGAGCTATCCGTCATTTGTTGACAGGGTGGTTGCTGATGCTCTCCTTGGAATAGGCTTTTCGAGAATAGAAGCGTATGATCCGTTAGCACCTCCCTACCACTTGACTCAGCTCACAGACTGGGATTATATGACTGCGGGCTACGGGTATTGGATCTATGCAACCGTGGATTCTACCTGGAGAGTTGAGAACTGACCTTCTCTCGCACCAAAACCGGTCACATATCAGGAACTGGCTTCCCTCGGTGGCGAGGCATGTCTCTAATCGCTTCCAAGCGACCGGATACAACAAACATGAGCACTCCCGTGATGATGACAGTGATGGTGAAAACCAGCCATGACCCTCCGGGAAATGCGGACATCAAGTGAACTACCACACCCTAAAGTGTGTGGCATCTTGAACGGGTTAGCCAGT
>SOIM01000043.1 GCA_004377185.1 Methanomassiliicoccales archaeon | reverse complement strand
CCACGCTCCAGTTCGCCACGACAGGACCAAGCGGATTTCCTCTCAAATCATAGCCTGTCGCATTGAATAATACGTTGTTGTCGGTTGTCAGTATTCCTGGGTCCCAGGGATCAACTCCGATTCTCGAGGTTCTCCCTGCCAGGACGTCCACAACCGTGTAGTTTGAGATCGAGTCGTTTGAGTTGTTGCAGTACACCCTCCAGGTTCCAACCTTTCCAGGAAGATACACACCAGAGGCATTGACCGAGCCCCATGGGTCGTCCGTTTCCCATTTCTGAGCGAAAGGTATGTCATGATGGAAGGAATCGTGTCCAGTGGCGTCCAAGTCGATCCATTCATCTGTCGTTCCGATCCACGCAGGCAATGACATGTGTATGTGGTCCAAATCACCATAGAACTGGTAGGTTATTCTCATATCAAGGAGGTTAGGGGTTTGGGTGGTGTTCGAAGTTGTCAGATTCGCTCTGAACCGGATAGTCTGGGAACTGACTGACTGAAGTGACTCTCCTCGGAAGATCTCCGTCCACGATGCTCCAGAGGTCGTAGAATACCAGTATGTAACGTTTGTTCCAGGTTGGAGAACGGAAGAGGCATTGAACTCCTCCCAGTTCACCCAATTGCCAGGTGTAAGGTCCTCTGTCTCCAGACTTCCCTCGGGTGCATATTTCCAGTAGTCAATTCTCACTTCCTCGAGAACTGGCCTCTTGGTCCTGTTGAGCGTCTCCATCTCGACCTTGTATTGAATGCATCTATTTGGAGGAGAAGTTATCAGGGAGCCCACAGGCGAGCTGTAGGCCTGAGACCAACTGCTCCAATTCCCAAGGCAATCTCCTGAACGAGTGTGGATGGACATATTGGTTTGGCCGGGAAGCGTGGTGTTCCAGCTTATATTACCCCAATTGGCGGTTGACTGGCCGTCCATAACTCGGGAAATGAAAGTGCCATTGGCAATCCCTCCTTCTGTGGAAACATAGTTGGCTCGAACTCTTGGTCGATTGCCAGGGACAGGGGATTGAATGCTACCGAACCTCTTCTCCTCCATTACGACAGCAGAGCTATAAGGAATGAGAATCACTCCGTAGTTCGGCACAGTTCCGTTGATCCAGCTTCTGAAAAGCTGTGTCATATCCCATCTATACCAAGTAGGTTGGTCCCGTATATCGATCACGACATCCTCTGGGACAACGTCGAAATCTCCTCCATCGGTCGCCCAACTGTTTGTCGCATCCCTCTCTTGCCATGTAACACCGTCAACCATTGGGTCGTTATTTCCCTGCCCTTCCTTCCATGATGCGTTCACCTGGTGCAGTGATATGTTTACTGGGGTAGCAGAATCCGCACTGTCAAGACTCAACCTGAGTTCGGCTGAAGTTATCAAATCAAAGTTCTGGAATGGCGTTATGGTGAACTGGACTAGTATCCTTTTCTCATCCACAATCCTTGCATCGAGCGTCGGTGCCATTCCGTAGTTTCTGTTAAGTGGGGGGACGCCGGAGATGTATGCATCTCCTCCGCCTATTAGGCCAATCGGGTATTCAATGAATTGAGGTGTACCAGCGGAAACAGTGTCATCCAAAGTCACATTGCCCGGGTCAAGACTGACATTCACATTAAAGAAAACAGTCCCCTGTTGGAAGTCTTCCAAGGAGGTATCCAAGAACTGGGAGCTTATAGTGTTGAGGGTCACGTTATCCGGTGAGATGCTGAGATTCTGGTAGGTGTAATTGGGGGAGTTCTGAAACGACCAGGTCGCGGTCATCGTTCCGTCTGCGTTGTCCTGTACCGTCGGATCTGAACTGGAATTATCGACAAGGATCAATAGGTTCGAAACAAGTAATAACAGAATGAGCCAAATTGGAAAGGATTTCTTTCTGCCCATAGGGCGGGCTATCTGCATTCTTCTGGTTTCGTTTCTCACTCATTCCCTCCGATAACGAGTTATTTGCCGTTCTTTCTCAGAAATCTCTTAGTTTGAATATATATGTAGTTTCCAGATTACCTGAACTGAAAATCATTCCTGATAATCGTTGGGAAGGGACTTTGATTTCCTCAAGCTTCTCTGTGCTATTGTATCTCAAGTTTTTCCAAGGGATGGGCTTTTAGGACCTTTTCTGCCATTCTCACGAAAGCAATCTCCACGTATTCTCCCGTTTTCGCACTCGTAAGGAGACAGGATGCATCATTCCCGCCTGCCAGCTCTTTGAGCCTTTCTTCTCCTATCTGGATATCATCTTGAAGATCAGTCTTGTTTCCCACCACCAGAAGAGGAACATCTCCGGCCACGTCCCTCACGCTTTCAGTCCATTCATTCAGACCTTCGAGCGTGTAGTCCCTGGTCAAGTCGCAGACGCCGAACATCCCTTTCGCGCCATGGAAATATGCTTCCTGCAGGAGCTTTCTGAATGCTCTCTGGCCGATTATGTCCCATATCGCCATGTCTACGTGGATGTCTTCCCCTGTTTGGGGGTGTTTCATATCCAGTTCCTTTTTCGTGACCTTTGTCCCCATCGTCTGCAGATACCTGTCTGTGAACTCGTTGAGAACATACCTCCTTATGAGGCTGGTCTTTCCTACCGCTCCATCACCAACTAAACAAATCTTCATTTTGACCTGAAGTGGTTCGGTGGTCATCCTCACATCCCCGCTGAATGCTTTTATGGATTCTTCTGACAACTTACAGCTTATAAAACCGTTCTCTCTTTGTTATCATTCTTGATAGCATTCACAATTGGGGTCTGTCCGACCTGAATTCATGCAAAGGACGATTTACTCCGCATCCCAGCTCCTGTCCAAAGATGAGATGACCTTGTCCCTGTCTGTTCCGAATATCTCTCTCACTTCGTCCGCGAGACCGTCCAGAACCTCGAGGCTTCCGGACCAGTCCACAAGTTCGTCCTGGTATCGGCTCTCAACTCTCGTCAGGACATCCTTCAAAACCTCAATGGTTCTCTTCGTTTCAGTACCCGTGTAGACAACAGCTAGATAAACGAACTTACCTCTTTCGATGAGTATCCTCTTTCTGCCGAATTCCAGTGTTCTGAGACGGGCATGCCCATCCTGGGTGAGCGATCCGTCCGCGTACTCCTTTATTGCTGTCAGCATGGCCGAGAAGATGTCCTCGTCCACCTTGAGAGATTCATGTCTCGTGATGTGGTCTATTAGCTTCCCGCTCCTGTATATGACATATGCATCTTCGATTTTCATTGTGGCAAGATATTTCCTGGCAAGTAGGAACGCGACGACGGAAGCCAGAAGCGTTATCACTATGAGCCAAATCCATGACACATTGTCGGGCAGGGAAGGGGATTCTTGAGGGATTATTTCCACTTCGAAGCTCGCGAAGGAGGTTTTCTCTCCATCCCATACCGTGACCAGTACGAAGTCATGACTGACATCTAAAGGATATTCGAAGACGATAACGCCCCCCGCTTCATACACATGATTCGGATAGCCGTTAGCGAGTGTTATTTCCAACTCGTTGAAGTCGTTGTCCACGTCGTGGATGTATTTCCTGAGGTCCAGCGTCCACGCTTGGCTCTCATTGATTATCTGTTTGGGTATGTCATCTATCCTGGGCTCATCGTTCACTGGCAACACGGTAACAGTTATCCAGCACTCGGCCAGTCCTCCATATGGGTCGGTAGCCCGAAATGTGACCTTTTCCCAACCGAACCAGTCCTTCTCAGCAGAGAATGAGACAGAACCCGTGGTGCTGTTAATGTCCACTTTGACGCTTTGGTTCCCGTAGCTGTATATCAGGAGGTCCCCGTCTCTGTCCCAGAAGGATGAGGCGATGTTGAAAGCATCGCCAAAGGTGGTGTCCTCGTAGAACACTATGTCCTCAGGTTGCCGAACCAACTCCGGAGGCCAGTCCTCGGACACTGTTATCTCAATGGTATCTGCGTCCATTGCCAAGCCATCAGATACTGTGATGGCAACGTCCAACGTCACACCCTTCATGCTCTCGGGGAAGTGGATTGTCATGAGAAGGTTGTTTGTGGAATTGAACTGGATATATGCAGGATAGTTTGTTGCGACCGTCAACTCCTCAAGGGGATTGTCAACATCTGTTACGTAGGGGGAGAGGTCAAAGGTGTATTCGTAAGCCGGAACGCTTGGGGTATCGTAGTGAACAACTAGGTCCGGAACTCCAAATATTTCTGGCGGGTCATTTGTCGGGAGGACAGTCACAACTATCAGATCCTCTGCCCTGGCATTGTGCGGGTCGATAGCCTTGAAGCTTACCGTTTCAATACCGAACCAGTCACTGTCCGCCCAGAAGTCTACCGTATGGTCTATGTCATCGATTGAAATGTTCACATGAGTGTTTCCGTGAACGTAGTAGAGGCTATCACCATCGGGGTCTGAGAAATAGTCATCCAAATCGAATTCGTCCACCAATATCTGATCTTCCAAGAGAGTGACATCAGGAAGCTCCCTCTCCAGAACCGGGACGTTGTCGTCCGTGACAGCTATTGCTATGAGTGTAACTGCCTCCAGTCCTTCCTCATCTCTCACTGTGACGACCGGATACACCGTGCTTCCAAGGTACTCCTCGGGATAGGTAAAGGTGATCCAAAGGCCGTTGATGATGGTGTGTTCTTGATCACCGCAAGTGAGGACCAGGTCACCTTTCGGTGTTTCCACATCATCAACGTAGTCGTAGAAGTGGTAAGGATAAGGGACATCATAGTGGAGCGAGAACGGGGTGATACTCTCAATTACTGGCCTATCGTTGACGGGTGTTATATTGACCCAGATGAGTTGGGAGTCTACGTTCCCATCACTGTCCTTCAACCAGACCGAGGCTGAGTTGTTCCCGTAGGCATCGGGCTCCGTAGTAAACGTGATTAGGTGATTCCCAGGGACGTTCTCTCCTGTAATCTGTACTATTGACCTATCCACCCCAATGAAGTACCAGCTAAGCTCTGAAAGGTCGTCTTGAGCGTCGTACGCGCAAGATCTCAGATCCAAAACCCAACTACCGTAATCCTCCCTCCTCTCCTGATCTGGAATCCTTTTGGTGATAGTGGGATTCTGCGGTTCGTCCAGAACGTTCACTATGGCTGCTCCCACCACATCTCCTTGTGATGTTGCGGTTATTCTAATCCATCCGTCACTGAGGACACTGTCACTTGCGATGAGCGTGGCATTCGTCGTATTGAAGCCTATGATCGTACCCGCGTTCGTCTCCCAACTTGAGTTGGTTATTGATACGGAATTGCCATCCCAATCAAACCCGCTCGCTTGGAATAGTTGTTCCTGGCTTTTGTACAGGTTTGCCAAACTTGGAGTTAGGATGATGTGGTCCAGTGCACCTTCGGAAACGGAGAAGTCCTTGGTTGAATTGATATGTCCCAGTCCATCGTTACAGCTCACACTGCCTGTTCCTACGTTGGTAGGATCGAAAGTCGCTGAGACACTTGGACCGGCCGGTATGTTGCCTATCCCTCCATTCACTGACCAGAAGACGCTGGCAGGTCCTATGATGTTGTCATCGGAATCGTAGTAGTAGGCATCAAAAGCCAAAGCACCATCGGTCGTCATGGGCCCTGGGTCCCAGGGGACTATCCCCACCCTCGAGATCGAACCTGAGGTCACAACAATGTCGTAGGTGGTGTTCGAGTGTCCGTTGCCGTCATCCGCTGTGACATTTCCTGTTCCTGGTGTGATAGCTGAGAAGAGAGAGGCATTGCTGGGGCCAGAATCCATTATCCCAATCCCTCCCGAGACCGTCCAGTTGACATCCACCGCCCCTACAAGGTTGTCGTCTGAGTCATAGCCTACTGCACTGAACAGAACCTCATCGTCCGTTGTGATCGGAGGTACCTGCCACGGGTCAATTGCGATTCTGCTGACGCTTCCGGGCAGAACTGTCACAATTGTGAAGTTGGAGATGGTATTATCGGTATTGTTGCAGTAGACCTTCCAAATGCCAACTGCCCCTGGATCGTACAAACCAGTAGGGCTCACGGTTCCTTTTGGGTCAGTGGTCGACCAGTTTGCCTGGAAAGATACTGGTGTGTGATCTACTGTGTGTCCGATTGCGTCCAGGTCCACCCATTCGTCAGCTGTCCCTGTCCAAACATCGAGGGACATGTGTATGTGGTCAAGAGGTCCCACTGTCGTGACCCAATAGAGCAACTTCATTCCAGCCAGTTCAGGCGAGATTGACCCGTTGTTTGTTCCAAGAACCG
This sequence comes from Methanomassiliicoccales archaeon, assembly GCA_004377185.1. Taxonomy (GTDB): domain Archaea; phylum Thermoplasmatota; class Thermoplasmata; order RBG-16-68-12; family SOIM01; genus SOIM01. The sequence goes on along the minus strand of SOIM01000043.1, from coordinate 51,448 downwards.
CTTTGAACCTTATCTTGGGGGTTGGAACCAGACTCAAGTTCTCTCCAGACGTTGTGCTGCTCCAAGACCCTCCCGAGTTCGTAGAATAAAAGTATTCGACCGTGGTGTTGCTTTGGAGAGTGTCATTCGCGTTGAATGCGTCCCAAGCGGTGACATTGGTGGGAGCGAAGTCAATCGTTTCCACTTCCCCCTCTCTGTAGTGATGCCAGTACGAGATGTTCACGTCCGCTAATGACGGGTTGTTTGCAGGATTCGTTGTGACCAGATAGACTTTGTATTGTAGATACTGTGATGCTGGGTTTTGTATTGTCTCTCCCGACGAAATGGAATAGGATGACCAACGCGACCAATTGCCATCTATTACAGGTGTTGACCCACTGCGCGTTCCGATGGCCACGATTGTATCAGGCGGTTCCGTTGCATTCCAGCTGATATTGCCCCAGACGACCTTGTGGGAAGCATTGAGGATTTCCGAGTGGTAAATCCCTTTTGCCCAATCCCGTACTGTTCCCAGCATTGTGACGTTATCAAGCAGGAGGACTGATTTCGAAGGACCGGTTTTGTTGGTCTCAAGATGAAGCTGGAAACTGAGATTGTGAATCCCAGGATCGACCAGATGTTTGCTTAGGTTCGACTTATCCATCTCCCAAGAGACGAGACTCAGGTTTTGCTCACTCCACACTAGTACTGAGTCGATAGTCACTGTGAGGTCCACCACCGTCAGCCCATCCTGGCCCTCCAGCCAACTTTCGAAGCTCAATTCTATGCCTCTCCAACTCACGGAAATGTCAGATAGAACTGGCGTTTCGTTCGGTGTAGCAGTGTTCAGTACCACTCTGTGCTGGATGTAAGGGGCTGGAGAAGACTCTATCAATTGACCTGAAGAGTTGGTGTATGAGACGGAAGGTTTCCAGGGTTCCCATTGGTCAGGATTCAAGACGGGGTCCAGATCCGTCCCGGTCCTAGTCTGTACCACCAGATCAGTGATGCCAGGCAAGGTTGCACCGCTCCAGTGGATGTAGGCATCCAGTTTGTCCGGATTGAAGGTCCTCACAGGGGAGAGATACGTCCCAGTGAGCTGATAGGTTCTTGCACTGACATTCAGCATGAGCATGGGCCATTCGTTCGGGTTCAGAGAATCACTGCTTGCCAATCTGTACGGAGACAGAATGTCCCCACCCACCGCTCTCAGCAACAACCCATGATTTGGAAAATCTCCGTTTACCCATCCTTGGACGAGTTCTGTTACGTTCCATTCTACCCAGCCGAAGTTACCTGAGGTCAGAGTGATCGTGTCATAGCTCCAAAGGTTGATGTCTCCTCCCGCCCTTGTCCATCGCTGGCCAATCCCCCTCTCATTCCAAGTGGCGGTCATCTCATCCCAAGGATTCAGAATTCTGTTGACGGTGACAGTGATATCAGACATTCCAGCATCCTGGAAGAAGTAGAGCCTCAACAATGCCGAATTCACAGAAACTATTGGAAGTGCTGTGAGGTTGAAGTCCAGTATCGTCCTGGATTCTCCCCCCATAATAGGGTCGTAACTCATCTCAAGGAAGGGAGAACCACCGAAGTTCTGGTCAGGCAGATTCTCAATCAGAGTGGTATCCTTCATTATTATTGGGTCAGGCTGGAAAGGTATCGTCCGTGCTTCCGACAGACTCTGAAGAACTACGTCGCCAGGACGGAGGTCAGCATCCACTGTTGAAACGTCACCTTTCTTGAAGTCTTCTTGTGTCGTATCAAAGTATCCCGTTCTGATGCTCTTGGTGAAAGTCTGGTTGAGGTAGGCTGTTTCATTGAAGCTCTCTAGTTCTATCGTGAGCCAGATTCTATCGAACGCCACGAACCTATTTCTTGCGACATCGTTGTTCATGAAGTACAGCTGAAGTTTTGAGACATCCAGCCAGGTCCACGGATTGCATGCATGTGTAATGTCATAGGATTTGTTCGTATCCGTGATTTCGGAAGGAAGGGGCTGGATCTCAGATGGCCGTTTTATCCCCCAGCAATCGATGTATTCGATGACATTGTATCCATGGTAGTCAGGTGCCTCAACCATATACTGGGCGTTGAGAACGACCCCCTCTATTTTGCCGGACAGACCGGCCGTGTCAAAGACATCTACAAACATATCCTGCGTGGGACCGATCACAAATCTCATTTCATCGTCCCATCTAATCTCGTCCACAGGATCTCCATCTCCTCCCGTTCCACCACCACTCAAGGCCAGTACTTCTGCACTTGAGTTCGGATGGGAATCCTCAGTGTGTTCAAAGATCACATTCTGATCGAGAGGGTTCCATCCAACCTTAATGCTAGGGCTTCGGTCGTATGTCCAATTGGAGTCTGTGGAGAATGCTCCATTCTCGATCAAATCTAGAGAAGAGAAGTTGATAAGAAGCCTAGGCCTTAGATTCGGGAATCCAGCATCATCGCTGCTGTAGAAAACGGGATCGATACCAGATTCCGTTGAATCGTTCACTTGCTTGAGTAGAAATCCGTGACTGGCGTAACTCCCATCCAGCCACGACTGCAGAAGTGGCGTGACATCCCAGCCGATCCATCCATAGCCTCCGTCCTGAAGGGTTTGGACATCGTAACTGAATGGATCATAGTCTCCTCCTGCTGTGGTCCATGGATGAACGCCATCGAAGTCGTTGTAAGTAATCTCCATTTCTGACCACCAGTGCGTGACCCCGTGAACGCTGACATTTGTTGGGTTGCCAGCCATGTTCTGGTAGAAGTACAGTTGAAGAAAGGCTCTGGAGATTCTCGAAGTAGGTGGTATTGAGGAAAGGTTGAATTGAACAAAGACCCTCTTGATGTTGTTGGGAGCGCCGCCAACGATGCGTAGTTGGTTCGAAGTTCCCCAATTCGTGTTCTGGCCGCCGCCCGACATGATATAGGAGTCTTTCGTATCCGAAGGACCTGGCTGTATCGTACGAGAAAGGTTGACTGCTGACAAAGTGTTGTCCAGCATGATCTCTCCTGGTTTCGCAGAGGCATTGATATTGATCATCTCAGTCGCATTCTCAAAATCTGACTGAGAGGTCTGGTTCCACCAGGACACTGTTGAGTCGAGGAGAACTGAGCCATTACTCAAGGTTGTGTTGGTGAATGTATAGTTCGCAGGATTCTGAAAATCCCAAACTGATTCAAAAAGCCCGTTTCCGTGATCGACTACCGTTGGATCTCCTTGGGAGTCTTCTGGTATGTTTGCGGCAGACGACAACATCATCAGTATGACCAGAAATAGAATTGGGAATCGCATCCCAGGTAGTGCAAATCCGCTCCCGTGTTCTGGATTCATCGCGTCCTCACATCTCGCCTATGGAATCGATTCTTCGAAGTCCAGAACCGTTGAAATAGTTGCTTTCCCTATTATCGCGAATGAAAATCATTATGTCTCTTTGGCTTCCGGTCTGGATGAGAGAGCTCCCTCTTTTTTCCTAGCTCTGCGCTGCTCCACTATCACATTTGCCAAATAGTCGAAGAGCTTCTCCACATTCTCCCCCGTCTTCGCGCTCGTGAGTAGGAATTCCGCGTTGAACTTCTTCATCATCTCCCTCAAATCGGGCTCCTCAATGTTTCTGTGGGTCTGCAGGTCGCTCTTGTTGGCCGCCGCTATGATTGGCACAGTCCCTGCAACTTCCTCCACCCTCTGTAACCAATCTTCCAAACCGCTGAGTGTTTCTTCCCTTGTCATGTCGCAGACAGCGATGATTCCGTCCACGCCGAAGAAATAAGCTTCCTGTAAGAGCCTTCTGAAACCGTGTTGTCCGATGATGTCCCATATCGCCATATCGATATCCACACCCACCCCTCCGTCAGGATCTGGCATTGTCATTTCCCTCTTTGAAATCTTGGTGCCGATGGTTGTGAGGTATTTCTCGCTGAACTCATCAAACACGAATTTTCTGACTAGGCTGGTCTTTCCCACAGCACCATCTCCTACGAGACAGATCTTCAGTTTGAGCCGATTTCCATAATCCAATGACATACTCTCGACACCTCTTGGAACTTGATTGTTACCCTCTTCAAAACCTTATAACGCTTTTCTCGGAGTTATCAGGTTTGATAACCGTTGGCCATCAATGTTCTCTTCAATTCCCAATAACTTTAATAGGCTCTTTGAGTATTGAGCGGTCGCCTGGGCTGCGACATTAACAGGTCGCTCGGGCAAGGGCCCGTAGCTTAGCCTGGTGGAGCGTCTGGCTCATAACCAGATGGTCGTCGGTTCGAAAAGCATGGTCGTGGTTGGCATCGTCCTTGCTACGAAAATCCGACCGGGCCCATTTCTATTTCCCTGTTATTAACAATCTGCTTGTCTTAATGTAAGGGAGAGTGTAGCTCAAGACCGTCTCTCTCTCCTTCGACACGGACTCGATGTTCTTCATTATCTCGAATACGTTTCCAGAAATCAGCGTGTCGGTTACAGGTTGGATGATCTCTCCCTTCTCGACAAGGAATCCACCCTTTACCACAGCCGAGAAATCTCCACTCACGGTCTCTGGAAAGCCTGAGAGGCGTCTCACCACTATTCCGTGTTCGGTATCGCTCACCATCCCCTCGAAGCTCGATCCACCGCCCTCCACAATGAAGTTGGTAGTTCCAACCACTGGGGGGCGTCTATAGTCACCAGAGGCATTTCCCGTGCTTTCGCTGTCACCTTTGTTGGCCGTTTTGGTGTTGTAGATGAAGGACTTCAGTTCTCCCTTCCCAATCAGGGTGATGGGACGATGAGGGATGCCCTCTCTGTCAAAGGCCGAGGTTGAGAATCCGTCTGCCAGAAGGCCGTCGTCGATCACTGTGAGATTCGCACTCGCTACCTCCGTTCCGATCCGATCTGCGAATTTGCTCATACCTTTCTGCACATTGTCCGAATCGATTGCATGGCTGACGACTGCCCCAAGAAGGGCTCTTCCCGCGTCCGGGCCCAGAATGGCCGCGCCCTCGAAGCTCTCAACACTTTTCGCACCCAGAGAAGAAACCACCCTCTCAGCGAACCTCTCGGCCGGTTTGAGAACATCAATCTTTCCGACTTGGTGAGTGAAGTCTATGCTGAAATCCATATTCGAGACTTCTTGACCGTCAATGGCCATTCCGAACAGATAGTACATGAAATTGCTGGTTTTCTCCTCTGCCTCTACGCCCCTGGAATTCATGATTGCTTCCTCGCCCTTTGTTGCTGTGAATACACCAGATTCGACCGTTATTCTCTTGTCAAAGCCCAACGCGGCGTTGAGCAACTCGGTCGCCAACTGGAGGGCATCTTCCGTTTCGAAACCTTCGCTCTTCGGGTCATACAACCCTTCGAGCCTCTTCAAAGGAGCTTTGTCCGGCAGTTCGTTCCAGGGTTCTGGAGGGGCATGACCGGCCAAACGGAGGGCGCTTTCTATTGCGTTCGTAATCTCTCTCTCGCTGATACTGTTGGTCGATGCGAAACCCAATCCCTTGTTCTTGAAGACCCTCACTCCCAACCCAGATGCGATGTCAGTGCTTCCAAGATGAACATCATTGTTCTCCAGAGTGACCTCGGTGTTCTCCCCTCTCAACAGAAAGATCTCAACTTCGTCCGCCCCAAGTTCCAGACCCCTCTTGATTCCGAAATCGGCAAAAGATAGGAGATCGCTCACAGTCATCCCTCAACCTTTCCTCCCACCAGGGCCTTGCATCTCAAGTGTGGTCCGCCCCCGTCCACCTTCGCTGCCTGCCCCTTGAAGCAGAAACCGTACCCCATGTCGAATTCGAAGTCCCGTCCGACCATGTCAACGCTCTTCAGGACATCAAAGGCCCGTCCGCTTATTGTCACATTCTTCAACAACTTCCCGATCTCGCCATCCCTTATCTCGTAGGCTTCCCCAACAGTGAACATGAACTCTGCATTGGCATCCGCTTGCCCTTCTCCGCCTCCCTTGAGGAGGTACCCTTTCTTGGTCTCTTGTGTGATTTCCTCGACCTCCGATTCGCCTGACTCAATGAATGTGTTCCTCATCCTGATTATCGGTGTGTGACCGTACTCGTACGCCCTCGCGTTCCCGCAAGGGTCCACACCCAGGCTTCCCCCAATCTCTCTACCGACAAGGTAGGTCCTCAGTTCTCCCTCGACAATGATCCCGGCGTCCTTACACATCACTCCTTCATCATCAACGTGGATGCTGCCCGCAGGATGTTCATCTTTCCCAGGCCTCCCACTGTCGACAAGAGTCACCAACGGGCTAGCGACCATCTGACCGATCTTGCCCTTCGCAATCGAGCCCGCTGCAACCAGGTCACCTTCAACAGTGTGACCGATGGCCTCATGGCAGATGAGCCCGACCAGACTTGGATGTAGAATGACCTGTGATACGCCTCCCTCTGGATTCGAGGCATCAAGAAGGTTGACCGCCAGGGTTGCAGCCTTTTCGGCAATCTCCTCGGGAGACTTCTTCGAGAACAAGTCCTTCCAGCCCCCTGTCACACATACCGCCTCATACCCCCTGTTCATTACTCCATTCCTGCCGGCCACTGCCGAAACAGAGAACTCGGGCTTCACGTCCGACATTTCGACTCTGGCACCATCGGAGGTGACGATCACCTTCTTGTCCATGATCTCGTAGTACGTGCAACTGGAGCTCTTGATGTCGTTCGAGAAACTCCTGGTCCTCCTCTCCATCTCCCGAACGAGCTTCATTTTCTCCTCCAATGAATGGTTCTCTACGGGGTCGTTGATCTCTGGTTCGAAGGTCCCGTGGGCAAGTTCCGCCTCAGCCAGGGACTCGATTCTATCCTTTCTCCCTGTGCTGGCCACCTTTCCCGCCTTGAAGGAGTTATCCAGGCATGCTGTCAGGCCCTTTCGGTCCAGTTGGTTGGTGCTGCTGAACCCCCAGGCTCCGTTTACCAGTGTTCTTATTCCAACGCCTACGTTAGTCACAGAACTGGCGGCCTCGAGCTCCCCTTTTTCGACCGATATTCTGATAACATGTCTGGACTGATATCTCAGCTCCGTGTACTGCGCCTTGCTTGCCTCCCCGATTTTGGATAGAAGATCTATCAATGGAACCGTCCTGTGTATGGAGCATTTCAACTTAATAGCTTTCCGATTTGGGTCTGAGTGAAAGGGTTTTTTAGGTGCTAGGTCATGGAACTACCGATGGGCTCAATGGAGCAATTGGACGTTCGATTGCGGGAATGCCTGAGAGAACTTGGCATCGACAGGCTGACAGAACTCCAGGAAAGATCCATCCCCTCGATCTCGAAGGGGAAGAGCGTCCTCCTCATTGCCCCGACGGGGGTGGGGAAGACGGAAGCGGCGGTTCTACCGTTGTTCCAGAAGATATTGAGCGACAAGCCGGAGAAGATCAGCCTAATCTACATCACGCCTTTGAGAGCTCTGAACAGGGACATGCTGAGAAGAATGAGATTCTTTGAAGAGCGCCTCGGAATCGAAGTTGCCGTGAGGCACGGGGACACTTCCAAGAAGGAGAGAGCAAGGCAGACCAGGCATCCGCCGGATGTATTGATAACCACGCCCGAGACACTTCAGATAATGTTCACTGGTCGCATACTGAGGTCACATTTGAAGAACGTCAGGTGGGTCGTGGTCGATGAGATACACGAACTCGCCGAGGACGAACGAGGAGGACAGTTGGTGATTGGCCTGGAGAGGTTGGCTTCTCTCTGCGGCAGGGATTTCCAGAGGATTGGACTGTCTGCTACCGTTGGTAACGACAAGGAAGTGGCGAACTACCTGGGAGGCGTTGGGAGGGAGGTACAGGTCATCCGGGTCGAGATTCCGAAAGGTATGAGGATCTTCGTTGAGAGCCCAGCCAAGAAGAAGACAGACGAGAAGCTCGCAGAGCAACTGCACGTGGTGGAGGACATTGCTCCAGCAATCCGAAGGTGCAAGGCTCTGATTGAACAGCACGTATCAACCCTTTTCTTCGTAAACACCAGGGACAATGCAGAGTTCCTGACATCTAGGCTCAAGCTTTGGCAGGAAGACCTCCTTATTGGGGTTCATCACGGTTCTCTCTCGAAGAACATACGAATCCAGATGGAGGACGAGTTCAAGAACGGTATCCTGAGATCTCTGGTTTGCACTTCCTCGCTCGAACTTGGAATCGATGTCGGAAACGCGGATTTTGTGCTACAGTACAACTCCCCGCGCCAGGTGGGAAGACTGATACAGAGAATCGGGAGATCTGGACACGGTGTGGGAGAGGTTTCGGACGGCACCATCATAGCTGCGGATGGGGATGATTTCGCGGAAGCTTGCGTGATAGCCCGGAAATCACTGGCTGGCGAACTGGAGGATGTGGAAGTGAGGGAGGGCGACCTCTGTGTTCTTGCGAACCAGATCATTGCCTTCACGATGACCAGTTCCCGAAACGACGTGGACGAATCCTACAAGACTATACGCCGGTCCTACCCTTTCAGAAATCTCAAGAAGACATTGTTCCTTGACGTACTGAGGCAGCTGGACGATCTTAGGACGATAAGATTGAGGGGTGATGCTTTCTATAGGTCAAGGGGCTCAACAGATTATTTCTATGAGAACATCTCCATGATACCTGACGAGAAGACCTACCGGGTTATCGACATCAGCTCCAGAAGGCCCATTGGAACCTTGGATGAGAGTTTTGTGGCATCATACGCTGAGACTGGGACCACTTTCATAATGAGAGGTATTACCTGGATTATCGTCGAGTTGAAGGAGGACAGGATACTCGTGGATCGCTTTGGAAAGGTGGGCACCATTCCGAGCTGGGTCGGGGAAGAAATCCCCGTGCCGTTCGCTGTTGCGATGGAAGTGGGGGCCCTCAGGAGGAAAGCGTCCTTCGAAGAGTACAACTGTGACGAGAACGGAAAGAGGGAATTCAAGAAGTACCTGAAATCCCAGAAAGACTTCCCTGTCCCTACCGACAAGTCCGTGATCATCGAGTCCGCGGGAGACGAAATGGTAATAAACGCATGCTTCGGGAGCAAGCCCAATGAAACGCTCGGCAGGCTGATATCCGCCATGCTCTCAGCCAAGCTTGGAGAAAGCGTGGGAATGCATTCCGACCCCTATAGGATAATAATCCAGCTTCCGAGGAAGATCGATCCGAAGACCGTGAAGGAAATCCTCGAGACAACGGACCCAAATGTCCTGGAAGGTTTCATGAAGATAGTCCTCCGAAACTCAACCCAGTTGAGGTGGCATTTCCTGTATTCCGCGAAGAAGTTCGGAGCGGTCAGAAGAGGTCTGGATTACCGCCAAATCAATGTTAGGAGGCTCATGGGAGCCTTTGAGGACACGCCTCTGTACCAGGAGGCCATTGACAAGATGATGTGGCAGAGAATGGATGTTCGAGCCACGGCCATTGTGTTGAGAAAGATCCAGAAAGGGGACATAAATGTGGAAGTGTGTCATGGATTGTCCAGCGTGAGTCTGGCTGGTTATGAGAAGGCCAGAGAACTAGTGGCTCCCAGGTACGCAGACAAACAGACCTTGGCCGCTTTGAGAAAAAGGGTGCAAAAGCAGGAAGTCGTTCTGGCGTGTATCAAGTGCAAGAGCACCAGGCGGACCCGAGTGAAAGATGCCCCAGACAAGGTCAAGTGCCAGATTTGCGGTTCCCTCATGATAGCGTCACTGCATCCCTTTGACCGACCTCTGCTCAAGCTCCTTGATAAGAAGGACCTTACGAAGGATGAGAAGAAGGAACTGAAGAAGCTCCTTAAGAACGCCAACTTGGTTCGCGAAAAGGGAAAGAAGGCCATCTTCGCCTTGGCCGGCAGAGGTGTGGGACCTGATACCGCAGCAAGGATAGTGGCCAGGTTGCACGAGAATGAAGAGGAGTTTCTGAGAGATTTACTGGCTGCCGAGGTCAACTATGCGAGAACGAAAAGGTTTTGGGATTGAGTGCCCAGGTGTTGGCTGTCCTTTCGCATCGAAAGAGGATAAGGTTTTATACTTTTGTTTTGTTATGACGAATAGATTGAGCTTACTGTGGACGTATTGATGAATGGAGGGGCCACATGCCCGTTCAAAATGGTGGCAAACCGATAGTACTCACCGCTTCAAGAAGTGAGATTAGCAGATACAGCGGGGACCCTTTCGCCGCTTTCATGGCGACTTTTCCAAACAAATGGGTGCCAAAGATTCTCCTCAAGGATGAATGGTTCGAGGCCGATGACTTGGAGGGCGGTCAGGCAAGATTCGTACCATATGGTCTGAGAAAGATTGAAACAATTCTCGTGGACGAATTTGGCGAGGAGAACGTCGCTACCGTTCATCCCGAGCATCTGCATGAGTTCGTGGGTCCCAATACGAAGGCTGTCGGGATTACCTCCATGGACCCCATGGGGCTGGCCTATGTGAGCATCACTTACAACTCCATGATAGGAATTGGAGGAGCCTCTGTTGATGAGATTGAGTTCCGAAAGGTCATGGGGAACCCTGCGTTGAAGAAGTACAATCCGAAGATCATAGTGGGTGGTAGCGGAACTTGGCAGGTGAGGGATGCTGGCAAGGTGGAAGAATACGGAATAGACACTCTCGTTCATGCCGAGAGCGAGCTCATTGTGGCGGATCTGTTCAGGAAAGCCTTGAACGGTGAAGCTCTTCCTCGGGAAGTGGAAGGCTCACTTGTCCCTCTGGAGAAGATCCCTCACATTTCGAAGGCTGCCAGCTACGGTGTCGTGGAGATTACCCGAGGATGCGGAAGAGGCTGCCAATTCTGCTCGCCAACAGGCAAGTCCAGACATTCCATTCCTCTCGATTTCATCATGAAGGAGGTCGAGGTCAATATCAAAGGAGGATCGAACTCGATTTTCACGGCCACTGAAGACATGTTCATATACAAATGTGGTCCAAAATTCGTTCCCAACCGCGAAGCGGTCGTGAAGTTGTACAAGTCGATTGCGGACTACCCTGGTGTGGAACACATACTCCTTTCACACGCGTCGATTGCTCCGGTGGTACACGATCCGAAATTGTTGGAGGAACTGACCCCCATACTCATGCCCAAGACGAAGTACATAAAAGGGTTCAGGAACTACACGAAGGATTTCGTGACCGTTCTGTTTGGTTTAGAGACCGGCAGCGTCAGGCTGATGGAGAAGTACATGAGGGGCAAGGCTCTTCCGTTTGACGTGAAGGACTGGCACGAGATTGTGACCCAAGGCGTCGGGATCTTCAATGACTACGACTGGAGACCCATGTGCACGATAATCACTGGTTGGCCGGATGAGAAAGAGGAGGACACCCTCCAGAGCCTAGAACTGCTGGACAAGTTGAAGGGAAGTGAGATGTTCTACGTCCCATTACTTTTCATTCCCTTGGAAGACTCCAAGTTGCGAGAAGAGAAATCCATGCCCTTGGATTACATGACTGAATCTCAGTGGGAAATAATGTCGACCTGTTGGAAGGAGAACATAAATGTCTGGGACCCTGGCAAACAACCGCTATTCACTCTTGTGGCCTTATTCTCATACTTCTTCTTCTATCGGTGGAAACACGGGCCGAAAATCTTCAGGCCTATGATGAAACTAGCGGGATTCCCAGACTCGTTTCTGGGTAAGATCGAACGAGGTTGCGAGCCGAAGTACTGTCAGCCGGGCGAGGAAGAAAAGGCAAAAAATCTCTAAATGAAGGCCTACTGCGTCTCCGTTCTGAATCGGACGTTCATGCCCTTCATGGTCTCATGTATTTTGTCGGCAAGCCATACAGCATCCTCGACCCTTGCCTTCTTGTCCCATTCATATGCGAAATCATAGTTTCCCTTGGTGGGCTTGAACCCGATCGCAACCAGTCTGTTGACCACTTCAGATGGTCTGGCACCGTCCGTCGAGAAGGTGACTGTCAAATACGTTATCATCAGACCTTTGAAGCAAACAGAGGATAATAAGGTTTGCTATGGCTGTGGACTTTGAGGTTCGTTATCCGAGGGCCATTTCGATACCTTTATATTCCAACAGATGCTAGCTTATTCCCGGTGGCACCTTGGCCGAAGAGAGTTCCTTGCGTTGTGCTGTTTGTGGTTATCCCAATGCGCCTGGCTCTACCGCTTGTAAGGAATGCGGGAACAAGCTAGTGCCCACTTCGGAAGCAGGAATCGAGGAAGATGAGATAGACAAGCTTCTGGAGGACCTAGGTGAAGTCGAGACTCCGACGGTCGCACCCAAAGGTAAGGTGGGACTCGATATCGAGAAGGAGATTGTGGACGAACTCCTGGACTCTCTTCTAGTCGAAGAGGAGAAGGAAGCCAAGGGAGTTTTTGAGTGCCCGATGTGTGGTGCTACCCTGACGGCGGATGCAGTGGTTTGTTCATCCTGCGGCGTCGAGTTCGAAGCTCCCTTACCCGAAGTGGAAGCTCCACCGCCACCTCCTGGGGAAGCTCCTATGGAAGTTCCTGAGGAGAAGTACGAGCCCGGGGTCAAAGTGGAGGTTTCAGAGGCCGATCTTCCAAAGATTAGAGGCCTCAGCGGAAGGTTCATTGATTTGGTTGTCATAGTGACTATCATCGCTCTCGTGGCCGTTTTCCTCGGCTTTGGGATGTATTCGGCACCGCAGATAACCCTGGTCTCCTTGGGCGTTTTTGGTGGCGTTGCCATTGGTGGGATGATTGCGGGTCTGGCCCTGTTCAGAATCAGCACTTCGGCAATGGCGCAAGGTGACAGGCTGGTGAAAGAGGGACGCTACTCCGACGCCATTGAGTACTACAACCGCGCGATACGAATGGGATCCAAACCTTCGGTCGCATGGTCGAGCAAGGGAGTCGCTTTCAAGAGAATGAAGGAGTACGACGAAGCCCTGAGATGCGAAGATATCGGCATCAAGATTGACCCTAAGAACGAGTTCGCTTGGTGCAACAAGGGGGACATCTACTTCAAGCAAGGGGAATTCCCGAAGGCTGTGGCATGCTATGATAGGGCTCTGGAGACGAGACCCCGCTACGCTATCGCCTGGAACAACAAAGGGGCAGCCCTTGCCAGGCTGGGCGAATTCAAAGAAGCAAAAACGTGCCATGAGAAGGCGATCAAGCTCAGGCCCAAGTACATAGCCGCCTGGTTGAACCGTGGAGAGGTTCTGGTCCGCCTTGGGCAACGGGACGAGGCCGAGAAATCCTTGAGAAGGGCGAAGTCGCTGGGAGCCTAACCGCGAAAACCTTTTGCCACCACAAAGACCTCGCGACTGCTTGATGTTGATGCTTTTGGTGAGTGAGGTTTGCAGAAATCGAACCTGCTGGACACCATCTCCATATAGGCTGGAAATAGATCACCTCTAAAGGCCTTCGCCAGGAAATTGCCACCCCTCCTCACTGTTTCAATGGAGAAGTCAAGAGCGGTCTCGGCAAGGGATATGGACCTGGCGTGGTCGAGGTGCTTGTTCCCGCCAAGGCGGGGGGCCATATCAGATATGACCACGTCAACTCCATCCTTGGTCTCTTCGTGAATGCTCTCAAATATGTCGGGATGTGTCAGGTCTCCCCTGATCACCGTGACGCCGTCTATTGGTTGCATTCTCTTCCTGTCCACTGCTATCACTCTGCCTTCCTTGCCCACGAGCTCCACCGCGACCTGAGACCAGCTGCCTGGGGCTGCACCTAGGTCCACAACAAAATCTCCCTGGTGTATTATGCCAAACTTCTCATTGATCTGGATGAGTTTGTAGGCCGCCCTACTTCGGTATCCCGTCGCCTTCGCCTTCTTGTAGTAGCTGTCTCTTTTTCTCTGTCTCACCCAACTTTTCGGCATTCCGCTCACCATTTGAACTGAGCGTATTAATCATTGCGGTGGGCATTTTACCCCAAGAAAAGGTACTGGATACCGAAAGTTTTAATATGCCAGAGGTACAAATATAATGATTAGACAAAAATCTGGAGGAGTGGTGTAAGGGATGATGACGGAGGGCGATGAGATAGTCGATCTCGAGAACCGCCTAGACTGGATAATTGGCAGGAGGCCCGCAGTCAAAAGGAGGAATACCCATCGTCCCCTGAAGTTGACAGAGTACAACATGAAAGCATTGTTCAACATGACTATGAAGGAAATTCTCTACGCACTGTGCAGAAAATTGGGTTATGTTGTGGTAAAGAAGGAGTCAGGCATCGAAGTGATACGGTAGTTCGGGTCGATGGTTTTCTCATCCATATCCGTCAGCGCAGTCTCTGCGTCTCGGGAAAATCTAAATCCTTTTTCTGCCTATGGTCGCCCGTGGTTGTATGGTGAAGACCTACACTGAAGCGGGAGTTGACATCAAGAAGGAATCCGAATCCATCGATGCCATTGTCAGGGAACTCAAGTACAGGAGGACGGGATTGGGGGAGCTCATGGACATCGGACGGCATTTCACTGGTTTAATCGATTTTGGGGAACACTCCCTCTCCTTGTGCACGGACGGTGTGGGGACAAAGCTCTTGGTCGCCAAGGGGATGAACAAGTGGGACACTGTCGGAATCGACTGCATAGCCCTGAACGTGAATGACATGATTTGTGTGGGCGCTGAGCCCCTGGCTTTTGTTGATTACTTGGCTCTCAGCAGGTATGACAAAGAGGTGGTCAGGCAGATAGGCGTGGGTTTGAACAAAGGGGCCGAGATGGCCAATATTTCGGTAGTTGGCGGGGAGCTGTCCACGATCCCGGAGATTGTGAAGGATTTTGATTTGGCCGGGACCTGCTTGGGCTATGTGAGGAAAGATAAGATCATAACTGGTGCCAAGATTCGCATAGGTGACTCCATTATTGGGTTTGGGAGCAGTGGGATTCATTCCAACGGACTTACCTTGGCCAGAAAGGTGTTCGAGGAGGCAAATCTGTCCTTTGAGGACAGCCTTCCAAATGATGATCAGAAGGTGGGCGAGGCTCTTCTGGAACCCTACGCAATATATGTGCGTCCCGTGCTGAAACTCATCAAAGAGTTCGATGTCAAAGGAATGGCCAATATAACCGGAGGGGGGTTCAGGAATCTGGCTCGAATGAATTCCGATGTCGAGTTCAGGATAGAGCATCCTTTCGACCCGCATCCCGTGTTTGAAAGCATTCAGAAGCTGGGCGGAATAGAGGACAGAGAGATGTACCAGACCTTCAACATGGGTCTCGGGTTTGCTGCGGTCGTGTCCGAGGAGGACGCGGAATCGGCAATCGGATTCTTGAAGGATAGGGCGAGGGTGAAGGTCGTGGGTTCTGTCGTGGAGGGACGCGGAGTGTCCATTCCGGGCAAAGGCCTGCACTATGAGAGATACTAGTAACAGGTATTTATGAGGATTCATCATGACTGTGAGGAGCGTCAAACTGCTTTCGGACGGGTACTTCAACATCGATATGGGGCTTCTGGTCTACGGCAAGACGAAATACTACGGACAAGTGTACAAAGCCGCACTGAAGCCACTATTCGTTATTTGCGATGACGAGTACCTCCTGGTTGATACCGGAATAGGAACACTGCCGGAGAGAGTCAGGAAGTTCTACACTATGGACAAAAGCAAGGATCTGGTCATCAGCTTGAAGGAGAATGACTTCTCTGTTGACGACATATCGATGGTCATATCAACTCATCTCCATCTCGACCACATTGGGAACAATGCCCTGTTCAAGAACGCCAAGTTCTATGCTCAGAGAAAGGAAATCGAATACGCAAAGAAACCGCACAGATTCCAAAAGCAAGCCTATCTGAAGGAATATGCTGAAGCGGTACCATACAAACCAATCTCGGGGAAAAAGGAGGTGGTGGAAGGAGTCTGGGCAATTCCGACGCCCGGTCATACGCCTGGCCACCAGTCCGTCCTGATCGAAGGGAAGGCGAGATACGTATATTGCGGGGATGTCTGTCCACTCAAAGAGAACTATGAAATGAGAAACATCGTGGGGGTCCTCCACAATCCAGTCGAGGCCTTGGAATCTGTCGACAAGCTGAGGGAGATGGGAGGTCGCCCAATATTCTCTCATGATAACGAGCAAATGGAAATAAGTGTGTAGGCAGTGGGAGCGCGGCTGGTCATGTGCTTTTCCTCTTGGGCCTGCTGCAAACGGCGTACTCATCGCCATCGAAGAACACATCTTGATCGGGGTTCTTCCTCTGCAATTCCTGTATCTTGTCCAAAACATCTCGCAGGGTTATGGAATCGTCCCCCCTATCAATCTTGAACAGAACCTTTTTCTTCATCAGTTCTCAACCTTTTTACCAATTCTTGCCTTTAAATACCCATAACTTCTGCACTGCTTGGCTGAGCATCTGTGATGGCATATTAATATCTTTCTTTTCGATGGATGGTATTCGTTTGTGAAAGTTATTTATAGTTTACGAAAGATATACTTATTCCAGACGTGATTCATCCTTGCTGAATGAAGGTTTCTAGAGGTGCCTGAATTTGGTCGCCAAGGAGAAAGGAAAGAAAAAGGAGAGTACTCCTGCCAAGGCGGCTGGTGGTAACTGTCCTGAGTGTGGAAGCGCCCTGGATGCGTCAGGGAATTGTCTTTCGTGCAATCCCAAGGCAGGTCCGCCTGGCAATCCTAGAGGGAACCCTGGAGGGAATCCCATGAAGAAGGCCGGGAATCCTGGGCCAGCGAAAACGGTGAAGGTCGATTCGAGGCCTGAAGCGCTCAAGCTCCTGGCTAAGGTGGCCAACATGGCCACTGCCGAGATTCTGTACGATGCTGGATTCAAAACCATCGAGGATTTGAGCAAGGTGCCCATGGAAGACCTTCAGACGCTGAAAGGAATCGATGGGAAGACCGCGGAAGCAATCCAGAAGAATGCGTCCAGCATGGCGAAGAAAGGAAAGAAAAAGGAGAAGTCGGACGACGCTTTGAAGAAATGGCTCACGGGCGAGTCCGAAGAGAACGGACTGACTGTCTGGTTGGGTGGAGAACTCTCTGCCTCGAAAGGAGGACCGCCGGAGGTTTCCGCAAAGGATGACTCAACGATGGCCGCTCTCAAGAAATGGCTCACTGGAGAAGAAGATGCTCTGGGCGAGTGGCTGGGCGAAGAAACGGAGGAGCAGGTTGCAGCGACGGAGGTTACCGTTCCTTCAGAAGAGCTCTTAGCTAGGGAAAGTGAAGTAGCCCATGGAGAGGAAGAGTTGAAGCTGGCTATGGAAGAGTTTGAGAAAGAAAGACTGGAAGTGGAAAAGCTCAAGGAGACAATATCAAGAGAGCTTGAGAAGATACAAACAGGGGATTTCGACCCCATGAAGGTTATCGAGGAAACGGCCCAGGTTAGCAGGGATCTGCAGACCCAAATCAAGAGAAGGAAGGAACTAGAGGAGGACGTGGAACACATAAAGAAGGGGACCTCGGCCGTTGTCAAATATCTCAAGGCCCAACTGTTGAAGGGCGGCGGTTCCATATTGAAGAGGAGGCTGGCAGAGGAAGGGACGAAGAGGAAGAAGCTGGAAGCCGCTTTAGAGGCCTTGCAGAGCCAAGTCGAAACCCTCAAGGAACAGCTGGATGGCAAGATCGCCGAGATGCCTGAGGACATCAGGGAGATCAAGAGGAGGGAACTGGCGCTTGTCGAAAAGGAAGCGGAAGTGAAGGCAAAGGAAGATGAGTTGGATGCGTACGAGATCGCATTGAAGAGCGGTGACATTTCTGTGGGTGGTGGAGAGCTCTCGGAGGAGGAGCTACAGTCCAGATTGGAGGAGGAGCTCCGCCAGAAAGAGAACGAGTTTCTGAAGAAGGAGGATGAGCTGAAGAAAAAGATAATCCTGCTTGAGGAAGAGATTCAGAAGAACAAGATTGAGGAGAAACAGAGGGAGGAAAGCGCCAGACTGAGGCAGATGGGCGCCCCGGAGATAGAAAGCGAGCTCCTGAAGAAGGAAAAAGAGCTCCAAAGCAAAGAGAAGAGCATCCTCATTCGCGAGGACGAGATTCAGCGTCTCAAGGAAGAACTGAAGTTCAAAGAAGATGAGCTGTCCAAGGTGAAGGAGCCCCTTGTCTACAAGGAAGAGGAGATACTTCGAAGGGAGGAGGACCTGCTTTACCGAGAGAAACTCGTCGTGTCTGAAAAGAGAAAGCTTGAGGAAGCCAAGAAATCTGGGTTCGGTGTCAAAGAATCGGAAATGAAGGACAGGCTGGAAGCCCTCAAGACTGAGATTCAGAGGAAAGAGGACGAAGTCAGGGCAAAGGAAAAGTATCTGAAGGCAAAGATGGAGGAGCTCAGGCTCCGAGAGCAAGGGTTGATCGAGGAAGAGATCGAAGCCAGAGAAGAAGAGGTAGCGCTAGAGCTCAAGCAGGAGAAGATAAAGACCGGTACACCGCGATTGGACGACCTGCTCCTTGGCGGCGTCCCCTTCGGTTCGAACATCGAGATTTATGGACCCCCGTTCGTGGGGAAGGAGATAATCGCCAACACTTTTATGGCTGAGGGCCTGAAGAAGGGCATTCCAGTGATCTGGGTGCTGACCGAGAAGACGCCCAACGAGATAAGGGAGGAGATGAATCCCGTCGTCTCAGGGTACGAGGAGTATGAGAAGCTGGGTCTTGTTCACTACGTGGATGCCTACTCGAAGAGCATGGAGGCGGAGGAGGAGGACGAATACACAACATACCTTGATGATCCCACGGACCACGAAGGAATAATGAAGGCAGTGAACAAAGTGGCAAAAGAGTACAAGAAGTCTCACGAGTACTATAGGCTGACCTTCCGCTCGGTATCCACTCTTGTCGCGTACTTGGACGTGCAGACCGCTTTCAAGTTCCTCCAGTCATTCGCGGGCAGGAGAAAGAGGGACAAGGCCGTCTCTCTGTACATGATAGAGAAGGGAATGCATCAGGACCAGGAAATTCAGATGATGGGTTCGATGATGGATGGGATGATTGACTTCAAGGTCGAGCAGCTGAAATCGTTTCTGTCCGTGCAGGGCGTATGCGATGTCCAGTCCCGAGCATGGATCAAGTACACGTATAGCAAGCATGGAGTGAGCATAGGTTCATTCTCACTGGACCATATTAGATAGAAGGATCAATGTTTTTCGTTTCTATACAATATTCCAGACGAACCATTCAAAAGTGGTGCCAGGTCAGTTCTCTTAGGCAACCTCCATTCCCGAAGAGGGTTTTGCGCCTTTCCCCTTTATGCTGACCTTGGGCATTGGAATGGGTGGGGGGAGTCGGACATCTCTCGCTATCATCACCGCTTCCGGTATGCAGTTGTTCATGATTGTTGTATGAATCTCGCTAGCCACGTTGTCGGGCATCTTTCCCTCAGCAGACCATTTCTTGGCAAGGGCAGCGGCATCACCAACGTATACCATATTGCCTTCAATCTTGATGACGCCCAGACCGCTGTAGGTCGCGGTGAACCTGAAGTCCACGCTGGCCTCGCGGTCGTTCAGCTCAACAATAAGAGTGACTGTACTGTTGTGATCTATACGAATGTTCCTGTGCTTCTCTCCCGTCTTGGAGAATCTCTTCCCGTCAATCGACGTGAGCTCGAACTGTTTTATTGCCATCTCTGCAGTAACCTTAAGGTCTGATTGGGATAAAAGAGTTTTCCCCGTTGGGAATCGAGTTACTAGCCATTGTAAATGGCCCTGCTTCCCCCAACGCAGGACTATTAGCCAATCAGGTTTTCTTTTTCATAACAAGACTTATATACAAAGGATTAGATATTAAGTCGAGATAATATGGGATGACTGCTGGTGGAGCTTCCCCACCACCGTCGCCACAGATGGCGTATTCGCCCGTATGGCCGCCCATACAGGAGACCGCAGAACGCGTGATGGCAATTACCTGCCTATTATCTTTCTCTTCTCCCAAATAGTAATATCTACCTCATTCCATCTTGATGCTTGCTATGACGGTGTATGTTGGAATAGATGACACTGATTCGCAGACTGGAATGTGCACCACATACCTGGCCTCTGAAATAATCAAGGAGTTCGAAGAGTACGATCTCATTGGCTACCCAAGACTAGTGAGGTTGAACCCAAACATCCCATGGAAGACAAGGGGCAACGGGGCGATTTGTCTCCATTTCGGGAAGGGCTGGGGCAAGAAGTTCCCCATCTGCAGGATAGGGAACAAAGACTACTTCGCATTCGAAAGGGGTAATGGCAATCTCTCCCCAGACGAGTTTGAAGAAGGTGTGGCCAAGATTGTCGAGTCTCACTTCATGACCGATGACAGGAACACAAACCCGGCATTTATTATTATGTCAAGGAAGCCCACCTCATCTCTGTATTGGAGGGCGGTGAGGGGTATCGTTTATCTGGAAGACGTGAAGGAAATGGTGTCTGGCAATGGGATTTATCGTCTATACAAGAATGGCCGGGGTCTCATAGGTGCGGCATCTGCCGTGTCCTGGAGACCGAGGGACAGAACATACGAAATCATCACATATCGACAAGGAGAGAAATGGGGCACTCAACGGACGTTGAAGAAGAGCTCGGTCATAGCCATGGATAGGAAGTTCAAATCCACATTCAATAACTACGACTACGAAGAAGATAGCATTGCAATCGCGCCAAACTCACCATGTCCAGTTCTTTTCGGAATCAGGGGAGATAACCCTAACGACCTCGTTCCAGCTATGTCGGCGATAAGGGGTGAGAAAGCCCAAAGGTGGACGATCTTCCTGACCAATCAGGGAACGGACGAACATTTGGTCAAAAGGAGAATACGCGACATAGCAAAGAATCAGTCCGTCATCGTCGATGGCACAGTCGTGGAGAGGCCAAGGAGGATCCTGGGAGGGCACCTGATATTCCGAATATCTGATGGTGATGATGTGGACTGCGCGGCCTACGAACCGTCCAAGAACTTCAGAGAGGTTGTTTCGCATCTCCGCGAAGGGGATGAGTTGACAATCTACGGGAGCGTGAGGGACAAGCCAAGAACAGTGAATGTGGAGAAACTACAGATTCATTCCCTTGCCACGATCAAGAAAAAACAGGGGAACCCCGAATGTCCCCAGTGTGGGAAAAGGATGAAATCCGCGGGTTCGAACGCGGGTTACCGGTGCCGTAAATGTCATGTCCATGCCAAGGAAGGGATGGCAAAGAGAATCACAGTTCGCAGACCAATATCGCCTGGGTTTTATGAGCCGACGGTTTCGGCCAGACGACACCTGAGCAAGCCCCTCAAGCGCATTCAGAACTGACCTACTTGCTAATACTGCCAGCATTCTTGATTACTTCGTGCAGCACGTCAAGTCCATTGTCGAGATGCTCTTCTTCTATGGTCAGCGGAGGAATGTACCTGACTCCAGAGGCACCGCAGGGGAGAAGTATGAGCCCTTTCCTGAAGGATTCTCGGACCACATATTCCTTTATCTCGGGGGCGGGAGACTTGGACTCAGGATCCCTTACGAATTCCGTTGCCTGCATTAGGCCGAATCCTCTATTATCTCCCATGATCGGGTTATCCTCTTTCATCTCATCCAGTCTTTTGCTCATGTGATTGCCCAGCTTCTCGGACCTCATGACAAGCTTCTCTTTCTCAATTACGTCAAGTGTGGCCATTGTCGCTACGCAGGCTATCAGGTTTCCCCCGAATGTGTTTGAATGAGCGCCAAGGACACCGAAATCGAGTTTCGAGTCGAAAATCACAGCTCCCACGGGTATGCCAGATCCCATTCCTTTCGCCACACACAATATGTCCGGCACAATATCATGGTGCTCGACTCCGAACATCTTTCCAGTTCTTCCGAATCCTGCCTGAACATCGTCATCCACGAAAAGGATTCCATTCTCCTTGCAGATCTTGAACACCTTCTTGGGGAACTCCGGTGGGGGTACGATGTAGCCCCCCTCACCCTGAATGGGTTCGAAGAACAACGCAGCAACATCCTTCGGAGGAACGAACTTGTCCAAGTACAGCTCTTGTATGGCATCCGCACACCAAATGCCGCATCCGGGATATTCCAGTTTGTAAGGACAGCGGTAACAGTACGCGTACGGAACGTGGTCCACACCCGGCATGGTCGAGAAGAACCTCTCTTGGTGCTGTATTTTTGAAGCTGTCAGGGCCAGAGCGCCCATCGTCCTTCCATGGAAGCCAGATATGAATGCGAGGAACCTTCCCCTTCCTGTTGACCACTTGGCAACCTTTATTGCTGCTTCGACGGACTCGGCTCCGCTGTTCGTGTAGAAGACCTTCTTCGGAAAGTCCCCGGGAGCGAGCTCGGCCAACCTTTCCGCAAGTGTGACCTGTATGTCGTAGTAGAAATCGGTTCCTGCAAAATGCATCAGGCGGTTCACCTGCTTCGATATCGCCTCCACAACGGTGGGATGGCAATGCCCGGTGTTCACAACTCCAATGCCACTGGTGAAGTCCACGTAGAGGTTTCCGTCCACGTCCCATACCAGAGCTCCTTTCGCTCTCTCCGCGACCAGTTCAGATGTCTTTGTTGATGTGGCCATTATTTTCTTGTCCCTCTGGACCAGATCCCTCCCTTTCTTGCCAGGGGGAACTTCCTTTATCTCTGGAACTTTCATAAGATTCCTCCTCCTTGAAAACCTTACAGATTCTTTTCGGGTTCAAACGACGAAAGTCTCAACTGGTCTTTGCATAGCGAATGTCGAAAAAAAGCCGAACGGGGACTATCCCCCGATTCTGAAGACTTTTGTTCCACACTTGGGGCACGTACCCCTTGTCGCAGGTTTGCCGTTTTTCAGGGTTACCTTCTCTGGGTCCTTGATATCCACTTTTGCCCTACACTTCACACAATATGCCTTAACCATCAAATCACCACCCCCTCATTTGACTTTTCGCATATTAAGATATCTCTCATATTCTCTGCAGAGCGCCTTCAGGGGCCAGATTAATCAAAAGGTTTAAATCCGAACCTACCGTATGCGTCGCTTTGCCAATGACACGCCTGACACGCTTCGAAGTAGCCAGAATCGTTGGAGCCAGATCCCTTCAGATAAGTATGGGCGCTCCCCTTCTGGTCTCATCATTGAAGACCCGTTTGGACCCCATGGAGATAGCCTTCGCCGAATACCAAAAAGGAATCATACCCATCACGGTGCGGAGGGGATTGGATAGCTGATGTGGTCGCGTCCAAGATAAGGAAGATATTGGACAGCAGAGGGAATCAAACTGTTGAGGTTGAGATTTCCCTTCAAGGGGGGTTCGGGATATCAGCCGCACCTAGTGGTGCCAGTACCGGGATTCACGAGGTGGCCTCTTTTCCAGAAGGGGGGATTGATGCTTCTGTGGAGATCTTCCTGAAGGAAATAGCCCCCAAAATTGTAGGAATGGATGGTCTGGATCAAGCTGCTTTTGACACATGGCTGCACGAGGTCGATGGAACTGAGAACTTCTCACGGATTGGTGGTAGTGTGGCAATAGCTGCCTCCCTGGCACTGGCAAGAGCCGCTGCCGACGCGAATCAGACCCCTCTTTGGCGCTATCTCGGAGGCATTCTGCCCAAGTCGCTACCCAGGCCCATGGGAAACGTTATTGGAGGGGGTGCTCACGGAGTCGGTGGGACCGATATCCAGGAGTTCCTTTCGATTGCCCTTGGCCCCACTGTCCAGGAATCGGTGTTTGCCAATTCCAAGGTTCACAAGCGGGTGAAGGAGAAGCTTGTCGAGCGGTATCCTGACAACGCGATCGGTAAGGGGGACGAAGGTGCCTGGCTTGCCAGCATCGGGAATGAGGAAGCTCTGGAGATACTTGTGGAGTCTTGCAGCGAAATCTCCGAGACGGTCGGCTTTGACTGCAAACCATGCCTGGATATGGCGGCGAGCGAGATGTTCAGGGATGGGGTCTACAGGTACCGGGAGGGCACCATTGATCCGGATGGCCAGGTTGAGTTAGTGGCCGACCTATGTGAGTCTTACGGGTTATACAGCGTGGAGGATCCCTTACAGGAAGATGACTTCGAAGGATTCGCACGCCTGACGGAGGTCGTCGGGGACAATTGCCTAGTTGTGGGTGATGATCTCTTTGTCACAAACACGGAAAGGCTTCGAAAGGGCGTTCAGATGAAGGCGGCCAACGCAATCCTGATAAAACCAAATCAAATCGGGACCGTCACAGATATGATTGAAACGGTAGACCTCGCGCGAAAGAGTGGCTATCAGATGATTATCTCCCACAGGTCCGGGGAGACCAATGATGATTCGATTGCACATCTGGGTGTTGCGTTTGGCTGTCTCGGGATCAAAACGGGCGCGGTAGGTGGGGAAAGGACGGCAAAACTTAATGAGCTCATTAGGATTGAGGAGAGCATAGAAGCTGGTGATAGTTAATGGAAACCGAGGAGAGAGAAGAGCCGGAAGGACTGCTCGTTCTCGAGGATGTCTATCTCACATCTGGTGTTCACATCGGCACTCAGCAGAAGAGTGCGGACATGAAACAGTTCATCTACAAGATCAGGACGGACGGCCTTTACGTACTGGACATAAAGAAGACCGATAGAAGGATTAAGTTGGCAGCCAAGTTCTTGGCGAACTACGATCCGAAGAGGATTCTGGTGGTCGCAGCCAGGCAGTACGGTCAGAAGCCCGCCAAGCTGTTCGCCAGAACGATTGGTGCAAATGTGTTTGCAGGAAGGTTCGTACCAGGTACCCTCACGAATCCAAACCTGCCCGAGTACATAGAGCCCGAGATTCTCGTGGTGACGGACCCTGCAGCCGATCAGCAGGCAGTGAGAGAGGCTATGAAATTGAGGATACCTGTGATAGGATTGTGCGATGCCAACAACGAAACGAGCCACGTCGATTTGGTAATACCCACCAACAACAAAGGTAGAAGGGCCTTGGCAACGGTCTACTGGCTTCTTACGAGAGAGGTGTTGAGGGAACGAAGTGAGGTCCAGACAGAAGAAGACTTCACAATGACCTTGGAGGATTTCGAGGCTTCACTTTAGGTGGTCGGATGAGGTATCCCGCAGTTGCAGGACAATTCTATTCAAGCGATCCCGAGAAATTGAGGAAGCAAATCGAGAATTGCTACAAGAGCCCGATTGGCCCAGGAGAGCTTCCGAAGCTCCAGAAGGGTCCCAGATCGATTGTTGGAGCGGTCTCTCCTCATGCAGGTTTCGTCTATTCGGGTCCTGTCGCAGCTCATGTGTTCCTTGCACTTGCAAAGGATGGATTCCCTGAGACATTCATCATCATAGGCCCCAATCACAGTGGGTTGGGTGCGATGGTGTCGGTGACCACAGAGGATTTCAGCATGCCCACAGGAGTCGTCCAGGTTGACAAGGACATGGCAAACGCCATCTGCAAGGGGATGATTTCAAAGGATAAAACCGCTCACAGACTCGAGCATTCCCTGGAGGTCCAGTTGCCCTTCATCCAGCAGATTTCCTCCAACGTGAAGATCGTTCCAGTATGCATGGGAATGCAGGACCTTGACACTGCCAAGGAAGTAGGGGGGGTCATCGGGAAGGAGATTCAGGGCAAGGATGTTGTCATAATCGCTTCAACCGATTTCTCTCATTACGTTCCCCAGGAAACGGCCGAGAAGATGGACAGGTTGGCCATAGACAGAATCCTCGAGTTGGATCCCAGCGGGCTCATTGACGTAGTTTCCAGAAAGAACATCTCTATGTGCGGTTATGGGCCAGTCACGGCAATGCTTATCGCATGTCAGGGAAGCAAGTCAGAACTCCTGAAGTACTCCACGTCGGGTGATATCTCCCCGATGAGAGAGGTTGTCGGCTATGCCGGCATGATTGTCAGGAAATAGGGTATCTCATCCCTCTTTTCCCGTTTCTGTTTCTATCCAATCCAGATATGCCTGGTGTCCTGCTCTTATCTCGTACGCGACAATGCAAGGGACCTCGTAACTGTGTAGCTGCCTGATCGCTTCAATGGCACTGTCCAGAAGTTCCGTTCTTGTCTTGAAAATGACCGCAACTTCCCCGCTCCTCTCTATCTTCCCCTGCCACCAGTAGAGAGAGTTTATCGGGAAGATGTTCGCACAGGCCACGAGCCTCTTCTCCAACAATTCTTTCGATATCTTCTCGGCTTCCTGGTCCGAATCGGTCGTGGTGTATATCATGGAGAACATGATTTTGAATACTCAAAGTTGGTAATAACATTTGGTAATTAGGTCGATATGTTTAATCTCGAAGCCCGACCTCTTTTGTTCGGAGATAGAGTGCCCGTAGTGACCCTGGAAGAACTGAAAGAGGCGATGAGAAAGACCCTGGGTAAGAAGGGTCTGCCCGAGAAGGAGATTGTGTCCCTGGCAGAGTACCTGATATCTTTCTTCGGTTTCGGGGAAGAAGTTGTCGACAATCGCTTGGAAGTGAAGGACAGGGATGTGTTCTACATGCTGGAAGAAGAGGGTCTGCTTACCACCAGGCAGGAGGAAATCCATCTGAAAAGGGGGAAACTCTGGCGAATCCACTACTGGGTTCTCAAGACGGACCGTATCAAGGAATTGGCCCACGCAGAAGAGGAAGAAGGCGCGATAGACCACGAGCTCCTCTACAGCAGCATTTCAGAAGAGGTTTGGAGCAGGAACCTGTGAGCAATCTTAATATACGCCATGGGTTTTCTTAAGGTGTTATGTCCTCCATCCTTCTCAATCCGCTTTTCATCTTTGTCCTGGTAATCTCGATATGGATTATCATAATGTACGTTCTTCACAAGAAGAAAATTCTTGAAGGTACCCCTTTTGCACTCTCGGGTCCTTTCCTACTTTGGAAAACAGAAAGGGGAAAGAGATTCATTGACTGGCTTTCCAGGCCCAAAAGATTCTGGAAGATCTATGGCGATTTCTCCATTGTTTTGACCCTCATCATCATGTTCACTTTCCTCGTTGTTTTGATTTGGGTGGCCACCTTGGTGATGAACATCCCTGAGGGGAGGGCCCCAAGACCTGAGATGATTCTAGGAATCCCCGGGCTGAACCCCTTCATACCGATCTGGTACGGGATTTTGGGTCTCGTAATCGCGATGGTGGTTCACGAGTTCTCGCATGGGGTTCTTACCAGACTGGCAAAAGCAAAGATTGAATCCCTCGGCGTGGTGTTATTCGTACTCCCCATCGGTGCATTTGTCGAGCCGAACGAGGAAGAGCTGACGGTGATGAACAAAAGGAAGCGCAGTCGTCTTTTTGCGGCCGGACCCACCACAAACATAATCGTGGCCCTCATCTGCTCTCTCATATTCACTCAAGTGTTCGTTGATAGCGCCCAACCGAAGGCCATAGGCAATGGCATTATCGGAGTAATCTCTGAGACCCCGGCTGCCAATGCAAGCCTGGAACCTGGAATGATAATCACCTCCGTTGAGTACAACGGTAGCGTCACGATTCTGAACAATTCCACCGCTTTCGGGTTGTTGATGCTGACGACGGAACCCGGCCGTAATGTGAGCCTGACCATATTCCACAACGGTCAAGTCCTCGAAAGGGAAGTGGAATTGACGAGCAGAGACAACCAAACCCAGGGCCTGCTGGGAGTCTACACCATCTACACGGGAACTGGAAAACAGATTTACTATCCGACCCTCTATCCAGATTCGTTGGAGGACACGATGTACTCACTCCTGGTTTACATCACTCTGCCCATACGCGGTCTTTCCCCCATAGAGAAACCCTACACGGATTTCTATCAGCCGGAAGGCATCATGGCCGGCCTTCCCGAGCCCGCTTTCTGGGTCTTGGCGAACTCCTTCTATTGGGTGTTCTGGATCAACCTAATGCTCGGTCTAACAAATGCGCTTCCGGCCGTTCCGCTTGACGGAGGCTATGTCTTCAGGGACGGACTGGATACTTTCCTGAGCCGTTTCAAGAAGGATATGAAGCCTGAGAGAAGGGAGATCATAGTCAGAAATGTCTCCTACTTCCTGGCCTTCTTCATTCTAGCTCTCATACTGTGGCAGCTCATTGGTCCTCGAATATTCTAGTGAGTTACGACTTCGAAGCCGCCTTCATCAAAAATCAGAGGGAAGTAGCCTCTCTTGTGGGCCGTCTTCCTCATTTTCACTATGCTCAGGAACAGGTTCACCACTCGGTCGTCCCTTCTCAGGTCCAGATGCATGATTCCGTCCGAAAGGAAATCCTCACCGTGTGCGCAAAACTTGTTCCCATCCTGATCCATTTCCGCAATCAGGAAAGACGTTATTCCCAATTCCCTTAGCCATTCAAAGAATCTAAAGAGGTCGTCCCTGGGATCCTCGAACTTCGCCATCACTTGAAGGACAGGAAGGGAGTCCAGTACAAGTAAGTCTACGTCCATGCTGCCCTTCAGGTTGTTAACGTACATCTTGAAAACTTCAATCCAGGACTGCTTGCTCAATTGCTTGAGTTTCTTTCGAATCATCGATAGGTCAAGAACGCTCAATCGCTCATCGATGCCATCGAGTTCCATCCCCAGTCCCGCCATGCTGTCGACCACGGAGTCCCTGGACTGCTCTAGGGTCACATACACGCCGCTTTTGTTCTCTTCCTTGGCATTGTGGTACAACACGTTGTACGCAACAGAGCTTTTCATGGTTCCAGGTTTCCCCGCTATCAAAACAGTATGACCAAGGGGAATGCCACCTTGGAGATGTTCATCTAGGCCCCGGATGTATGTCTTGATCCGCTTGGTAGCCACCATCTTATCCCTTCCCGGCGGTTCAGACGATATGACGTCTAATAAATCTTGTTGGGAAGGTATCAATTTTGAGAATCGTCTCCAGAGAGAGGAAATAGCAACATAAGAAAGCATCAACCGGACGAGCTACCCTTTCTCAAGTGCGCCGATTCCAAAGATCGCGTTCAGATTCATCTTATGATGTTGAGACTCGAAGAGCATTGCAGAGACCTGGAATTCCTCGAGGAATCCCTGCCTTCTCACGATTCGCATGGCAGATTCATTGTCCACAGGGACGGCAATTGCCGATTGTGTGTTCTCAAGGGATGTGAGGCAGTCCCTCAGCAGGTTCTCAGCGATTTCTGGTCTATTAAGGTCACACACCCAGGGACCGATTTCGCAAGCTTTTGGGGAACAGAACCCTAGTATGTAGCCCAGGATGTGATCCTCTTCCACATAGAAAAAGAGTTCTGGAAAATCCTCCAACATCTTGTCCAACAGCTGGCTCCGGTCTCCTGGGAAGTGCTTCCGATCAAAGTCAGCAACTTGAGGCAATACGCCCCGTGTAACCACCTCGGTTCCTTTCACTTCCGAAGCTTTTGCAAATGTAAAGAACCGAGCAACTCTGAAGCTTTCCTGGAAACCCATCCTTTCGTAAAAAGAGACTGCGTCCAGATAAGAGTAGAGCCCTATGTTTCTGACCGATTTGCCCTTCAGGTACTCCACGGCATGCATGACCATTTCTGTCCCAATTCTCGCCTGCCTTCGCTTCGACCCAACCACCACGTTACCTATCCACCCAATGTCACCATAGCTGGTCGTCGTGAGCATCCCCACTCTGTCGTCCTGGTCGATTGCGACAAAACACCCGTTGGGTTCGAGGTCGATCAACCTCTGAAAGTCCTCCTCCATGTAGCCCCATCCCTCTTCGTCCGTGATATCGACCGCAAAAGGTATGTCCTCAGCCTTCATCACTCGAATTTCCAATCTGGTCAGCCTCCGACCCTGCCTTCCTCCTCGTCGCAGATATGCATACCGTGGGTGAGATACTTCTTGCCCCCTCGCATATGTTTGATCATACAGGGTCCGAACTCATCGTCCTCCGCCCCATACCATTTGTCGCAGTCCTTGCACTTGAGATCGACAACTTCCAGACTACATCCCCCAGAAAGGATCCTGTGTTCTCTTGATTTCCCTGACCTTCTCCAGAACCTCGTTCTCATCTGGGTTCAATTCAACCTTGTCAAGTGCCCTTGCATGAGATTCCGGCAAATCTATGTACAGAACATCCCCCACGTCCACCTGCCTTCCGTACGTGATGCCTTCGACAGCAATGGCAACCTCGGACCCTACAATCGCTTCTTTCAAACTCTGTTTCTCGGATTGGACGCTCTTGATTTTTCCCAGGACTCTCCCATCTTCTCTGAGAAGCCGCTGACCAGGTCTGATTCTTCCTGCAAGAACCCTTGCGCCAAATATGGCTGGCTTTGACACTCGGAAGCAACAGTCAGGCAATAGCAGGATCTTCCCGGGATAGGTTATCTCCATTCTCTTCTCGGCCTCTATTCCCCTCTTCTTCTCATCCACCCAAGCCTGGTAGTCCTCAACCAACTTGTATACAACCCTATCTTGAATGACATGGGCACCTGAAATCCTCATTTCCTCCTTTGCGTCAGGGAGTATGTTCACATTGAAGGCCAGAATAACCTTGTTGAGAGGTTTTCTGATCGTTGCCGCGTCCACCACGTCCCTTCGGGAAACATCTCCCACCCTTGCCGACTTCAAAGGTATCTCCGCCCGCTTCAGTTCGTATGCCAGGGCCTCGAGGGATCCTATCGCGTCCGCCTTTGCGATCACACCATCCTCATCAGTCTCTATCTCCACTGAAGTCTCTTCTATGACCCTGTCCTTGGCCTGCTGGACATCCTTCTCGACAACAATGATGGGTGCGCCTGCGACCGCATTCTCCAAATCACTTGCGGAGATCTTGATCCCAGCTGCAGCGCTGACACTGTCAACAGAGTTGAACCTGTCTTCGGGGTCCCTGATTTCGTCAAGAGGTTTTGGTTTGAGCAGCGCCCTGACCTTGGTCACTATGGGCTCCCCTTTGCTTCCAAGAACCATCGTGTCGCCCTTTTGGATTGTGCCCTTGAATATTATCGCATCGACCGTGGGGCCGAGTCCCTTCTCTTCCTTGACTTCCAGCACAGTTCCCTCTGCCGGGCCCTCCTCCGTCTTCAGATCCTCCTTCAGATATCTTTGTGCGAGACCTATCAGGATCAGGAGAGCATCAGGAATCCCTTGATTGTATTTTGCACTGACTGGCACGATCCCTACGTTGGCGGTGAAGTCCGATATCTTGTCGTACCGATCCCCCGGCAGCCCAAGTTCGTAGAGTTTCCCAACCAACTCGTAGAGTAGCTCCTCCAATCTTTCCTTCGCGGAATCTGGCTGTTTCTCCAGCGCCTCCAGGAACGTGACGTTCTTGACCCTTCTCCATCCCATTATTCGGTCTATCTTGTTCGCGACGATTATGAAGGGAGTTTTGAACCTCTTCAGTATGTTCAGGGACTCGATGGTCTGTGGCATGAACCCCTCGTTGATGTCAACCACCAACAGAGCAAGGTCCGCGAGAGCACCACCTCTTGCTCTCAGCGTGACGAAGGAATGATGTCCTGGGGTATCGATAAAAAGCAGACCAGGAATCTTGAATCTCCTCTTGCCGACCAGTTTCTTGCACATTTCCAGGATAGTCTCCAAAGGTACCTCTGTGGCCCCTATGTGCTGCGTAATGGCTCCCGCTTCTCGAGAGACAACCGCAGTTCCTCTGATAGCATCCAGGATTGTGGTTTTGCCGTGGTCTACATGACCCAGCACGCTGACTATCGGCTGTCTAATCATACAGAATCACTATCAAGAAATTGATATTAGAATATTGCTGAGTCACTCACCGTACAGCCACTGCTCGTCCGTTCTCTCGAAATCCACGATCTCATCGCTGCTGAAGAACAGTGACATCTCCCTCTCCGCGGACGTGAGTGAATCGGATCCATGGATAATGTTCCTGCCTATGTGCAATCCAAAGTCTCCCCTTATCGTACCAGGGTCGGCCTCTATCGGGCTCGTCTTGCCCATCATCTTCCTCACGACCGCAACGGCCTCGTCCCCTTCCAGCACCATTGCGACTGAAGGTCCGGATGTGATGTATCGTATCAGGGGCTCGAAGAAGGCCTTTCCGATGTGTTCCGAATAGTATGACTTGGCGAGATCTTCGGTGACAACGAGTAACTTCATCGCCACAACCTTCAATCCCTTCCTTTCGAAACGGGACAGAACCTCCCCGATCAGTCCTCTCTGCACTCCGTCGGGTTTGACGAGGGCGAATGTCCTCTCTTTTGTCATTGAATCACTCTTTCTTCTTGGAAGACGGTTTCTTTGCCTTCTTGGTGCCGGTCTTCTTCACCGCCTTCTTTGCCGCCTTTTTCTTCCTGGCCGCCTTCTTCTCCCTCTCCGGGGCGAGTCTGACCGACTTCATCTCCGCATATCTTGAGGTCCACTCGATTCGGTGAGGAACCCTCTTGAGGTGTAGCAGGTTCTTTTGGCATTTGCTCTTGCAGAAGTAGTAGACTGTCCCGTCCTTCTTGATGTACATCTTGCCTGTTCCAGGCTCTATCTCATTTCCGCAAAAAGAGCAGGTCCGCCTCTCCATCATTTGGATAACCTACCTGATCGAAAGCTTCCTCGCCTCTCTTGAGGTCTCTCGAAGCATCAGGACGTCCCCCAATTGTACTGCGCCCTTGATGTTCCGGGTAATGATTCTCCCCTTGTCCCTTCCGTCCAGAACTCTCACCTTGACTTGGACGGCTTCGCCTGTCATACCCGTTCTTCCGATGACTTCCACAACTTCTGCAGGAATGCTTTCTCTGGGCATCTACCTCACTTCATCAGCTTCTTGAGTTCCTTGGCGACACCATCCAGCAGAGGTCTTCCCTTGCCGGGGTCCGTGATTGAAACGGAAGCGGTCGCCTTGCCCAGTCCTGAGGCCACGCCCAGTTCTTGCTTGCTGGGTACATAGGCGTAGGGCACTCCCTTTTCCTCGCAAAGAAGGGGCATGTGCGCCAGAATCTCTTGCGGATCCACGTCCTCAGCCATCACTACGAAGACTGCCTCTCCCCTCTCGACGATCTTGGTGACCTCGTTGGTTCCTTTCCTGACCTTTCCGGAATCCCGGGCCAGCTCCACTATCTGGTACGTCTTATCCACTAATTCCTCAGGCATCTCATACCGGACGTACATTGGTTTGTCCATGTTACACCTCCTTCAGTTCTTCCGAACTTCATCACTCATCGGCTCATAGAAGAGCGGAGAAAAGCGAATTCATACTGGATATAAAAATATTCCTATGTTTCGGGATTGGCTTGGGAAGTCCTCACCCTTCTTCTGTTTGTTCCGACGGGGTGGGCCCTTTCGGGGTGGGTGGAGCGAAGCTCTCGATCTTTCTCATGACGTCAAATCGCGTTTCGCGGATGGTCGGTCTCATCTCTCTAGACGGAGGAATCTCTTTGAGATCAATCTCGCATTCGATCACATCTTCCTCGTAATACTTCCCTTTGGCCTTCTCGTCCCCTCTCGGTCCCAAAACCAGGCTTCCACCATGAAAGACCACATTGAGTTCGGTGCCAACGAGATTGCAGTAGAGTACGAAGACGGTGTTCTCGACCGCTCTGGCTGGAATCACCTTCTCGAACATTGGACCGCTGGTGGAAGGGGAAGCAGAGATGACCGTTAATATGTCCGCACCTTGGAGGGCATAGACCTTCGCGAGCTCAGGGAAGAACGAATCGAAGCAGATTAATGGACCTATTCGTCCGATATCCGTCTCAAACAACGACAGTTCATTCCCTTTGCCGAAATACAAACCTTCCTCGAAAGGACCAAACGTAGCCAAGTGAAGCTTTCGGTAGACTTGTACCCCTCCATCTGGAGATACCAGCACAGAACTGTTGTAGATTACCTTGGTCTTCTCATCCAGCTCGGGCATGCCGAAG
The DNA here is from genome assembly GCA_004377185.1 of Methanomassiliicoccales archaeon. Lineage (GTDB taxonomy): Archaea > Thermoplasmatota > Thermoplasmata > RBG-16-68-12 > SOIM01 > SOIM01. Next base: position 17,950 of record SOIM01000043.1, on the reverse strand, counting down.
ATGATGTGAGTCCCGGTCGATTCAGCAATCTTGGATACTGATCTCACTGATTCTCCATGAATGGGCTCTGCCAGTCTCTTGAAATCCGATCGGCACATGTAACCAGTAAGGAAAGTCTCCCCAAAGAGAGCAAGGTCGGCTTGTCCTCCCTGAACAGTCTCTTCAATTCTCTGGACGTTCTTCTTCTTGTTTCCTAGCTCAGGGGTGAGCTGACCCAGCAGGACTTTCATTGTTCACAGAATATCAGTCCCTTTCTTTATCCTTGTGGTCTTGCAGAAGCCAAACTTTTTTAGATAGCGGGATGTTTGTTGTTGTGCGCTCCCGTAGTGTAGACCGGCCAATCATGGAGGCCTCTCGAGCCTCTGACAGGGGTTCAAATCCCCTCGGGAGCATATTCTTATTCATCTGGCTAGAAGAAGACCGGAAGCAAGCAGAAGTGCAACTTACGCGAACCATCCAAGGGCGGTCGCAGGGTGAAAGAGAGGGTAAGGAAGAAGCGTATGCGTGTCATCCCAAAACCGGAATCACTTTGGCTTGCATAGAAATCGTGCAGGATAGATTTTCGTTTCAGCGGCCCCTCTCGCCATATTAGTGCCTTTCTTGATACTCCTTTAGCGATTATTGCCTTTCTGATAGTCGTCTTTCCAATAGTTCGATCGTTGAGACAGGAAGAAGCCAAGCCATAAGCAAACAGTCGGCTGACACGTACGAGGAGCAGAAGAGAGCGAATCAATTAATTCGATTGAGAAGGAGAGCGAGTTCCCTACTAGTTCTCTGCGAGCCCAAACGTCTTCTCAAGCGTAGATAACTCCTCTCCATCGTAGTCGTCCAGCCATCTAGCTTCACCATCTCTATGCAGAGAGAAAAACGCACCTATCTTCTCTTCATTCCTCGCTTGATGATACCTGAAATGAATGAGTTCGTTGTCAATCCCGACCACTTCCACCTTCCCAGTGGCGTGGGACATAACATATTTCGCTCGTTTAGCCAGACCGCTCATGGTTTTCTTGGCTTCTTCGAAAATGCGATATCCCTCTTCAAGAGGAACAGTATAGCATCTGTTCCCAATAACAGGCCTACATTGGAAGAGATAGTAGGGCGGGACGCCAACATAGCTTAGACGGTTGAAAAGCTCAGCAAGTACGTCCGGGTTGTCATTCAAGCCTCGGATAACCGGTGTTTGATTGGAGAACATGACTTGAACTTCCCTGAGCATGTTCACGGCCTTGATAGCCTGTGGTGTCAGCTCCCGTGGGTGGTTGAACTGGGTGATGACGTACATCTTTCTATCGGGAAGGCTATGCTTTGAGAGGACTCTCACCAGCTCAGGATCATCGAGCACTCGGTAGGGATTGTGGGCAAGCACCTTCGTTCCGATTCGGATTATCTTTATATGGGGTATCTTGCGGATCTCAGTGAGAATGTGGTCCAATCTTTTTGTTCCTAAGACAAGAGGGTCTCCGCCAGTAAGAAGAACGTTATCTATTTCCTCATGCTGTCTGATGTACTCCAATCCATCCGATACATCCAGGCTCGTCTCTCTCTCCAAATGCTTGAATAGTCTCTTCCGGAAACAAAACCTGCAGAATCCTCCGCACATGTCACTTACAAGGAAGAGGGCAGTGGGCACATATTTGTGCTGAACGCCCTTTGCAACGTAATTCCTCCTCTCAGCACTCGGATCGAAGTTGCCTCCGTCTGTCAGTTCCTCAAGGCATGGAATCACTATTCTTCTTATGGGATCATTCTTGTCTTTCCAATCTATCAAACCAAGATAATAGTCGTTGGAGCGGAATGCATATTCTTTTGTGACTTGCTCAAGTTCCTCTACTTCCTCGTCCGATAGTCTTGGGACTTTCTTGAGGGACTTGATGTATCGCACTCTTTTTGTCTTTGCTTCGTTCATTCTTTTGACCTCCCTTTTACCCGAGCATCGAGTGATTCTCGGCCAGGTTCTTTCTATCAGGCGTGAGTTGCGAAGCACTCCCCCCCCGAGAGGAGTCATGAACTCTCTCGGACCAAAAGTGTCGACCAAGAGATCAATCATTCATATGCAAGGTCAAGAATCTTACGGCGAGCATCCTATAAATCATTTTTCCCGATTTGAGTCATTAGTGTTGTTTCTTGAGAACCTCTTTACCTTGAACCGTCTTGAATGATTCATCCTGCAAGGAATGTTCCTGTTTTCGTTTTTCCGTTGAATGAAGGATATTATGCGGTGTGACCTATGTATTCGAACCCTCACCATGCTCCATGTCTTGCCTTTGCCCTCTTAAAACACGAAAACAGAATGCAAAAAGAGGAAAAAATCGCCTCGGTACTCCAGATTGTCAATCGTTCTGCTACTGAAACGTCCGATTCTCCTCTTTTGAGGAGGTAGACCAGAATCTCAAACATCCTTCTAGGCACTTTTGATAGTCTCATTACCGCAACTCTCAAACCCGTTGTTCCCTACATCGTCCAACTACCATTTGAGCGACGATTTTGCTCCGGAACGGGTTCTGACCTTTTCTAGAGTTCACCGCAAAGAGCTTTCGTCAACGCTCGGATTGAGAAGACCCCTTGCTTCACCGAAACAATGGTAAGGTTTATGGTGTCCGGTGTGTTATCTGTCACGTCAAAGAAGGCGCCGAGGCGGGGCGCGATAGAAATACCGATATGGAAGGGAGGTGAAAATTGTCATGCCTTTAGTGAATAAGAGAACAGAGACTCAGGAGGAATTCGACAGGGCAAAACTGGAAGAGTCCATTACACGAGCTGGAGCTACTGAAGAGACGGCAAAAGAAATTGCATCGAGAATCGATCCCACTACATTGAAGACAACCGAGGAAATTAGGAACCATGTAGTCGAAGAGTTGAGAAAGACGGATGCTGCTATAGCTGAACGCTATGAGAGAACAAGGAATCTTGCAGCAAAGAAAGCAATGGAAGCAGTAATGGGCACAGTTAGGTTGCACATGGAGACCATGAAAGCGTTGGGCGCGAACACAGGCGATACGATCATCATAGAGCACCGCGGAAATACGCATACCTTGAGAGCAGAAACTGCTCCTGTCGAAAGAAGGGAGATGCACCTGCACGAAAGAGACTTGGAAACACTGGGTGCAACAGAGGGAACGAGACTTGTTGCGAGACGAAGCAAGTGATGGAGGAAAAGCTCCTCCTTCTTTCATTTTTGATGACGCCAACCAAGAACCCTACCGGGCTTCAGCCCAGAGATGAATTGGCCATGTTTAGCCTGCGCGAACCTCTTGAAGCTTTTCGGCCGATTTCTCTCAGAGGATTCTCAAACTCAGGGTTTCCTTTTGCTTGACGTGTAGAATCGAGCTAGAATCCCCTCGGGAGCATAATTCCACTTTTAGCTCAATCTCAATCAGAGTAGTTCTACCACTCGAAGCCTATCCTCGTATTCGCTAAGAAGAGAAAGAGGATGATTCCTCCCCTTTCAACTAGTGCGGGTCAATGGGCGGAAGGCTAGACGGTCAGTGTTACTGTCTTCGTGGCCTCCCCGCTGTCATCGTCCGTGACTTTCAAGGTTATCGTGTAAGTGCCTGAAGAAGTGTACGTGTGGACCACAGGGTCCGTCTCTGTGATTGGATTCACGTCCGGTGAGGGATAGGGATCAGGGCTGACGCCGTTGTTGTAGTAGGTTGTGACGGTATCTGGTGAGCTATCGTCCCAATTCCATGTGAAGGTGAGGTCATCGCTTCCTATGTCGCTTGCAGTGGCCTCAAAGTATATCGGCAAGCCTGTTGCATTGATGAAGGGGCAGAAGTCCGGGATTGTCCATATCCAGGTATCGGAATGCCGCACGTTGAATGTGTGGTTCAGCCAGGACTCTCGTCCATCCTCGAATGTCAGTATTATCCAACCAGGAGTGCCTCCCCAAATCTGCCCGTTTATAGCATCGTCCATAGGAGTGTACTCAACCCTGGCCCAGGATGAGCAAGCCAGTATGTCCATTTCAATGCCAGTCACTGTAGATGATTGGTCGTCCGGATCTCCGGGATAGCGGGTGATGGATGTCGATCCAGTTACAGTTCCGTCCTCGAACAAGGTCAGGTCAAGGTCGTGCCATTTCTCTCCAGTTGCACGGAGTGTCACGTCCACCAGTACATAGGCACGTATTGTTGGGTCGATTCTTGGGTCCACGTTGTCCACGGTTACCGTAGTGGTCACTGTTGTGCTGCCGCCATCATCGTCCGTTACCGTGAGTATCACTGTAAAGACACCATTGTCCCCATATTGACAGCTTCTCGATTCCGTGACGTCCCTGGGATTGACCGTGGGACTCGGGTATGGATCCGGATCATACATTGGGTCATTTAGGTATTCGGTAGTTGTGTCACAGGGAGCTCCGTAGCTCCAGGACCACTCAAATGTAAGATCATCCGAACCTGGGTCCGTTGCATGGCCGAACAGAGTTGCAGTTTCTCCTTCGTCTATTGTTGTGGGTACTAAGCTCGGAATGGGTGCCACGTTGACCACTGTGACTGCCATGACATCCGTACCAATCTCACTGGAGTCATCTGTTACTGTCAGAACCACAATGAAGACGCCATTGTCTCCGTAAATGTGTGTGGGTGCTGACCCGGTCCCGCTATTGCCGTCACCGAATGTCCAAGCATAGGAAATAATTGTGCCATCTGGGTCGTACGAACCCGAACCATCGAAGGTCACAGTGTCACCTTCATTGACAACCTGATCCGGTCCTGCATTTGCAGTTGGTGGGATATTGAATGCGAAGTAGTCGGGTGTTGTGTAACCGCTACATTCGTAGGGATCGCAGGCTTTCACCTTCCAATAACCCCACTCGCCATCATCCCAATCCCATCGATCTAGGATTCCAGACGTTCCGGTGGTTGTAAAGTCCAGCGCCCACATATTGTTGTCTTCATCCTTGGAGTAGACATAATACGTGACGACATCATCAGTGCCGTAGTCGTTGTTGCCTGTACTGGCTGTCCACGAGACCGATGGGGTATGATCAGTCAGCTTCGTACCAAGATTCGTTGGGTTAGTAGGTGTATCAGGTGGGTCGTTCATCGCGAAGAGGTCAGAGGACGAATAGGATGACCATTCAAGACCATCAAACGCTCTCACCTTCCAATAACCCCTCTCGCCATCATCCCATGTCCAGCGATTCAAAGTTCCCGATGAGCCCGTGGTAGTGAAATCTTCGTCCCAAGTATTAATAGTGTCGTCCTTGGAGTAGACATAATAGGTCACTGTGTCTTCGCTGTCTGGATCTCCTGTGGCAGTCCAATAAACAGATGGTGTGTGATCGGTCTCTCTGGTGCTCAGGTCTTTCAGGCCAGTGGGAGTATTTGGTGCGTCATTGTAGTCAATCGTATTCTGGTATATGGCTGCCTTTGCACTCTGTGCTATCGAAGAATGGTCAGCTTTGAATGCACTCCAATACTCTGAGAACTTGTTGTCGTTCTGGTCGTTGATTGTGAACCATATGTTCATGAAACCATTCGAGATAGTGTCATCACCGTCATCAACGCTGTCGAATATGTCCCAAAGGGCTCCGGCTACACGACCTTCCACATCGTCTCCATCGTCCCAATTGGATGATCCCCACGTAGGTGCTTCTAAGTCAATACTATAGTGATTTCTGTACTCGAGCACTGGATCACTCTTGACAACCAACGGGAAGAAATTGGCCCATCCTTCGGTCCACGCACAGTTTGTGTGAGAATGACCGTTGATATAGTGCGGAGATGGACAATGAGATGTCGGCATCCAATCGCCGTAGATGACATACATCACATTGTGTCCATATTCATGGATGACTATGTCAGGACTGAATGCGGCATCATTGTCCGGAAGGTGGATGTTTCCGCCATGGTGATAATGCGGCCAACTTTCATGGGGCCATTTTGCAGTTGACTTCTCCATCGTGTAGCCAGGGCCGTGATTCTGTAGGTAGTCCCACCCGTCAGTCAATGCATCGAAAATGCACCAGGCCCCCTCTTCGCCTGTCGGTGGACCCCAGTCTCCAACGTCTAGTGTACCGTCAGGGCGATTCGAATATTCGGGAGTCCAGCCGTCATACGTGCCACTGTTCTTGACACGAGCGGCCGAGGTTTCCAGATATACTCTCACCTTGATATCATATCCGTCCTGCAACCATCCATCGTCATTGATAATAGGCCCGTATGAGAATCTCCCATCTGACCCAGTAAGAACAGCATCCAAATAGTCATTGCCCCACCACTCCACATCATATATGTAAATTGTCGCCCATCTCAAGGGTTGCCAGGCACCGTTCTCATCCTCGAACAAGAATCGACCAATGACTGTCAGAGAACCAGGACTCATGGGTTCCGGATTATCGGTGGTTTCTTCTTCATGTGATTGTAGTTCTTCGGCCGACACCATAATGATATCCTCTCCTTCCCAGGCCTTTGGGGTTCTCACAAATGGCGAGGGCTCAGCTTCAGTAGGCAATCCATGTATGTCTAATTTCGTAGCCATACTGGGGCCTTCAGAAACCGAAGGAACATCGTTGGCTTCCGAGCCCGATATTCTAAGCTTCAACCAATACCATTCGATAGACGGATCACTGCTCAGACCCAGTAGATAATTATCTTCACTAGCCAAGGTTGTGCTTACTTTGAACTCATCCCCAGCAGAGAGCCTGTTGTCGCTGTCATGATCCAGGTACGTCACGAGCTTCGTGTCCGTGATCATCCTGTTTCTGATTTTGGACAAGTCCTGCGGACCTGACGCTGGGTACACAATATCACCATCTTTCCAGATAGCATACTGCGTAGTCATAGTGTAGTCGCTAGTAGTCTCGCCGTATATCGAGTCCAAGCTTACCACGTATGCAATACTGTCCTTGGACACCGAGTATTCAAAGGGATGGGCCAGTCGTGTTGTTGCATCATTTCCTTCGTTTGTTCCACCCTGCAGCAGAACTGCAACAGCAGTCGCCATAAACACCGCCAGCAATACTGTCAACGGTTTGCCCCAACCTCTCTTGATTGATCTCTCTCTCAATTTCCTGACTTTCTCCTTGCTCCTTGTTCCGTGCATGTTCATCTGCCTCCTCCGTCTGTATCCCGTACTGTTCAAATGCGACAATCACTTATGACTGAGATTAGAAAAGACCAATTTGCCACGATCCTTCCTCCTTCAGCCCCCTCTCTGAGGTTCGTGTTTGCGCCCTGTTTGGAGCGGATGAGAGTTACTTCTTCATTGCATTGTTCACTTCTAGTGCCGGTAGGGCACTCCTCTCAGCATGATGAATGGTTTATAAGGTATAAAGCAGTTATCCTTTGTAGTGTTTCAAGTCAAATTCACAAGTATATATATACCCAAATTCTCTGCGTCCATCGCTGAATGGGCAGAAGAATAGAAAAAGAGAGAAATGGAAAGGGATATGATTGGGATTGCGATTGCATTCCTTGAGTATCCCGCATTTACCGCGTTCAAGTTCATAGAGGCCCAAGAGATTCAACTACGAGGAGGATTATAGATGGAGAAGGGAAGATACCAGGAGATGGCAAAGAGAATATGGGCAATTGCTCTTGTGGAGGTTCTGTTCGCCGCTGTTCTTGTGGGACTCGTCCCCGTAGCGGATGCGCACTCAGGAGATGAGATATACTCAGTGTGGACAACTACTCCTCCCACAATTGATGGTGCCTTCCCAGTTGGTGAGTGGGCTGATGCTACCATTGTGGATCTGAGCGCAATTGCCGGCAACAATCTGGGCTCATATCTGTATGTGGCAAACAATGATAGCCACCTCTTCGTAGCTTATGACGCTTACGGGGATATTACTGATGACGTAGGTGATGCTGCTTCAATATCATTTGATACGGACCATGATGGGGCAGGAACAGACGGCGGTGACGATCAATTTGTGATTTACGGAGATGGCACGACGCAACATTATGAGTACAGCTCTGGCACTGGCTTGTGGCAAGTGCATTGTTCACCTTTCGATTCTGGACTTGCAAATCACACAGATTTGGCGGGTGCAGAGGGATTCGGGATTAGTCCGAACAGCGGCACAGATCACAGGATATTCGAGCTCTCCATACCGTTTGCGTTGTTGAATGTGTCTCTTGGAGACACTGTAGGATTCTTTGCAGGAAGTTTGGCCGTGCCTGGAGTCACGAACACAGGTTTTCTTGAGTGGGATACGTGGCCGGTTCACGGGTTTGTGGCATTAAACCAGTATGGCAATCTAGTACTCGGAACTCAGGAGGGCGTCTCAATCACACCGAAATACCAATCTCAACCTGCGGAAGCCGGGACAGTCGCTTCTTATATCCTCACAATTACTAACAGAGGGATGGCCGTTGATATTTTCGACCTTTCAGGTGCCTCAACTATGGGTTGGACCGCAGCTTTCTTTGATAGTAGTTGGAATCTATTGACTGATACAGGTGGCAGCCCCGACATTGATACCGGGTCTGTGCCCTCCCGCTCATGGGTTGACATCTTTGTCAACATAAGCGTGCCAATGGGAGCAAGTCTAGGCGATTTCGACTTGAGGACTGTGACCGCAACATCATCCAACAACGCATCCGTAGGCGATACAGCAGCGTTAAGGACGGGAGTTCCCGTTACGCCCAATTGGATTGATGATATGGAGGGGGGGTCGGATGGTTGGTACCTTCCTGCAGGTGCAAATGATTGGGAGCACGGCATCCCGAATTGGGTGTGGGGCCCCGCAACCGCCTATTCTCCGGTGAATGCTTGGGGGACAAACCTCACAGGCAACTATAGTCATGGCTCGAACTCTTTCCTTTACTCCCCCTACATTAACCTGACTGCACCGATTGAAGCCAACATGTCATTTTGGCATTGGTATGACATAAGCGGTGGCTGGAATGATGGCGGCTGGGTTGACATTAGTACAGATCACGGCGAAACATGGAATACCATTACGCCAGAAGGAGGATATACAGATACCACAATTCTGGGGAGGCCATGTTATGCGGGGTCAAGCGGGAATTGGGTTCCGGCCGAATTCAATCTGACATCCTATATCGGCAATACAATCCTACTCAGATTCCAGATGTGGGACAATACCGCAGATGCTAGCGAACTTGCAGGGTGGTATATAGACAATGTTGCGGTAAACGCAACCTATATGACAGCGGGAGTCAGAGTGACTCCCGAATCTCAGAACGAATTTGGAAAGCAGGGCACAATTGTCTCTTACGCCTTAACCGTAACAAACATAGGCACGGGCGGTTCAGACATATTCGACATAACGAGTATGTCGTCCCTGGGTTGGACTGCAGCCTTTTATGACAGTGGTTGGAATCTACTGACAGATACTGGTGGAAGCCCAGATGTCGACACAGGAACTATCACGTTTGGCGATTCCAGAGACATCTATGTGAACATCACGATTCCAGGAGGAGCAAATCCAGGGGATATCGATGTAACAAATGTGGTTGCAACCTCAGCTAACAACCCAACAGCAAATGATACAGGAACACTATGGACGCAAGTTGCATATCCGACACCATACTTCGATGACATGGAGTCTGGCACTGACGGATGGATCTACGATGTGTTTTGGCATCAAGTATACAATGAAACAACGGCGCCACCATGGAACATGAGCCACAGTCCCTCTTACAGCTGGTGGTATGGTCAAGATATGGTTGGTCATTACGACAACGGTGCCATAAACCGGGGCTATCTGACGTCCCCGCCCATTGACTTGACCGCTGCGACGGATGCGGAACTTGAATTTGCCTACCTGTATGAAACGGAATCAATGGGTACGCTTTTTGACCAAAGATGGGTCCAAATTAGAATGGGAGATAACCCGTGGCAGGGACTGGAGCAGTTGTTTGGAGATTCTATGGGCACCTGGATTCTGAAAACGATTGATCTTACGCCTTATGTGGGAGATATTGTCCAGATCAGATACTACTTCGACACTATCAATGACTTGAACAACAACTACAGGGGTTGGTATATTGACGACGTATCCGTAGTGGAGGCTGGGGACAAACCAATCGTAAAGGCATGGGAACCAGGTGGTACGTTCGGTCAGAATTACACTATTGGAACACTAATCACCGTAACATGGAGTGCAACTGATAACCAGCCAATGCCCGCAGACAACGTGAACACTACATTCGGTGCAGGTGGGTCATGGACGGAAATCAATGGTGGCATTTACAGCCATGCGAATGATGGTGTGGAGGTTTGGGATTCAACAGGCGCAATGCCTGGGATATATTCCATGAACATTTCTGCCTATGATTCTGATAGTCAGACGACCTATGATTTCAGCAACCACACGTTCGAACTACTTGGCCCTGATACAACTCCACCGGAGATTGAGTACGTACTCCTCGATGGGCTCCCGACGTCGTTTGCCCCACCTGGATCTCTCGTAGTGATAACCGCAATGATTAATGATTCTGCATACGGAGGATCCAATATTGAGGAAGCCGAATGGATGTATTCCTGCGGGCCTTGGCCTGGGAACGCAATGCTACCTCAGGACGGCAACTGGGACGACACTATTGAGACTGCCGTGGATAATTTCATTGCCCCCATGATGGAAGGAACCTATTATCTGTATGTTCGAGCTCGAGATGCAGCCAATAACTGGAACGAGAGTTGTGAAGTCCGGGGCACACTGATTGTCCACATAGATGATATCCTTCCTCCAAAGATATTCTCACCTCGAGTGAACGGACAAATGCAGATTCGCATCAAACCAGGAACTCCTGTCTTGTTGACTGCTACCATAGATGACACAGATGTAGTCACATCTAATGTGAGTTCTGCCCAGTATATGATAAATCCGCCTTCGGCTCTCATAGACATGATCGCATCGGATGGTGCGTTCGGTCAACCCGTCGAAGACGTAGAGGCGAACGTCAATACGGCAGGATGGTTAGACGGAACCTACGACCTTTGCATATACGCTTCGGATGACGTGGTGCCGCCAAACGTCAACAATACGGGAACAGCATGTGCAGTAATCATAGTTGATGGCACACCGCCAGACATCCTGAATGTGAATGTTCCCGCAACAGTCATAAATGGGACCATAGCAAGTCTAAATGCCACAATAGACGACACCGGGACAGGTGGTTCCAATATCAAGAGTGCGAACTTCACCTATGGGACTCAGGTCTGGCCTGGTACCTCTATGAACGCGGTGAACCCACCATTAGACAGCCAGACCGAAAATGTGTTCTATAGCATTCAGACTGGAACATTTCCATATTATGTAGGCACCAACCACGTGGTCTGCGTCTATGCCAATGACACACTTGAGAATAACAACACAAATGGTCCGTGCGTAACGTTTGACATCATAGCAGGAGATGATCAAGCCCCAGAGATTTCGAACGTGCTCGTAGATGGAGCGCCATTCATTCAGATAGCTCCTGGCAGTTCGTTCACTCTTAACGCAACGGTTGATGATGGGAGCACAGGAAACAGCGACGTTGCAAATGCAAGCTACTTGGTTCGAAATAGCAGTCAGGCCTACTTCGCTGATGGGTCCATGAACGCTCTCAATCCACCCTTCGACAATCCCTTGGAGGACGTCACGCTTCTCATTAGTACCATGACATGGCCATTGGGAGACTACACCATTCATGTTCTTGCTTGCGATGCCGCCACACTGGAGAACTGCAATTATGACGAAGCCTTGGAAGCCACTGTGAGGTTGAGTGCTGCCCCTCCTGACAACGAACCTCCAGAGATTATGAATGTCCAGTCCGATGTGACATCCTTCGAGGTAGAAACAAGAACGACAATCAATATCACTGCGACAGTAGACGATTCCAACACTCCTACGTCCAATCCATCGCCGATTGCCTCAGCAAACTACACGATTGGGTCTGCGAACTGGCCAGGATTGCCGATGGATGCTGAAGATGGAGGTTACGATGAGGTTACCGAGCTGGTCAAGAAGAACATCACAGTATCCTCATGGGTTCCAGGTACTTACCAGATCTTCGTTTATGCATCGGATATTTCAAACAATGACAACACGACAAGCATCGCGAATGTGACGATAGTGGTCACACCAGCAGACAACACAAGACCGACGATAGCAAACGAACGCATTGACCCAACAGATCCGGAACCTGACGAAGAGGTCACAATATCTGCTAACGTCACGGATGACCGAACATCGCAGGATGACTTGGTTGTTGAAGTCACAATCACGTACCCCGATGGCCAAGACCAAACATACGATATGACATTCAACTCGGATACAGGGGACTTTGAGTATACGTCCACATTCACGGCCGAGGGAAGCTACAGTGTCTCAATAAACGCCACGGACGAAGCGGGCAACTACAGAACGACAGAGATTTCAGGAGGGTTCACGGTCACCGAAGTGCCTCCCCCACCGCCCAAGGAGGACGCGATTCCTTTGTGGGTCTGGCTACTAATAATCTTCATCATTATAATAGTGATAGCGGTCATAGCAATAGCCGCCTCGAGGAGGAAACCAGAGGAGGCTGAACCACCGGTCGAAGAGGCTGAGGAAGAGTCGCCTGCAGAGGAAGTTTTACCCGAAGAGGAGGCTCCTGAAGATGTTGCCCCAGAGGAAGTCTCGTCTGAGGACGTCGTTGAAGAGACTTCCCCGGCAGAGTAGGCCTTGTCCTAGGACAGATCTACAACTTCAACTCCACTGAAACCTTCCACAAAATATGCTCGACTGTTGTACACGCGGATTTGACTCACCCACGAAATGGTGTGGTAGATCCCAAAGAAGCTTGGTGACTCTGGGTCTGTGACGTCAAAGATGTAGATGCATCCTATGTATGACGTTAGGAATGCATATCCCTTTTCCACCTTCCACAAGTTTGCGTATGCATTGACTTCGAACATCCCAGTAATGGATGGATCGTCCGTGTCCCGAAGGTCCATGACGACGAAATAGTAGTTGATTTCCACCTCAGGATCGGACCATCTGTAGTAGTAGTTAGTGCTGTTGCTCAAATAGGCGATCCCGTCCTCTATTATGATACCGCCCAAGAAACCGTCAACCTTGACTGCCACCTTCAAATCGATCTCGTTAATCCCCAGCTCTAGAACGTTGAGGGTTTGGAGTGAAGAATCACCATATTCGAAACCGGCAAGTGTGTATACGCGGGACCCTTCCACATCCAGCATCACGCCCGGGATGCTCAGAGAAGGCAATTGAACTGGGCTCCGTAGCTGAAGCGATATTCTTCCAAGATAGTCATGGGTCTCATAGCGATAGCTGCCGTTCTCGTCAATATCATACACATACTCCATGTCTGTGAAATAGAGCACGTCATCCACCAACAGCATGTTTCTCACAAAGTGGGCGTCAAACTCATATGTCGTGGAAAGGGTGGGGTTCGATGGATTTGACATGTCAACTATTTCGATGAAGTGTCTGGTCGTATAGTCGTTCTGCCAATCATAGATGGTGTAGTAGTGAACCAGATGATCATCCCCGAACAATACCTGACCGCCGCCCCGATATCCAGGGTAGAAGATGCCAATGATGTCGAACGTTGTGTAGTAGTCCGATCCGCTCGAAAGCACATACTCTCCTTTGAATTCCGGACTCAGTGGGTCAGAATAGTCAAAGATCCTCACGGAACGCTCATACGTCTTGTAATTGTATCCAACCAGGTATAAGTATGGCTCATTGATGTGAACTGATGCATAATTGAGATCGGTGTCTACGGAAGCTGCCACACCTCCTGGCGAATCGGCTGATAGTGTCTCAAGTCTGAGAGGACTGTACCAGTCGGATGAGACAAGACGCACAAAACAGTCACTTATTACGAAATAGTCAATGACATTCTGGGCAAGCTCTACGACCGCTGTAACTTCAGGTTTGTCTCGATTTGCATAGTCGATGACCTGGAGGGCCCTGTCGGAAGTAGCCAGGATTCTCTCACTGTGATTGCGAGTTCTGGAAACGGAGGACGGAGTGGTTACGACCCCTCTTGTGACCAGGTCACCTGAGGAGAGGTCGAAGTCGATTATCTGAACGCCGTTTACAGAGAACCATCTATCCCTTCCCGCAGACATCGAGTTGAAAGGAACGAGAACCATTCCGAGCTCATCCAGTACCGAGAGCGTCTTGGGATCTGTGTTTGCGCTCGACCAGCTCCAATCCTCGCCAATTGCCACACGATCCAGCAGTACCGCGTTGTAAGGATCGCTCACGTCAAACAAGGAGAGGGCAACTTTCTGCCTGCCGGACGAATCATCCACACCCAAGGCCAGTATCTTGTAGCCGCGGACCTCCATGTGTGTGACCCAACCAGGTATCTCGAGTATGTCAGTCAGTTTCGGATTAGTCGGGTCCGATAGGTCCAGGACGTCCAATGGATCGATAGGTCTGACAGGGCGTTCAGGTATTGGAAGGTGAATTGTGTAGGCCCTATCTCCCGCAAATCTCGTTGCCATCAGGGTTCCCGCGTCATCTACCAAGAGCCGTCCGAGATGTTCAATATTCGATGGATTGCTGACATCCAATATCCACAGCTCTGATTCTTCTATTCCCCTTGTATAGTGAGTAACGATACGGAATGTTCCATCATAATAATCCATCTGGTAACGGTTGTCCAACCAGCCATCGACTTCGTAGGAGCCTCGAATGGTCATTTGCCCGCCGGGGTGGGATATGTCCAGATACACTATTCTTGTCTTGGGAGTCACGTCCCAACGGCTCCCGGTTGGTTGTGCTACGAACATTGCCAATTGGGTAACGTGGATTTGGTTGTAGCTTCCTCCGAACTCCACTCTCTGGATTTCTTGAACATCCTCAGGATTTGAGATATCGTAGGAGATCACGTATGTCTTGTCCTCAGAAACATTCCCATCCATTCCATACCAAGCATGTTCGTTCGAAACCGCGTATATGACACTGCCCACTCTTCGCGTGTCTTCTATGAAGCCTGGCACCTGCAACTTCTCCACAATCTGAGGGTTGGCGGAATCCGAAATGTCCACAACCACGATCTGACTGCCGATGCTGAAATCGCAGACTTCCATGATGCCTTCCAAGGCAATCATGTTGTACCAATATCTGTAGTTCGCATTCTCCACAAGGTAAGCCATATTATCAACGATGTACATCTCTTGAGGTACACCATAGACCGCTGCGCGTCCAAGTAGCATCGGTTCGTCCGGATTCTCCACGCCCAGAATGAGAAGACCCCTGTAAGGATTGAGTATGTAGTAGGTGTCACCCACAAGCTTCACTATGTCCGCTTCCTCTATATCCCGTGGAGCAGGCGTCATCGCACCCTCGGGGAAGGCCGCTTGCATTGCCGTATCCTCGTACTGTCCCGTGGTCATAAGCTGGGCGTCACTCCCGTAGTAGTCTCCATACCCGAAACGGTAAGGATGTTTGTTCGCGAAATCTTGTTTCTGCTCCAATTCAGCAAACCTTTGAATCTCATAGATCGGGAGTGGTGTCACAAACTCTCCTTGCTGACAAGCCTCGGTCTGAAGGTTCAACGATGGGATGGTGTACAGAAAGCCGTCATAGTCTGGGAAGTAGGGAATGTCCGGACCACTCTTCCGTTGATTCGCTGAATCCAATCCTATCATCGCCAGCGAAGTGATGAACACAGATAGAACCAGTATACCGGTCAAGATGACTGCCTTCATCTTCTTAGGCATGATTCTATTATTCCTGCCCACATTATGATCAGAAGGAGCTTTTTCCAATTCTATTCCTCCGTTGGGATTGCATACTTTACTGCACTATATAACTCCGTTCTTTACATGTTAAGAATTCTGCCTAGCTAGGTGGGTTCTATTCTCTTTTCTCGATGTGTAAGAGGTGTCAGCAGTCGGTCTTGTCCCAATCGCTCAAATCTCTAGGTCATAATGTCTTTATATGATTCTTCCGTATTCTAGACCGAGACTGAAGGATTACTTTGCGGACGAAGGAGGTTATGGGGCCATGGAAACACCAATAGTCGTTCAAGCAAGAAAGCTCCACAAGATCTATGATACCGGGACGGTGAAGGTTCACGCTCTGAGGGGCATTGACCTCGAGATCAAGAAGGGTGAGATGGTATCCATAATGGGGCCTTCTGGTTGTGGTAAGACCACGCTTCTCAACTGCCTATCTGGCATTGATGAACCCACCAGTGGAAAGATCATGATCGAGGGAACGCCACTGGCCGACATGTCGGACGACCAGAAGACCGAGTATCGTGCCAAGCGGATAGGATTCATATTCCAGGCCTACAACCTTCTGCCCGTTCTGACGGCGATTGAGAACGTTGAGCTTCCTCTGCTGCTCGCGGGCGTGAAGCTCAAGGAAGCGAGGGTGAAGGCGCTCGAAGCTCTTGAATGGGTCGGACTGGAAAAATGGGAATCCCACAGACCGTCGGAATTGTCTGGCGGAGAACAGCAAAGGGTCGCAATCGCCCGCTCCCTTGTGAACCATCCCGCCATCGTTTTCGGGGACGAGCTTACGGGAAACCTGGATGAAGAGACATCCACGCAGGTGATGGATTTGGTTTGTGACTTGAACAAGAAGAACGCTCAGACCTTCGTCATAGTCAGCCACGACCCTGTTGTGGGAGAAAGGGCGCATCGGGTTTTGAAGCTCAGGGACGGAAAAATAGAGAAAGAATACAGGCCAGCCAGTCCTGGATGAGATCATGGACTTGACACTACCTTTCGTTGTTCTTGTCATTGCAATCTTTCTCTTTGTGGGTCTGATGGCTGTGAGAAACAGGGTGCTTTTCAGGATATCTGCCAGGAATATTCTGAGGAAAAAAACGAACACCGTGATTGTCGTTGCAGGTTTGCTGGTTGGAACTGCGATTGTCACTTCCTCCTATGTTATGGGGGATACGCTTGAGTACATATTTGAGGAGAGCATCTATGATGAGCTCTATACTGTTGATGAGATTATTGGACGAAGAAGCGGAGAGACCGGGACTTTTGAATACTATCCACATGAATACTACACGAAGCTCTCGGTAGCAAGGGATAACGGACAGCTCCCCAGTGTTGATGGTCTTTGTCCTGTCATAATCGAGTCCGTGCCGGTTGTCAATAATGACACTATGCTCTCGGAAGCCACTGTGAACGTGATCGGTGTGGACTCGCTGAACTACAGCGAATTCGGAGATTTCGTGAAATTCGGTGGAGGGGATGTCGACGAAGAAGCGGTGCTCTCTCAACCGAATGCGGCCATTATCAACAGAAGGCTGGCATGGAAAATCGATGCCGAAGAAGGGCACTCCCTTCTCGTTTTCTACGATAACCCCTTTGTTCCATCAGCAGTCTTGAACGTGACTACTATCGTGACGAACGAAGGGAAGGCCAATCTCTTCAACGGGGACAACATATTCATCAGCCTGAGCACGGCACAGCAAGCCTTTGGCAAACTTGGCTCTATCAATCTTATGCTGGTCTCCAACAAGGGGGATGTGGAAAGCGGGGTCGAGAAGACCGATTCTGCGATTTCTGAAATCAAAGGTGCCATCGGAACGGAATTGGAAAGCTCCAGCCTCGAGGTCGAACCTATCAAGGCGGACGAACTGGAGTTCGTCGAAAGCACCAGCGAGATGGTTACCGAGATATTCTCGATAATGGGCACCTTCAGCATAATCGCCGGCATAATCCTCGTGGTCAACATATTCGTCATGCTTGCCGAGGAGAGGAAGCCCGAGATGGGGATTTCCAGGGCCCTTGGAATGAAGAGGAAGCAACTGATCCAGACCTATCTGTTTGAAGGTTCTGCGTATGCCCTCATCGCATCGTTTGTGGGAATTTTCGTTGGTCTATTCATCGCATACATCATGATCACGGCGTTCGGTAGCATATTCGGGGCTGTTGCCTTTGAGATATCCTTCCATTTCGAGGTTGAAAGTCTGGTCATGGGCTTTTGTGTCGGAGTTCTCATCACTTTCTTCACCATCCTCCTCGCTTCGTGGGTGGTTAGTCGAATGAACATAGTCAGGGCGATAAG
>SOIM01000028.1 GCA_004377185.1 Methanomassiliicoccales archaeon | reverse complement strand
GATTCAGAATGAGACTTGCTGTAGAAGAACTCATCTGTACACCTTTTTGTGAAACTTGGTTCCAAACGATGGAAGTTGGGACGTTAGGGTTGCCGAATGTCGTTAACTCCACCTTCACAGATTGGCTGTTCTGGCTCACTCCCAAGGAATGACTCGATTCCGTTTTCCGTTTGTGGTCCTAAGCCACAGGTAGGTTCTGCACGAGGTGTGGTGCCGTCCTTGACCTACAGACCACGGTGACAATACAGAATGAGATGAGAAGCCTGATGAGAAGTTCGCAGTGCTTCTATATGACAAGGATGTCCAGGACTGCCCTGTTTCCGATACTGAGATATACCGAAAGACCCATGGTAATTTGTGGTGGCGGGAGACCAGCCGTAGAGGCATATCGTTACCCTGCAGTGGAGTGGGAAATCATGACCGTGATAAGGCTTGGAAAGACGCGCGAGTCGAAAATGTTCACTGCTGAGCAATACAAGGAAGCCATTCGTGAGTATATGGAGGCTATGGGATACGCTCAGACAACTGATTCAATGTACGAAGGGGACTTGCCTGATATGGTTTTTGTGCCTCTCGTGGGAACATCCCAGGCTCCACCTGTATGGGTCGAGGCCAAAGCCGGGGAAGTAAGCATCTCGGACAAGGATTTTGTGCATGAAATCCATGGTCATCTCAATCATTGGCTCAGAATTCGCTCCGAGAGTAGGTTCCATCTCAAGGTCTTTGCCCGCAGACTGAGGGCTCCCACGAAATGGGAAGCCGTCTTTGGGGATCGAATGACAGAGGAGAATGTGTTGGCTTGGCTTGGTGAGGTTACAGACCCCCAAGATCTCAGCGGGTCGCCACATGAGGATCGACTCGAAGAGATTGTGTCATTCTTCTCTGAGATTGAAGTGGTTGAGGGAACTGGACACAAACTCATAGCCGTAGCTAACAAGAAGAGGAGTGTTGGGCTAAGCGCCCTCGAGATAAGTCGTCGTGCGCAAGAACTCTGGTGGGAGATGAGGAAGAGAGCGAGACCCATTCCGCAGAGATCGAATATCGTCGGTAGTCTACTCAAGTTCCATCCACCGATTGCCTACGCGGTTCTGAGTGTGGATGCAGCTCAGAACGATCAAATCCGAGAGACGCTCAAAGGGTCGCGCCCTCCTCCCTATCAGATTCTCTCGGAGGGAAAGCTACTCACGATCTGGACTGAGGACGTTGAGACTGCCTTTCGGGTTCTTAACCCCACCGAGGTCACAAAGGTGGACTTGTCTCACCTGGAGAGGGAGTCTCTTGATAGCCTCATCGGAGTCCTCAACTCGGCTATCAATCGCATGATTTTTGGTCTCGGTGCTCGCCGACATGGCAAACGATATTACTTCGTTGCTCACCGAGAAGTCAGCAGAAGAAAGAGGCGGAGAATCCCAACGCCCTCTGGTCGTTCATTGACAGTGGCGAAACCTGTTTTCGTCAAAGAGGACGCCAATGGATTCGTCATCATGGAGAGACCACTGAACTTTGTATTTCATCTGGCCTTTGAGGCCCGCTGCCGACGGATGTGGGATGAATACTTCATTGGAATGAGACTTCGGCGACTGTTCACGGAGGATGGCCTGGAAGTGATTGAAGGCGAGCATGCTGCTAGAATCGACAAGCATTATCGAAATCCGATTTACAACAGGGCGGACACCCAACAGGCAAAGCTTGCTCACATTGCATGGTGGGTGTTCCGCTGCGCGGACAAGCGAGCTCATTCCACTCAATGGATGAATGAATTCCGATTTGGGGACTTCCTGAAGCTAGAGGTTGGATGGACACCCAATTCCGTTGACATGGAGCAGAAGTTCCTCAGCGACTTCGACAGAGTTGATACTTATGTCGGTTGAGGTCGATTTGCTGCCAGAGCCTGAGCTTCTCTTTGGGGGAAATGACCCATGTATCGATCCTAGACTCGGGTTGCTCAGCTTCGGACCTAGCGGCGTCAGGTCCACCAGTGACGTGAGACGAATTAGAATCGGCGCGATAGGTACATACGGCGCAATCTGTCAAATGAGAAGATTCCTTGAGAGACTGAGGTATGCTATTCCTGCACCGAGAAGTGGAAGGGTGCAACCATGGCATATTGACTTCCCTGGGCTTGGCGAAAAAGGACCTCTCAAGTTTGAATTGGAGCTGGATTCAGGCGCAATTGAGTACATATCTGATCAAGAGCACAATCATGCGATGGGCAATTCCGCTAGAAAGAAACGCATAGAAGAGACTGTTCGAGTCTATGAGCAGAGGTTCGAGGATTTGGCCGCCTCTGCGCATCCCGCTCCTTCGATAGTCTTGCTTCCTTTGAGCAAAGAGCTCGTCGAGCGATGCAAGGACCCGAGATATCAAGTCGATAGAATCCTGTATGAGAGAAGAACCTTGAACAAGAGCGCGAGGCTCTCCAATGTCCCGGTCTTCGATTTCCATCATGTACTTAAAGTGATTGCCTTTCGCCATAATCTTGCGACCCAGGTTCTCCTTCCGAGCACGGTGAATTTGTCCAGAACAAATCAAGACCCCGCCACTATAGCATGGAACTTCACGGCGGCGTCCTACTACAAGGGTACTGGATGGCCTTGGAAACTTGCCGACATTGATGACCGCACATGCCTTCTGGGGATTTCATTCTTTGAGGAGATTGCTGAAGGGCAGGGCTCAATGAGAGCCAGCATGGCTCACGTCTACCTCAAGACAGCTGAGAGCCAGATCATTCGGGGAAAGCCTTTCCGGTGGGCTGGCGTGCCAAGACGTCAAGTTCAGCTCAGTCGCATGCATGCACGAGAAATTGTGAGCGATGCGGTGGAGCTCTTCGAACGTCAGCGGGGCGTATCACCATCAAGGGTCGTGATTCACAAAACCTCACCATTCACACTAGAAGAGTCAGAAGGTTTTGATGAGGCAACCAATAGCATCGATGTTGTCGACTACATACACATCGAGAGCAAGCCCTCCATTCAGTTCTTTCATGAAGGGGAGGGGTATCCCCCTGTTAGAGGCACTCTCATTTCCTCGACCAACGGGTCTTCTTTCGTGCTTTACACCGTCGGATTCATCGCAGCCTACTCCACATACCCAGGTAGCACGATCCCTCGCCCTTTGGTTCTTCATCCCTATCGACTAGACAGCAGCAAAGATGTTATCGCAACTGACATACTGGCTCTCTCCAAACTTGATTGGAACAATACAGACTTCTGCTCTCGAGAGCCCGTGACGACATCGGTGTCAAGGAAGGTCGGTCACATTCTGGCGGAGATGAGAGCCAGAGACATAGAGCCCCCTCAAGCCTATCGATTCTACATGTAGTTTGGAAACTGGCATGGATGCGTATGATTCCACATATTTGAGGCAGGTCTTGAGATTTCCGCGAGGACGGGAGAGAGGGTGGTGCTCCAGTTCCATCGACGGTGTTCAGATGGCCAAGTTCAAATCGCTGCGAACGGTTGTATGGAAATGGGTGAAGTCGAAGAACATTGAAATGCCTTGATTCTCATTGAAGGAGGGCATCTTGGGCTGCAACGGTGCTCTTTCGAAAGATTAATGCCTGGTAGTCTCCTAGCTGAAATGAGTATCTTTGGCACGTTTCCTTCTGTCATACACGATTCGACCTGCCACGCGGCTTAGCCAGCCCATAGCTATACACAATCCTGACCCTAAGATAGGTTCACCAAGACTGAGGGCTGAGAACATGATAGACGACATAGCCGGGACAGAATACGTAGCGGGACTTGACATAGAGGTTGAGGTTGATGCTGATACTCCTGATGAGGCAATTCGCAGAGGCCCCTACTTAGTGATTTTCCTCTCGTCGTTCCTATCCCTGTTATCGAATATCGGGTTGCCTGAGCCGAAACTCGAGAGCATCGTACCACACCCAAGACAGAAGGAGGACTATGAGTTGCTCAAGTACTTCGACTTACAGATTGACAGACCATCACTAAGAGAGGTCGAAGTTGAGGACGTGGGAGCTCTGTATGACCAGTCTCGGTTGATAGATGCCAACTTCCGGGATAGGATCATGAGAGCTGTTCGATGGTATTCCCACGCGTTACAGGAATCGGACTTGATAGACCAGTTTCTTGGTTTCTGGTTTTCCCTAGAGAGCTTGGACATAGTTGTGAGAAAGGAACTCAACTGCAAAGGGGGAAAATACTCAACTCAAGCGATAGAAAACCTCTTTGCAGTGGAAGCGCCAGAAGATGCAAACGCCATTGGAGATGCGCGGAAGTTGAGATCAATGATAGTCCATAGTCTAAGACCGTTGGGCGAAGAGGTTCGCCAGATGGTAGAGAGACTCATTCCCGTTCTCCAACGGTCAATTATCAGAGTACTCAACCGTATTCTGCACACTGACCAACTCATTCAACCTGCGAGTGAGCAGGTGCGTGTCTGGAGGAGTCCGAGGGCCTACGTCAAACTGCTTGTGCGAAGTGATTCGCCGTCTGTCGGTTTGCTCAAGGATTTTGTGTCACACGTGGAAATCGAGTTGCGCCCAACCAACTCAATCGTTCCTGTCACAGGCGAGCTGTCGGTCGAGTACGATGTCAGAATCTCTGTTCCGGAATTCGACGGAGTCGAAGTTATCGAAAGGAAGTTCAATCTCTTCAGCAAAGGAGTGAGATCTGGGAAGGTTGGGAAAACTGTCGTAAGAGTGACCTTTCAATGACCCTTCGTCGATTCATTGAACAACCAATGACGCACTTCAATATGAACCGCATAGAAAGCCGCTGAGCCTTCACTCCGTTCTGAAGTTGGAGTCTAAACCCCTCATCGGCTCCTGGACGTGCGGCCGAAGTCACGTGGAACGAATTCATACGGCCAATGCGAGAATCAAACCTTCCTGCCGTGAGTGAGAGTTATCCGATCAATCAGAAGCCACGAATCATCTGGGTTTTCTGAGACATATCTCTGGAAAGTCTGCAGTCCTTTCTCGAATGCAGACTGATCAATGAGAGTGAGAGCGGAAGTGCATTTCAATCCTGCTTTCTCCAGTCTTTCATCTGCCGATTCGAATGTCCGTTGGGCTATTGTTTCTGACGAAACATCTTTGAAGCCGGCCACCCCAAACCAATCCTCAACATATCCAATCGTGGGCGTTCGGACTTCATCGATTCCGATGATTTCCGGAAAGAATCTATGCTCTGGATCATCACGAATGTGCTCTATAGCACCATAGCGATTGAGAATCACACCTCCAGCTCTCAGAATGCGACAACACTCTCCTACGACACGCAAAGGTTCATCCACATGATGGAGTAGATGTGACATGAAGACAACATCAAAAGAATGGTCTGGATAGGATAGATGTGCTGCATCCTGCAAATCCCATTTCACCTTTGTGCTCGAGTCTTTCTCTTGAGCTTTCTGGAGCATCTCCTCTGAACTGTCAGCGCCTACGACAGTATATCGCAATCTAGTTGCCATGGGAATTGAGAACCTTCCAGTTCCGCAACCCAGATCAAGCAGTTCCACGCTTCTTCGAGGACCAATCCTCTGTGAGATTAGTGTCATCCAACACTCAAGATTGCCCCTGGACATCGGTCTTACAGAATCGTACTCTTCTGATATCCACTTATAGTCAGCTTCTCTCATACTTGAATCCCTTAGCTTCCCCGAGTTTCAAGGGTTGCGTACTCGATACCGATATGCCCTCTGATATCTTGCGCAGGACCACTAAGCGGAGCTTGGACCAGAGCGTCGTTGAGTGCCCTTTTCCTTTTATCAATGATGAAATGGTCATGGCTTCTCTGTACTCTGGAATCGAAGTCTGAATCGCAACATTGGCGCCCTGACGTGTGGAAGAATGACGTTCTTCCCCATGGACTATGCCCTATCTCTGGTCGCTATCCGCATTGGACTCGAACTCCTCTACTATGTCCACTTCCTCTTGAGTCAGTCCATAGAGGTCATATACCAGCAAGTCCAGCCGTCTGTCTGTGAGGGTGATCTGACGGTGCAACTTCTGCCTTTCGGTTGGTGATTTGGCGATTGCCAGTCTTTCATTGAGGTTGGTCATATCCTTGACCAGCCTTGCTATCTCATCATGTCGGGACTTGTCCTTCGAATCTAGGAGGTCGATCGTGCGAATAGGTATTCGTTCTATGAATTGCTTGCCTGCAGCAAAATAGCCACTGCGGAACGTCGTCGTTGTATGCTTGAAGTAGAAATCGATTAGCTTGGAGTTCAGCAGGGCACAGATGTACTCATAACTTCCAAAGGCTTCGTCAACAGTAATCCCGTATCCACCTGTAGTGACATTGACGAAGTAGTATGACTTGTCTGCGTCAAGATATGCCCCAAGCCTTCTCACCATGTATGGAACCAAGAGCTTCTTCTGCTCCCACATGCCTATATTTTGGGTGCGTCCAAATCTGAACCATTGCTGGTCTTTGAATCTCCCTTTCTCACGGTTCATCAGGGCATCCTTATGATTCTCTAGGTACTTCCATACCAGAGGGTAGTCCTTCCTGATTTCGTCCCTGGACAGCAATCTGCCTTTGCCATCAACTACATCATATGGGAACAGCACATACGCAGTGGGATGGGCCCGATATCGGTCAATATGCCCACTTCTGACAACTGGCTTCAGCAATCCGCGTTCAAGCTCAATCCACTGGTTCAGCTTCTTTGAAAAGACCTTCATTGTTGGTCCAGTTCTACTTTCAAAGCCCTTGAACAAGAATATTGGGTCTGCGCTGGTTATTACCCCCTGAAAAATCCTCATCGTGATGTCCCTCAATCTCGTCTCCATAGAGTCCAGTCTCTTGTAGACAGACGCACTCTCTCCGACGACGAAATTCCACTCCCTATCTGTGACTTCCTTCAGACTGACTTTCCCAGATACAGAATATCCATTCCTTCTCCAGTCTGCAAGATTGGCCACTCTGCTGAACTCGAATTTGTACTTGTTCCGCTTGTCAAGGAACAGCAAGCATGTGTAGGTCGTTGCACCCTTGAAGACCTGTTGGTCAGTGAAGTGAACAACCTTTGAGAGGTACCTTCCTTCGGCAATAAGCCTACGCAGTGGCTCTCCATATTTCGCATTGAAGAACTTGTGTGGACAGATGTATCCGAGGATTCCTGAAGGATTCAGGAGTTGAAGTCCCCTTTCAATGAACACAACATATATATCGAAGCTGCCAGACTGAGCAGAGACATACCTCCTCTTCATTTCTGCGGCTTCGAATGGTCTATGCCCTCGCAGTGTCTGTATGCTTGCATAGGGAGGATTTCCCATAACAACATCAAATCCACCACTGCGGATTATGTTGGGATACTCTGTCTTCCAGTCAAACGTATCAGCCATTTGTCCGTCCTCATCGGCGATCAACCTAGCCTGACGACCATCGTAGGAGTCTAGCCCAATGAGGCTGTTTCCGCACTTGATGTTATTTCCTAGGTCTGGCAGTGCGCGTTCTCGCCACAGCTTCTGCTGCTTCTCGAGGACATCCTTGTTCTCGTCCTCCAAGACCTTCAATAACAGACTCAGTTTCGTGACTTCCACTGCTTGGGTGTCTATGTCCACTCCAAATATGTTGGTGAGAAGAATGCGTTTCTTCTCCTTGATCGTGAGAAACCATCGTTTGTCTCGGCCTTGATAAATCTTGTCCCTACGCCTACTTGGATTATGGTTCGTGTAGTAGTCCAGATGGTGACTCAACAAATAGGCATACGCCCCTAACAAGAATGAGCCGGAGCCACAGGCTGGGTCGAGGATTCGCAACTTCGATATTTGTCCTGGTGTCTTCCCCTTGCAGGCTCTTCCTACTGTCTCTCCAACGATGTATTCCACTATGAACTGGGGCGTATAGTAGACACCACCAGCCTTCTTCACTTCTGGCTTATACTCGACCTTGGCTCTGTGACCTGGGGTCAAACGTATCGTCTTCCCCAGGAATTGTTCGTACACATTGCCAAGGATTTCTGGAGTCCAGACGGAAAACTCGTAGGGGCTTTCCGGATAGTAGATGTGCTTGATTATATGTGTGAGAACCTTGCTGTCAATCGACAAGTTAAGTGTGAGGTCATCTGGTTCTGTGGGTCTATCCTTTTCCCTTCTGAAATGGAAGAGCCCTGAATTGTATTTCTCATCTGCCTTCAGATATATCTGGCAAAGCCCAGCGTAGATGTCATCGCTGTTGAGCAAACCTCGAAGCTGACTGAATGGTTCTATGCCCCTGTCCTCACACATCCGTAGGAAGAGTATCCTGTCTATTGTTCTCTGAACTGAGTAGTTGAGGTCATCAACCGAAAGATCTAGATTGCGGATGGCAATGTTCCTCGAGAGCCTGTCTCGCCAATCCTCGATTTCTTTCAGGAACTCAGTGTCGACTTCCGCGGTACCACGCTTCCTCTTTGTGGACTCAACGAACTCATCAAAAGACCCTTGAAGCAATGCCTCCTTTGAGAATACGCCAGAAATCTCATCCCACTTGTCAATGTAGTCACGGTAGGTCCAATAATGAATGCGAGCGCGACTGGCTTTATCCTCCTTCTGCGGGCGTATCCGGCAATCGTAGACGGCGAACTCTGCGAAGTTCGTTAGAACAGATAGAGGCAACTTGGCACTCCATCCGTACCGACGAAGTTGATAAGCTGAACCAACATCTTCTTTGATCTTGACTGCCGGTCGCTTTGCCTCAAGGAAGAACTTCCTGCTTCCACCAATACGGAAGCAGTAGTCTGGAGCCTTGGTTCCACTAGCAACCTTGATTGCATCTTCGTGGACCACATCTTTGTAGGCTTCTGCGTAGCCTGATACGTTGTATATGTCCCAGCCAAGTTCGTCGAAAAGGATATTGATGAACTCTTGCCTGACTTGAGCTTCATTGTAGCCTGAGCTCGTGTAGGATGAGGCGTGCCGCTCAAACCTCTCTACCAGGCCGCTTATACGTTTGGGTGGCTCTGTCAACACATTTCCTCCACTACCAGACCTTGTCGAAGGTCCACTCGCCTCAAGTCGATACGCCCTCTTTAATGTTGTCGTATCTTTGACGCTTATGGCGGTGCAAGCTCTCATTGCAGCTAAGGTCGAAAACGTCGTAGGCCTCATTGAAGTCCGACAATTGGCGAGCTAACCGCACCACGGTCACCCTCTCAGTCCTTGGATTCGGTGAGATCGGTCCTTCTATCCGAAACATAGAAGAGTGTACCAGAAATTACTTGTACTCCCGCGACCAGGAATTAGGGTGGAGGAGTGTCTGTGGGCAATCATATGGATCTAGGGGTGCAGCCAGATAGAGGGGGGAAGGCGGTTGCGTACGCTGTTTCGTTCTTTCTGCTCCTGGTCCTCATCCAGTGGCCAGTGGGGGGTTACCCTCCCAATGAACATCTGCCCTCCACTTCTCCCGACCAGAACGAGACTAGGGACACCGACCCGCCGGCGGCGCCTGTTCTGACATCAGCCGTCTTGGCGGGGGCATCCAACGAGAACGTCATGATTGCATGGTCCGTCTCCGCGGATGACGGGGCGGGAGACGACGACGTCTCTCACTATGCGGTTTATTCCTCCGAGATCTACGACTACGAGGGCGACGGCTATTCCTATCTCGGTCAGGCGGGAAGCGGCGAGA
>SOIM01000045.1 GCA_004377185.1 Methanomassiliicoccales archaeon | reverse complement strand
GAGTACATCATCTACAACAGCTGGACGGCCCAGCAGGTCCTGGACGTGAAGTGGGGGTTCTCCCTGATGTTCTCGATCCTGTTCTCCGTGACGGCCTGGGTCTCCGGCGTCTATGAGATGATCGAGAAGTACCTGGATCGGAAGAATCTCGTCAGAGCCTTGCGTCTGGAGAAGGAAAGGCGGTCGTGAGTCTTGTGCGATGAGGTCATTAGTCGTCGGGCGAGGATGGTAATGTCAGAGTTCATTATCAACTGCGACAGGAACTTGTTCTCCCTTGTTCCACGTTGACATAGTGCGTTCCCAAGGAACGGCATCAGTTCATGATGGACGACCTTTTCCTCGGTGCAGAGGGATAAGAAGCCTCGTGGGCATGTCAGAACTCGCGTTTTGGGGAGTTCTTCCTGGATATGGGCCTGAAACTATTCAGAATCGAATCTGACTTGTACAGGGGAGCCTCGGCTAGTAGCTGACCCTTTGATGTTAGAGTGTAAATCTTTCGCCACGGAAACGTCGTCATTTCCTCCTCTGAGATCAAATCGAGAGAAAGAAGGATGTCGATTGCGCGGTAGATTGTTTTCTGGCATACGTCCACATTGCGAATCAGTTCTGTTATGCAAGCCTCTTGATGGCGATAGAGATAGGAGATTATGTCGAATGTTCCTTTCGCCTTCTTGATCGTCCCAGCCCGAGGAACACTACTAGTCATTACCACCGCTCCCAAACATGATTGAATCGAAGTTGAAGTGAGCGACTTGTTGCTCTATCCCCCCACTCTTAGTACGAGAAGAGCAGGCATCCTTAACTACACGATAGGGTTGGTGTATTTAAGATAATAGCTACTAGATGTATTTTTCCCCAACCTCCCTGCACAGAATCCCGACAGAAGGTCAATCGACAACAGTCCAAACGATGTCCGTCTCCAACTTGACCCAATGACCTTCTCCAGCCTGAAGCACTTCCATATCTCCGAGCAGCCTCAGATAGTATGGAGGTAGGGAATCGTACCCCTCCACCCTCGACGCGCCGACCTCCACTCTCAGATATGACACTGAGTAAGTTGAGTTGAACGAGGGGAATCCAACCAGATTCCAACCCTCACTGAGATTGATGGTCGTCAGTGTGGGAACAAGGCCAGCTATCGTGAGGTTGCTCTCACGGGTCACGTTGACCCAGAATCCGATTTTGTGATCGAGTTTGATAAGACCATCGGGACTTCTGAATGGAGAGTATTTCTTCCAGTCCTTACCTATGGAATCATAGGACCAAGCGATGTCGTATGAGAGGGTTTGAAGAACAGTGGGAGTACTCTCGTTTTCCTGTACCAAAGGAACTGACAGAAGATGCCTACCTGGGTCCAGGTGGAAGTTCAACTTCGCAGCCTTCCCGCTCCGATTGGTGTTGTTGGAGGCATCCACGGATTCCACATAGTAGAAGTAGTTCTTTGCGTCTCCCTCTCCAACACCAATGTCAGTCCATGTGTAAGTCGACGTTCCTGATGCATTTATCTCTGCCACCGCGGAATAGGGTCCACCTATGTCTTCCGCTCTGGATACGAGATAATTAGAAGTTCCTCCAACGAAACCTTCGTCCTCTGCCATTGCCCAGGACAGTCGAACGTCCTGGGAGTTGTTCATCAGAGACGCAGAGAGTAGAGTTGGAGCTGTGGGACGAACAGTGTCAGGTCCGAATTCTGGGAACCTCTTGTAGAACGTTCTCGGTTCTGAATATCTCTTGTCGATCCAAACGACATGAATGTAGGATCCATTTACTCCTATTTCCGGTTGCGCCGAAACGCCATCTGCATATGTGAGTCTCACTTCGTCTCCCCAGGTTACTCCCATGTCGCTACTGTTCTTGTAGAATATTTCCGAGTCTCCATGCCTCTTGTCGTAAAAAACAAAATGAATGTTGGGTGGACCGATGGCGATGTCACACGAACCGGCCTCAACGCTGCCCTTCGAAATCCTACGACCTGGATTCCAGGTTGTGCCATTGTCAGTCGAGTTTCCGTAGAAGACTTCGAGGGGTCCCAGTTTCCAATCCACGTATCCAATATGAACCGTTGAACCTGAAGAAGACATGGCGCACGGTTCAGAATTATGACCGTCCATGTCAGCTACGGGGACAGGAGACGACCATGTCACGCCACCATCATTGCTTCTTATGTAGAAGGACTCCCAATTCCCAACATATCTGTTAAGAAGCACATGGACGTAGGATTCATTCAAGTCAAGTCCGTGGGGTGCATCGGTTCCCCATGTCCAATTGGTCAATCTCCTATCCTCGCTCCAGGTCACCCCACCATCGGTAGAGTTCCTATAGTAGACTTCGTACTGACCGTCTCTTTCGTCCCCCCAGACAATATGGACCTTATCGCCGCGCATGGCAACCAGGGGCCATTCAGAATTGGAACCATCATTGGAAGTGAGAGCGATGTTCTCACTCCATGTTTGCCCATTGTCTGAACTCTTTGCATAGTATAGCTCGAATATTGAGGACCCTCGACAATCATTCCATACAACAAGGACAGTTCCGTTCTCAACTGCGATTTGTGGATTGCCTGAGCACTCTGAATCATCATTTGACAAAATCCTCTCCTCAGACCATGTAGCACCGTTATCGGTACTCTTCCTATAGAACACTTCATATGTCTTGCCCTCCGATATCATCCTCCAATCCTCCCAGACAACATGGATGTTCGATCCATCCACTGCCATGTCCGGGGACCTGGCAATCGAAGAGGCAGGATTGGAGAGAATGAAATCCTGGGTCCATCCTTGTGCTTCATCCAGTACCGGTCTCGGGGGGGCATTACGCGTTAGGCCAGAGCTAGGCTCCGCGGAGTAATCGGTAATACACGAAAGACTCCTTGCTGGAGCAAGGAGGCCTACAGAAAGCACAACGACCGCAAGAATCACCCAGCTATCATTTGGTATCCTCATTTCTACCTGAGATGTAGATGGATGTTGCCCTCTAATATATGTTTCGAGGTCCTTCCTTCGCGAACCACGACAGGACTATGCACAATCCTTTGATCCTTTTATCTGAGGAAGCATATCTGGTTCTTCATCTCTGGGCCGTGTGTTACTTTCTGACATGCTATTCTGTAATAGGAAATTCCAAGTTGTAAATAGTCGTTGGACGTGGTAGGGAGGAATCTAAATGAGCACACTTTCAATGAATGGTGAGAAGGATTCGAGAGAGAGAATGGGTCTATGGGAAACGAAGAGAATAGTGTCGACTATCATCGCAGTTGCTGTACTCCTAGCATCCACCATGGCATTCCTTCAGAACGTGCAGGCCGATGAGTCCTACGGCGGTTGGTTCATCGATTCAAGGGTAGTAAAGGAGGATGTGACAATCCACCTCTATGGTGATCTAGTCATCGGCAGTGGAGGAGAACTGATTTTCAAGAAGAACGTGACTCTGATTGTCTACTGTACGGAGCGTGGGGAATACAAGATACAGGTAAACGCCAGCGGAGGATTCAATATACTGAACAAGTCAGTTGTCAAATCCAATTCAGAGATCTACAAGTACAAATTCCTAGTCTACGGAACACTGAACGTCAAGAATGAGAGCACAGTGAAATGGACATGGGGTAATGGTGCCGGTCCAGAGGGGGGAATTCAAATGTTATCAGGAAGTAGCGCAATGATAGAGAACAGCACAATTACCGAGGGAGGTACCCACAATGTCTACGTGTCAGGAAATGCAGCTCCAGTCATCAAGAACTCGAACATAACCTATGCTGGAAGGAATGCAAGTGCTGGGGGTAGCGGGATATTTGCCATTGACACATCAGACCCGACTATTGAGTACAACAACATAAGCAACAACTACAACTATGGCGTATCTGTGACATCGACTTCATCAGTGGAGATAGCACACAATCAGATTTGGGGGAACCACCACGGAATAGAGGGAACGTACAACACTCAGCTCAACATCCACAACAACACAATCTACGAGAACACCGGACATGGGATTAGTCTACAGGATTCATCATCCAGTACGAAGATCAGAGACAATCTGATATACTCAACTACCACCGGCAACCAGGCCAACTACGAGGCCGGTATCTATCTCGTGCACTCATCTCCGACAGTTGAGTACAATACTGTCAAGGATTTCACAAGTTGGAGCCATTACGCAGCGGGTCTTTCGTGCGTCGGATCGTCACCAACAGTGAAGCACAACCTGTTCCAGCATAATGCCCGTGGATTGGCCGTGTACAAGAACGGAACGATGAAGTCCTCGCCCGTCGTGGAATACAACAACTTCACGAACGACTATGCAGGCATAATATACGCAACCGATAGCACGACAACATCGTCCTTGGTCAGGTACAACAACTTCACCGTTCTGAGCGGGAACGTTGGAATCAAACTTATCGCTATATATGCGAATTCACCGTACATCATGTACAACGATTTCATTGGACAGTACTATCCGCATTCGCCTCCGAAGGACCAGGAGAGGTGGGGAATCATAAACGACCGGTCGTCGCCTTGGATAGAACAGAACACATTGACCGATCTAAATAGGAGCATTGACAACTCGAACTCGAATCCGACGATAACATCAAACACAATCGTGGGTGACAGCAACACGAAGAGCATAGGAATCCGAAACATCCAGTCCTCTCCATCCATAAGCGGGAATACGATCAAGAACAACTCCTACGCTGGCATCTATTTCGAGGGACAATCAACATCGAGCGTGTCCGTTAACACGATGGAATCGAACAAGTACGGAGTCTACCTGCACTCCTCGTCCCCATCTCTTACAAACAACACGATTAAGACCAATTGGAAGGGGGTCTACGCGCATCAATACTCGAATTCCACAATGTCAACGAACACCATCAAGGACAACACCTACGTTGGAGTAGACGTACGCAACAGCTCGTCGCCCTCAATAATGAACAACGATATCCTGAGGAACCAAATAGGCGTAGTGACCTGGTACAGTTCGGACGCCACGATTCAAGGCAACACCATAAAGAAAAACTCGGGACAGGGA
Organism: Methanomassiliicoccales archaeon; assembly: GCA_004377185.1. Lineage (GTDB taxonomy): Archaea > Thermoplasmatota > Thermoplasmata > RBG-16-68-12 > SOIM01 > SOIM01. Next base: position 4,710 of record SOIM01000045.1, on the reverse strand, counting down.
ATCTCAGTCGGTCAGTCCTCCCCGACCATACAGAGCAATGACATACTCGACAACGACGATACGGGAATAGAGTGCGTCCAGGGAAGTCCGAGTATCAAGTACAACACTATCAAGAACAACGAGTATGCCGGTATCACACTGCGATACTGTAGTCCAGAAATAGGTCACAACACGATATCAGATACGAGGTTGGCAGGGGGATACGCCTGGGTCGGCATGGGCATCCTCGTCTCCAATCAGTCCAGTCCGAGCATCCACAACAACACAGTGAAGGACAATGCCGGGGACGGCGTCTACGTGTCTGACATCAATAACGCATCACATCCGTCCATACTGGACAACACGTTCCAGACCAACAGTAAATGGGCGATACACATGAGATGGACAAAGGCATCACAGACGGATACCCAGCTCAACAGCTCCAACACATTCCTGGGTAGCCAAGGACAAGGCCGAATCCTGCAGGAATGGTACCTCGTTGTCTACGTCACATACAAAGGAACCAGTGAAGAGGATGCCTACGTGAACATAACCGAGCCCCCATACACAGGAGGCTATGTCTGGTCTGGACAGACGGGATTGGACGGAAAGACAGTGAAGATCACTCTGAAGGAATACTACTACGATCTCAACGGCAAGAAGTATTCCTTGACGCCACACAAGGTTCGCGCGCAGAAGGTCATAGACGACGTACTGAGGGAAGGCACCGAGTATCCGACGTTGAACCACAACTACGATGAATACGAAGTAGAGCTCTATCCTGAGGATCCGTAAAGGGAAGTCGAGGACCAGCGGGGCGAGGCCAGAAGAGGGCGGAGACGATTCGCTCAGAACACGGGAGTCTGCTTTCTCTTCAATGGAAGAAGGGATGTGGCGAACTTCCTACTCTACCTGGAGGCTGACGTACCCGTTTCCGGCAGACCCAGAGCGGATTAGCGGGACTAACAAAGTCAGCTTGTCTTGGGCAGATTCTGTCGTACATGTAGGTCCATACCCATAGTCCCAGCCTGCAGATATTCGCTTTCTCCCGGGAAACAAGCGGTTTGTGTCGTATTCGATAATGCACTACGACACTTCGACAACCCAGCCATGCGATTATGAATCGACGAAAAGGCCTATCCAGAATCCCTATAGCCTTTTGGGCAGACTCCGCTTGTGATATGCTACCGCACCGAAATAGAACAAGACCGAGAAAATCAGCAGTGCTAAGAGGTCGAGATACCACGGAAAGAAGTTCGTTCCGTCGACAGAATGCCTAGCTATGTCCACGAAGTATGTCAAGGGTGAGAGAAAGGAAGCGTATCTCGCCCAGGTAGGCAGATCACCAACGGAGATGAAGATCCCACTTATGAAGATCAGTGGGAACTTGATGAACGTGGATAGCATCATGACGTTGGCAGGAGTGTCCGTTGGAGGAGAGGAGAGCAATATTCCGAATGCTGAGAAGCAGAAAGTCGCCAATGGAATGCCCACAATCATGGCGATTGGACTGGCAATCTCACCACCGAGAAGGAATATGCCGACAGACAATGGAACCATTGATATCAGCATCCCAAAGACAAAGGACGCGATCATGTCTCCAACTAGAATTGTACTTAACGACACAGGGGCTGAAACCAATCGTTCCAGCGTCTTCATCCTCGTTTCCCAGGGAGCTATGACAGGACCTACCGAGGTCGCGGTAAAAAAGACGGTCATCCCAACAATCCCTGGGACAAGAAACTCCATTGGAAGGTCTCTGCCAATGGAAAATGCAAGGAACAGGAAAAGCGGGAAGAGGATGCCGAATATCAGTACAGGACCTTTGAAGAAGTAGATGTATATGTCCTTCTTCGCTATCACGAGAGACCGTCTGAATTGGCCAGGGACCTCCATAGAACCAGGGGTCACTTCCTCTCCGCCTCCCGTGTCAACTCTAGGAAGACATCTTCAAGGCTGGGTCCCAGAGTGTTGATGGTAACGATATCCAATCCTGCCTTCTTGGCATAGTCTGCTAACTCACAGGCGACCTTGCCAGGCACCTCTGTGTACAATCTGAGCTTATCCCCCCTTCTCTCTATTCGCTGGATACCGGCTAGACCCAGCTCGTTTTCGATATCCACGTACCTGTCAAAGGAAACCTCAACTGATTGCGAGCCTCTGATCGTCCTTTTGAGTCTCTCGGGAGTGTCTATTGCAGCGATCTCTCCCTTGTTGATGATTGCCACCCTATCGCACAACTGATTTGCCTCCTCGATATTGTGCGTGGTCAGAAAGACCGTTTTTCCTTCCCTGCTGAATCTGCGAACGAGATTATGGATCGTCCGCGAACTCTCAACATCCAGTCCAGATGTGGGCTCATCAAGGAAAAGCATCCTAGGCAAACTCATCAGAGACATTGCGACGATGACTCTTTGCATCATTCCCCTGGAAAAACTCTTCACTTTCTGATGCCTTCGTTCGTAAAGGTCGAAATGCCTCAGCATCTGCTCTGCTGTCCTTTCCCGTTGCTGTTTTCCAACTCCATAGAGCTCCCCCACGAATATCAGATTCTGCCAAGCTGACAAGTCAACATAGGCATTTGCCATCTCAGGGGAGATCCCCATCAATTGCTTTGCCCTCAGTGGCTCCTTTTGAATGTCATAGCCGAATATTCTTGCTGTTCCTCCGGTTGGCTTTATGACGCCTGTTAGCATTCTGATGGTTGTGGTCTTGCCGGCACCGTTTGGGCCAAGAAAACCGAAGATTTCGCCTTCATGTACTTGGAGGTCGATGTGGTCAACTGCTGTAAGCCCGTTGAATTGCTTCGTCAGATCGACCACTTCAATTGCATGACCCAAACCGAGTAGCCTCCTAAGCCATAGTCCCGGAAGAAACCTATGCTTCGCTCTTCAGCTTGCTGATCCTCTCTTCAACCGCTTTTAGCTCCTTTTCCAGGTTTTCCTTGTACATTCCCAACATCTCAATCTCCTCTTCTGACGTAAAGAAGCTTCTCGGTCCGCAACAACAGTGAGCATACACGCCATGGACTGCGGGGTGTCCACATGCCCCTTTTCCGTGGGCTTGATGTCTTTTGGTTCCTTCACACATCTTTTCACCTCTATCTCTCTTCCAACAGGTCGATGACTAATCTCTTCGTCTTGAGCTTCCAGATCTTCTCGGGAGCACCGCCCCCCTCCTCTTTGAATTCAGCTACATCGATCATATCCGCTCCTTTCAACTCGGACAGATGATAATAAAGCCCTGATGGCGTAAGTCTCTCACCTTCTTTGGTGAGATACTGGTAGATCTCCTTGGTGCTTTTCATCCCATTTCCAATGAATCTTATGATCAACCATCTCGTAGGGCAGTGGAGTGCCCTTGTGTATTTTCTGAGTGAATCGAATTGAGTGTCGTGATTGCACATGGTATCGCCACAACGCTACGGTGAAAGACTGTAATATCATAGTAATACATAAGACTATTGCTTGGGATTGAACGACTCAAAGAGCCGACCTTCTTGGAGTACCTAGTGCAGGCAAATCTTCCGTGGCGATAAGAAACGACGTAGATCGAAAAGAAGGACGACAGATCGATGGAGGGAGGCGTGAGTCGTCTCCCTCTGCAGTCTCCCGTCGCGTGCTTTGGTCCGTCGCTCGTCCACCGACTAGTTCACTGCGTGGTCGCCCGCTCAGAGCTCAACTTCGCCCGAGGCTACGTTCCCGGGTCTATCCGTCGCGAGGGCCTCGATCGTCGTCCCGCTCAAGCCGCTCCATGCTCCTGGCTTAAGAATCATGTCCCTGATGCAGGGCCACGGAGTCTCCTGCGGATCGCCAAAACGGCGATGACGATCAGAATGATTGGAAGTCCAACCCACACAAGTATCTCCAGGAGAATTGGCTCTTGCGAATCGGCCGATTCCTCTGGCGGAGGAACTTCAACGAAGACGACGTTCGGAGAGCTGTCGAGAGCTATGATGTGGAATGGGTTTGACATAGCATCATTCTGGGGGATGTGCCCGGGCACGAAGTACTTCTCGATGTACGCATACAAAGCCTCACCATCGGTCTGCGCCCTCACGAACGTGATGTATGAATCGCAACACGAGATGTAGGTCCCCAGAATGCCGACCAGGACCATCTGGCTGTCCCAGCTGATGTTCGTCGGAACTGGCGGCTGAGGATCGAGATTGCCCTTGTGATTTGACCAGAAGCTCTCAAACGAGCTGTGATTCCTTATGACTAGGTTTTCGCCCGTGTAATTGCAGTCGTAATGTCCAATGCCGCTCGAGGACCCCTTATCGATCGTTGTGAAGGCCACATCATCATCAGCTCTAGCGGGCCCCATAGCCATCAGAGGAGAGGCTAAGAACAAGTAGGAGACCGCTGAGCAAAGGAGTAGACAGAGCCGCGTTGACCTCATAATAGATCCTCCACTTCACTATTCCATCGGTGCTTTCACAGAAGTATTTTGTGGTAGTCAGTTTTGACAAGCAACCAGTGCTGGAACCGAGATTCCATTTGATGTCGAGAGTCGCCCTTTTGAGCGAAGAGTAGTAGGATTGTTGCCTTTCGCCGCTCTACAGGTTCAGCCGGTTCCCGGTGGCCCGCCTGGGACTCTGCCTAGCCTGCAGTCCAGTGGGCGACGAGGATTAGGTCTCGATCTCGCCCCCTGCCTGATTGCCGGGTGGTTTGGTCCGTCGCTCGTCCACCGACTGGTTCACTGCGTGGTCGCCCGCTCAGAGCCCCACTT
>SOIM01000014.1 GCA_004377185.1 Methanomassiliicoccales archaeon | reverse complement strand
GCACAGACTACCCGCACATAAGCTATCATGACTATTCCAACAGGGACCTAAAATACGCAAGATGGACCGGGAGCTTGTGGGCTACAGAGACGCTGGACTATGTAGGTGATGTCCCTGGAAAGACATCCTTGGCTCTTGATAGTACCGATAGTCCGCACATTAGCTACGATGACGGAGTCGACGAGAATCTAAAATATGCAAGATGGACTGGAAGCGCGTGGGACATTCAGACTGTCGACTCTGGTGGTGTGGTTGGTGCGGGGAGTTCCTTGGCTCTCGACAGCGACAACAATCCGCACATAAGCTATCATGACTATTCCAACAGGGACCTAAAATATGCAAGATGGACTGGAAGCGGTTGGAAGATCGAGACGGTGGATTCCGTGGGTGATGTTGGTCGACACACATCTATGGTTCTTGACAACAATGATCATCCGCACATAAGTTACTATGACTTTGGCAATTCTGATTTGAAATATGCAAAGTGGACAGGAAGCTCTTGGAACATCGAGACGGTGGACTCGGCCAATTCCGTCGGCACATATTCCTCAATAGCACTTGAGAGCAACGACAATCCGCACATAAGCTATCTGAAACTTACCGGCGTTGATCTCAGGTATGCAACATGGACCGGAAACCAGTGGATTATCGAGACGGTGGATTCCGCAGGTAGTGTTGGCGGGTACACTTCTCTTGCTCTGGACGAGAGAGGGAATCCACATATAAGCTATAGGGATGCAACCAATGATGACCTTAGATATGCAAAGAAAGTCGGTATCGTGTCGTACGAGTGGGACTTTGGCGATGGTTCCCCAACCGGTCTTGGGGAAAGACTAACTCATGTCTATCCCAGCCCTGGCATCTACAACGTTACTTTGACAGTCACGGACGTCTATGGAGCTGTTGACACCGACACCTGCACAGTCACAATTCTCCCAAGAAATCAACCTCCTATCGCGGACGCCAACGGTCCCTATTATGTGGATGAAGGCTCACCAGTAACGTTGGACGGAAGTGGTTCGTACGATCCGGATGGCGATGTACTGCAATATCGCTGGGACCTGAACATTGATGGAATCTGGGATACTGGATGGTCTTCAGGCCCTCATCTGGAACATACATGGGGAGATGACTACTCAGGTAAGGTCATGGTTCAAGTCTGGGATGGCGAATTCACCGATACAGACATAGCAAACATCACTGTGAGTAACGTTGCACCAACTGTGGAATTGAAGATTCTGCCAACAAACGTGAACGTATCCCTGAGAATTGCCGGAGAGAAATGGCACGACGTCTCGATAGAACTGTACGAAGACGACGTACTAATTGCAGAAGGATCTTTCACCAGATATCCAGGAAGCCCGAATGACCAAATACTTGACCTCACACATCTCGAAGTGAACATCTCAAGAAGATACTCAGTAATAGTTCGCTACACTCCAGAAGACGATATCATCAACGGCCAACCGAACGGAGCAAACCCGTTCTGGATTGTTCTCAAATTGGTCGACCAAGAAGAAGTCTGGGTCCATCACACATTCAACGTGCAACATCCAGAAACACACACTCGGGAAGTCGATCTGACAACAGCGATACTCTCTCACGGTCTGACCTTCGAAGCCATTGCATACGACCCGGGTGCGGACGATCTGACATTTCGTTGGAACTTCGGAGATGGGACGAACATCACCGATTTCTATCCGAATGAGAACAAGACATTCCCTATAGTGGTAACCGGAATAGTCACTCACACCTTCCCAGGCAGCGCTACATACATGATCACTTTGACAGTTGAAGACGATGACTTTGGAGTGACCCCTGTCACTTCCATGATTGTGTTGGGATAGGCACCTGCAGAACACTGGGTCCATAATATGGGAGAGAAGACACAATTCTATTGGCTCCTGTAACGCTAGCCTGTCAATAGCCATGAGATGTTGTCTCTTTCAACCCGAAAAGCTATCATCCATCTTTTGACAATGCTGGAGAAATGCAGTGAGTACGTTTTTCCACTTTTCCCCATGCTACTCAAGAAAACCGTAGAAAGAAATATAAGGCATAATCCCTTTTGTTAGTCGCTCTCAAATAGGTTTGAAAAAGCAGGGGAGGGTCTATAATAACCTGCGAGGGATTGATGTGAACCATACATCGGAGGGAACTTCAAAGTCTATGTTAGTAGCTATTGTTTCATTGACCCCCATGATCCTCGTCGGTTTTCTTTCCATTCTTATTCATCCCACGACAGCATCCTCGGCTGAGACAGTTTTCGAACTCGAAGAGAGATGGGATATCAGTAAAAGCTCATATCACGTTGATTGGCATCCGTCCTCACAGGAACTTGCTTTCGCGACAGAGGGAGATGAGATTCATCTTAGAGAGAGAAGTGATGGATCTCTAATCTCAAGAATCAAGGTCAGAAACGATCCGCAACTCAACATAGGTCCGAACTACGTGAGCTACTCACCAAATGGCACATGGATTGCCGTCTGGGGATATTCCTTGCACGGTGGAAACCTACCTGACCTAAGGACCGTCAAGGTCTATGATAGGGGCAATTTGTCTCTCGTTTTCAATATGGAATTTGAGTTCAATGCTCCCACATTCGATTGGTCGCCAGATGGACTACGCTTTGCTGTCGGAACAGTGTGGGATAGCTATGCAGGAAGCAGCCCGAGCAATTGGACATATATTGTGAGCTCAATTTCTTTGGAGATTCTAGAGAAGTTCGAGAGTCCTGCGTCAATGAGGGATCTAGAATGGTCTCCTGACGGTTCAGAACTCCTTGTGTTGTCATATGCAGGACTACAGAAGTGGAATGAAAGTGGGATAATGTTTCTCCCCCATAGCTTTCCCAAAGACATACGATTCTGCTGTCTGCATTGGGCATCTTTTGCCAACATAGGGATTTTTTCAGAGGGGTCTTCACTGATAGCACTTGACCTTGAAGAAATGAGCCTCACCAATTTTCTCGAAGTCGGCAACTCAATTGAGAATTTCGCCTTATCTCCCGACGAGACAGTGCTCGCGCTAGACACCTCCCAAGGGCATCTGGAATTCTATCAAATCGACATTCTCGAAGAAATATATGAGTTGTCCACAGAAGTTACCTCATTTGAGATTGCCTGGTCACCAGATGGATTAAGTCTTGCCATTGCTGGAATTGGGCATACGAAAATGTGGTCCTATTCATCAGATTCCAATTCGTTCCCTTTCCTCATCCTAGTTGGTGTAGCATTGCTGGCTGTAGCAGCAATCTACGGTCTTTGTGCCAAGATGAGGGGTTTCAGAAAGGATAGAGATTTGAGGAGGAAAGAAAAATGAAGAGGAAAATTGTCTGGGCTGTGCTTGTGACCGCTTTCTGTATGGTGTCAACTGGATCTGCCATAGCATTCGACTTCTATGGTCAGCGACATACAATGTCTCCAGGAGAGAGTCACAACTATGACGCGTATGCACACGACTTTGCGAACGACAATAATGCGTACGTGGCACTTACAGCAAACATCGGGGTGTATACGGAAAACAATCCGGGAAAGGACGGTAAAGACCATCTTGCAATCAGTTTGTCTTCATTGGTCAGTACTAGGAAGGGGATTCCATTCTATGCTCAGCAGAGGGACCCGTATACCTGGGCAGATTATCCCAGTGCCCCTGATGTTGGGATTAGCGAAGACGATCAAGGAATATGGCTCGACATTCCGCACAATTTTCTAATGAATTACTACGGTGCAATATATGATATGGTGTACATTTGCGCCAACGGATACATAATCCCTGGCTCATCTGAGTGGAGCCAAGAGCAATTCGACTACATAGGTTCTTGCAATCCTAATCCTGCTTCAATTCCCAGTACGAGTAGCCCAAACAGCATAATTGCAGCTTATTGGACCGACCTAAATCCTGGGGAGGGAGGCGAGATTACGTACATACTGGACAACATAAATGATCAAATGTACTTCCCAGGATGGAAATTGGTAATAACGTGGAAGGATGTGCCGGACAAGTCCGGGAACCTAAACACGTTTCAAATAGTGATCACATGGGATAGTACTCCCCCAGATGATTGGTACAAATTCAATTTCATCTACTTCTCATACAAGGACGTTGTAGGTGGCACGGGTGTTAAGGTGGGTGTTGAAAGCCAAATTGGTGGACTGGGGAAATCTCTTGGCCCTTCTTTTGTTCAAAATGGTAAGACTCTTGTTTTCTACACTTCCCTCCAAGATGTCCCTTTTGTGAAGAGCTTGGAGATAGAGTTTGAAAAGCACAGTACATGTGCAGCAGTCGATATAAGCGAGACTCTGACATATGCCTATAACCTCAAGCTCGTAGACCCAACGGATGAAACAGTATACCAGAAACTGACAAAGAACTCCCTTGAATACATGTTTGGAAAGATCCCAGGAATAGGCTGGATTGTAGAAGGTTTTGCATTTGCCCATGAGCAACATCAAATACTGGTTGAAGAATATTCGGAACCAGAGGTAGGTATTACCGATTCCGGATTTCCCACAATGGATAAGGCGTGGGTCAGGTCATCATTTGCGGAAGATGAAACTTGGGGCAGGAAGCCATTTGATTCCACCTTGGCAACTTCGATAGATTGGATATTTGAAGACGGATGCTACAATCCCTATTTGACAGCAAGAGCGATTCTCACATATGAAACTCGACATGTAGGAGTGTTTGAAGATGTGTCTTACACGGACACAGATATACAGACTGAAGTCTTCATCATGTTGGATGATGATCCTCCATTTGGTTTTTCCCTTGTGGGCCCCATGGAAATAACGGATCACTCTGTGCTTCTCGCTTGGACAAAGAGCGCCGATGCTTTCTTCCGGGCGTACGAAATTCATTTCAAGGCAGGAACAGATGATAACTTCGCTCTTGTTCCGCCGGGAGACCCTGGGTCAACATTCTATGTCGCAGTTGCCGATCCAGATGTTGACCGGGCAACCGTCAATGGTCTTCCTTCAGAGACAGATTATTGTTTCAGGATGATAGCTTCAGACTTCTCTGGTAGATACTCGCCACCGACCAATGGAGTATGTGGGAAAACACTGAAGAGCCCAGGTGGTGGTGAAGGAGATGACGGAGGTGGGAAAGAGGGTGGTGGACGCGGAGCCAGCCCATACGTCTTCGCCTGGAATGGAACAGGTTTTGCTCTGGACAATAGTCTCCTTCCGAAGTCCGAGGATTTGTATCGTCCTGAGGTGAAAACCCCCGATTACTATGTCATACAGCAAGACCTGGTAGAAAATGGTACGAAATATGATTTGAGAATAATGGAGTTTGAGGGAGAAATCTCGAATCTTGACCAAGTCTATCTGAGAACAATTGACCACAATAGCGGATACAATGTATCAGTGGATGGCGGAGGGAATATCTACACATGGGTGGACCCACTGAAACCAGTGTCTTCTATCGATTGGAGGGGAAATGACACCACATCGCTATTGGAGAATTCAGACGATGATCTATACTACGAAGGTTGGGACGAATACTACCTGACAGTGGACTTTGACAAGTCTGCGATAGGAGACTATGGCTTACTGGTCGTCAGGTCTGATGTGAAGTACGATAGAGACTGGATACCCATAGATATGCCGCCATACTTGCCCTCAGAACTTGGACCCATACTAGTGAGAATGCTCGACCCAAATATGGAATGGATAACAATAGGCAGTCTCTTTCCGCGAACCTACTGGTCGTCTGATGTTTTTGATTTGTCACCATACTTAGTGCAATCGCACCCTGATGTCATTCGATTGCGATTCGACTGGGAGGCTCATCACAAAATTGATTTCGTAGGAATAGACGTGTCTGAGCAGCAACCATATGACTCATTCAACCATTTTCCACTGTCAGCGATTCACTCACGATTCGGAGACGTACTCCCGAACCTCACGATAGAGGATGACATCACAGCGCGAGTGGAACACAATGATATAATCGACTTGACCTTTTCATATGTCCCTCCTGCGTTTGAGGTGAGAGACTTCGCTATTTGCACAAAAGGCTACTACTACTTCGGAGTCGATGATATTGACATATCAGCTTCTCTTGAGGTTACAATGGATGTGTGGGGAGGCGATGATAGTAGAGTTGGTCTTTTTGTGCTCGAAAACAGTACCTACTTCAATTACCGCTACGCCACTCGAAATGAGAGCACCGTGTGGATAGGGGAGTCATATCCTCCCCCATCTCCCATCCATGAACACTTCTACGGATACGGAGGCAGAGAATACGCTCTAATGCTCTGGTACGTGTCAAACGGCACACAGACAACCGATGTGCAAGTTGAGATAGAATCAGAAAATGCATATGAATCACACAATTTCACGTTCGACCCTGAGAACGGATGTACTCAAACGATATTCATCAACATTACTAGCATAGTCAATGAGACTGTTTCGGTTCCTATCAATGGTACTGCTTCAGCTGGCGTAAATGCGGAGCTTGAATTCACCCCACGAATGGTCCCACCGAAGAATCAGACTTTCACTTGGTCCTCGATACACTGGGATTTCGGAGACGGGCATCAGATCACTTGCTACGAAGATGAGCGAGTTAGGCACGAATATGAGAATCCTGGCATCTACCAGGTGACGATGGATGTGACTTTCCAGGACGGGAACACAATAACTAGAATGAGAACTATCGAAATAGAGTGAACGGAAGATTAGGGTGCATGTTGTTTCAGATATGGGTTAGCACACGGCAGGCTTACCACAGAAAAGGGACTTCCTACTCACGGCATCTACGGACCAGATGAAGGTCAGACAAAATCCGATGGTGACTCGGCAGGAAGATTTCGCTTTGTAACACTGTATCGTCATCCCGTGTTTCCCCAGCGTTTTGGGCCCCCTTCCTGCATCTCCTTCTCTGATGAGGATGACAACGTCCACATCCCTGGTGGTTCTCAGATTGCCCCAGGACACGACAGCGACGCCTCCGACTATCACGTATTCGATTCCGAGCTCTTCAAGTGCGTCGACAAGAGAGCCTATCATCTCCTCCATGTCCCTCAATCGCCCACCCTCGACAGTTTCTGCAGGAACCTCATCATACCGAAGAACTCCTCCAGGGTCTCCTCGGGACTCCTCCCCCTCAGCGCGATCGCATCCCTTCGCCAGGCCTTCTTCCTCTCTTCGGCCACTTTCTTTCTGAATTCCTCGAGGTCCACGAATGACATATCATAAAGAAGGTATTAATAAGTCTTGCAGGAGGAACTTCCACAACGGCACGAGATCGATGCCATCCACCTTCCCTTCCTTATCCTTTGTCACCATCGTCCTGGACTTGAAGCCCTTCAAGCTCTTGAGACCGGCCAAATCCTTCTCATCGACCGCACTCTTGTACTTCACTTCCCAGGCCCCTTTGCCTCTCACGAAGTCAATCTCCAAACCCGAGGTACGATAATACCGAACGGAACCTTCTCTCCTGACAGCGAGAAATACAATGTTCTCCACCAGCGATCCATAATTCACCTTCTCCGTCAACATGCCAAAGAGACCATTGTCCGCAAGGTAGATCTTCCTGGGCGACCCTTTCCTCTCAGACATCTTCCCTTCTTTTTCAACCATGTGCACCAGGTTGGCTTCAACGAATAGATTGACTATCCTACTTACCACATCGACCGGAATACCCAGCACCCTAGATATCTTCCTCAGGCTTATGGGCGTTCCAACGCTCTGCGCTATCAGAGAGAGTATGTCCAGGAGATTCTCCCTGTTCCTTATGTCATGCCTTCCCGCGATGTCCCGGTAAAGGATACTATCTACCATGGACTGGAGGTTATTCGGGTCCCTTGTCAGCACGTATTCGGGCATCCCACCTGTTTCCAAGTACTCCTCGGCAAGTGGTGGATAGAGATGCTGGTCCGCGGGGGAAATCTCCTTCCCCAAGAACATCAGATATTCCCGAAAGCTCAGGGGAGAAAGGTGGAGAATCCTCTGCCGCCCTGTGAGATGTGGGCTCTTCATGACGATATCAAGACTCGATGACCCACTTGCGTACACCTTTGAGTTGCCTTCGTCATACAGGTTCTTGAGCTGCAGCTCGAAGTCCTCCTTGAAGTGTACCTCGTCCAAGAACAGATAGACGAAATCGTCATGCTTGAGACCGTTGGCGGCCCTGTAGCCGTCCACAGTCTCGATTATGGAGCGCTCCTTCAACCCTATATGGTCCAAGGACACGTAGAATATCAGCCTGCTGTCCATTTCCTCGAGGAGCCTGTGGACGAGCTGGAGCATGAGGGTGGTCTTTCCCACCCGTCTGAGGCCAGTGATAAGCACAACGTCCTTCGACTCTCTTAATCGGAGCAGGGTAGAGAGATGACCTTCTCTTGCGATTCCGGGGAACTCGAACTTCCCGGTCCACCAGGGATTTGACCTGTGAAGTAATTCTTCCACGATGACTAATAGCAGGTGCTGCTATATAAATCTGTCCGCTTATAGATGGACACTTTTGGGTCAAACTGTACTATTATAGTAGGACACTATCGTTGTTTGGGAGCCTACTGGCCTCCTTCTGGCTCTTTCCCAACAGCCTTCTCCCAACATCCTCAATCCACGAAACCAACCTCTCCCTCCTCAAAGCATAAGGCGGATACCTCCTCAACTGAATGAACAGCCAGCCCATCACACCACCGAAAACCGCCCCTCCGATTATGTCCAGCGGATAGTGTGCTCCAACGTATATCTTCGCAAAACCGATCAAGAACGCATACACGAACAGTGGAATCATCCACTTCCTAAATCTGGCCGAGAGAAACAATGCGCACGCAAACGCCCTGGCGGCATGATTGCTCGGGAAGGAATACGCGTCCCAGGGGGAGTACCCAGCAAACGGCAGGGGCACAAGCCTCACATCCTCAGGCCTGGGCGCAGCAAAAATGAACTTCAGAAGCGTAGTGATCGCAAGCACCACAAGCAGCAGGAAGAACAGGTCCACCGCCTCGCTCCTCCTCTTCTTGAACCAGAGTACGGGGCAGAGAAGCATCCAAACGTATATCGTACCCAGGATCACAAGTATGGTGAAGAACACGTCCAGGGCAGGGTTCGCCATATCGTGATTGATGAAATGAAACAGGTCGTGGTTCCAGGACATCCTACCTCCAACTAGCACGTCCTACAAAAAGGTTAGTTGGTAAGTTTCAATAGTCGCGTATCTATTCCCAAAGAAGTGGCGGACCTTCAAGAGATCTATTCAGCGCTTTTCCAGTCCTTCGGTCCACAACACTGGTGGCCGGGAGAGACTCCCTTCGAAGTCATGATAGGTGCCATTCTGACCCAGCAGACCGCTTGGAAGAACGTGGAGATTGCGATTGGGAATCTGAAAGAGGCTAACCTTCTGGATGTGGAGCCACTTCATAAGGCATCCATCAAGAGAATAGAAGAAGTGGTGCGGCCAACCGGTTTTTACAGGCAGAAGTCCAAGAGCGTGAAGAACTTCATCAACTTCCTCATGGAAGAGTACCAGGGGGACCTGGAGAAGATGTTCGGAGAAGATGGCCAGGAATTAAGAAAGAAGTTGCTTTCTGTCAAGGGCATTGGGTACGAAACGGCCGATTCAATCCTCCTCTACGCCTGCGAGAAACCGTTCTTCGTCGTGGATGCATACACAAAAAGAGCTCTCAGAAGACTGGAAATGATAGAAACTGACAGTTACGAACAGATACGAACCTTCTTCGAAGACTCCCTCCCACGCAATCTGGACCTCTACAAGGAATTCCACGCACTCCTGGTCGAACTTGGCAAACGATACTGCAGACCAAAACCAATCTGCGAAGAGTGTCCGCTCAACGGCATCTGTCCCTACCCGAGGAAAACTGATTAAGAAAGGAATCGATTACCCCCTGCCATGTCCAAGAAGGTTCTTTTCATAGACGCGTTCGGGACCCTTTTGAAAGGAAGTATCGAAGCAATAGCGGATACGTGCAAGGAGATAGTGGAGAACAACTCGCTGTCAATGACCCCCAAGGAATTCTTGATCGTATGGGACAGGCACTACAAGGAGCTGCTTGGTGGGGAATTCATAACGCTATGGAGGGCGAACGAGGTAAGCCTCAAGATGACCTACGAGGAGCTCGGAATCGAGGATGAGACGGACAGCTACCTCAACGAGATGTACAAGAGCTGGTATTCTGTGACTCCTTATGATGATGTCAAGGAGGTCTTTCCGAAGCTTTCTTCCATAACCAAGTGCATGCTGTCCAATGCGGACGACCACCTGCTGGATGTGGCGTTGAAGAAGAATGATCTGCATTTTGAGTACTACGTATCCTCGGAGAGGGTGAGGGCGTACAAACCTTATCCCAAAATCTTCCAGTTTGCGCTTGACGAAGTTGGCTGCAGGCCGGATGAAGTGGTCCATGTTGGGGATTCGCAGACAAGCGATATTGTTGGGGCGAAGAGGGCTGGGATTCCTGTCATTTGGATAAACAGATATGAAGAGGAGCTGATGGATGGCATACCCACGCCTGATTACGAGGTGCAAAGCCTTCACGGGATGTTGGAGATAGTCTCAAGGGAAGAACACTTCTCTCTGTGGTAGTCCGTTCTTTTGCCGTATTTCCCTAAATGATAATAGAAACGCCCTCCTTAAATAAGCAATTCAGTGTTTCCGCCATGAATGCCTTCCATGACCGTTGGGGAGAGAATCGTCCTACATCTTTCGCAATATACCAGGCACAGAGAGAGTTTTCAGTGCCCCGAAGAAGTCACGCAGAAGGGCATCTCCGAGAGACTGGACATATCCAGAGCTCACGCTGCGATCGAGCTGAAGCGGTTGAAGGAAATAGGGGAGGTGGAAGAGAGGGTCGCTCACGTAACAAGGGCCAAGACCAGGCGGAAGGTGTACTTTCTGAACCTTCGGGGAGAGAACAGGGCCAGAGAGATGCGCGACTACGCCAAGGAGAAGAAGGTCAGGATCATCGACCCTGGCGGGGAATTCGAGGTGGTGGAGGGACAGATGGCTCTGAATGTGCTGAAAACGGATATCAACCTCGGTGAAGCCAGGGCGTACGAGATCATACTCACAAACAGTGAGATCGACCTTGCGGATTTCAAGAGAGAAGAGAAGTTGCAGGCTCCCGAGGAGAAAGAGCCGGAAGATTTCTTCGGCAGACGGGAGGAGCTTGACTATTTCCAGAGATTGTTTGAGAAGGAGAACCCGAGAATCGTAATAGTCCTAGGCCTGCCGGGCGTTGGAAAGACAGCTCTGGCAAAGAGAATCCCGTCATTGTTCGACGTTCCGTGTTTCTATCATCCGGTCAAGGAGTGGGACACTCCAGAGCTTATCCTTGGGTCATTGGCAGCATTCCTGGAAGGTCAGGGCAAGAAAAAGCTGAGGTCAAAGATGGATTCGATCCTGGACTGGAACGAGGTATCGAGGATACTGCAAAGGGACTTGAAAGGCTGCCTGCTGGTCTTTGACGACTGCCACAAGTCCAAGAAGATGGAGACCTTCCTCAGCATCTTCAAAGACATGGATGAGTTCAAGGGAAAGATAGTGGCAACCACTAGGGTCAGACCATTTTTCTATGACAGCAGCGACACTCTTTTGAAGGGGAGAATAGAGGAACTTCAACTGACCGGGTTGGATTCTCAGGGAACACAGGAGCTTATCCAGCATATCGGCAAGAAGCTGGACCAATCCAAATCAGAACACCTTCACGAAATCACGAACGGTCATCCGCTATTCTTGGAGTTCGTACTGGCAAGAGGTGAGGACAGGGCCAGAACGGATTTCGAGAGCTACCTTCACGACCAGATTCTGTCTGAGCTGAGCGTGACCGATGAGAGCACACTTAGAAAGCTGTGCGTACACAGATACCCGGTCACATCAGATGCGGTGCAAGGGACGAGTTCATTGGTACTTCGGAACCTCTCCAGAATGCTCCTCATCACCGAGGAAGAAGGCAGTTACAGCGTGAATCCCTCGATAAAGAGCGTCATCTACTCGAGATCGGACCCTCGGCAGAGAAAAGAAGCGCACAGCCTGGCCGCTGATTACTACCTCAAGTCTGAGGACGATTTTGAAAGACTGCACCACCTGATAGAGGCTGGCAGGTTCCCCGAGGCGGCAAGGCTCTGCTTGAAGAAGGGTGAGGAGCTCGCAGAAAAAGGAAAAGCCAAAGAGATCTTGGAATTCATAGAGATCCTCCAGCCCAAGGTCAAGTACACCGAAAGGCTCTCACAACTTGAAGATATCATGAGGAAGATAGTTGCGACCCAATGAAAAGAGGCAAGCCAGTCCCTTCCACCGATTAGATGAGTATACAACAGTTTTTATATAGGTGTGCCACATACTAATCCGACCGTGGTGGTCAAAACAGGATGGGATGAAAACCTGATGGGAACTGAAATCCTTGTAAACACCTAATTGGAGGAAAAATGATGAAAGGAACCAATACTGCCAAGGTTTTGGCAATGGGCATTGCGTTTGTGATCGCTTTAGGGGTACTGCCCCTAGTTATGGCTGACGACAACTACATAAACCCGGACGTTACAGTGAGCATCACTCCCAGCGGATATCCCTGGATCATATATCCAGACGATAAGACCTTCATCCCGGGAGACTCAGTGGAAGTGAACCTTGAGGCCACGACCCCGGGCCAGGATACCCTCGATGATGTCTACGACATAATCGTCCTTCCAAATGGTGACAGTGATTGGGGCGCCCGTGTCAAGATTATGGACGACCTTCCGATCGATGAAGATGGCTTTGGATCGGACGAGATTGGCGGGGAGACGACCGAGAATCTCAGAGATGCGTGCTATGACGTATACGTTGGACGCCCAGACTGGATTCAGAACGAAGGGGATGACGTTGGAGCCGGTATCAACAACTGGTACACTAGGCTCCTCAATGCGTTCTGTATCAAGCTCTACACAATCAAAGCAGAGACGGCCAGTAAAGGATACATCCCTGGTGACGATGTTAGGGTCTTCTACTCTATCGTGTCGCTGATGGACGGGTCACTGGTATCAGAGGACACCTTCCCAGGACTCTCCTTCGATGACCTGGAATGGGGTGTCTGGTCCGAAGACGACGAAACCCAAGAAACTAACGAGCCCCTTGATGAGTCATCAGGCTTCTTCGAGTTCCAAATCACGCCTGGCGGATCATCGTCTGGCTGGTATGAGGTCTGGATATGGGCTAACGGCACTTACGGTGATAAGACAAAGGACGAGATACTTCTTGAAGCGAACAAGGGCAACTGGGATTTCACTGTCGCCGATTTGGACCTATATGTCAATGTAGACAGGGCTACCTACCAACTGGACAGCGTTGTTCAGGTGACCGTGGTTACGTTCGTCGAGGGCACCACTCCGAAGGTTCCAGAACCCGAGGTTAAGGTGGAAATAGAGATAATGGAAGGTACTGGAACTGCAGCCGATGCGATCAGTGGCTATGGCGGAGAATTCTTGTCAGATGCGGCTGGAAAGGTCGAATATGTGTTCAGCCTTCCCGACAGCGACTTCGATGAAGACGAAACGTATACCGCCAGAGCGAACGTCGGGAAGTCGTTGAAGGAAGACACTGAGGACATCACCTTTGACATAAAGGCCGGAGGCAGAACGATAGCTGTGGACATGGTCTTCAACGAGGAAGTCTATACCAGTGGTGACAAAATACAAATCGATGTTCAGACAGCCTTGCCAGAGGGTGCAAGCGGTGTCTCAGCTTACTCCTTGAGGATATGGGCTGGTTTCCAGATGATGTGGCTGGAAGTCAGTTCCAACAACATTTTTGGGTACGACATTCCGGAGAACTTCGAAGGACGGCTGAATTTCCACGTTGATGTGTACAACCCTGATGGTGACTCGGGACACGATGCGGATCACAAATCCGTCAGGCATGTTGTTGTCCTGATAAACGCGGAACCGCAACTGTACTCGGCAGGTCAGACAATCACGGCCAACTACCAACTGAAAAGCAACCGCGTGGAAGCAAATGAAGAGCGCTTCTACTTCTATAACGTCACGGACCCTGGGGGCAACATTGTCCTTGAAGGAGAGGTTGTGAGCACAGCGAAGACGGGTAGCTTCCAATATACAGTTCCAGACGTGGCTGCGTCCTCCTACTTTTTCGGAGTGATCGCCAATGTTGAGATAATCGTAGAAGACGGCACATACGACCGATACCGGGTCTCGGAGGATGCAGTGGATCGGGTCGACCGAATATCTGGCTATGACCTGGAGATCACTGTGGACAATGCAGCCGTTTCGCCCGGGGACAGAGTGACAATCCACTACGAGATTACGCCCAGAGGCGACGAAGGTCTTCCGGACAAGTTCGTGTTCTCCTACGGAATGTCCAACGGACAGACATTCACCTGGCAGTCAGACAAGTCTAGCGGAGACATATTCTACACCATACCCAGCGGCGTGAACGAGGGTGACGTGGGGTTCTTGGTGACTGCAAGGGACGGGGATGGGAACAAGATTGGCGAAGCGGGCGAGATGCTACGCATCCAAGAATCACCCAATCCCTTCGAGTACGTCAGGCTCGGTGACATACCGCTGATAAGCATAATTCTGCTGATACTGGTCATCCTGCTGATAATCATCATGCTGTTCAGGAGACCCTCAGCTGCACGAGCGAAAGCAGAAGAGCCAGAACTAGGACCGCCGGCCGAGGAAGAAGCACCACCTCCGGAAGAAGCTGAACCCATGGAGGAGGCTGGACCGCTTTCCATAAATTGCAAGTCCTGCGGGGCGGCGATCGATATAACCACATCCAAGAGACCCATAGAAGTGATGTGCCCCTCCTGCGGCGAGACAGAAATGGTGGAGTAAACAACCCCCACCTATCTCCTTATTTTTTTCAGGGCTAGTTCGAGCTTTCCTAATCCTTCCTCGATAGCGTCCACGTCCTTAGCGAAAGCCATGCGGAAGTGTCCCTCGCCCTGCCTTCCGAAGACCCTCCCGGGAACGACCACTACCTCTCCTTTCTTCAGAATCTTCTGCGCAAGGTCCTCCGATTTCATGTCAAAGTCATACTCGGGGAAAACGTAAAACGTACCCTCCGGCTCCTTGCATTCTATCCCATCGATGGAGTTCAGTCCTTTCACAATAAGTCTTCTCTTCCGCATGAGATCCTTGTGCATGTCTTTGATGAACTTCTGGGAGCCCGTGAGTGCGGCCAGGCCTCCTTTCTGAACGAATGCGGGCAGACAGGTGATGGTATGCTCCTGCAGCCTTCCTATGGCGTCGATTATCAATGTGGGCGCCATCATCCACCCCAACCGCCAGCCGGTCATTGCGTACGTCTTGGAGAATCCGTTCACGGTGATGGTTCTCCTGGCCATTCCTCTAAGAGTGGTGATTGATATGTGCTTGCCTTCGAAGACCTGTCTCTCATATATCTCGTCACTAACCACGAACAGATCGTTCTCCGTAGCGAGGTCTGCTATCATTTTCAGAGTTTCCCGTGGGAATACAGAGCCAGCGGGATTGGAGGGTGTGTTCAGCATTATCATCTTCGTCTTCTTGGTGATCAACCGTTTCATATCTTGCTCATCTGGCCTGAAATAGCCCCTCTTCAGCTTGTAGAACTTGGGCCTTCCGCCGGCCGCGTAGACCATATCAACGTACGAAACCCAATATGGATCGGGGATCAGGACCTCGTCCCCGTTGTTGAGAAGTGCTACGCAACTGAGGTAGATAGCGAACTTAGTGGGCGTGACCATCACGTTCTCGATACCGCACCGGATTCCGTTGACCTCCCTGCTCCTCTTCACTATCGCCTCCCTCAGCTCGGGTAATCCTTTGGGCGGACCGTATCTCGTGAGACCTTGGTCCAGAGCCTTCTTGGCGGCAGTGACAACGTGCTTTGGTGTGGGAATATCCATTTCCCCAATGCCGAAGGAAATCACCTTCTTGCCCTTGGCCTGAAGCTTCTTGACCGTCTTGAGAAGTTTCAAGGTCGCTGAGGGCTCTATGAAACTCATCCTTTTGGCGAACATCGAGGACTACGAAATAGCAGGATGAGATAAAGCCTTTCTCATTTGTGTGCGAAGTATGCGATTAGGGGGTCACCCTTGCTGTCGATCATAACAAAACCGAAACGCTCGAACTGGACCAGTTGCCCTTCTTCCGTGTTCTCCAGATTCTTTTCCCCATATCCTTCCGTCACGGTTCCGTCCGGCATAACCACCTTGACCACCAGATAATCATGAACCCACTGAACCTTTGGAATGTCCTCCACCTGCAATGACACGAATTCGGACTTCTCATCTAGAAGGATGTTGCAGAAATCCTTGAGGCGTATCTTCTCCCCCTTGTACTCGTCAAAATCCTCTCTTGGAAGGTAAACAACATTTCCAGTAGCAATCTCTCTTTTACCTCTCTCAGAGAACTCTGGATGCAAAGGAGCTTCAACAGAACTGATCTCCGGCAGACCTTCAATCTCCACCTGGACCGGGTTCGGGACGAAGAAATACCTGTCCGCCTCTGCATCGACCAGCTTGCGGTTCTCGGCATACAAGTTCTCGGCCGGGACCTCAATGTCCACGAGACTCATTCCAAAGCTCAACACAAACTCCCTGACAGCTTCCGGCCGGAATCCTCTTCTTCTCAAGGACTGCATCGACCAGGTCCTTGGGTCCGATATCCCAGTGAGGGCACCCTTCTCTATCTCCCTCCTCACCTGGCTCTTGCTGAGCTTGATGCCTTTCAGCCTCATCATTCCGTAGTGTACGAATTCGGGACCCTCGACACCGAGCATATCCCAGATCCACTTCTCCATCATGTCCTCCATGACCAGCTCCTTCCCCCTGAGGACGTGGGTAACGCCAAGCAGATGATCGTCCACCGCCCAGGACAGCTCCAACATGGGCCAGACGTGGTATCTGCCCCCAACCCGAGGATGGTCCCTCTTGGAGATCCTGAAAAGGACCCTGTCCCTGAAGGCTGGATTGGGATGTTTCATGTCCGTCTTGATCCGTACGACAGCCTCCCCTTCACCGTAATAGCCGTCCAGCATCTTGAGCCATTTCTCCTGGTTTTCCTCAACGGACTGGTTTCGATGACCGCACTCCTCTCCCTTTCCCCTCAAAGATCTTAGGGTCTCAACGTCACATTCGCAGACATAGGCATGACCTTCGTTGACCAGCCTCTCCCCCCATTTGTAGAACATATCCATCCTGTCAGATTTGTACACAACCTCATGAATGTCCACCTGGAGCCAGTCGAGACCTTCTTTGATGTAACCGTACGCTTCAGTTATGGGAAGTTTCTCTTCAGATCCAATCGTGTCATCATATACGAGTAGGAGCTTTCCACCGTACCTCTTGACGTACGCATCGTTCAGAAGAACCATCCTGGCATTGCCTATGTGTAGAGGCCCGGAGGGATACGGTGCCAAGCGCATGACCACTTCGTCCTTCACATTCGGAAGGTCTGGAAGTTTGATCTCCTTCACACCTTTTTCTTTGACCAGAAGCTCGGGTGCTATCTCTCTCAGCTCTTCGGTCTGATCATCCAGCGTGAGGGTATTCACTTCCGCCACAATCTTGTCAACAAGAGTGCTGACCTCTTTTGCCTTTGATCGGAGTGATTCGTCCTCGGCCAGAACCTTTCCGAGCACCGATTTGGGGTTTGCTTTTCCCTCATAGAATACTGCGTTCTGAAGAGCGTACTTCCGAATGAGAGAGTCGAGGGACACGTTTGCGAAATAGAGATTGAGATATTTAGGTATTGGTCGGAATTGTAGAAAATGTGCAAGGCAGAACGGGACATATTAGAAATACGCGTTGACCTCAACGCCCGCTTTTCGGCCAGCTTCTTCAGCAATCTTCTGGAGCCTGTCGGGAGGAATCACTTTGATGTTCAAATCCGGCACGGGTCTTTGAGTGCTGTAGATCTGCGCCTCCAGGGGTCTCAGCTCAGTAAGAACGCCAACCCAGTCATCCAGAGGCTGTCCACTGTGGTTCTGCAGCGGTCCGTCAAACAGCACAGATTGGGTTTTCAGTTTTGGCAAGGCTTTGGCACCCTCTATCATCTTTTCAAAGGTAGCACCTTCACACGGTCGGTTGATCCTGCCGAAAAGGTCAGGGTTCCCGGCATCCAGCTTGATCATCGGCACGTCCAATTTCCTCATGGCATTCAAAATCTTGGGGAACTGAAGAGCGGTTCCGTTTGAGAGGGCGGCGGTCTGAGCGTTGGGCAGGAGCTCGTCCCTGAGCTCGATGACAACGTCAACCAGATCAGCGAAATCGGGATGCAGAGTGGGCTCTCCATTGCCCGAGAAGGTTACATAAACAGATTCTTGGTGCTCCTTCATCCCCTCCCTGATAGCCTCTCGCACCTCCTCAACATTGGGAAAATCCAACCCAACTGGCTCCAGCGTATGCACAGCCGTTCTTCCGTACTGACAATATACGCAATCGAAGGAGCACACCTTCTTTCCCTTCGGACAGAGATTGATCCCGAGGGACTCTCCAAGCCTTCTCGAGTGCACTGGTCCGTAGATTATCTTTTTCTTGAGTTCCAGTAGTTTCATGTTGGACAATCACTCCGATTGAGAGTTACCGATAAATACCTTGCCGTCAGCACCTGAGTGTGAAACAAAAGAACCCGTTGTTGTACTGTGCCAATTTTCGGTTACACCCCTAACCGAAGAATGTGGTCTTTGCGTTCAAATGCTGCTGTTTTTGGTTATACCTATTGCCAAAGATTCTGTTTCTGACTTCAAATGCTGCTGTTTTTGGTTATACCTATTGCCAAAAACCTAGTCGGCCAGAGGAAAGAAATGCATGGATCCAGTACTTACACTCACCTCTCCCGTCATCCCTTTTATTTGGTTATACCTGTAACCAAAACATAAGACAGAGTGGAGGGAGAAATGATAATCAAGAAGGGCAAGATGGAGAAACTGGGCCTCGAAGAGAGAACGATAGTATCCTTCGACATTCCTCGCCAAGATAGATCAAAGAGAAGCATCATTCAAAGATATCTCCATGGACGCAGCGAGACAAGGAACCTGAACGGAAAGATGAAGACATACAGATATCCAGGCCTGTTGGATGAGGGCGGATCCAGATTGGGGCAATCGGTGTTTCTCCTCCCCCCTGATCTTACATCTAGACTGATCCTGAAACTGAGGGGACTGAAGATAAACCATCGTTATTGGGATGTGTTGGTGCGTGGGTAGTTCCCCGCATTTGACTGGAAGAGCTTTCGATCAACACTCATCAACACCCAACACAAGATTGTTATAGGGAGATTTCATAGCGCACAAAGAGGGGAAACCGTGTCTCTGAAGGCCTATATCGAAGCTTTTCCAGAAATCGAGGCCATTGATGATGAAGTGAGCAGAGAATACGAGATCACCAAGATGCTCAAGGGAGACCCGACAAAGCCCATTCTGTTCAACAACCTGGACGGATTCAAGGCGATAGGCAACCTCTGGGGCACGAGAGAGAGGATGGCGAAAGGTCTGAGCTGTAAGGAGGATGAGATGCTCTTCAAGATCCTGGAGGCAATGAGGAATCCCATTCCGCCGAAGATTGTGGAAGACTCTCCCTTGATGAAGAACAAGCTGGAGGACTTTGACCTAGAAGAGTCCCCGATCCCGAAATGGTTCCCGGGGGATGGCGGCCATTACATCACTTCAGGGATTGTGGTGGCGGAACTGGACGGGAAGAGGAATCTGTCCTTTCACAGGTGCATGGTCATTGGCGAGAACAGACTTGTAGCCAGAGTGGTCCCGAGGCATCTCTTCGCAATGCACAAAACAGCAAAGGAGAGGGGTGAGGAGCTGAAGATAGCCATTGTCATAGGTGTCTGCCCACACGTACTCATCCCGGCCGGCATGTCCGTGGGGTATGATACGGATGAACTGGAAATAGCCAGCGCCCTCAGGAAGATGACAGTTGGTGAGGAAGTGGACGCCATCGAGATCGAGAGCGGTCTCACCGTTCCAGCGTGGGCAGAGTACTGCTTCGAGGGAAGGATGACACATGAAACTGCGAAGGAAGGACCGTTCGCGGACATCACGGGAACATACGACATAGTAAGAGATGAGCCAGTCATAGAGATAGACAGGATATACCACACCGATGACCCGGTATTCCACGCCCTCCTGCCGGGCGGGTACGAGCACTATTACTTCATGGGCATGCCTAGGGAGCCAGTGATCTACGAGGCGGTAAGCAAGGCCGTGTCCAAGGTCCAAGGGGTCCGTTTGACGGAAGGGGGCTGCTGCTGGCTTCACGGAGTGGTTTCAATCGAGAAGCACAAGGAAGGGGATGCCAAGAACGCGATCCTGGCTGCCTTCGGAGCGCATCCTTCAATGAAGAGGGTCACCATAGTGGACAGCGATATTGACATCTATGACGACAGGCAGGTGGAGTGGGCGATCTCGACCCGATTCCAGGCACATAATGACCTTGTCCTAATAGAGGGGACCAAGGGCAGCTCGGTCGACCCGAGCAACGAAGGTCTGTCCACGAAAATGGGGTTGGATGCCACCAAACCCTTGGGCAAGGAAGGGTTCGACAAGGCAACGCTGGAATGACTGGTTGCCACGCTGAATAATCGCATATGAAACCTTATATAGAGATTCCTTGATTAGTTAGATTGTGGCTTCGGCAAGACGTTTCTTGATAGTGCTCTCTATACTCGCCATCATTCTGTCTGGCTTCACTGTTTTCGAGGTTCATAAGGAGAATGACCAAGCTGTACGCAAGTACGTGGAAGGACCTCTGCTCCATCCTCCCAATCCGAACGTCTATGACGAATCCCCGTTCATTCAGGGACCCTCCCCCGTGGTCAGTCTCGGTACGAGAAGCGATCCCATCGAGAGGATTGTGACTTTGCTGATAGAGTTCACCGATGTGAGCAACTCACACAGCGTGAACTACTTCAACACCTTCCTGTTCGGTCCTGGCTCGGGAAGCATGTACCACTACTACCGGGAGGCGTCCTACAACCAAATGTCGATATCAGGTGATGTCGGGCCCAACTGGTACACAAGTTCGGAAACAATGGAACATTACGGAAGGGATTCGAGCGGTGTGGATGACTTCTACGGTCCGATCTATCGGTTGGTCGTGGAGGCGGTCCAACTGGCGGACAATGATGTTGACTTCTCGCAGTATGATCTGGATGGCGATGGTGTTGTGGACAACCTCATCGTTGTACACGCTGGGGCCAGTCAGGAATCCAGTTTTAACACGAATGCGATATGGTCCCACAGTTGGGCTGTTGTGGATGCGGACCCAGATTCTCCAGGCATGCAGGAACTGAATACGAATGACGGGGTCCGGGTATACAAGTACATCATGCTTGCAGAGGGGTCTCCTCTGGGCGTCTTTGCCCACGAGTTCGGACATGCCTTGGGACTGCCGGACCTGTATGATACGGACGACTCTTCGAAGGGAATCGGAAAATGGGGGCTTATGGGCGGTGGCTCCTGGTTGGGGTCCCCGGAAGGAAGCAGTCCCTCCCTTCCCAGCGCCTTTTCCAAAGTGAAACTGGGATGGGTCGACCCAGTAGTCGTGATTGAGCCTTTGATATCCGAGAGCATCCCCTTAGTTCGAAGCACACCTACAATCTACAAACTGCCCATTCGGGATTCGGACGGTGAGTACTTCCTTGTCGAGAATAGGTACAGGGAGGGCTACGATAGCGCCCTGCCAGGAGATGGTCTGCTCATTTGGCATGTGGACGAGGACATGCCGGACAACAGCAACGACGCTCACAGGATGGTGGACCTCGAGGAAGCGGACGAGAAGGAGAGCGGTGATGACCCTGAAGACTCTACGGACCCATGGTCCGACAGTAAGGCAGGGTTCCATCCTACGTCCGAGCCCAACAGCAACGCGTACGGGAACGAGAGAACTGGCTGGAGGATAAAGAACATCGGTCCGTCAGGTCCGGTAATGACGGCTGACATATCAAAGCAGGTTCTGGACGATATATCGATCGTTTCCATTCAGGCGGACAGGTTCGTGGGTTCGGGTAGCAACGTGAACATAGTGGTGAATGTCACCAACCACGGTGCCAGGAACCAGACAAGCGTTCCGGTGAACCTCACCATATACTATCAGGAGTGGGAGGACGAGAACGCGGTCTTCTGGGACGAGGCGACCGTCATGGACATTCAGACGGCAGAGTTTGAGAAGCTGACGTTCAACTTCCAGCCCGCTCAGACGGGGAGATACATAGTGGAGGCCATTGGCATCCTGGCAGACGATGAGATCCCCGAGAACAATGATCGGATAGTGCACTTCAACTGTAACGTACTGTACTTCTGGGATGACGCGGAGGGAGGGAACCTTGGATGGATGACGAACACCAGCTCGAACCGATTCAGATGGGACATTATCGATGACTACCCCGTGGGGAGCTACAGTCCCACGCACAGCTGGCATTTTGGGTTGTACAATGGGACATTATCCCCGATTAACAGAACGGAGTTCACCTTGACATCTGGGGACATCTTCATTCCCTCGGGTTCGGATGCTTATATCGTGATGCATCACAAATACATATTCGAGAGAGAGATCGAACTGGGGGGCCGCAGACCGGTAGACCAGATATCAGATCAGGGCAGACTGGAAGTCCACGATGGAACGACCTGGATCGAAGTGAGCCGATGGGGAGATGGCCCACAGGAAGCAGTACAAATCGATTGGAGGATGGAATCCCACGACATTACCAGCCACCTCCAAGCAGGAGGAACCACCATCAGACTGCGCTTCACGGTGAGCTCGATAACAAAACCGGTGGGCGAGGGCTGGTGGTTGGACAACATCGGAGTGGTCAAGGAAGAACCCCAGTACGGACTGGTCTTCAAGGTCTACAACAGGGAGAAGACGGTCGAGGCCGGTTCAATCGCAACATTCCTTTTCAAGATCATCAACGTGGGCGACTACGAGGACGGTTTCGAGATATCCGCGGATCAAACCCTCCCTGAAGGTTGGATCTACATATTCACCGAGAACGCATCCCAGGCCGGTGACTACACACTGAGAATGCCACTGGCAATAGACGAATCCGCTCTTTTGTACCTCAAGGTCAGAACCTCACCCGAGGCTGAGAGAGGATCCAGGACCAACCTGACGGCGGTCGCAACATCACTATCCGACAGCTCTGTTTCCAGAGAGCAGAACGTGACGGTGCGAATCGCAACGAGCCTATTCGACATCACCCCCGAGGAGTTGCTTTTGTTGATCCTTCTTCTGTTCATCATGGTCATGCCGATTGCTTTCATAGTCGACCATTTACGCAAGACAAGGAAGGTTTATAGGTAGCCAGCCCATTGACCTTTTGTGTTTATCGAGCATCCTCTTCTCAAAGCAAATGCCATAGAGAGCAGGGCGTACCAGGTCAACATAGCCAAGTCCTGCCTCGCTCGTTCAACCCTGGTGGTTCTGCCTACGGGAATGGGGAAGACCATCGTCGCGCTCGAGGTCATGGCCGGGGTCCTCAAGGACAGAGATGGAAGGATCCTTTTTCTCGCTCCGACCAAGCCGTTGGTGGAACAGCATGCAGCGACATTGAGGGACCTCCTGCTGCGGGAGGACATTGCGATCTTCACGGGGGAGGTCAAGCCGGCAGACAGAATCGACCTTTGGAAGGAGAACAAGATCATCACATCCACACCTCAGGTGATAAAGAACGATCTGGAAGCGGGAAGGATAACGCTGGACGATGTGAGGCTGATCATATTTGACGAAACCCACAGGGCGGTCGGCGACTACGCGTACGTGTTCATAGGCGAGGAGTACAAGAAACAAGATGGACTGGCAATGGGAATAACCGCCTCCCCCGGAAGCGATCCTAAGAAGATACTGGAAGTCTGCGAGAATGTCGGGATAAGCAACGTGGAGATCAGGGCCGAGTACGATCCGGACGTGGTCAACTACGTTCACGATATCTCATTGGATTGGATCAGAGTGGATGTGCCGGAGGAGCTAAGATCCGTGATAGAACTCCTCAAGAAAGCGAGGGACGGTCAGATAAAGCAGCTGAGGAAGTGCGGATACCTCAGAACGGGCAGACCCATGGTGACCACGAAGGATCTGCTGAATGCGGGGAAGAAGATACAAGCGGACCTGAGAACCGGGAAGAGATTCCAGACCTATCATGCCTCCACGGCGCAGGCAATGGCCATGAAGATAAACCACGCAATAGAGCTGGCAGAGACCCAGGGAGCGGATTCGCTGAGGAGCTACTTCGACCGCCTCAGACAGGAAGAGAAGTCCAAGACGGCTTCAAAGGCCTCCAAACGAGTGTTGAAGATACCGGAGGTGGAGAAGGCATCCAGAGCATGCAGCAAGATCCATCTGGACGAACCCAAAATGATGAAGGTGCTGGACACCGTGAGGAATCAGATCAAAGGGAAGGAGGACTCAAGAATCATAGTGTTCACACATTACCGGGACACCTCAGAAACGGTCACAAAGAGATTGTCAACGCTGGAGGAAGTGAGACCCGTTCGGTTCGTGGGCCAGGCCACGAGGGGAAGTGACAAGGGTCTGAGCCAGAAAGAGCAGGTGGAGATGATAGAGGACTTCAAGAGGGGTAAGTACAACGTACTGGTCGCCACAAGCGTCGCGGAGGAAGGTCTGGACATCCCCTCTACGGACATGGTCGTCTTTTACGAGCCCGTACCATCGGAGATAAGGACTATACAGAGGAGAGGAAGGACGGGAAGGAAGATGCCCGGAAAGGTTGTCATTCTGGGTTCGAAAGCAACCAGGGACGAGGCATACTTCTACTCTGCCCAGAGAAAGGAGAGGAAGATGCATAGAGAGCTGGAGAAGCTTCGCCAGGAACTGAAGCAGATGATCTTCGTGGGGGAACCTGGAGGGAAGGGCTTCGAACAGATCGGGGATATCGATAAACCGTACGAACCGCTCGGGGAACTGCTCGCCAAAGAAAGGGAGCACAGAAGAGTGGTTTCAAAGAAGAAGGGACAGACGACCTTCGATGATTTCGGAGAGTGACTTGTTTTTTGGCGAGGTGGAGATTCGGTCGTCACCGAAGGTTTGCTAAAAACTTAAGCCAAGAAGGTATATTCTCAAGGGAAATGACGGAAGAAGAAAAGGGGGACAGGGAGGAAGATATTCAGAGTTCTAACAACTTCAACGACCTGCCACCGATTGAAGAGCCTGTGCCTGTTAGGGGTTTGACAGTGAAGGAATTGGTCGAGTCCATGGGAGGGATGGCCTTCAATGCAAGAAAGCTGGCAAGGGCGGCCCGCATTTGGCTTCGTGCGGTCAAGGACGAGGACACCAGGATATACTTCACTTTCGCAGGTGCGATGGTTCCAGCAGGTCTCAGAAGAATGGTCGCAAAAGCAATGGAAAAAGGCCTCATCCATGCAATGGCAACAACAGGTTCGAACATGTCCCACGATGGTCTGCAGGCGTTCAACAGACCTCACAAGAGGGGCTTTGAGGAAGTGGACGACTCGGTGCTGAGGGATGAGAATCTCCTGCGGGTCTACGATGTGTTCATTCCAAGGGCGAAATGGGACGAATATGACTACTGGCTGGAGGAGAAGTTCTATCCTGATCTTGTGAATCGCCTAAGCAAAAAGGAGGAGAACAACCTAGGCAAAGTGGTGTCCATCACACCCAAGGAATTCTTCTACGAATTGGGCAAGTGGTTAGCAGAAGAGAAGGGGGATGACGGCATACTCGCAACGGCATACAGGAAGAAGGTCCCCATATTCTGCCCGGCATTTACGGACTGCACCTACGGGGTCACTTTGGAGGTCTCCAACAGGCTCCACTTGAGCAAGATGGGTTACTCCCTTAGGATAGACCAAACCCGAGGCTACTCGCAGCTTGTAGAAGATATGGCTTTCGCAAAGAAGAGGGCGGTCGTGGTGATCGGCGGAGGTTCGCCCAAGAACTACGTCTTTCAAACGAGCGAGGCGTTGAGCGAGAGAGGTCTGGTGGATGTGTTCCCTCTGACAGATGAGCAGCTGGAAGGCTTTCACTATGCGATTCAGATCTCCACGGACATGCCGCAGTGGGGAGGTCTCAGCGGTGCCACACTCAAAGAAGCCATCAGCTGGAAGAAAGTGGATGTGGACGCTCGAAGATGTGTCGTGTATTGCGATGCGACGATAGCACTTCCCTTAGTCGTTCAATATGTTTTGGACTCGCTGTGAGAAGGCCCTTGGCGATGTGGAATGGTGCCAATTACGAATCGTATCTGAAATGAACTGGCCAACACCATCTTTTCCCACTACCCTTAAATATCATATTCTGTATCTGTTAAAGTCTGACCAGGAAGTGTGGAATTGGCAAGAGGTCTGTACGCAGCTAGGAAACTAGCGAAGAACCGGAAGAAGTTCCGGTGGAACGATCGATACTACAAAAGGAGAATGCTGAAACTCCGAGAGAAGTCCGACCCCCTTGAGGGTTCATCACAGGGTAGAGGCATCGTTCTAGAGAAAGTTGGAATAGAAGCAAAACAGCCCAATTCTGCAATCAGGAAATGCGTCAAGACCCAGCTCATAAAGAACGGAAGGCTGATAACCGCCTTTGCGGTCGGGGACGGAGCGATCAATTTCATAGATGAACATGACGAGGTTCTTGTGGAAGGTATTGGGGGGAGAATGGGGCGGTCGTACGGAGATATCCCGGGCGTCCGATACAAAGTCATCCAGGTGAACGGAGTTTCTCTGGATGAGCTAGTACGAGGAAGGAAGGAGAAGCCCGTGAGGTGAGGGTGACTTTATGGCAAAGAAAGAGAAGAAGGAAGTTGCCCAACCTGAAGAGAAGAAGGACGAGCCAGAGGCCCCGGCTGTCGAAGTGAAAGAGGAAGAACCGAAAGTGGAGAAGGTTAAGGAAGCTTCGCCAGAGAAGAAAGAAGCCCCTGCCGAGGAACCGAAAGAGGCACCTCCAGCAGAGCTAGAGAAGAAAGAAAAGGCTCCTCCAGAACCTAAGAAGGCAGAAGCTCCACCAGAGGAACCGAAGGAAAAGGAAGCACCTCCAGAAAAGGTTGAGAAGAAAGAAGAAGCACTTCCTAAAGAACCAGCAAAGGAGAAGGCTCCGAAAGCTCCACCAGAGAAGAAAGAAGTCCCTGCCGAAAAACCGAAATCGGCTCCCTCAGAACCTAAAGAAAAAGAGACTCCACCAGAGGAACCGAAGGAAAAAGAAGCTCCACCAGAGAAGAAAGAAGTCCCTGCCGAAAAACCGAAAGAGGCTCCTCCAGCCGAGCCAGTGAAGAAAGAAAAGGCTCCTCCAGAACCTAAGGAGGCAGAAGCTCCACCAGAGGAACCGAAGGAAAAGGAAGCTCCTCCTAAAGAACC
>SOIM01000011.1 GCA_004377185.1 Methanomassiliicoccales archaeon | reverse complement strand
GAGAAGGAACCAGAACCGGAGAAGGAACCAGAACCGGAGAAGGAACCAGAACCGGAGAAGGAACCAGAACCGGAGAAGGAACCGGAGCCCGAAGAGAAATAGTGCGTCGGGGTGGCTCAGCCTGGTGGAGCGCCAGACTCATAGGGAGAACCAGAGAGTCCTGACCTGGGCGCTTCTTGGAAATCTGGAGGTCGCGGGTTCAAACCCCGCCCCCGACATTGCTTAGGTATGCAGATTCATACCGAACCCCGCGCTGTGATTTGATGGAACACGAGCAAACTAGTCTCCAAACCCTGAGGTAAGTTCATTGTTGTTGCTCTAGGAGATATCCATACTGCAGAGATAATGTCTGCCATCCCGTACGAAAGGGTAGGTTGGTGCCATCTTCAAATCTCGATTGATGTGTCTCCATTATCCGTAAATTGCAATTCTGTTAATCTAACCAAAACAAAACACATATATACAACGAGCGTGATTGCCGCACTATGGACCGTCTCTCAACCGTGAAGCTACTCGAGTCACAACAGCTCCCAGTACTCACCACACAACAGTTTGCGGCTTTGATGGGAGTGAGTGGTAGCTCCGCAGCCGTTATGTTGAGTAGGCTCTCAGCGGACGGAATACTGACCAGAGTGCTACGGGGGCGATACTCCTTGCCATCAACTAGCATCCTGGCCGTTGCCACAGGCATCTACACTCCGTCCTATGTGTCCTTGTGGGCAGCGTACGAGTACTACGGAACCACCACACAATCCCCTAGGATTGTCGATGTGGTCAATGCAAAACATTCGGGAAAACTGTCTCTCACCCTGGAGGACGGAAACCATGTGCTACGGTTTGTTAAGACCAAAAGCAGACTGATATATGGATTCAGGAAGGAATACCTTGCGGACAAGGTCGCTTTCATCGCAGAGAAAGAGCGGGCAGTGGTTGATGGCTTGCTGTTCCCGGGCTATGTCCCCTTAAACGAGGTTGTCTCCACGATAAGAAGCGGCATAGACAGTCGAATCACACTCGAGTATGCCAAAAGAACTGGAAAGCAAACCGTCCTGAAGAGACTTGGTTATCTCTTGAACGAGGTGGGAGATGGTAGGTTCTCAACGGACATCAAGGAACTCTCGGATACGTACGTTCCACTGGACCCAGCACTACCACGCAGAGGCAGACATGACCCGAAATGGAGAGTGATTGTTAACACCGTGATAGAATGAACAGAGAGGATTTGAGGAGATATATTGGCGTAACAGGATATTCACTAGGACAAGTGGAGAAGGACTATTTCCAGCACATCGTACTTGGTGCCCTGTCACGAAAGATGGCCGGCCTTCTTGTCTTCAAAGGTGGAACCGCCCTTCAAAAAACGGGCCTGCTACCTCGGTTCAGCGAAGATCTGGATTTCACAATCACTGGCAGGATTGCTCTTGACAAGCTTGAGGAAACAGCGCGAACTGCGGTCGAATCCTACAACTACGTTCTGGACTTGAACAACTTCGTAGATGACGAGAGAACCTTGGGCTTCAGGCTGAAGATTCAGGGACCCCTGTACAGAAATCTGAGGGGCATTTGCACCGTAAGAATAGAGGCGTCCAAAAGAGAAGAGGTGCTTCTTTCCCCAAGGCGTACAGAAATCAACCCACCTTATCATGATATCCTTCCATACACCCTCGTGGTTATGGATCTCGAAGAGATAGCAGCAGAAAAGGTACGAACCATCTACACACGGGACAGGCCTAGGGACGTCTATGATCTCTACAGGTTAATCGAAGGCGGAACCCAAATGCGAAAAGAACTCGCAAACGTGAAGCTGGAGTACTATGACATGAAGTTCAACAAGAAAGAATTCCTCAAGAGATGTGAACACATATCGAGAAGGTGGCAGGGCGAGTTGGGAAGCCTGTTGGAAGTTGTACCAGCGAAACGTGAAGTGCTCAAAGCGATAGAGAAGGCGTTCTAAAATCCAAAACCAAAAGATACTGCCGTGCTGGTCTTTACAGATTGGGATATCCTAGAACAGGGGAATGCCACATTTCTTGTAGGAATTGATGGAGGCGAATTCGTGTCGAGACCCCGATGGGAGCATCACTTGTTCTACCAAAAGTCGAAAACGTACAGTTACCGGCAAACTCGAACCAAAACCCCGCCCCCGACATTGCTGCCTTATTCTCGTCCGAGCAGGAAAGCTGCTTTAGACTATCACGAACGACGCGACGAAGTTCTTTTTGACACTCGACATTCTAAAGATGCCACATTCTACAGCAAGCAGGTTGGCATGCAAGGTAAATCCCATGAAGACTCCAAACTTGAAGAAAACTCTTAAGAACATCAAAGGTGTTACAACCGTTTGCGAGTATACTGAACGGTGAGACGATGAGGAGTGGTTTGCTTTTGCTTCGAATCGCAGGCTTGACTGTTGCTGGATTGTTCCTTTCAGCGCACCTCCTAGCCTTTGGCTTTCCCGAGAGTATTGATGACGTCTCGATTCCTATCCGCGGGACTGAAGTCGGCCTTTCCGGATTGGACGCTTTCACAGAGAACGCAGGACAGATACAGAATAGCGCCGTCTCATATTACACGCGTTCAAGTGGCCTAGTGGTGGGGTTCATGAAGAGTGGACTGCTCGTCGAGTTGACGAGTCTCCCTTCTCCTGAAGTAGGACCGCACGAACATGGGGATGCAGATTCTGTCCTACTCCGAACGCTATCTGGTCAGACTGTCCCCCTTCGGATCGAGTTCGAAGGCTCTAACCTCATCGCACCAGTGGCTCGTGGTGAACTTCCATTCTGGAGCAACTTCTTCCTCGGGAACAACCCAGAGGAATGGAAGACTGGTGTCCGCAGTTACAGTGAGGTCGAATACCCTAATCTGTACAAAGGCATCGACCTCGTCTACAAAGCAGGCCACGAGGGTCTGAAGTCCACATTCGTCGTGTGGCCAGGCGGAGATCCCGCCCAAATCAGAATCCGATATGATGCCATCGACCACCTTGAGATTGACACAGCAGGTCGTCTCGTTGCCCGCACTCAGGTGGGAGACCTCCGGGAGGATCCACCGCTCGCCTTCCAAGCTGGTGAAGAGGTTGGTTGCCATTACAGTCTTTTCGATTCCAGTTCCGTCGGCATCAAGTGCACTCCTTGGAATCGCAATGAGGTGCTCGTAATCGATCCCCTCTTATACTCGACGTTCATCGGTGGCAGTGACTGGGACGGAGCGACCGTCACTGTCGATACGGCAGGGAACGCCTATGTATTCGGTCGGACCTCGTCTCTGGACCTGCCAGTCACCCCTGGTGCAGCCAACGCCTCGTACCGCGGTGGGTTTCATGATCTATTCGTCGGGAAGCTCAACCCTGACGGGAGCGACCTTGTCTATTTGACATATCTGGGGGGAAGCGAAGATGATAATCCCGGAGGGATCGATGTTGATGCGGTCGGATATGCTTACATTGCAGGCCGCACGAACTCCACCGACTTCCCCACGACACCCGGTGCATTCAACCGGTCTTATGTGGACGAGACACATTCAGGGTTGAACGGTTTCGTCGCCAAGATTGACGCGACCAGTGGTGTTCTCGTGTACTCCACGTTCCTCGGAGGATCAAGGTACGATGCAGTGACGTCGATTAAGGTCGACGGAGATGGGAACTCTGTCGTCACCGGGTGGACGAGGTCAAATGACTTTCCGACGACGCCCAGCTCTTTCGCGTCTAGTCGGACCGGGTACCAGGACGCTTTCATAGTGAAGTTCGACTCAACTGGCAGTTCGCTCATCTACTCTACACTCCTGGGAGGGCGCGAGCAGCAAACAGGGGAGTCGATTGCACTCGACGTCGCGGGGGACGCATACGTGACGGGCTGGACGACATCCCCAGATTTCCCTACGACGGCTTTGGCGTTCATCACGACCCCTAACAACGCAACGTGCAACGAACTTTCCTGCCAGAATGCATTCGTCGCGAAGCTGAATGAAACAGGGTCATCCCTGGCATACTCCACGCTTCTAGGAGGCAGTCACACGGATGAGGCGCGTGGAATTGCCGTGGACGATGCTGGGCATGCGTACGTGGTGGGCTCGACTCGCTCGATAGGGTTCCCGGTCACTGAAGGCGCTTTTGACTCGGTGTTCGACTTCGAGATGTGTGTTCCAATCAACCCAAGCATTTGCCATGATGTCTTCGTCACGAAGTTGAACTCCAATGGTTCGTCCGTTCTGTATTCCACATTCTTGGGGGGTTCAGGCGACGACCGCGGTGTCTCAGTCGTCGTAGGCCCAGATGGGAACGCGTATGTGACAGGCCACACGGACTCCGCAGACTTCCCCACGACATCCGATGCTGTCGACCGGACGTACAACGACGTGTCCCCGTGCCCGAGGCTAACATGTGCGGACCTATTCATCGTCCGACTCGACGGGCAAGGGCAAGGCCTTGTCTACTCAACGTATCTCGGCGGGAGCGAGGTGGACATTCCTTTCTCCATTGCGATTAACCAGGACAGCATATTCGTCGCGGGCTACACGTGGTCGCACTGGTTTCCGGTTAGTTCTGACGCATTCGACAGGACTTGGAACGGCATGGCGGATGCTTTCGTGTTACGCCTCTCGGTATCCACCGACCTTCCGCCAACGGCTTCCGTGCCTTGGGAAGTCGTGGGGACGATTTCAGTTGTCATGGTCCTTATCTTGCTAGTGATTCTGCTCGTCTGGTGGAAAAGGCGCGGCAACAAAGCTTCAGACCGTGAAGGGTAAGCTAGTGCGTTTCCTATGCGGCCTTGACTTCGCCTCTACTCTTGCAGTATCTAGAAGGAGGCTAGACTCGGTACCAACCGGCACACCAATCATCCACAGCAGGCCACCGGTGGCAATGCTCCACGAATAGAAGACGTTAGCCTTCAATGTGAATTCCGTCACGTCGGTATCGAATTCACGCGTGTAGCATTTACCGGCAAACTCGAATCCAAACCCCGCCCCCGACATTGCTACTATTTCGATCCGATCGGCCTTTTCAATCTGAACAACCCGATCAAGAGCACCGAGACCCCAGCCAGTGCATGGGAGACTCTCAAAGCAGAATCGCCGGAAATCCATGTGATCGCAAAGAAGAGCAGTGCAAATGTGATGCAGGAGCCAATCAGTCTTCCAGCATTAAGAAGAACCTCTCGAGTGAAGACCGCTTCCCCCTTGTGTTTCTCCGCCAAGTCAATGGAAAGGGCAAGAAGCATGATCCACATGATAGGCAGGAAGAAGTTCATCACACCCATGACCAGCGTGTAGCTCAACACATCCTGCATTGCGGCCGAGAGCATTATGAGAGAACCCGCAGCCAAAGCCCCAACCTTTGCAAACAGACCCCTTCTACCCTTCACATCTGTCACTCTTCCTACTAATATCGTGGCAAGAGCTCCCCCAAGTGCGAAAACTGCCAGGAGTCCACCGAGGCCAAGCTCTCCCTGAGTGAATCCGAAGGAAAGCAGTGGTATGGTGATCCATATGACTCCTTCTTGGACACCTTCGAGAAGAAAACCCGTCGACAGCCCTTTACCCATTTTGTCGAAGATGATTTCGTTGCGGACCGGCTGGGGACTGAAGGCAGGAAGTACTGCAATGAGCAGAGTATTCGCCACCAGAAGAACAACAGCAAAGAGAAAGATGGCGGAGTAGTCCAGCACCTCTATCATTGCTCCTCCTATCAACGGAAACACGATCCCTATCAAGGGGAAGATGAGGAACATTATGCCTGATGCCACGCCTCGGTCGGTAGCTTTTGTCAGCTCCATATACCGGGTGTTGAAAGGCAGCCAGTACAGGGGTATGTACGCACCAAAAGGAATGGGTGCCAGGATGAGAGCATAGGAGGGAGGCAGAACCAAATAGCTCCCGTAGGAAAGGGCCAGAACGAGCATCCCAGCTGCCATCCAAATCCTGGGTCGTCTGATTGTCCTTCCTGCAATCAGGAGAAGAGCGACCACTGCCGAGGCGTAGCAGATGATGTAGAACAGGCCGCAGTACGCGTACTCAAAATCCTGTCTTATGAAGAATATGAGCACAAAGGATCCGGACATATATGTTGCGGCAGATAGAAAGCCCTCTACCAGGAGGAACTGTTTCATTCTCTTGATGTCCACGGGGGGAAAGGAAACACTCCGTTCTTAACTCTTTGTCAGATTGGAGAACTGCGGATATCAGGAAGGAGGATTTCGACGAGCGAACATGCTCAAGATACCGAAAGTTTTAAACAACTCCTAAATCCATTACTGGTCGGGGGAGGAATAGAGTATGGAACTTTTCCCGATTTGGGCTAGGAGTATCTTTGCAAAGTGTGGGACAGTAATTTTGGGTTTCGTTTTGCTAGCGAGCGCGTTCGCGATGGTAGGGCAGAAGGATTTGACGATCGAGTCTATAGACAATCCTACTCCCGATGCTTCACCTTCGTACTACGCCATTCCGAGCGAAGACCCGGACGACGGAAAATTCCTCGGAGTGTTTGGATCTGGCATGTCGACGCTTGGGGGCCTGGAGACAATAATCTACGTTGGAGTCCCTTCAAACCAGACCTCCTTCGAGCTGGGCATTTTTGATGCTGACATTACCCACATGTGGGACTATGACGTCATAGAGAGAGGGCAATCCAATTTCGCGATCTTCAAGGACCCTCTGAAAGATGGTGACACATCCAAGCTGTTGGATAGTTGGACGAGCGAGGATGGCATTGACGACCAGTACCTGAACAAGACCTACGCCACTGACACCGACGCGCGGGCACCCAGCGGGAATTTCTTCTACAGGCTGGAAGTTCGCTGGGAAGATCCCACCATGATTAGCGCCAACTTGTTCAAGGTCAGGAGCACTGGACAGTTGAGCTTGGCGAAAAACCAGGAATTCGGCTTTGCCGGTGCACCACAGAATTTCACATCTGATCCAGATGTTGGCCAACCTGGGAATTCCTACGATGGCGCTTGGGATTTCTATTTCTATGTTCCAAAGGAGCTGGAGACCGTCAAGTTCCGGGATGGAGATTCCGATAGATACCTTGACAAGGACGATTTCAACACGCCTAACACTGATCCAGATGGCGCTGGTCCCGCGCAGGCGGAGGGAGCCAACAACGGAGCTCCTGAGGACACTGGTCCGATCGAAGACCACCCGTACGGGAACAAGACAATCATCCAGCCTTCTGTCTATTACTATGTTACAGATCCTGCTGGCAATGTGTACAACAATACTGATCCATCAGGGGACACTGAGTGGGAGAATTTCATCATAGAGTACAACAGCACGAACGGAGACTACAACACATCATACATGCTGGCTGCTGGCCTATGGCAGCTGTCGGTGCGTGCTCTGGATGGACACAACGGTGACTACTTCAATACGTCATTCGAGATATTCGCCACTACAGAGCCTCCTCTTCCGGTCAGTCCACCACCTGATGTTGTGGCGGACACCACAAAGGTCGTTCTTCCTGGTGACACAGTCAGCTATGCTCACATGGTCACAAATCGCGGTTTGGAAGACAATTTCGATTTGACAGCTGTGTCCTCCAGTGGTTGGGTCACAAGAATATATGATGACCTTGACAAGGACGGACAAGTTGATCTGGGCGAGCCGATAATAGCAGAAACAGGACAATTGGCGAAAGACCAGACGAAGTACATTGTCGTTGAACTGGATGTTCCACTAGGGACCGAAGGCATGTCCGATAAGCTGACAATTACGGCTTCCTCTCAGAATGAGTGGGCGGTGCAGGGAGTGACCATTGACACAACCATCGTGGTCAGGAACGAGATGCCCGTTGCGGAAGCTGGAGGTCCCTACTCAGCATGGGAGAATGAACCCATTGAGTTCAACGGGAGCGGCTCGGTAGATCCAGAGGGTGATGCCCTTGAGTTCCGATGGGACTTTGAGAGCGATGGAGTCTGGGACACGAGCTGGTCGTCAGATCCCACTGCCACAAAGGTCTGGGGAGATGACTACTCAGGTAGGGCAACACTGGAGGTCCGAGACCCTGGCGGTCAGAACTCCACAGATACTGCATATTGGGTCGTCTATAACGCCTATCCAAGGGCACAACTCATATTCCCATCGCCTTTGGACGAGGGCCAGGCCGATGTCTTCGAAATCATTGTGATCGATCCTGGCAGTGACGACATAGAAATAGTGTGGGCGTGGGGCGACGGAACGGTTGACACCTGGACCTTCTACAACGACGGCGTGGGTCCCGATCCATATCCGAGTCCTGATATCAATCCGGTGTACATCAGTTTGAACACCACCCACGATTGGGGGGACAATGGCCTATACACGATCATTCTCAGCCTCAAGGACGATGATGGGGGAAGCATGAACTTCACAGCGAGCATTCAGGTTGATAATCTGGTGCCTGTGGAAGTTTCTTTCTCTTCTCCTGGTTCAACTGACGAAGGGGTCGCGATAAGCGTTCAGAGCTCGGTTTCTGACCCAGGCAGCGATGACCTGACATTCGAGTGGGACTGGGGCGATGGTTTGACCGACACGGTTGTGTTCTACAATGATGGGGTTGGACCAGATCCTCCTCAGAGCCCGTACGGTATCTATCCATTCACTGCCACCTGTGACATGACTCATATCTATGGTGATGACGGAACCTTCTCGCTGGAACTCATCGTGACAGATGACGACGGAGGTGCGCTTATCATCTCGACAGACATCATGGTTTCCAATCTGGCACCCAG
This sequence comes from Methanomassiliicoccales archaeon, assembly GCA_004377185.1. Taxonomy (GTDB): domain Archaea; phylum Thermoplasmatota; class Thermoplasmata; order RBG-16-68-12; family SOIM01; genus SOIM01. The sequence continues at coordinate 55,555 of SOIM01000011.1, read as the reverse complement.
AGTAACCCATGTCGATTTCCCATCCACCTCGAATGAGGGAGAGGAAGTTACCTTCTCAATTGATGCGACCGATCCTGGCAGCGATGACATTACCCTGGAATTCGACTGGGGGGACGGAACGACGGAGACGGTGGTATTCTACAACGATGGCGTTGGACCTGACCCAGACCCGAGTCCTCTGGGGGTCTATCCGTTCAACATAAGCACCAGCGTAGCTCACACATATGGAGACAACGGCAATTTCACTGTGACTGTGACAGTTTCCGACGATGATGGAGGCAGTGTAACCACAACAAGGGACATCGTTATCAACAACGTTGATCCGACGATTGACCCTGATTCCGTGGAAGCAAAGGCAATAGTCGACCTGACTCTGCGGGTTTCCGGCGAGAAGTGGCATGACGTAAGCTTGGATATTGTGAGAGCGGGTGTGCCAGTACAACTCATCCACATCGTCCGAGAACCAGGAAGTCCCAATGAGCAAGCCAAGACAGAACCCAATGTCACGGTGAACCTCTTCGAAGACATCCCACTGATAGTCCGCTACACGCCCTTGGACGATCCAATCAATGGCAAGCTTTGGGGTTCCACGCCCGTCTGGGTGATTGTGGGCTTCGAGGATGGCACTGAGGTCTGGCTGGACCACACATTCAACGTTCGGCATCCACACACATGGACCTGGGAGATAAGGGACATTTCATCCTTCTTCATAGGCCAGAACATCACATTCAGCGCCACAGCGTCCGATCCAGGGAGCGATGATCTGACATTCACCTGGGACTGGGGAGACGGCACAACGTCCACAGCAACCTACTACAATGATGGAGTGGGCCCCGATCCCTATCCAAGCCCGGATGTTAATCCAATTACAGTCACAGACACGCAGACACACGCTTTCCTGCTGCCCAAGGTGTACCCGATTACGATAACCGTGACCGACGATGACGGTGGCTCGGACAGCCTTTCGTTTACTCTGCAATTGTAGCTAGATTGGGCTTTATCTTCACGAGCCCTTTCGAAAACCCAATCAGTCTCAGTCACCCTCTGCGTTCTTCTTCCCTCTCATCAACAGCCAGGCGATTGAGAGAATCAAGATTGTGTTGACAGTGATGGCGATGAGAATCCAATATTCTATCGGCAGTCCCAGATAGGTGGCAGGTGGTTCCTCTTCATTTCTGTACGAGAAGCTTTGAAGGTCGTACTCGCCCATCATGTAGCCATACGGGTCATAACGCTCTATCCTGGCTCCTGCACCGGCCTCGGGAAGGTAATAGTTGATCTCTCTGCTTCCGTCAGCACCGGTCTTGTTTATCACGTACACCTCGTAGGTTCCAGCCTCTACCGTTATCGTCGCAAGCTCCTCACACTCACAGTCCACCTGGTAGAGCGTCTGGGTCTCGTTGTACATTCCGACCGGGGGCATGCCTTCCACTTCTATGATTACAGAGTTGTTGTAGTACTTGTCCATCACGATGGTTCCTGATTGTCCAACAACTATTGGATAGTGCCAGGTATTGGATATGATGTCATCCTGGGTTCTGGTTGTTGAGGTTATCGTAAGGTTGGCTTGATAAAGCCCGAAGTCCAGAGTTCCCTCCATCGTTACCGAAAGGTAGGTATCAACCCTCTCTACGCTCTGCTCATCCCAGTACTCGGTACCGGTGAGAACCCAATTCCCCTCGGCAGGCAGGTCCATGACCGTTCCGGTGAAGGTACCGCTGCCGCTGACCTCGTTCTCCACAACATCGTAGCTACTGTCACCCACAATAATCGTGTCTTCACCGACAATACCCATCCGTACAGAGCCAGAAAGCTGGATTGTGTACTGTTCCGTCATATCGACAGAATAGGTCCAGGAGTTCCCTTCTGCATATTGTGGAACCTCGTAAGCGGTCGCAACAGCAACACTGGACATAGGAGAGGCAAGAATGCTGAAAGCGGCCATGAAGCAAACGAGCAGCAGCAACCCCCTCTTCATCCCACTTCCTTCAGAGGCCTCGCCTTTTTCCTTCCTTCCTATGAATTCCAGAGTTCCTACATCCTCTTCAGCTTCTTCAGTGTCAATCTTCTTCATGATCTTTGGCGGTTTCTCTACCATTCTCAGATCCCTCCTGAGCAAGGCGAATTGTTTTGATTCCATCGCCTCCGCGTCGGCCGGTATTACCAGGACCGAGTCGTACTGAGCAATGTATTCATTGAGATCTTGAAGGGAAGTCAAAACGGTTTTGAAATCATTGTGGGTTATGAGATACTCCACTCCGTCCAGCAGCACCACGGTGTTCTTGCCCGCTCTTATGAAATGTTGGATGGTTTCAGAAATCTTGCCCACGGGGTAGGGCCTCAGCGTCTCTGGATTGTCCGCCACCCTCGTCAACCACAGTATCGGGGTCTTCTCGAGGCCGTACATACCTCTCACTTTCTTCGGCATCGTTCTGGTAATGACGAGCCCTTGCTTGCCGTGTGTGACGAGATCCTTGAATACCTCGAAGCAGAGATTAGGGGTGCTCTCCTCCACCAGATAACTGTAACCTCCTGGCAGGTCGTACGTCTTCTCCGTTTTCAAATGAGCTTCCGAGACGGGTGTGAGCAAGTCCTGCAAGAAGGTACGGTCCCGTATCGCATAAGCGATCATGCCCACCAAGGATATCTGGATGACGAAACCGGCCGCCCTCAGGTCGATGCTGAGGCTGGGAAGGATTATCTCGAAAATCAGCTCACCGACTGAATAGCCAATGACCCCGCCAGCGATCATGTATGCATCGTGGACAATGTGTTTGTGAGGTTTGGCTTTCTTGAGGTATGTTCTAATCTTCATCGGTATGAAAATCATCACGCTGAGGACAACGAGAGAAATCCCGACAAGAAACCAGAGTGGGAACATGAAGGTGTAGGTGCCTCCACTGAGAAATACCACCTCCGCGGGAGTGACTATCACACCTACCAGACCAGCAACCATCACAAGGCAGTAGAGGAAGTAAGAGCTTGGGAATTTGTCCGTCATGTGCCTGAGGAGGTCCCTTCCCGAATTGATGTTGGGTACCGCCATTGCGACTACAAAGCCCCCCATCATGACGCCCATGAATATGTCGAACATCGCTTGGATCTTCTTGCTGTAGATGATGGAACTCTCTTGGGTTATCAGTCCGGCCGAGACGGAGATGATTATATTGGAGATGATTGCACTGACCAGAAGGAGGATGGAGAATATCAGGACGTTCTTTTGAAAGGCTTTGATGGTCTTCTGCCTTAGAACGGCGATTATTATCACGATTGAAAAAGCAAGTGCGATACCTGCTCCTATGTACTTTATGATGGTGTTACCTCCGCTGATGCAACGGTTTTCCATCTACCTTTTGGATTTATAATCTGACGTCCCAGTTATCGTCGCTGATAATCCTTCGAAATTCACTGAGCCAGATACTTATTTCTGTTCTTGATAATAAAAATCATCTTTGAGATTCTCGAAAGAGCCTTTTTGTCATTTAAGTCCGTCTTTCTACACCTGCAATCTTGCAGGGAGTGCCACCTCCATGTCTACCGATACCGTCCGCATCAGCGCCGAGGACGTAAACTACCTTTCTGACAAGGTCATCAAACTGGGTAGCTACGCAGAAACCCTTCTTGACAGCTACGATCTGGGGATTCGTCCAGAGGAACTGGCCCATCACATACGCAAAACCTGTGACAATCTGGGCCTGCTTTTCGATGGAGGGAGCATCTTCCCCATCACACTGAGACCCAGTGCTCAGCCCAACGTCCTCCTAGACGAGGAGGTCGGTGACACCTGGGACTGGGCCCAGACATTGAGATACGCGGCCGGGGCCAGCATGATTTCCCAGAGATATGCAAAACACATGTCCCAGGAGAACCTGAAGCGATCTCTTCTCGCAAAAGTACTGTACAAATGCCAGACCGGGATTCTGGACGATCTTGTGGACAAGGGCCGCTACACATACATGGAGGCGAGAGGTATGTACCACCACGTTCTGGCATCCATGACCGATCTGGACTTCGACCCGAACGCATTTAAGAAGAAGCTCATCCCCGCGATGAACCAAAACCAGATTCACATCTTTGACCTGATTTCCACGATTTCCTCCAGCTTCAACAGGCTTTTCGTCAAATCCCCTCATGGCGTTGACCTGTTCTACAACATGGAGGTCTTGGACGAGAGGGTCATCCTCGGACAGGCTATAACCATGTTCCAGAAGGAAGAGTCCCTCAACATTGGCAAAATCAGAAGCATCGCCAGGAACTTCTACGCGCCGGCGGAGGACGTTAAGTGGTATGAGAGGCTGGCTGCATATGTCAGCGGAGGAACCAGGTACAATCTCATTGACATGTCGTTTGCGGACAAGGAATTCGAGGTGGAGGAGCTCCAGCACCTCTTAGAGGGATGGTATTATTACGACATCGCTGTGGTCTTCCTGAACAACATCGTGAACATCCACCAGGATCTCAAGAGCGGGATTGCCAATCTCTCCCTGGTTGCCATGAGGGAGGATGAGATTTGCTCGGTGACGAAGCTCGAGAACTACGGTCCACACCTGACAATCGAGAACTACAAGGACCACATAGCAAGAATCGCCCAGCTGGCTGGAAGAGCTATCACGGAAGTGACCAAGGACTTCACTGACACAGAGAACTACTACCCATTCATCACCATAATGATGCCGGTGGTCATGATGGCTGAGTGGATCGGCAAGAGGGACGATCTCATCTGCTCCTATCTGGAAGAACTCTCACCTTCGCTGAGAAAGGCTTGTTCAAAAAGGGCTGCGTCGGCCTAGTTCGTTGCCATGGCATCTAGATAATCTTGTACACGATATCGTTCGGTCGGACCCTATCCTTAACCTTGATACCAATCGACTGCCCGGCCCCAGCACTCTCCACTTTTTCGTTATCAATCTCCATTGAATCTACTGTCTGCTCGAAGTCGGTGGTGGCTCCCTGGATTAATATCTTATCTCCAACGGTCAGGGTCCCACTTTCGATGCTGATGGCAGCAACCTCTGGTTTTGCGAAGTACTTGAACACCACTCCAATCTTCTCTTTTTCCTCCATCAAATCGACCAGATGCAATAACATTCTCAATGCTTAAAAACGTTGCTCTGCCCGAAGAGGCATAGGGAAAAGGTTAAATCAAACGGATACTTTTACAGACATCAACTGTCAGGGGGGAATGATGTGGTTCTTCCTTTGAATGTATTGGAGAAGTCGCTAAACAAAAGGATATCTTTGATGTTAAAGGACGGCAGAAGTCTCGAGGGCAAGCTGGTAGGCTACGATGACTTCATGAACCTTGTGTTGGAGGAGACCGAGGAGACCAAGGAAGAGCAGATGAAGAAGTTGGGCACCGTGGTCCTCAGGGGCAACAATGTGGTCACCATAGTCCCCAAGTAGTCGGGTCTCTTCTTCCAAAAACTCTATTATCCTAATCCCAATGCTCAACTGATGAAGGCTGTGATATTGGCCGGTGGAATGGGGACCAGGTTGTACCCCTTGACCTACACTCGGCCCAAGACACTCATCCCCCTTCTGAACCGTCCCATGGCTCGCTACACCTTGGACTATTTTGCGGGAAGGTCAGATGAGGTTGTGTTTGCCGCCTGTCACATGATAGATGAACTGAGATCCTTCTTGGAGACGGTCGAGACGGACGCAAAAGTGGATATCGCGGTCGAAGAGACTCCTTTGGGGACGGGGGGCGCAGTGAAGAACGTCGAAGGAATGCTGGACGAACCGTTCCTGGTGCTCAATGGGGACATCATATCATCATTCAGGGTGGATGATTTCATTTCATTCGCAGAGAAGAAGGGCGGAATGGGTAGCATAGCCTTGTTCCCTTCCGGTCATCCAGAGGACTACGGGGTTGTTGAGCTGGATGACGATCAAAGGATCATTCGTTTTGTGGAGAAGCCAGCGCCTGACCAGGTCTTTTCCAACCTTGTGAACGCTGGGATGTATTACCTTCAGCCGGAGATACTGGACAGAATCGAACGTGGAAAGAAGATCTCCATGGAGGCGGAGGTTTTCCCCCTGCTGCTGGATGAGGGGCTGTTCGGTTACACCTTTGAAGGCTACTGGACGGACGTGGGCAAGTTCTCCACCTACCTGGAAGCCAATCGAACCCTTCTGCAGGAAGAAGGAAGCAGGTTTGAGGACGGCTCTGACTTGAATGAAGAAGTCCAGATCGTACATCCAATTTGTATTGGTCCGAGATTGTCAGCGAGCTCGGGAATACTGGGTCCCAACGTGAGTATCGGGAAGGATTGTGCCATTGGCTCCGCACGAATCGATAATTCAGTACTTCTTGACAAGGTCAAGGTGGGGGAGGATGTGACAATATCCAACTCGGTCCTGGGAGAGGATGTCCAAATAGAGGATGGTTGCAGGCTTCAAGACTGTGTTGTTGCCGACTCGGAAAGGATACTGGAGGGCTCTGTCTTGACCAACGAGAAGGTGGGAATGAGATGAACCGGCTCTTCGGGACGAACGGCGTAAGAGGTATCGCGAATTCGGACATGAATGTCAATCTGGCATTGGACTTGGGCAGGGCTATCGGAACGTTCTTCGGCGAAGGGGAACTGGCAATCGCACTGGACACCAGAACATCTGGCGATATGTTGAAAAACGCTGTCGCGGCGGGCGTGCTATCTACCGGATTGTCTGTTTCCGAACTGGGAATACTGCCCAGTCCTTCTCTCCAGTATGCCGTGAAGAAGAGCGCATACAAAGGTGGAATAATCATAACCGCCTCACACAACCCACCAGAATTCAACGGAATCAAGGTCATCGATTCAATGGGCCTGGAGCTGGCGAGGAAGGATGAGGAAAAGATAGAAGCTCACTATTTCAAGAGGTCCTTCCACACGTCCGATTGGCGGACCATCGGTGGAACGAGGTTTGACCACCGCTGGGCAGAGAAATATGTTCAGGGAATAATCAGGAAACTGGATGTGAAATCGATCCGGAAGGAAGGATTCAAGGTGGTCCTGGACTGCGCGAACGGAGCGGGTTATCTGACATCTCCCGATATATTGGTCAGACTGGGTTGCGAGATCACCACGCTGAACGATCAGCCGGACGGCAGGTTCCCAGGACACCCGTCCGAACCCACCCCTGAGAATCTGAAGGATTTGGCCAGGGCTGTCAAGGATAGCAATGCCGATATCGGCGTCGCCCACGATGGAGATGCAGACCGGACGATATTCGTGGATGAGAATGGACGATTTGTGGACGGAGACAAGAGTCTGGCCCTAGTGGCGATGTTCATCCTTGGGGGGAAGAAAGGAACGGTCGTGACCCCCGTCAGTTCCTCCAGCTGTGTGGAGGATGTGGTGAGGAAGTCCGGTGGCCAAATCCTCTATTCCAAGGTCGGGGCACCGATTGTTGCCAGAACCATGCTGGAGAAAAAGGCTGTGTTCGGTGGGGAGGGGAACGGAGGAATGATATTCCCGGAGCATCAGTACTGTCGGGACGGGGCCATGACCGCCGGCAAGATGATTGAGATACTGGCTAAGTCCGGTGAGAGCTTGTCCCACCTGATTTCCAGACTACCGGAATACCATCTTCACAAGATGAGCGTGAGCTGCCCTGACGACAGGAAAGAGAAGGCCCTGGCTTTAATGGAGAAGTCGGTAGCATCCAAAAAGGTCGACAAGACGGACGGGTTGAAGATGTACGGCGAATCGGAGTGGGTCCTGGTGAGACCGTCGGGAACGGAACCGATAGTCAGGATTTACGCAGAGGCAAAGGACAAGAGAAGGGCACAGGAACTGGCAGAGGAGAATGCCAGGATCTTGAAGGATGTCGTGAAGAAGGTCTCCTAGGCAATGAAACTGTAGAGAAGCACTGCCAGAATCGCTCCCATGGCTATTGTCACGAGGTTGTTCGTATCCTTGTTGAGGACCCCTCTTGCTTCCAGAGTTGCACCCAGCACGCTGTCGATTTGACAGCCCACGAAGCCCACAACTATCGGGATCCATATTATCCAGATGCTATCGGCCAAAGTATCCGAGAAGGGGTGAAGTATCAGCCAGCCGATGATCGATGTGTATGCTGCACCGAAGAACGCCCACATCTGGCCGAACCAGGAGACGCCCCCGTTGGTGCCCGGCCTAACTCTCTCACGAGTTATGATCGAGTAGGTCTTGTCCGACAGGACCCCTATCTCACTGGCAAGCGTATCTGCCGCGGCCACACTTATTGCGGATATGAAGATGAGTCCAGTGATTCCCGTGGGAAGAAGGGGCAGGTCAAATCTCACTGTAAGAAAGGCGATTATGGATATGACCGCCGGTATGAGCCCGTGTGCCAGTACGTTGCCGCCCTTTCTCTCCCCTCTCCTTCCTTCCTGAACTCCCCAAGCCTCCTTCGCTGCAAACTTGTACTTGGTAGCAGCAAAACTGCTCAGGAGGAATACGAGCAAGAGGATGAGCCACATCACGCTCCCGAAGACGCCTACAATCACCCCCACCCCGAAAGCTGATACCGAGCCAGTAAGGGTCAGCATCTTTTTGAAGTAGGTAATCAAAGATATGACGCTACAGAGGACGAGGACAATTACGATCTCGAGTACTGGGCCCCATATTTCCGGCGGCATCGTTGATGGATATGCAACTTCGTCTTATAGATTTCTTTCAGAACTAGTGCTGTTCATGGAGAAAAGGCCAGAACTGCGGAATGCCCTCAGAACCACCTATCCAGGCTCTTTTGCTTCTGCATATCTTTGGCTTGGGCAATCTTATTCAAGGCGCTCCTCACCCTGTCCTCGGAGAAATCAAACCCTCCGCAGAGAAAATCCAGGACATCCTCCTCATCCGGTTCAGCCCATTCCAGCGTGTAGTCGTCCGTGGTGTCAGGTCTCAGAAAGATATCCTTGATGTCCTCGGCCCCTTCGATGATGAAGCCCTCTTTTTCCATGATCGTATCCAGATCCCCGTGCTTTCTGATCAGGGAAAGGGCCTTCTTGGGCCCGATGCCCTTGATCCCAGGATTGAAATCCGTTCCTACCAACAGTGACAGATCTATGAGCTGGTCTCTGTTAATCTCCAATGAACTGAGAGCCCTCGAAAGATCGATTTCCTCGGGCTGGACGTTCACATATATCTGCTTCCCTGGCAGCTTTCTCTTGCCCGTGATGGTGAGGTTTCTTATGAGCCTGGGAGAGCCGAAGAGAAGTGAATCAAAATCCTGAGAACCGGCTGCCCACACATCCTCCTTCATCCCCATGTAGCTGGCCTGGGCCTCTCCCTCACTCGGAGCTTGCACCCAAGGGATTCCCAATTTCGATATGAGCTCCTTTGACTGCTCCACCATCGGTCTCTTCAGTTTGGACGCCCGTGTCGCCTTTGAGAATGCCTTCTCTATGTCTCCTGCTGCCAGCGCTGCCTTCCACTCCTCCTTCGCAGTTTCCCTTGCCTCGGCCCTGGCCTTTACCGTCTCCTTCTTGAGGTCGGGTGGCTTGCCGTCGAAGACATAGACCGGCTTCATGCCTTCTTTGAGGAGATTTGAGGTGCGGTATATCAACCCGGAAAGGTGGGAGGTGACTCTACCAGTCGAGTCCATCAGGGGGGTTCCGTCCGGCTGTCTGATTATGGAAAGGAATTGGTAGATGGCGTTGTAGGCATCTATGGCGATTACCCTTCCCCTGAACTCGCGTAGTTCTCTCTTTTTTGAAGGAACTATGTCAGAAATGTTTACTCCCATGTTCGTCTGGATATCCAGCGGTCAATCTTTAAGGTTTCTCTCGTATTGGTTCCTGCACCAAATGGAAATGGAGAGCCCTATCTGCTCTTTCCTTTCTGCCCATATTTCTTGAGGTCTTTGGAAATCTGCTCCAGTTGCTTCGTATTCTTCATGGAGATGTCCCTGTTGATCTTGTGGACCCTCAACATCTCTTTGGAAAGAGTGTTCTGAGCCTTGAGATTGTCCTTGAGATACTTCAGTTCCTTTTCCATCATTTTCTGTGTTTCCATGATTTCAAGGACTAGCTCATGCAACTGCTCTTCATCCATCCCTTTCTTCTCCGTCAAGTCATCACCTAGACCCATATCGGGTAATCCAGATAAAAAAGTTGCCACTATATTATGTGGTCCACGATGTTCTCTAGCTCCCGCCCGCAGTAGCTGCAGCTCAACTGAATGGGGTTCCGGGATTTGAGTACGAACTCCGTTCTCACGGGTTCTCTGGAGTTGGTTACGCAGTTCGGGTTCCCGCATTTCAAGATGCCCACCGCCACGTCTGGCAGTTCGACCGTCTTTTTTTCCACCACTTCGAAATTCCTGATGATGTTGATGGTCGCATCCGGTGCAACAAGTGAGATCTTGTCGACCTCGATGGGCTCCAGTTCCTTGTCCTCCACCTTCACGATGTCCTTCCACTCGGTCTTCTTGCTTGGTACATGCATCAGAACGCTCACGGTAGAGTCCACGTTGGCATCCGATATCCCGAGTATCTTGAGGACCTTGAAGGCCATTCCGCAGGAGATGTGGTCTATGACCGTGCCATTCTTGATTGGGGCAACCTTTATCTCCTTCACTTGACCACACCCAAGATTAGGGCCAGTAGTGCCATTCTTACCGGGACACCGTTGAATGCCTGTTTGAAGTACACCGCGTGCGGCGTGCCATCCACATCTGGATGGATCTCATCAACCCTTGGTAGAGGGTGCATGACGATAATGTCCTTGCCTGCTCCCTTGAGCAGCTCATTGTCCACGCGGTAGGTACCGACCACCTTCTGGTATTCCGCAGGGTCTGGGAACCTCTCGCCTTGTATGCGGGTGACGTACAGCACGTCCGCGGATTCGATCGCCTTCTCAAGATTGTCTGACTGGCTGTAAGAGACGCCTTGTTCTTGGACGTAGTCGATTATCTCCTTTGGCATTTGGAGGACTTCTGGCGCAACGAAGGTCAGGTTTGCTCCGAATTTCGCCAGGGCGCAGGCCAGGGAGTGCACCGTTCTTCCGTACTTCAGGTCCCCTACCAATACCACGTTCTTTTCGTCTATGGCCCCTTTCTCCATCCAGATTGTGAAGAGGTCCAGCATTGTTTGTGTTGGGTGCTGTCCAGCCCCATCTCCCGCGTTGATGACCGGTTTCTCGGTAAAATCGGCAGCCAGCTTCGCAGCCCCCTCCATGGGGTGCCTGAGGACCACCACGTCCGAGTAGGATTCCACCATTCTTATGGTGTCGGCCAGTGTCTCGCCCTTCTTCAGTGAGGTTATCTCAGGGTCCGAGAAGCCAACTACAGATCCGCCCAGGCGGTTCATGGCAGTCTCGAAGGACAGACGGGTCCTGGTGCTTGGCTCGAAGAATATCGGTGATAGGATCTTGCCTTTCAGGGAGAAATCCTGCGCCTCCCCCTTTGCAATTGGGATCATCTTCTTGGAAACGTCCAGTATGTGTTCGATCTCCTTCCGTGAAAAATCGTGGATGGATATTATGTCCCTCCCTTCGAAGCCCTGACTCATCCTTCTGCGGTATTAGGTCAAGGCTAATAAAACTAACGAGAAAGGTTCCAAAAAAGATTTCAGGCAGGTCTGAGCGATGCCCAAACGCTGCCTGTGGGTTGTGGAGGAGGGGGGTAAGCCTGACTATCTTGATAGCACATCAATGGCCTTCCAATCGCCTCCGAAGTCTTCCGTGAGGCCTGAAGCGAGCTGAAATCTAACCCTGAGTTTTCCATTTTCGAAGAAGATGTAAGCGTTCTTGAGCTGTGAGAGATACAAGCTTATCCTCTTGCCTTTCTGTGTCAGGGCCCTCTCGGTGCACCTGACCAGTCCAGCCTTTTCCAGGGCGTGGATCCTTCTGTAGCAAGCTGCTATCGGGATTCCATATTCCCTGCTGAGTTCGATCGCGCTTTTGGGTTTCTTGTATGTTGCAACGAGTATCTTGGCAGAGTACTCGTCGGTTATGAGCTTTGATGCCTCCAAAGGATCCATGATTTTTCGTCGCCTCCTTCGTCGAATAAAACATTAGTCAAGTCGCTATAAATAGTGTCGGAAATGATTATCCTTCTTGATTCTCAATTGCAGGAATACCAGTATTATCATTCTTGAGTATGATATTGATGCTTTTTGAGCACTTCTCGAGGGAGCTTTAGCGCCATTTTTATTCTGTTGTTCGAATAGAACAACCTAGCCTCCCTCAATTGGGAGGAGTACAAGGATATCCCCCTTCCTCTCGCAGAGATTAGGGTGGTCGCCTTGCTCAGCAGTCCTAGGGATTCTAGGAACTTGATTTTCCTGTAGCACTCCACTATCGGGATGTCCAACATTTCGCTCAGATGCCTTGCGGTCATGGGCTTTGAAGCGGTCGCCAGAAGGATTCTTCCCGCTTCGTCCCCGGGTACACTTCTCACTCTTCGCAGCGTAATGTCACCTCTTGCAAACCCTTACTATTTGTTCGTGGGCTATTTAAACCAACGATTCGGTCATCACTGTTGATTATCAACTTCTGGACAAGAAATCAGAATGCTGGCCATTGTTAGAGGACCTTCACATTCCTCTCAAGAAGGGCAAGGTCCCTCTCCTCGAATGCTTTGGGGTCGATGGATATCAGTAGCAGGGACTTCTTCTGCATCACGATCTCATTGACGTATTCGATGAACTTCAGGATTCTGGAGAAGTCATTGTTGACCATCAAGTACTCCAGACCATCCAAAAGTATGACCGTCTTGGAACCGTCCTCCACGAACCTGTTGACCAAGTTCGTAAGGCTCCCCAGGTTGTGCGGATCCACATAGTCCTTGCCGAGCGTTGTGGACAACCAGACGATCTTCAGATCCCCTGGACCGAATTCCTTCTCCACGTGGTCAGGGTGCTGGCGCGTTATCAGGAGCCCTTTGTAGCCTTTTCTCATCATGTCCCAGAAGTGGACGAAGGTCTTCTGAGGTTTCTTCTCCTTGATCACATAGCTGTAGCCGGATTGGACCAGCCCTCTGCTCTCTCCGAATAGGAGCGAATTGAGTAGTTCGTCGCCGGTGACCTGGCTGATTAGCAATAGTGCCAACGAGGATATCACAGTTTATCGTTAATTGCTAGGCTAGATGGATTCAAATACGTATTGCAATCAGTATCATGAGTGATTCTATGTCACAATGGCTGGACTGTGGCTGGATAGATATCTCACCCTCCACAAACTTTAATTCTGGCGAGAGTTTTGTCCTTCCGATGAAAGAGGAGGTCCGTTTAGGTTTCTTGGGGGGGTCTGGTATCTACGATGTAGCCTTCTTTGAAAGGTTCGAGACGAGGAACATTGACACGCCCTATGGAAAGCCCTCCAACCCCATGAAGATAGGAACACTTGGTAAACGAAAGATAGCCTTCCTCTCCAGGCACGGAAAAGGTCACGAGATACCCGCTCATCAACTGCCCCACAAGGCCAATCTCTGGGCATTCAAAGAGCTGGGGGTCGAGAGGGTGGTTAGCACCTCATCGGTTGGTAGCCTCAAGAAGGGAATCAGACCCGGCAGTTTCCTCGTTCCAGATGATTTCTTCTCTCCTTGGAACATCATAACCTACTTCGATTCGAGGGTGAAGCATATAACACCTTCCTTTGACGAAGAACTGAGGCAAGGGCTGATTCAAGCAGCAAAGAAGCTCAACTTCAATGTATACGACAAGGGAACCTATGTTCAGACGATAGGTCCCAGACTGGAGACGAGGGCGGAGATAAGGGGTCTGTCGTCCTTCGGTGAAGTGATCGGGATGACCGTCGCTTCGGAAGCCACCCTGGCGAACGAGTTGGATCTGGGCTATGCAAGCCTGTGCATGGTGGACAACTACTGTCATGGTATTGAGGAGGAACCGCTCACATACGAGAAGATTGTACAGAACCAGAAGAAGAACGCACGGAACGCCAAGAAACTGATATCCAGTTTCCTAGGAGAGACGGCATGAGCATACTCATCAAGGATGTCCTTCACCAGGGCAAGCCAACGAACGTGTACCTGGAGGACAATCTCATAGCTGACATCGGACCCGTGGTCGAAGCGGACCAGACAATAGAAGGGAATGACTTGGCTCTGCTCCCCGGCCTGGTGAACACGCACACTCATGCCGCGATGACCTTGTTCAGAAGCTATGCGGATGATATGGAACTTCACGAGTGGTTGCGGGAGAAGATCTGGCCCATCGAAGCCAAGCTCACTCCTGACGACATCTACTGGGGCACCAGACTGGCCTGCCTTGAGATGATTAGGTCTGGCACTACCTGCTTCAATGACATGTACTTCCATCTGGATATGCAGGCCAAGGCCGTCCAGGAATCCGGGATTAGGGCGGTCCTTTCCGAAGGGTTCATTGATGTTATGAAACCCGAAGCGGGGGAGGAGCTCCTGACGAAATCAATGAAGCTCATTGGGGGGGTCAGGAACCTGAATTGCGACAGGATTAAGCCAGCGCTTGGTCCTCATGCGCTTTATACCGTCTCGAAGCAGTCTCTTGAGAGAATCAAGGAGATCTCGGACGATGAGGATCTGCTGGTACATTTCCACCTGAGTGAAACAAAGGAAGAAGTGGACAACTGCGTGAAGGAGAACGGCAGCTCCCCCGTCCGCTTTCTTGAAGAGATCGGATTTCTGGGACCCAGGTTGCTGGCCGCGCATTCGGTATGGCTGGACGAGAAGGAGATTGGCATTCTGGCCAAGGCGGACGTGAAGATATCGCACAATCCCGTGTCAAACATGAAGCTGGCCGTCGGGAAAGCGATTCCGTATTCGAAGATGAGGAAAGCAGGACTCAACATCTCCCTGGGAACGGATGGGTGCGCCTCCAACAACAACCTTGACATGTTCGAGTCCATGAAGTTCGCGGCCCTTCTCCAGAAGCATGGTTCAAATGATTCGACGATCATGCCGGCCGGTGAGGCGTTCCAGCTGGCGACTGTCAACGGCGCTGAGGCATTGGGCTTCGATGCGGGAGTGATCGAGGTTGGAAAGCTTGCCGACTTGATGCTGATAGACACCAGGTTGCCCTCTTTCCATCCCAGCCATGACCTTATCTCGAACGTGGTGTATTCCGCCAATGGGTCTTGCGTGGATACCGTCATTTGTGACGGGGAGATACTCATGCAGGAGGGTGTTGTGAAGTACCAGGAGGAGATCATTGTGGGAGCGAACAAAGCCATGGAGAGATTGCTCCAGGATAAAGAGGGGTAGTATGCTCGAGAAGTTAAAGGAGTCTCTTGCCGAATGTCCGGTGGTCGAGTTCGGTGACTACCAGTACTTCGTTCATCCCATCACGGACGGGATTCCAGAAGGAGATCCAAAGGTGCTGGCAGAAGTGGTGGATGCGATAATCGGGACGATGAACCTTGACTGTGACAAGATCGTTACGGTCGAGTCCATGGGCTTTCCGCTCGCCTCTGCCCTTTCCCTGAGAACAGGAATCCCTTATTTGTTCATTCGGAAGAGGAAATATGGCCTCCCTGGAGAGATTTCCCTTGTCCAGACGACCGGGTACTCCGGGTCAGACATGTACATCAATTTCATCGAGAAGGGGGACAGAGTGGTTTTGGTGGACGATGTTCTGAGCACTGGAGGGACGCTCAAAGCGATCGTGACCGCTCTCAGGCAGATCGGAGCGGAGATTGTGGACGTGCTCACAGTATTCGAGAAGGTGGGCAAAAGGGAAGAAGTAGAGAAAGAGCTGGGCATCAAGATAAAGACCCTGCTCACTGTTGAGGTAGTGGACGGCAAGGTCGTGATTCGCTAGCCATTCCCAGAGTGGAGATCGTCTTTTCAACGATAACGGTAAATATTCTTTGGCTGTTCCATAATGGGATTTAGATGGAGGAAATATCGATTAGGAAGGCGAAGGAAATCGCGGATGATAGGAAATTGCACCCCGGCATTGTCAAAGGGACGGACGTCATCCAGTTCACAAAAGGAGGGAGTCCCCGGGTGAACATAATCTCCTGGGAAAGGTTCGAGGACATTCTGAAGAAGAGGAAACTGAAGATAATGGAAAATGATGGCTGGATGAAGATATTCTCGAAGTAGTCATCTCATTTCCGACCCGGAACACCCCGCTCTGCCACAAACATATCGCTATCACAATCGATAATCAATCCGAAACTCCCATATTATCTCATTCCGGTTGAGCTACGAAGCCCTGTAAAGAGGGATGTTGGAAAAGAGGAAGAAGAAATGGAGAACGAACTGTCGAGACTTTCCTCAGGCATCGTAGGTCTGGATGATATGATCGAGGGAGGCTTCCCTATGCCGTCAGTCATTCTTGTTGCCGGAAGTGCCGGGACGGGAAAGACGACATTCGCTCAGAAATTCCTCTTTGATGGAGCACGCAAGGGTGAACAGGGGATCTACTTCACGACCTTGAGCGAGCCCACGGAGTGGATGCTCAGATTCTCGTCCAGGTACGAGTTCGTGATAAAGGACTACTTCGGGAGAGAGATAATCTATGTTGATCTGGGGAAGGAACTGAGGGAGACCAGGCCCTATGAGTTCTTGTCATACATAGATGAGAGGATCAGTGAAATCCGGCCTCAGAGAATCGTGATTGACCCGATGACAGTGGTGGGGGCCACCGATTCCAACTACCGTCAGTTCCTGTACGACATGACCAATCGCCTCAAGAATTGGAACACGGTCAGTGTTGTCACCGGAGAGGTCGAACCTGGCTTGCTTTATCCACCCGAGATCGCCTATTCTGTGGACGGAATCATTCTTCTTCGCATGGAAGAGGAAGGGGAAATAAGACGAAAATACCTGGAAGTACTGAAGATGAGGGGAACCCACCACGTAACTGGGAGACAATCCATGGACATAACCGCGTCTCAGGGGATAGTGGTTCTCAAGTCTCAGTCCTGAATGATGGCCCGAGTTATCAAACCTGATAATAGTCTCGGAAAGGTTTTTATATGTGAGATCGTGCGAGAAATTGAATTGCTGTATGAACCGGAGCGGTGGGCCAAGATATCAGCATATGAAAAAATCACGAATCACGATGTCCCCTCCTCTGAGGAAGAACGGTGCCCGCGTTTTTTGCGGATCGGGGCCTTCGGGCCTTGTTACCGACTTCCTCACCCCCCTTTATTTTTTTTCGTAAACTACTCAGAAACAGCTAACGCGATCGAAAAAATGGATTGAGAGAGAAAATTCTACTGCTTCTCTTTTTTCTGTTGACTGGGCAGGACTATCACGTTGAGGTCTATGATCTTCCCCTCTTCCTCTTCTTCTTTGGGGTAGATGATGCTTTTTCCCTCGGGTATTATCTTGTGGAACCGTAGCTTCATTGTATCTTGCTGTTGTTATAACCCAGGAATACTTAAACTAGAGCAATCGATTATCGTGACTGATTATCTTTTATGCGACTGGTTATCTCTTTTGCAAATGAAACAGCCAACCGGACACCAAACACTCCTTCTCTGCAAAAAGACCGGACGCCATGCCCGCTTCTTTGTCACCATAGCACATTCGAGAGAGTTGTAGAGTACGACACATATCAGATTCCGTTGGAAGTGCCGCCCATCCAAATCGTTGGGGGTAAAGACCAATGATCACTCAAGAGGATTTACTACTTTCAAGAATTCAAGTCCGTTCCAGTCCCCACCGAAGTCCTTGGTGACTCCTGTGGAAAGGTGGAATCTCGCCCTCAATTTTCCGTTTTCAAAGAATATGAACGCGGTCTTCAGTCGCGAGAGGTACAGGTTCTTTCTCTTGCCTTTGGGGGTGAGCACTCGGTCGATGCACTCGATTAACCCAGCATCTTCCAGCGTCTTGATCTTCCTGTAGCAAGCCGCTATCGGGATGCCATACTTGTTACTGATTTCTTGGGCACTCATCTTTCTCTTGAATGTTGCCAAAAGAATTTTAGCAGAATACTCATCCGTCAGCATCTGAGAGGCTTCCAGTGCGTCCATGGTATTCCCCCACCCTAACACATTGCGAGACAGCTTTTGTAGAGTAAAACACGCGTAAAGGTTCCTACTACTTATAGTTCACCTCTTCGTTATCGGAGGACCTCCCAGCGCTAACAGCGACATCCGGTAGGTCTTGCTGGAGCTGTTTTCCTCAGAGCCTTCCCCTCAATCAATGCGCCCCTCACGATTGTCCAGACTCTGACCCTATAACTCTATGTATCTAGGAATCGTTCTGCTCGGCAGAGGAAGTGGGTTGCGAGGAGGTGAATAGATGCAGGATGCTTCGGGTTACTCTCCTGAGTTGGGTCAACAGGTGGTTCCACCGGCCGGAATTCCGGCCAGAGAACATGTGAAGGGAAAGAATCTCATTATCGTTGGTGCTATCGGCGCAATCTTGCTTGGAGTCGGAGCGATGGCTTTCACGGTCTCATTCGTGACTTCCGGCTTCTATTGGTATCGCAGCATTGGTTATCCAATTGCCATTATCGTGTCCTCCATCATCGTGTTCGTAGGGATGATTGTCCACTCATTTGCCCATGCGGGCTACTACGTACACCACAAGTCCGGGATGGGGATGGCCACCTTCATATTCTCCATAATTGTCTCGGTCTTGTTCATTGCCCTGATGGTCCTCTCTGTCCAGACAGACTACTGGGGCTACTACTACGACTACAACTATTACCTCAATCCCTTATTCGTGTGGGTCGCGTCAATAATCCTGGGAGTTGGGGTAGTGATAATCGGAGTTTCCCACATTTTGGCCAGGAAATCCCTTGCGTCACCGTCGATTTTCATGGCATCGGGCGTGATCTACATCATATCTGGCAGCTTCATCATGTCTCTGATCTTCGCCTTCTTCATACCTGTTGGATGGATTCTCCTTTTTGTTGCAGCAATACTCACAACGATAGGCCTCTTTCTCTCACTCCCTCATCTGGGAGAGTTACCCCTTCCAAGGCCCGCAATTGCCCCTTCGGCCCCGCAACCATTGGGCGCCCACATCAGCGGTACAGCGATGAATTTCTGTCCAAAATGTGGTGGGAGGGTTGACGGCTTTTCGTTCTGTCCTTCATGCGGGACTGAACTCTCTCGTTGACCTAGGTCCCTCAGAAGAACGAAGACTGCCCAGAATAATGAGACTAACAATCCCCGATGGGAGTGCTCATACTCGCTCACTAGGTTCGATTCTTTGAAATTCCGGGTTGGCACCTTTTTGTTCTCAGGAAAAAGCGAGTAAGAACATCTAGCTGCGAGGAGTGTTCAACTGTATCCATGTGTTGTTTATCGGCTCCTCGTGCTTGAACTCCAGCCTGACCTTGAAAATTCCATCTTCATACATAAGGCAGGCCTTCTTCAACTGCGAGCGATAAAGCTTCATGCTCTTCCCTTTCGGTGTCGTGACAATCCTGTAGCATCTCAGCAGGCCCGCATCTTCCAATTCGTGGATTTTGCGGTAGCACGCGGCTATTGGTACGTCGTACCTATCGCTGATTTCCTGTGCCGATTTGGCGGAGTAGTATGTTGCGACGAGAATGCGTTCTGCGTAGTCGTCAGTTAGTAGTCTTGATATCTCTTTCTCTCGCATTATACCTTCTACCATCCGCGTTTTTAAACCACTTTTCATCCAATTATCATGGCTGATACTCTTTTTGCTCTTCTAGACTATGGACGTAAGCCTTGCCTTGGGATATCCTTTAGACACGTCAAAGGACAAAGCGAAGAGCTCGGTGTGCGGTTTCTCCCCGAATAGGACAACCGAGCCGTCAAGGTTCTCGATCTTCAAATGAATGTGAGCGACGTTGGCCAGCTTGTCGGTGGATTCGTCAGTCGGGATGAGAAGGCCCACGAAGATGTCCTTGT
Organism: Methanomassiliicoccales archaeon; assembly: GCA_004377185.1. Lineage (GTDB taxonomy): Archaea > Thermoplasmatota > Thermoplasmata > RBG-16-68-12 > SOIM01 > SOIM01. Next base: position 35,808 of record SOIM01000011.1, on the reverse strand, counting down.
TCCTTCTTATGGAGGTCAGGTGTGGTGTAAGCTTCTCTATCACGTCTTCGTCATAGGTTGACTCCAGCGTGTCGAAGGCTATGAGCGACATGAAGGGATGATTTGCACTCTGAAGGTTGTATTCAACGGTGTTCCATTTCATCTCGTTGGCCAGATCGCGACCTTCAAGCTGGATGGTGTTCTTGGAGCCTTCGAGAGAGCCGAATTCAGTCGCCTCGTACACCCGTACATTGTTCTCGAATGTGTCCTCGCCGATGTAAGGTATGATTTCCGCTTCTATCGTCTCGGCAGGAGCTCTCTTTGACGGCATCAGAGCCACTCCCCTGTTCTGGCAGGTGAAGTTGGATATCAGCCCCGTCTTGATATGGTCCACGTAGAATCCCGGGACGTTTCCTCCCACCTCTATCGCAATGATGGAACCTTTTCTTATCCCTCCCACAAGCTGATCAAGCTCTTCGTTCCCTGTGGAAACCACATCCTCAGAGATGTCTTTCACAACCTTCCAGTGTTTTGGCTCGCTGGGCTGTTCTTCCCTCTTGAAAAGGAATGTTCCTAAGCGCCCGCCCTTCAGTGTGTAGATGTATTTGTGCTGTTTTATCTCGGTCCCTCTGAGCTTGTCTATCCTGAGAACCCTGAGTCTCCTTCCGTTGTATTCCTCGTCCACGAAGGAAACCACACCATCCCCAAGATAGTCCAGTCTGTTGTCCTTGCCCGTCTCCAGGACATACAGCACGTCCGCATTCGAATGTTCCACCAAGTCCTTCTGGAGGGTGTTGATGAGCTTGGAAGCATGAACTCCGTATCTCTCGCTGAGAGCGTCAATGCTGTCTATCAGCACAAGCGTCTTGTCAGGTAGCGCCTGCTCAACCATGTCGTACGCAAGATCAATCTCAGGGAGGTCTGAACCTAAATCGAAGATGATGGTGTCGTCTAGAACCGATCCCTCCCCAAGTGCGCCGAAAGGCTCCTCCACACTCTCCTCCCCCATCTCTATCCTCCCTTCCAGTCTTTGGAGTTCGCTACGGTCGACCTTGCTACTGTCCTTCAATGCTTCTCCAATGGACCTGAGGAGCTGTTGGGCCGTCCGGATTCTGACCTCGAGGGCCACGTCCGTCGCGCTTTCCCTATGAACGAAATTGGAGCTCAGCGTCTTGGCATAGCCCTTGACCATCTTCAACTTCCCTGTCTCTTCCAACTTCTTCCTCAGCCAGGGGAATTGATTGTACAGCGACTCATCGGATACCCTTACCGAAATATAGTGGCTCTTCGCCACATTGTCCAGCTCTTCAGCCAACTGAAGGGCAAATGTCGTCTTCCCGGTCCCCGCAAGTCCTTTCACAATCAGAGAGTGTCCGCCCGGTCCTTTGAAGAAATTCACGAGTTCCTCTGGTATTCCCGTGGAATCTTTCAAGTTCCCACCTCGGTGATTCGAGATTGCCAGTGGTATAAGATATTTTGGTCTCTCATTATCATCTTTGATAATGTGAAGAAGACGGAAGCATGGCCCGGGAATGTACACAACACTCTCCTGGAAGTCCAGGTCCGATCTTTCTCTAAGCGCTCTGCTCGGATAGCCTTCTGGCCTTTCTGAAATCGTATACGATTTTCTTGATGAGCTTGCGGTTATAAAGCACCGCTGCGGGATGGTACGTTGCAACGATAGGTATTCCTTTGTATTCTAGCTTCTTGTTTCTCATCTCTCCAATCCTTGCGGTCTTGCCTGTGAGCCCTTTGAATCCATAGCGGCCCAATGCTACCAATACTCGAGGCGAGATGGTGTCGACGTACCTCTCAAGGTGCGGCCAGCAGGCCGACATCTCTCCGGCCTTTGGATTCCTGTTGTTTGGCGGTCTGCACCTCAGAATGCTTGTGATGAACACTTTGGATCTCTGAAGTCCTGCTTTTTCCAAAGCTTCGTCGAGTATCTTTCCGGCTGATCCCACAAAGGGCTTTCCTTTTTCATCCTCCGCTTTTCCTGGAGCTTCACCGACGAAGAACATTCTGGCGTTTGCTGGGCCCTCACCGGGAACTGCATTTGTCCTTTCTTTATAGAGGGGACATTTCTTGCAGCGTCTGACCTCGGAAGCGATCTTTCGAAGAGCTCTTTCCTTCTTGGTGAGGGGCACCTGATATCACCACTCATGTTGTGGTAACTGTTTCTCGAAAATAAAGAATCCTATTCCTGCGGGTTCTTTACCTCATTTGAGATAATCAAGAATCTCCTTGGCGCTCCAGGTGTTCAAGACATCCTTGCTTTCCAGCCATCCGCGTCGGGCCATTCCCACGCCGAATTTCATGAAGTACAAGTTGGAGGCCGCATGGGTGTCAGTTCCGAGAGATATCTTTGCACCCATCTGCTTTGCCCGTTTGGCGTTTGGGCCGTTCAGATCCAGCCTGTCCGGAAAGCAGTTTATCTCCAAGGCGGTCTTGGTGTCCGCTGATTCTCTCATGATCTTATCGATGTCCGCTTCATAGGGATTTCTTCTTCCGATCAACCTGCCCGTCGGATGGGCCAGTATATCCAGGTTCTCGTTCCTGATCGCCTCCAGAACTCTCTCCGTCATTTCCTTCTCGGACATCGAGAACTTAGAATGTATCGCGCCCACAACCACGTCCATTTCCTTGAGAGCACTGTCATCCAAGTCCAGTTCTCCGTTCCCCAGAATGTCAACCTCAATCCCGGCCAGGATCTTGAAACCCTTGATTCTCTTGTTGATCTTCCTGATTTCCTTGACCTGCAGCATCAGCTCGTCTTCGTCCAGTCCTCCGGCAACCTTTAGTGATTTTGAGTGATCTGCCACGGCGATGTATTCGTAGCCCATGCCCTGAGCTATCTTGGCCAGGTCCTCGATGCTTTCCGTTCCATCGCTCCAGTTGGTGTGTACGTGCAGGTCTCCCTTGATGTCCTCGAGTCGCACAAGATTCGGCAGCTTCCCTTTCTGCGATGCTTCAATCTCCCCGTTGTCCTCCCTCAGTTCAGGTTCTATGTAGGTCATCTCGAGCGTTTCGTACAGTTCCTTTTCTGTCTCTCCAGCGATCTTTCTCTCTCCTTCAAAAAGCCCGTATTCATTCACTTTGTAACCCATCTTCTGGGCGATCTTCCTCAGGTGGATGTTGTGGTCCTTGGAGCCGGTGAAATACTGCAATGCAGCACCATAACTGTCCAGGTCAACTACCCTGAGGTCAGCCTGCAGTCCGTCCTTGAGATACACACTGGTCTTGGTTCGACCCTTGACAATTACGTCCTGCACTCCAGATATGCTTGAGAACACGTCCATGGTCTTGCCGGGATCTTCTGAGACCACAAGGATGTCGATATCCCCAATGGCTTCCTTCATTCTTCTGACCGAGCCAGCAACGCATATTCTCTCCACCTTGCACTTTGATTCTATCTCTTCGATGATTTCCTGAGCGATTGGCAGCGCCTCGCCCAGCAGGATCCTGCCCTTCATCCTCTTGAGCATCTCAATGCCTTTCAGAACGTTCTCTTCGGTCTTCTGCCCAAAACCCTTCATCTGTCTCAGGCGTCTCTCTTTTGCGGCCTTCTCAAGCTCTTCCAAGCTGGATATTCCCTTCTCTTTGTACAGATACCCTGCCGTCTTAGGTCCCAGACCTGGGACAGAAATGATATCGAGAAGTCCCGGGGGCACCTCTCTCTTGAGCCTGTTGTGAAGCCCAATCTCTCCTGTTTTGAGATACTCGCCTATCTTGTTGGCAAGGTTCTTTCCGATGCCCTGTATCCCGGTCAGTTCCCCTCTTTGCTTGATTTTCGCAACGTCCTCTTGGAGCTCTTCGATGATCCTTGCCCCCCTGCGGTAGGCATTGGGCCTGAAGGCAACACCCTGGATGTCCAAGAAGTCAGCGATCTGGTAGAAGATCCTTGCAATCTCTTGGTTCTTCACGGATGAAGCATTCCAGATTGGCGATAAATAGTTTCTCTCCCACCCTGTGGATGGTCGGAACGGGCATTCACGCAAAAGGATTAATATACACTCACACAATTGAAATCTGTCAGGTTTGTGGAAGAACATGAAGGGTGCTGAGCCATCTCTAAGCCAGAACGCAATCGGAGTGCTCAAGAGAAGGTACCTTGGAAAGAATGAGAAAGGCGAGGTTGTCGAGAGGCCGGATGAGATGTTCTGGAGGGTTGCAGAGAATGTGGCTTCTGCTGATCTGATTTATGATGAGAAGGCTGATGTCGCTGCCACGGCGCAGGCTTTTCACGATTTGATGGCCAACCTGGAGTTTCTTCCGAATTCACCAACCCTCATGAACGCAGGCCGTGAGTTGCAGCAACTGTCCGCATGTTTTGTTCTACCGATTGACGATTCCATGGAGAGCATCTTCGAGACGATAAAGAACACGGCAATAATACACAAGAGCGGAGGTGGAACTGGTTTCTCGTTTTCCAATCTGCGTCCCAGAGGAGATGTGGTGAGAACGACCAAGGGACTGGCAAGCGGTCCGGTATCCTTCATGTCCGTCTTCGATGCGGCCACTGAGGCGGTGAAGCAAGGCGGAACAAGGAGAGGAGCCAACATGGGGATTCTCAGGGTCGACCACCCGGACATACTGGAGTTCATCGAAGCCAAGGAACTGGAGGGAAGTTTCCGCAACTTCAATCTCTCGGTAGGAATCATAGAAGGGTTCATGAGCGCGCTGGAGAAGGATGAGGAGTTCGGTCTTGTCAATCCCAGGACAGGTGAAGTCACCAGGAAAATCAGTGCGTCCGAGGTGTTTGACAGAATAGTGGATGCCGCGTGGCGAAATGGCGAACCCGGGGTCATTTTTCTGGACAGGATAAACGAGGGGACTCCGCTTCCTCAACTTGAGAACATTGAGAGCACCAATCCGTGCGGGGAGCAGCCTCTGCTTGCAAACGAGTCCTGCACGCTCGGGTCCATCGTTCTTACTAATATGCTCAGGATGGAGAACGGGAGTTGGGTTGTGGATTATCCCAAGCTGGAGCGAGTCGTGAGAACCTCAGTGAGATTCCTGGACAATGTCATTGATGTCAATGAGTTCCCGTTGAAGGAGATTGAACAGATATCGAAAGCAAACAGAAAGATCGGTCTGGGTGTGATGGGTTTTGCGGATATATTGATTTCAATGGGCGTTCGCTACGATTCCGAGGAAGCTTTGGAAGTTGCGGAGGGGATTATCCAGTTCATTTCAGACGGAGCCAAGAAGGAATCGCAAGAGATAGCCAGTGAGAGAGGACCGTTCCCAAACTTCAAAGGTAGTGCATATAAAGAAAGGGGAGAACCTGAACTGCGTAATGCGGCTCTTACTACGATCGCACCGACAGGGTCCCTCAGCATCATTGCGGACTGTTCCAGTGGAATAGAGCCTTTGTTCTCCATCAGCTATGTTCACGAAATCATGGGAGGAGACAAGCTGGTCAGAACCAATTCCGAGTTTCTCAGAATAGCGAGGGAAAGGGGTTTCTACAGTGAGGAGTTGATGGAAGAGGTTGCCAGAAGGGGCAGTGTTCAGGATATGATGGAAATCCCTGAGGACGTGAGGGGTCTGTTTGTGACGGCCAGAGATATCTCTCCCGAATGGCACGTTCGGATTCAAGCAGCTTTTCAGGAATATGTGGATAACGCTGTGTCCAAGACCGTGAACTTCCCCAATGATTCTACGAAGGAGGATGTGAGGAGGGTCTTCTTGATGGCGTACCAGCTCGGCTGCAAAGGGATTACTGTTTACCGGGAAGGAAGTAGGGTTGGTCAGGTTTTGAGGACGTACTGAGAGCTGGACCCTCTTGGAACCTTTTTTATCGCACAACGGAATAGTGCTACGATGTGGCTCATCATAATATCAAAGAACGATACTGCCAGCCTGAACATCTCAGAGAACCTTCTACGCCTGGCGGACTGGAACGAAAAGGGGGAATTTCTGGGCAACCCCGTCTACGAACGGGAGAACTTCATGATTGCAACGATCAACGATGAGCATCTTTACCATGACAACGTAGATTTGGAATTCTACGAGACAATGGGAGTCAAACCTGAGATCGTCATTTTCGCATCTCGGCACAGAAGCGAATCCGGCCTAAGAAGTCTCACCGTCCACACCCCTGGCAACTTCTCCAAAGCAGAGCTCGGTGGCAAATCCGAAGAGTTGGTGCCTTCGTGTCCCCTGCACCTCACAAGCGCCCTGAGAAATCTGAAGGTCTCCGGTCAGGAACTGGATCACAAGGTCTCCTTCGAAGCCACGCACCACGGCCCCTATCTCGAGACCCCGGCATTCTACATAGAGATTGGCAGTGACGAAAGTTGTTGGGTCGAAGAAGTTGCAGGAAAGGCGATAGCCGAAGCGATCCTGTCAATCAAGCCCGAGGAAGACCCGATAGCCGTAGGTGTGGGCGGAGGTCACTACGCTCCCAGAATCACGGACGTGGCGCTCCAAAGCAAGCTGTCCTTCGGACACATAATCCCGTCCTACGCCCTGGACGATATCAAAGAAGAAATGCTGGAGAAAGCGATGGACAAAACACCCGGTGCAGAATATGTCTATTTCCACAGAAAAGCGATGAAGAAGTCTCGGTACCGGGAATTGCGGACTTGGTTTGAGAATCGGGGCCTGACGCCAGTGAGCCAGAAGGACCTCGAAAGCCGAAAATAGCGGATAGAATCCAACAGCCCAATAGGCAAAAAGCTAATAGTCGCGTTCACCATTAAGGCAACGAGGGCGTGGAATGCTCAAGGAATGCAGGTCGCACGGTTTTTTCCGAGATGAGTTTTGTCCCTCCTGTGGTGGCAAGGCCAAGTTCCTGTTGAGCGACAGTGAGCTTGACAGCTTGGGGAGGACTATGGCAGGGGTCCTACGTCATTTTCCGGAAAGGTACGGATTGGATATGGACGACAATGGTTTTGTGGACTTGAGGGACTTCATCACCGCGATTCAGATAAGGAACAAGAAGTTCAGATTCTTGAAGCCTCATCATGTGCTTGGCGTGATCGAGACCGACGCGAAAGGAAGGTATGAGTTCAGGGAAGGGAAGATCAGGGCAACTTACGCGCATTCTTTTGACGTGAACCTGGACCTTCCCCAGGACAACATCCCCGATATCTTGTACTATCCCACTACCGAAGAGGAGTGCCCGATTCTGCTGGAGATAGGCCTCAAGCCATCCGACAGGAAGATGGTACATCTCAGCCATTCCTACGAGGATGCGATGGAGGCGGGGAGGGTCAGGACGGACGATCCGATCATCTTGGAGGTTGACACCGAGAAGGCGCAGAAGAAGGACGTGGTGATAATGAAGGCTGGAAAGACGGTCTACATCACTAAAGAGACGCCTCCCGAGTGCCTCTCAAAGGCCAAGAAGAGATAACTGCTCCCGTTTTGTGCAATGATATTGATACCAATATATTTAAAGCAAATAACAGAATTAGGATTTTCAAGCATCGGATAGGAGAGATGGGAATGGTAACGGGTTTTGACATTATTGGGCACAACAAAGCCCTGCAGGAGCACTGGATAAGGAGGGTCATCGCGATAATCATTGATGGAGTGATTATCTCCGTCATAGTGTGGGCCCTGAACCTTCTGTTCATGGCAGGTCCTTGGTGGTGGGCATCATGGGGTCTCCTTTGGTGGGGCATCGCGATGCTCTATTTCGTGGGCTTCGAGTTGACGATGAGTGCAAGCCCGGGTAAGAAAATCATGACCATGGAAGTCGTGGCGACGGAGGGAGTTCTGAGCCTGCAATCATCTCTTATCAGGAACGCTTCAAAGCTCGCGTTTCTGGTGGTACTCGATTGGGTAGTGGGCATGCTTACCGAGGGGGATCCGCGTCAGAAGTACTTGGATAGGGTTGCCAACACAACGGTCCAGAGGACGGACGAAGCAGCGTACCAGGAGCAGCAGTTCAAGCAGATGGCATATGTTCCTCCTCAAACAGCCTATCCAACACCACCCTCTCCACACGCACCGCCAGGTATGGCGCCGCCTCCGCACTCAACAACCGCACCACCACCCGCACAGCAGCCATCACCCCAGCCAGGAGCAAGCGGATGGCCTCAGCAAGATGCTCCGCCAAAATCGGATTGGCCGCAACATGAACCTGGCCAGCCATCACCTCAACAGGAAGCACCCAGATTCTGCCAGTCCTGCGGAAGTACGCTCATCATTGGAGCGGACGGAAAAGGAACCTGTTCCCGCTGTGGAAAGGTCTACTAAGTGATGATCTTCTCCATTTCGCCCATTTCTATAGCTTGCCTGACCTCGAAAGCGACCCTTCTGCCCGTACTCATGTTCGTTCTCCAGATCGCATTCCCGTAGGGATGTCCGACCGCCAGGTGCACGTTGGTACCTCCCCCGACCCTGGGGGAGACGTCATAGATCCAGAAGTTCATGTCCTTGTCCACGCAGGTCTGCAGCGTGAAGGGACCTATCATGCCGGGCGGATAGTACTCTTGAGTTCCTTCCACATATTTCTCCGCGAGCGGGAAGACCTTCCTCAGGAGGGACTCCCTCAAGGTGGCGCTGTTGTGACCGCAGACGGTGTACTCGGGTGTGGCCTGGGACTCCAGCAGGGTCATCTGTTGCGGTGCAGGAAGCCTCACGTGGCCGTCCAGGGAGGTTTCGAACCTCCAGTCTATGCCGAGCAGCTCGAGCTTCTCGCCCTCCTTCGTGAGCGGGGAATAGAAGAAATCGAAGTTGAACACGGGACCTATGATGTATTTCTCTATCCTTGCTCTCTCCAAGTCCTCCTTCGTGATGACATCGTGCCTCAGCAGGGACTCTACCTTCTCTATATATTCCTTGTAGCTCGCGGCCGTGAAGAACCCCCTCTCCAGTCTCTTCACCTTATGAGGAAGCTTGACCAAGGCGAGGGAATCTATGTCCTCTGGGTTCTCAATCCTTTCCGGGAACGGGAGGTCCATCTTCTCCAACATCCAATAGTAGTCTCGATCCTCTCCCCTCTCCTCGGACCTCAGCAGGTTCCTGCTGCCAACCAGAGGGACTGCAAAATCGTTCTCCACCCCATCAATGCCAGCGTAGGCCACGAGCGACCTGTGGGGGACGAAAATCGCATTCTCCTTGATTATCCGATCCTGATTCTCGGGAAGCAGTATTTCCTTGAACTTGTCGAACACAATCGTCTTGTCCACCATGCCTCTTATGAGCTTCCCATCCGGTGATCTCGCCGCTTTGAAATACCTCGTGTAAGGTTCTTCTCTTCCCTTCTCGCATATCGCCAATGTTTGAAAACCCTCGTCGATCGCTCCGTCACACACGTCCAGTGCCGAGTGGGACGCCAACACTCCAATCTTCGCCTTCTCCAAATCATATCTCTCTAGTGCCTCAAGGACCTTCTCTCTTGATATCATAACCTCCCCTCCGGGCGAATCGGTAATGGCAATCGAATTATTAAGAGTTGCTCACCGAGAAAGAATAGCCCCGACCGGATTTGAACCGGTGCCAAGAGATCCAAAGTCTCTGATGCTACCTCTACACCACGGGGCTGCGATTGTCATTCTTCCAAAGAGCAGTCACCTTCAAATAACTATTCTTTGCACAAGCGAAATCGATGGAAAGACATGGCTCTCTGGTCTATTTCTTCCTCTGCTGTTGTTTCTGTATCTTGGCCCACGGGTCCCGCAGTTCGACGGTCCGGTTGAGGACAATGTTCTCCTCAGTGGTGTCAGGGTCCACGCAGAAGTAGCCCAGGCGTTCGAACTGGAACCTGTCGAAGGCCTTCAGGTCACGTACGGCCGGCTCAACCTTGCAAGAGGTGAGTATTCTGAGGGAATCCGGGTTGATGAGGTCCTTGAAGTCAGCATCCTTTTGTCCGAGCGGATCAGGTACAGTGAACAGTCTATCATACAGGCGGACCTCTGCATCCAGGGCATGAGACTCTGATACCCAGTGCAGCGTGGATTTCACCTTGCGTCCATCTGGTGCATTCCCCCCGTGCGTCTCAGGATCGATGGTACACCTGAGCTCAACAATCTCGCCGTTCTCTTTGACGGCTTCCTTGCATGTGACGAAGTAGGCATATCTGAACCTGACCTCCCTGCCCGGTGCCAGTCGGTAGAACTTCTTGGGAGGGTCTTCCATGAAATCGTCCCGCTCTATGTACAACACTCGGGAGAACGGAACCTTGCGTGTTCCAGCACTCTCGTCCTCGGGATTGTTGATTGCCTCGAACTCCTCTACCTTGTCCTCAGGATAGTTCTCGATCACCATTTTCAGGGGATTCAGCACGCCCATGAACCTTGGAGATGTCTTGTTGAGGTCATCCCTGACACAGTGCTCCAGGAACTCGATGTCCACAGTGCTGTTCACCTTCGCTATTCCGATGCGGTCGCAGAAGTTCCTTATGGATGCAGTGGAGTATCCCCGTTTCTTCATCCCTCTTATCGTGGGAAGTCTCGGGTCATCCCAACCGCTTACAAGTCCGCCTTTTACAAGCTCAAGCAACTTCCTCTTGCTCATGACCGTGTAGGTCAGGTTAAGCCTGGCGAACTCTATCTGTATCGGTCTGTACACTCCGAGCTCTATTAGGAACCAATCGTACAAGGGTCTGTGGTTCTCGAACTCGAGTGAACAGAGCGAATGTGTGATTCCCTCGATGGAATCCTCCAGTCCATGCGCCCAGTCGTACATCGGGTAGATGCACCATTTGTCCCCAGTGTTGTGATGTGTTGCGTGAAGTATCCTGTACATAATCGGGTCCCTCATGTTCATGTTGGGATGGGCCATGTCTATCTTGGCGCGAAGGACCTTTTCTCCATCCGCGAACTCTCCGGCCTTCATTCTGTTGAACAGGTCCAGGTTCTCTTCGACGCTTCGCTCCCTGTAAGGGCTGTCCTTTCCAGGTGTCGTCACGTTGCCTCGAAGTTCCTTGATTTCTTCGGCGGACAGATCGTCCACGTATGCCTTACCCTTCTTCACGAGGTCGACCGCGTAGTCGTACATCTGATCGAAGTAATCCGAACCGTAGTAGAGCCGGTCCTCCCAGTCGAACCCCAGCCACTTGATGTCATCCATTATGGACTTGATGTAGATGTCCTCCTCCTTCAGTGGATTTGTGTCGTCGAAGCGAAGGTTGTACTTACCTCCGTATTCTTCGGCAATACCGAAGTTGACGCATATGGCTTTGGCATGCCCAATGTGTAGGAAGCCGTTTGGCTCTGGCGGGAATCTAGTGTGCACTCCCCCTCCATACTTGCCTGTCCTGTTGTCTTCGTCTATGATTTGACGTATGAAATCCTTTGATGGAGTTGCTGTTGAAACCACAGCGTGTCACCTTTGATGACCCAGGTTTAGTGTATGCTTAAATATTAAGCATTTGGGTGATGTAAGGGCGGATAGCCCCGGCCGGATTCGAACCGGCGCCAAGAGATCCAGAGTCTCTGATGCTACCTCTACACCACGGGGCTGCTGTATCTATTATGTAGATGTGGAGATTCGAAAGTTTCTATTTATCCTTTGCTGGTGTTCTCCTACTCCTGAGAAACATCATCTAGTCTCTCGAGGACGAAGTCCTTCTCCAGGATGGAAAGAAATGGCGCAGCTCTCGGGCCTTGCTCCTTTCCGAGAAGTGCCAGGTACAGGTTGCGGAAGAACCTCTTCGTGCTTACTGGGAAGTCTTCCATTTTTGTCATCTGGATCATGGTTTCCTTCAGTGCGTCCTCGTTCCAATCCGCCCCTTCCAACCGTTCTCGGAAGATGGCCAAGGACTTCACATCCTCCTCCGTCAATTCGCTCCTCACATCCTCAGGCAGTTCTTCCTGAAGTTCCACGTGGTAGCTTTCGGGCGCGTACTTCGTGATCCAAGCATCGGCCAGACCAATCCTCTTGGAAAGGTACTGTTCTTCGTCCTCGGCAAGCTCTCTCGTGAGTATGCCCGTGTCCGTTAACCTTGAGACAACCCAATGCAGCTTGTCCTCCACCGAGGATATCTGAGTGAGCAAGGAAGCTTCCTTGTATGGAAGAATGAACATATCCTTTCTCGCAACACGGTCCACAGCGGATATGTCGTATGTCCTTGATTTCAGCTCGCTCTCTTCCTCCTTCTCATCCTGCCAGTAGTTGCTGTAACCCGAGTCCAAATGGTCATGGTATGTGTCCATCTTGGCCAGGTCCAGAACGATCCTCTTTGACGGTTTGGCTTGAAGGTAGATGAATCTGAGAGCATGTGGTTCTCCGAACTCCAACCATTCCTTTGGTGTGAACCCCTTGAAATCCGAGCTGCTCATGTCACCCAGGTCCGTCCCTTCTCTCGACATCCCCACCCATTCGTATGCAATGCCAAAGGGAGGCGTAAGACTCATGACATTCTTGGCCAGGTTCTTGCAGCTGTCCCTCGAGCCCCCCGGTGTCGCGTGGTCCTTCCCAAAGGGTTCGATGTCCACTGAGAGGACTTTCCATAAGGAAGGCCATTCCAACCTCCAGTTCAGCTTCCCTTCTTCTATGCTGGATGCCCCTTCATCCCCGCAAGAACACTTGTAGCTCACCTGTCCATCTTCAGAGACGGACAGCGCTTCCGCACTCCCTATCTTCATGCACTTCTTGCAGAGTGGTTCGAATGGGATCCATCCCTCGGGATACTTCATCCTTCCCCTGTATCTGTTCACTATCTCCCTTATCTTCTCTGCTTTCTCCAGCAACTCCAGGACGTTCCTCCTCATCTCATCCGTTTGGTAGACTTCCGTGGTGGAAGTGATCTCGACCTTTGTCGCGAATTCCTCCAGCACATCTCCGAAGTCTCTCCAGTAATGGTCCACCCAGTTCTCATGACATCCTTTCGGGTCCGGAACATCGATGAGCCTTCTGCCCACGTACTCCTTTCCACCTCCATCTCCGAACTGAGCCAGCTGACCGTCCTTCCCTTTCCAGGAGTCTTGGGTGTAGAGAACGAGAATCTGCTTGACGTTTCTTCCGCTCTTCCTCAGACCCTCTGCGATAGCGTTCGCCAGAACGACCTCACCTCTGAGCCGACCGACATGCTGCAATCCCGAGACTGACAAGCCAGCTGAGATGACCGTGTCCTTCTTCTCTCCTAGAAAACTCTCCACCCGAGGTAACAATTCGTCAAACCAGTGCATGCTCTCACGCGATCGCTCGAGCCCGGACCATCGCTCTCAGTCGAACACCGTCGATATCATCGTGCTCTGTCTTATTGACCATCACCACGGCCAGCAATGCCGAACCTCCGCTCTCCGTTATGTCGGCTATGGCTCCCTTTATCGTGTCTCCTGAGCTGAGAATATCATCAACGATCACAATCTTCTTCTCCTCCACGCCTGCGTAGTTAGAACTGAACAAGCCTCCTCCTCTGTGTCTCGCCTCGCTGGGTCGGTATATAACCAGCTCCTTCCCCAGCTCTTCCGAAACGAAAGTGGCATACGGGATTCCGTTTATCGCTATTCCGCAGACCGAATCAAAGTCTTCTCCCGTCTTCTCCATTTCTTCCAGAATTATGTCTGACATTGTTGCAGAAACAAAACCTATCCTGTTGGCATACACACCTATCGAACGCCATCCGATCTTCACGTCCGGTGGGGGCGCCCCACCTCTCAGACCCTTGACAAGCAACCACGTGACTGTGTTCAAAGATAAGTGAAGCTCATCACCGATCTCTTTTTCCGACAAGCCCTTTTCCTTCAGTTCCAAGGCCTTTTCTATGAGGGCTTCTAAGCTCTTCAACTCTCATCACCTCTAACGTCTGCGCTATCCTATCATGAAATATTAACCTTGTGGTGGGAAACCCATTTCCTTTAGTTTGTTATCGAATATCTGGCGTATCAAGAAAACGGGAAGACTCCCGGCCGATAGGAATGTGTTGTGGAAGAACCCTTCGTCCCATTTGTCCCCCATCCTTTCTTTCACTTCATTTCTCAGTTCGGTTATCAGATGTCTCCCAATCAGATAGCACAATTGGTAGGCGGGGTGCATGGTGTATCTTCTGACCTCGGCCTCGGCCGATGGTCTTTCCAATCCCACATGTTCCACAAGGAAGTCAACTGCTTGATCGAAATCCATTATCTTCGAATGCAGGTCTATGTCCACGATTATTCTCACTGCCCTCCACACCAGGTCTACCGTCTGTATGAATCTTGTTTCAGGTGTGTCGTCAAACCCCTTCTCCTTCATCCAGTCCTCGCAATAGTGGGCCCAGCCTTCCACTGTTTCCGTGGCGTGTATTAATGTGGGAACAATTGAAGGATTTAGATCGCACATTGTAAGCTGGAGATGATGGCCCGGATAGCCTTCATGAACTGAGGTATTCATGATGCCCGCATAGGAATGTTTCTTCATGAGTTCAGATTTTTCCTCAACTGGCGTTACGAGATATATCCCAATTTTCTTCTTGTCGAATTTCATGGGAGAAAGATATGCGGCGAAAGGAATGATATTCCTGAGATATTGAGGCGTTTCAACCACCTTCAGTTCCTCTCCTGGGGGAATGGTCACCATTTTGTTCTCCTCAATGAATTTCTTTGACTCTGTGATTGAGTTCCTGTATTCCTCCATCACTTGATCGAAGCTCTCGGGGTGGTTCGATTTCACCTGTTCTCTGACCTCTTCCACTGTTGCTCCGGGCTTGATTACTTCCGCCAGCTCTTCAAGTACCTTCTTGAACCGATCAAGATAGTCCAGGCCCAGAGCCCTTATCTCACCAGTTGAGAGGCCGAGGCGTTTCAATCCGATTAGCTTGTCCAGCTTCTCCTTCCCCAACCGGTACTCTTCCTCTGACCTTGGCAGCAGTTCCTCCTCCATCCATTTCTCATAATCCGAGAGCGCTTCCTTCATTTCTTGGATTGCCTTCCCAAGCGTTTCAAGTTCTGCTTCCTCCAGAACGTCCTTTGCAGTCTCGTAAATCTCGTCCAAGAAGACGGGGAATCTTTTGGAGGATTGGATTTGGATCTCCACCCAGAGCTTCACCGGTTTGGTTATTCTGGTCTTGCTCTCCTCCAGGAACTTGGGTGCCTTCTGTATCCTGGACATTATATTGAGAAGCCTCTCCTTGAGCGGTGCGAAATCCATTGTGTAGAGTCGAAGGATGCTTGCTCCCAGAATATCCACTGCAAACGGACGAGATTCCCATTGACGGTACTCTTCCATGCCAAAGATTGAAAGACGACCCAAGCCGACCATGGCATCCCTTTCAATTTGTTTTTGAAAGCTCAATTTGTCGGGGTCCAGGCCCTCGAACCTTTTCAAGAAGCCCTTCTCTTCCTCTATTTCCTTCAGGACCGCCTCTCTGCTGCCGTCGGGAAGGAGATGGTCGTACTCATGAAGACCCAGTACAGTACCCGCGATGGGGTTCCTTTCAACCCACCATTGGACGAACTCATCCACTAGTTTGTCCAGCTCATCATCCATATCCTATCACCTTTCAGTTCCAATCTAGATCGCTCACATTCATCGGTATCTCACACGTCAGGTAGCAGAGGAATCCGCTTTCCAGAAGGATCTCTTCTGTACGTATCGAAATCCCCTTTGCCGTAAACCTCCTCTCCATCGAAAACCGGTCCGTCCCTGCAAATCCTAAGGCCATCAAAGGCGCACGACCCACACACTCCTATGCCGCATCGCATGAACCGTTCCAAAGAGACTTGAGTTCTGATTTTATGATTCATCCCGTGCTCTATTACCTTCTTCATCATCGCCTCGGGACCGCAAGTCAGAATCTGATCGTAATTCTCATTTGACAGTAGCTCTTCAGCCAGATTGGACACGAATCCCTCGAAGCCTTCCGAACCGTCATCCGTGGCTATCTCAATCTTTGCCCCGGCTTTCCTCACCCTTTCTGCAAAGAGCAACTCGTCCTTCGTCAGTGCTCCTATCGCGACCTGAACGTCTCGACCTTGTTCGACCGCAGTTTCCACCGCTGGCATCAGGGAAGCTATTCCAGTTCCTCCAGCCACCACCAACAGCTTTCTACCAAGAATATCGAAGCCCTTTCCGTACGGACCTCTGATTCCAATCTTCTCTCCCTCTTTGAGGGCATGCATCTTTTCAGTCGCTTCACCCACTCTGTGGACGGTTATGCCCATGTTCTCTCCTATAGTGGACAGCCCCATCGGTATCTCGTCAACGCCTGGTATCCAGACCATTACGAACTGGCCAGGGTCAGCATGGAAGCCACCCTTGAAATAGAAGCTCTTGGTGTGGTGTGATTCTACAACGATGGTCTCTATCTTCCGTACTAACACGAATGAGCAGCCCCTATCACTTCTTTGACGGATTTGTGGCCGTTCTCTTCAAGGAATTCCTCTATCTCTTTGCAGACGTTCGAGAAAACGCCAGGTCCTCCAATCCATACACCGCTGCCTATCTGGACCGCGGATGCACCCGCCATCAGGTACTGCAAGGCATCCATGCCTGAGGAGATTCCCCCTACACCTATTATTGGGATTGAGACTTCCCTCCATATCTCGTAGACACATCTAACGCCAATGGGTCTTATGGCCGTACCGCTCAGGCCCCCTATCTTGTTGGCCAGGATTGGCATTTTCGTTTCGGGTGATATTGCCATGGCTCTTACCGAGTTGATCGCCACCACGGCGTCAGCACCACCCTTGGATGCGGCGTCCGCGAGTGCCACTATGTCCTTCACGTTCGGAGTGAGCTTGGGAAAGACCGGAATGCTGACAGAGCCCTTCACTTCCTTTGTTATGAGCTCAACGTTCTTCGGTTCCGCTCCGATTTCCTGCCCCAATCCTTCGGCGTGTGGACAGCTCAGATTCAGCTCTACTGCGGACGCTCCGTAGTCCTCCATCTTTGTGGCCAGGTCTACGAACTCCCCAGCACCCTTTCCGAAGATGCTCCCAATGACTGGCACTTCTCCTTTCTTGGCTATCTGGAATTGCTCTCTGAAATCCTCGATCCCGGGATTTGCCAGACCCACAGCGTTCAGCAGGCCGAATTCGAACTCTATCACAGTCGGGTTGGGATGTCCTTCTCTCGGTTCCAAACCTATGGACTTGGTCACAACAGCTCCGGCACCGCTCTCAGCCACCCGCATTAACAGTTCGCCAGTCTCACCCAGGATGCCAGAAGCTAGCATTGTTGGGTTCTTCAGCTTGAGCTCTCCAACGCTTGTCTGAAGGTCGACCATTCGCGGAACAAATGAAATCAATCCTAATAAGGCTTCCCAAAGTTCGGAAAAATGATTTATACGAGCAGATTCGTTATTGTTTTGGAGATATGTGGGCGTTCGAATGAGGAGAACTGCGATTCTGGCAGTGTGCACTATTTTCCTGTTTCAGCTTTGCTTATCCGTGGTTCCCGTTCAAAACGTCACAGCCGAGGAGTTCAGGGCCAATACCAGAGTGGACAGGGACGTCGGTTCTGGCCCTTTGAGGAACAATGCGTCGATAGCGGTCGATGATGGAGACATCTACATCTTGTGGGAGGACAGCAGGAACGGGGGGATGGACATCTACTATTCAAAGAGCAGTAACGAAGGGACGTCCTTCCTTCTGGATGTTCGGGTGAATGACAACCCCATTGATGATGGTACATATCAGCAATACCCAGATGTTGTTGGGCACAACGGGACCGTGTACGTGGTTTGGGATGATGGGAGAGCCGGAAGCAATTCTCACAGAGTATTCTTCGCGAAGTCGACTGACGGATATTCCTTCGATTCCAACATCTTGGTGAGTGATAGTGGGAACAACGAGAGATATCCTTCAATGGCCATCGATTCCGCCTCGGGCATAATCTATGTTGCATGGTCCAGCCAGGAGATGGAGATCCGTCTGGCAAGATCTGTTGACGACGGGGAGAGCTTCGAATCGAGTGTCCTGGTGAGCGACAGTCTGATAAACCACCGAATAGCACCAGAAGTGGCCGTTAACAGCACAGGGGATGTTCATGTCGTGTGGAGTGACGGAAGGAGCGGATTCATGCCACCTTCGTACCTGGATGACGACTTCGATGTGTACATTGCAAACTCAACAAACAATGGGCAGGACTTCGGAACCAATGTTCCTGTGAATGATGTCATTAGGGAAGTTGTGCAGGAGAACCCTTCTCTTTCGATAGATTTGAACGATGTTGTCTATGTCGTGTGGCAGGATGAGAGGCTAGGCACTCCAAGGATTTACTTCGCGAAGTCCTCAGATGGCTCCAATTTCGGACCGAACATCATGGTCAACGATCCCTTCTACCATCGAGAATCTCCGTACATTACCCATCATGGCGCTTCAATTGCTGTCAACCAGTCAGGGAGTCCTATCTTCGTGGTCTGGACGGACGACAGAGGTGGCAACTATAACGTATATCTCGCCAAATCACAGGACGGAGGGAACACCTTCTACACAGCGACCTCGCGTTTTGGTGGTAACTTCTTCTTTGACGTCAATCGCCCCTTAAATGGCCTTCGCAACTCCGCAGAGGCTGTAATCCTTGACAATGGGAATGGCGTCCTTGATCCCGGAGTCCTCAACGGCTCGGATTCTCCTGATACCATTGTCGCGACCGGATATGCCAACCTCTGGGAGGATCTTGAAGGCCATCGCATCAGATATTCCGATATGAATGATAACCTCAGATGGGACATGGACGAGGATATTGCAATGGATACACCCGTCATCCGTTACCCCAGAGTGAAACCGACTGCAGTCCATCCACAGGATAACACGACCGGGAATTTCATCACCTATTTCAGGTGGGACCTCAGAAATGACGATTCCCTCTACTATGACGTTGAACAGCATCAGCGCATGGTGGTCGGGGCATTCGGTTTGGCAACTGCACGGGATGTGAACCTCGAGAATGAGGGTTTGTGGATTGGAGACCCGATATCCTCAGTGGAGTTGGAGTTCGCTTACAAAACGGACAGCGGGTACGACGGCAGCAACCATGTCACTTGGTCGTTGTCTCTCGCAGGTGAAACGCCCTTCTTCCAAATTGTGGATACGGGTGGAACGGAGGTCTATGAGAGTGTGGATTTTTTCGCCATGGGGCTCGATAGTGTTGAGGAGCTACAGAAGCTGAACATCAGTTTCATCAACGATGCTTCCTCGCAACACAACGTGTCCTTCAATAGCATGTACTTGGCCATAGAAAGAGGCCATGCAGACGGATTCGACATGTATGACATTCTTGTCTATGACGGTCAGGTCATATCCGCTGAGAAGAAAATGCTGTCCGATTTCTCAGCCCAGGACAACCTTCTCTTCATCGATGCCAACGCGACTGGTGCCTATGAGGGAGGGGAACCCCTGTTAGTCTCGGAAAGCCATGTCGGACCAGGCGGCATCATCAACCAAACGTTTGAGGTGTTACCCAGAGGGGATGGATCTGAATGGAGCTTGGTCTTCGAACCCTTCCCGTTGAACGATGCGGTTGGGCCCTATCACGAAGAACGTCCTGACATCGCACTAGATTCCCTAGGGCATGCCTACGTTGTATGGAAGGATGGCAGGAAATGGGGCGTGTCCGATTCCATCTACTTCACCACCGATGCTGACACAGTACCTCCCGAGGTACGACGCTGTTACCCTCAGGACGGAGCGATTAACGTTTCTTTGGATACTGACATAAGCGTCCTCTTCAGCGAACCCATGCAGATGGAGACCACTACGAGAGTCACTATGGATCCTCAGGCCAGTTGGGACTGGTCCTGGAACGTTGATTGGACCAATCTGACCTACACGCCTTACCAGCCCTTGGAGTACAACACGACCTATTATGTCACCATCAACGGTGCAAAGGACATGTCTGGAAATTTTCTCCAATCGCCCCACTATTGTCAATTCCATACAACCGAGGCACCTGTCATTCTCCACGACCCACCTGAAGGCATGCCAATCATGGATGAACCCATAGAGATCCTGGCAACAATATCTGACAACGATTCGATAGCATACGCAACCCTCTTTTACACCAACATTGGGGAGAGCAGTTTCTCCCAGGCGAACATGGTTCTGTTCTCAGGCTCTTCTGTCAGCGGCGAATGGAGGGCACACATCCCGGCCCAACCTACCATCGGATACGTGTCCTACTACATAGTGGCCAGAGATGTATTCGGCAACATCGGCAGAAATCCTGTAGTCGGGAAACACGACCTGATGGTGGTCGACAATACGCTCCCATCCCTTACTCATAATGTCATCAGATCCGCAAATGCTGGCTCCCTGGTGAACTTCACCGCGACCGTGACCGACAACTTGGGAATCTTCAAAGTCAAGCTCTACATCAAACCGGTTGGAGTTTCTCACTTCAATCCTCCGCTCGAAATGAAGCGTGTTGGCCTCACTGATGAGTTCGCGTGCGAGGTCAGCTTACCTGAGGTGGATGGAAAGATGCACTACTTCATCATAGCACAGGATGCTTGGGGGAATGTGGCGTATTCTGGGAACGAAACCTCTCCTCACGCAGTTTCAGTCACCGGAGCACCCATCGAATGGGGGCCAATCCTTCTCTGGGGGCCAATCTTCGTCGTGATAGGCCTCGTCTATTTGGGGATATCTGTCCGCTTCAGAAGGCAGAGGGGGAAGGCGGACGAGGAAGAGACCGAGGAAGAGACCGAAGAATAGAGCCTGCAAAACTATTTCCTTTCAAACGGCGTTCTCACGGTGATGAAGCCTTCCGAGCTCGGTCTTGGCAAGGACGTTGCAGATATTCTCCAATCGCAGGGAATCAAGGAGCTCTATCCTCCACAAGAGGAGTCGATCGGACCAGCTTTGTCGGGCAAGAATGTCGTTCTGGCGATGCCTACAGCAAGCGGGAAATCGCTTGTGGCTTACCTGGCGATTGTGAAATCTGTTCTGAAAGGAGGAAAGGCCCTCTACATAGTCCCCCTGAGAGCTTTGGCCTCCGAGAAGTATGATGATCTGAAAGCCTTCGAGAAGCTGGGTATCAAGGTGGCGATCTCGATCGGCGATTTCGACTCTCCTGATCCAACCCTTGAGAAATTCGACGTGATTATCGCCACTTCCGAAAAGGCGGATTCTCTTCTCAGGCACCGAGCCCATTGGATCGAAAGGTTGACGGTGGTGGTCGCGGACGAGATCCATCTGATGAATGACGGAGGAAGGGGACCGACGCTCGAGATCACCCTTTCCAAACTGAAGCAGATCAATCCGAAGGCTCAGATCGTGGCGCTCTCTGCCACCATAAAGAACTCCCAGGAAATCGCGGACTGGCTGAAGGCGGAACACATTCAAAGTGATTGGAGGCCAGTTCCCCTGAAGGAAGGCGTGTACTATGACGAAGCGATCCAGTTCTCGGACAACTCGAAGAGGGAGATTGCTGCCAGAGGGGAGAAGATAGATTCGCTGGTGGCGGACTCACTGAAGGAAGGGGGGCAGTGCATCATCTTCGTCAACACCAGACGGTCCTCGGAGGCCATGGCATCCCGCTTGAAACGCTATACCGAATCCTCCCAGACGAGAGAGGAAATGAAGAAATCTACGGATTTGGCAAGGAAGATCATGAGAAAGCAGGACGAGCCGACATCCATCGGGTACAAGCTGTCCAGATGCGTGGAGAACGGTTGCGCTTTCCATCATGCCGGTCTCACGAACGACCAGAGGAAGCTGATTGAGGTCAATTTCAGGAACGGTGTGATAAAGTGCGTGGCCGCAACTCCGACACTTGCCGCAGGGATCAACCTCCCTGCCAGGAGGGTCATCATCAGAGACCTCACAAGATTCGATGAGAACTTCGGGAATGTCCCCATCCCAGTCCTCGAGATCAAGCAGATGTCTGGAAGGGCGGGAAGACCTCAATTCGACAAGGAAGGAGAGGCTGTCCTGATCGCCAAGAAGAAGAATGACGTGCCGTTCATCATGGAGAACTACTTGCTTGGTGAGCCGGAGAGAATAGAATCCAAATTGGGCAGCGAACCCGCACTTAGAATGCACATCCTTGCCTCCATTGCAACAAAGCACGTTCGGAACGAGGAAGAGCTGATGTCTTTTATAGAGAGCACATTCTTTGCACACCAGGGGGATGTTTGGACAATCGAGGACAAGATCCAGAACGTCCTGGATTTCCTGATGCGGGAGGAGTTCGTGGAAGGGAACGGAAAGCTGGCAGCGACCTTTTTCGGAAAGAGGACTTCGGACCTGTACATCGATCCCCTGTCGGCCGTAATTATGAGGGACGCTCTGAAGGTTGAGAACAACAAAGTCTTCCCGCATCTTCATGCAGTCTGCGCCACCCCCGACATGCCCAAGCTCTATCTTCGGAGAGGGGACTATGAATGGGTGGAGGAAAAGGAGAGGAAGGCCGAGTTCTTGGTCGACAGGGATGACTACGAGTTCCTTCTTGCCGAAATCAAGACCGCATCGTTAATCGAAGAGTGGATAGGCGAGCTCTCGGAGGATCGAATGATTGAGAAGTTCGGAGTGGGTCCGGGAGACATAAGGAGAAAGGCGGAAATGGGCGAATGGCTGATATACTCGATGAAAGAGCTTTCCAGGATATTCAACAAGAAGAAGACCAAGTTACTGACACCTCTGATTCTGCGAATCAGGTACGGGATAAAGGAGGAACTTCTGGACCTCGTCTCCCTCAGGGGCATAGGCAGGGTGAGGGCCAGGAACCTCTTCCAAAGCAACTTCAAGACCGTTAATGATCTGAAGAAAGCGGACGAGAACGAACTGGCTCGGATTCCAGGTCTCGGAAAGGTCATCGCGAGAAGCATCAAGGCCCAGCTGGGAGGAGCCAAGGAGATTACTGTGGAAGAGGTGATCGAAGAAGCCGAGGGACAGTCGAGTCTGTCGGACTTCAGCTAGTTCTGCCCCTTAAATATTCATATATGCGAAATTTATATCTCATCACGGGACTGATTTGCCACCCTTTCTGAAGAGGATGTCAATGCCCACAGGAAGAAAGTGGAGGAAGAAGGCCATGCAATTCCATATATGCGGAGCAGAAGGGAAGATTTCCGATGTAGAAGAGATTCTCGATAGGATTAAGGAGTTCTGCGAAAAAGAGAGGTGCGAGGGCCAGATATTCGATGCGGGACTGGTCTTCGGGAAGTCTCATGTCCTCTCGGCGTATGAACATGCGAAGCGGGCCTTCGATGAGGATAAGAATTCTTCCAAGTCTCTAGCAACTGAGATTCTGTTGTATGCGTCCGGGGAAAGGCAGATATCCTCTGCAATTGAGAAGATGGGTGTGAAGGAGGGTACGACCGAGTTCTGCATTGTGTTAATCGGCGAGAAGGGTTTGGATGAGCTGGTTCAACACTTGGGCCTGGAAAGAGACGATTCCGTGCTCGACGGAGATTTTGAGAAGCTTGGTGAATTTGGTATATCCAAAGAAGAGATTCAGACGGTCCCGGGAGAGAAGGTTTTCGACCTGGTTCTCGAGAGAGTGGCAATGGTCGACCTCTTGAAGTAGTCCGAAAAGATAATTTGCCATGATTGATTAGAGCAACCCACTTGTGCGCGGGGGTACCCGAGCCTGGTCAAAGGGGCAGGGCTTAGGACCCTGTGGTGTAGACCTCCGAGCGTTCGAATCGCTCCCCCCGCATTGCACTTCTTCTCACGCTGTTGAGGTCGCCCTGCCACCCCAGCGACTAACAAGGATTATGAAGACGATTAGAACCACTGTCAGCATGACCGCCGATCCTATGAAGATCGACCAGCCTGTCCATCCTCCTGCAACGTCTGTGGTGACTCCTGCCGTCTTGAGGCCTCCCAGTACTACTTCCTTCCAAAGCAGAGCGATCACAAACCCGAAAGCCGTTGCCAAAGAAGTGGCAATCGTTTTTCTCACCTCAGACACTGATAGCATCTTCAATTCCTCATTCTCACCCATGTCCGAAAACCTCCATATTTTCGCCGAGGGCACATCCATATTAAGAACTTATCTTGGATGAGGACATTTGGATACACTGGATATCAGAAGATTTCGGTATACCGAAAAATTCATAAACTCAAACTGATATCTTACTGTCGTGAAGGACGAACGAGTAGAGGAATATCTGGAAGCACTGTACAAGCTGACTGAAGATGGGAAGCCCGCCAAAACCAGTGAGATCGCCTCAGAACTGGGTCTATCACCATCCAGCGTGACCGAGATGCTGAAGAAACTGGAAAATAAGAGATACATCAAGTACAAACCCTACTACGGTGCAACCCTGACCCGGAAAGGAAGGAGGATGGGGCGGCGGGTGACCAGGAAGCACAGGATCCTGGAACGCTTCCTCCACGATATTCTGAAAATCAAGAAGAAGGACGTTCACGAACAAGCCTGCGAGATGGAGCACGTAATCTCGGATGAGGTGGAAGAGGCACTGTGCAAGTTCCTGAGCCATCCCGAAGAGTGTCCGGACGATCAGAAACCGATTCCGCCTTGTGATAAGGATGTTGAAAGCTGTGCCGAGTGCATTGCAGAGGAAAAGAAGCACCCCCGAAGGAAGAGCGAGCTCGTCTCGTTGGTGAATCTGAAGAACGGGGAGGAAGGAATTGTCAAGTTCTTGAGAGGGGGCAGAGGTCTGGTGAGGAGGTTGGCGGACATGGGTCTTACGAGGGACACCAAGATAACCGTCAACAAGTCCGCACCTTTCAGAGGTCCTGTGGAGATTCGTGTCCGAGGAACTAGGCTGGCTTTGGGAAGAGGAGTGGCCACCAGGATTTTTGTGCAAAAGAAGGTAGGAAATTGAAGAAGTCCATAACGGTCGCGTTGGCGGGGAATGCCAACGTCGGGAAGAGCGTATTGTTCAACGGCCTCACGGGATTGACACAGATAATAGGGAACTGGCCCGGGAAAACGGTCGAGAAGGCGGAGGGTACCGTCACCTTCGGGGACTACACCATACATGTGGTGGACCTGCCCGGCATCTATTCGCTATCCACATACACCATAGAGGAAGTGATATCCAGGGAGTTCATCGCTTTCGAGAAGCCTGATATCGTCGTGAACGTCATTGATGCCACCGCGTTGGAGAGGAACCTTTCCTTCACGATCCAACTGCTCGAACTGCAGAGGCCAATGGTGGTCGTCCTCAATCAAATGGATATGGTCAACAAGAAGGGAATTGACATAGACGTGGAGAAACTGGAGGAGATGCTGGGGGTTCCGGTAGTCCCGA
Organism: Methanomassiliicoccales archaeon; assembly: GCA_004377185.1. GTDB lineage: Archaea > Thermoplasmatota > Thermoplasmata > RBG-16-68-12 > SOIM01 > SOIM01. Next base: position 10,781 of record SOIM01000011.1, on the reverse strand, counting down.
CAGTGGCCACGAGAGGTTCCGGGTTCCATGAATTGCTGCAGACGATTGTCGATGTTGTGGAGGGAAAGGTCTCGGCCAGAGGAATGAGGTCAGAATACGGACCTCAGCTGGAATCCAGGATTGAGAAGCTGAGCCCCCTCGTCGGCAAGGTGGAGAGGGAATATCCTTCCAGATGGGTGTCTCTCAAGCTCCTTGAAGGGGATGAGAACATTGTGGAAAGGATAGGCAAGAGGGATGAGAGCGTCGTTCATGCGTCCATCATACTCCAAGAGGAGATCGAGCATCTGTTCGACGAGACCAGCTCCGAGGTCGTAGCGTCCGATAGGTATCTCGTTGTCGGGAGGGTCGTGGACAGCAGCCAACGGCTCGTAGCTCCTGAGAAGGCGGGTTGGGGCGAGAGACTGGATGCCGTGACCACGCACAAGGTCTGGGGCTACCCGATCATGGCAGGCATCGTGCTTTCCATCTTCACTGTCATTTTCCTGGTGGGGGATTTCCTGTCAGCATTGATTGGTGACGCGTTCGAAGGATTGAGACCCATCGTGTTCGATGGTTTGGGAGGCGGTGCTGTGGCCGACTTTGTCTGGTCCGGGCTGCTCCAAGGTCTGATTGCGGGAGTGACGATAGCTCTCCCATTTCTCATCCCCTTCTTTATCCTCCTGGCAATACTTGAAGGAACTGGATATCTGGCACGCATCGCCTTCTTGATGGACGGTGCGATGCATAGGATGGGGCTTCACGGCAAGGCGTTCATCCCGCTCATGTTGGGCTACGGCTGCACCGTCCCGGCCTGCATGGGCTGTCGCGTGATGGAGACCCACCGGGAGAGGCTCATTGCTGTGTTCGTGGTGACGCTAGTCCCCTGTGCCGCTGTCACCGTCGTAGTCCTGGGCGTTGTTGGAACCTACATAGGGATCCAGTATGCTTTCCTGCTCTACTTCTTCAATCTCTTGGTGATATTCGCCTTGGGTAGGATAGCGTTCAAGGTCTTGCCCGGAGAACCAATGGGATTGATAATGGAGATGCCCCCCTACAGGGTCCCGAGCGCAAAGGTCGTTCTTCGCCAGACCTGGGTGAGATTAAAGGATTTCGTGGTGATCGCATTTCCCTTCATCATAGTCGGAAGCTTGGTCCTGGAAGGTCTGAGAATCGGGGGTTTGTTGGGTCCCGTTGGAGATGCTCTGAGTCCCATGGCGGTAGGTTGGCTTGGTCTGCCCGTGGCGGCAGGTGTGGTACTGGTGTTCGGGATACTCAGAAAGGAGCTCACTCTGATCATGTTCGCAACCCTCATCGCCCCATTGGGCCTGGAATCAGCCCTGTCTCCCGTTCAAATGGTCGTCTTTGTTCTGGTGGTGATGTTCTTCGTCCCGTGCATTGCCACCCTGGCCGTATTGGTCCGGGAGATAGGCTGGAAAAGGACTGGAGTGATAGTGCTGTCCAAGCTGTTCCTGGCTCTACTAATCGGCGGAGTGGCCTTCAGGGTCCTTTCCTTCGCTTTCCCCTCTGGCTGATGGGATTGTCAGATGTGGCTGTGAACGCTCTTCTCAAGCCGCCTAAGAATCGTGTGGGGAGGTTTATTAACCCCCGGATACTTACCTCTCGCCTTGTATTGTTTCAGAGGTGTGCTACGTGTCTAAGAAGGAAGTAGATAGGGTGCTTAGCACCGTTGAGGAACAGGAAGTCCAGTTCGTCCTACTCCAGTTCACGGACATACTGGGCATAGTGAAGAACGTGACCATTCCTGCGTCCCACTTCGAGAAGGCCGTTGAAGATGGTGTAGCCTTCGACGGCTCTTCGATTCTGGGTTACGCCACCATTGAGGAGTCAGATCTGAGAGCTCAGCCTGTTCTTGAATCCTTTAAGGTCCTGCCCTGGACGGACGGAGAGGTCAAGTCTGCTGGAATCGTCTGCAAGATATATGACCCCAGCGGAAGGAGGCACAGTGGCGACCCTAGGTACGTTCTTGAGAGAATATTGGACAAGGCAAAGAAGATGGGCTATATTTTCTACACCGGCCCCGAGTACGAGTTCTTCCTCTTTGAATTGGACGAGAGGGGAAAACCCACAACCACACCCAGCGATTCGGGGAGATACTTCGATCTGCTACCATTGGACGAAGGGGATTTGGTGAGGAAGAAGGCCACTCATCATCTCAATGCACTTGGTTATGACGTTGAGGCTTCCCATCACGAGGTCGCTCCTGGCCAGCACGAGCTTGATTTGAGGTATACGGACGCCCTGACATCGGCCGATCGTGTTCTTACCCTGAAGCACTGCGTGAAGACGGTTGCCCTGGAACACTACCTTCACGCAACCTTCATGCCCAAACCTCTTCACGGACTGTGTGGTAACGGAATGCACGTCCATCAGTCCCTGATGACACGTAACGGCAAGAACGTCTTTTACAGCAAGAAGGCCAAGGACGGTCTGAGCAGGATATGCAAATGGTTCATAGGCGGAGCCCTGACCCATGCAAAGGAAACATGCGCCATACTGGCATCCTGGGTCAATTCCTACAAGAGACTGGTCCCAGGCTTCGAAGCCCCGGTCCACATTTCATGGGCTCACAGGAACAGAAGTGCCTTGGTCCGAGTCCCACCTGGTAGGGAGATCAAAACGCGTGTGGAGGTCAGGAACCCCGATCCGTCCGGGAACTCGTATCTCCAATATGCCGTCATGTTGGCAGCAGGTCTCAAAGGCATCGAGGAGAAGATCGAACCACCGGATCCTGTGGAAAGAGACATTTACAAGCTCACGGAAGCACAGCGGAAGCAGTTCCAGATCACTTCTCTGCCAGGAAATCTGTCAGAAGCACTGGACGAGCTGGAAGGGAGCGAGCTGATCAAGGAGACATTGGGAAACCACATTACATCACATTTCCTCTACATCAAGAGACAAGAGTGGGAGAACTACAACTCTCAAGTGACCGGTTGGGAAGTTGACGAGTTTCTCTCCCTTCTCTAGTTTTCCGCAATAGTGATTAACCTTTCCTGTATTCTTGGATACGTGAAGGTCGGAGTTCTAGCTGTCCAAGGAGACGTTCAGGAGCACCTCGACATCCTGGAAAAGGCAATAGCCAGTCTTGGATTCTCTGCAAAAGCTACCCGGATAAGAAGGAAGCAAGATCTGGAGGAGGCGTCAGCCCTCATCATTCCTGGAGGAGAAAGCACTACCATAGCCAGGCTCCTGCAACAGAATTATCTGTTTGACCCAGTCCTGAAAAGAGCGGAGGAGGGAATGCCTATTATGGGAACGTGCGCAGGATGCATTCTCATGGCCAAGGAAGGCGATGAGGAAGTGGAGAGAACCCAAACCAGACTGCTGTCCCTCATGGATATGGCCGTGGCCCGGAACGCGTTCGGCAGGCAGAGGGAGTCCTTCGAAGCAGATCTCACAATCTCCGGTTTGAGCGGAGATTTCCGAGGAGTTTTCATCCGTGCGCCCGCAATCACACGGGTATGGGGTGATTGTTTCGTGCTCTCCAGATTGGAAGACACAATAGTGATGGCCCGTCAAGAGGCCAGATTTGGACTGACCTTTCATCCCGAACTTTGGGGGGACGCAAGGATTCACGAGATCTTCCTGGAGTCGATTTAGAAGAACACCAAGAAGACCAGGGCTGAGAGCGAAAAAGCAACCAGTAGGTTGGTGAACGCGTTCCACCGGAGGGTGTGAAGCGTGGCGTTCACAACTGACGTAAGTCTAGCTGCGCTCTGATGACCGAAGATTCTGAAGTCGTGTATCAAACCCGTTTTCATGCCGACCTCCACCTCCTCCAAGTCCTCAATGGCTTTTCTGACAAGTTCCTCGGAGATTCGAATCAGCTTGTCATGGTTCATCTTACCCCCCACGGGGTTGAAGCCACCCATTGTGGCATTGACCGAGTGGTTGTCAGTGGTCAAAACCTCCGCTTCGTGGAGAAGACCACCCACCTCAGGGAGTATCTTCTCTCTCAACCCTTCCACCATGTTGTTTCCGTCATAGAGCAAATAGCCGTACTTTCGCCCCCCTGTCTCGACCACCAAGGCTTGGATCCCCACCTCACCCAGTCCTTCGTTATCTAAGGAGAATCCTCTGGCATTCGCCACCCCGACCTTCAATCCTTTCGTTCTGGTCTTGAGGGCCTGCTCGACCGCCTTGCTGGAAGCATCTATCACGTACCTCGACGTTCTGGTGCCAAAGTGGACGTATCCGCTGCCTTTCTTGAGGGAATTATGGGCATCCACGATCAGACAATCATCCACACCGTGTGTCTTTCCCTCCATCATGGCGGCATAGCCTGTGGAAAAATCCAGGTCATCGGTGGGCTTGGGAGCCAGGGACGCGAGAACCAGGGCCGAGTCCCCAAAAAGCTGGGCGCAGCTGTTCGCATCTCCCATGGTCCGCCTGACCATGGCACTGCATTCGGAACTGTACTCAACATCATGCAGCAGGTTCTGGGCCATGAGTGATATCTTTCTGCACTCGTTATGGTTAGAGGGGTTGTTGTCGTGTGTGGACGGTCCATGCGGGACGAAGAGATTCGAAGTGACCTTCCTGAGATCGTTCTCCAGTTTCGCCGGGAGATTGCTTCCCCCGATGTATCCGAAGGGTCCAGGATGAAGTGAGGGAACAATTATCAGCGCCTTTATCTCATCCCCTTTCTTGAAAGACACAATCCCCACATGCGCGTCTATGGGCGAGGAGATGGATTCGAAGAACTCCTCAATCTCCCCCACTTTGTTCTTCTCCCTTTCCGTGATGTGGTCCAGGAAGTGTCTCATCATGGCCACGCCGTTGACTCCGAAGGCCTTCCTCAGAGGCGTGTTCACCGTTCGAAGGAAAAGGAAAGCGGCCAGGGCGAAGATGATGGGGAACAGGACCGAGAGATAAGCCTCCCTGGCCTCGAACCTCATGTAGAAAGCAACGATGACTATTCCAAAGAGTGGTTGGGTGAGGGTGGACGGGAGACTTCTGGCATGGCTTGGATTTGAGGTGCTGACAAGAGTGACGTGCCTCAGCCAAAGAGTCATGGCGAAGGAGAAGAGCACCATGGCTGTCTTTATCTCAATTCCCAGGCCGTAGTTGAAAGCGGTGAAGATCCTCCAGAGGATGATGGGCAGTCCCATGAACAGGAGAGTTACGAGGGCCAAAAGTGTGGACCGCCTCCAGTACATGGTCCCCCCAAGAGCCAGAGCCAGAGGGAGCGTGACAAGAACAGCCAGGTAGGCCGGGACCGCAAAGATGAGGAGCCCGGATACCACCGCAGTCAGGTTGAAACCCTCCAGGACCAATCCCCAGACCAGGGCCACGACCAAGATGGGCAGCACTAACCATACCGAAGAAGGGGCGGAGAAGACACGCTCTATGATTCCTGCCGTCTCTTCCTGGGCCTGCTGAGGGGTCTTTCGAAAGACTTTCATTGCATTTTCCCTACGGATTTGATGGATTCCACAATATCGTGGAGAACTGAGAGCGACTTGTCCATCTCAACTATAGTCCCAGTCACCACCACGTCTGCACCCGCTTCCGCCACCTGTCTGGCATCTGACCCGCTCCTGATTCCTCCGCCCACGACGAGGGGGATATCGATCTCTGCCTTGACGGAGCGGATCATTTCCTTGGGGACCGGGGCGGGGGCTCCTGATCCCGCTTCCAGGTAGATCAAACCCATTCCAAGGTACTGTCCGGCCAGGGCATATTCCACTGCGATTCTTGGGCTCTCCCTGGGTATGAGAGAGGCCTCTCCCACCCTTCCGACCGTCATGCCAGGTTCCACAATGAGATAGCCCATCGGAATGGTCTGGATTCCCATCTTCTTGATGACGAGCGATGCCTTCCTCTGCTCTCCAACGATGTTCTTCACGTTCTCGGAGTTGAGTATGCTCATGAAGTATATCGCGTCCGCGTACTTGCTGATGGTGTGCGCTCCCGCTGGAAAGAGGATTGTGGGGACATCCACGCTCTTCTTGATTTCCCTCACGGTCTCATCCAGGTTCCCCTGCTCAACTCCGGTCGATCCCCCGATCATTATTGCGTCCGAACCCGCTTCCACCGCCATCAGAGCCATCTTCCCGGCTTCCGAAGGCTGCTGCTTGTCCGGATCGAGGAGCGTCATATGCATTTTCTCTTTTTCCACCTTGTCGAGGATGTACTGGAACACTTTCACGGGAAGCCTCCTTAGAGTCCTCCTAGCAGGAATGCGAACAGAGCAACAATCATTCCAATCTTGGCTACGTTGCTTGCCTTTCTCGGTCGCCGAATCAATAGAGTGGTGCAATATATAAAGATTATATCAGCCACCACAACCACTGGAATGTAGTACCATGACAGTATCCCCAAGATGGGTGGAACGAAACTGAACAGAATGGCCAGGATGAAGCAGATTGCACTGATCTGAGCCGCACTCCTGACGCCTATTTTCCTGGGCAGCGTACGCCTGTCAACGTCCCCCGAGACGTCCTGTATGTCCTTTGCTATCTCCCTCCCCAGTGTCGCGAAGAAGGCCAATAGAGCCAGATACATCGTTCTCGAGAAGAGGGAGTACTCCCCATTGTATGCGGCCAGACCTCCGAAGATGAAGATGGATCCTGTGAGCCAGCTCACCTCAAGGTTACCGGGAAGCCCCCTTCTTTTGAAGCGCCGCTCGTAAGAAACAAGAACAAGCACGTTCAGGACCACCACCAGGAAGGATTCAATGTTGATGAAATAGCTCAATGGCAGTGGGATCACAAACAGGATGGCCGAGTATGCGAGCGCGTTTGTCGGGGACACTTGGCCGGAAGGTATCGGTCTTTCCGGATGGTTCACCTTGTCTGTATCTCTGTCCGAATAATCGTTCAGGACGTTCCCTGCTGCGGTTATGAGTGCAACCGTTATACATGCAAGCAGGACAGGAAGAAGATGGCTCTGCTCGGAGACTCTTGTCCCGACCGCAACGACCGAGGCCACAAGGACCCCCACCGCTGCGAGGGTACAGTTCAGTGGACGAACCAATCTGAGATAGACCACGAGACTTGAATCAGGGAAACATTCAAAAAGATTTGGATTCGCTCAATGATGGATGAATGGAGCCCTAGAGTCTTAATTCGAGTTAACCATGTTTATGGTTAACTTTTTCGAGTACAGCCAGTTGCCCAATAACCCCTATCCGAGTTAACCATGTTTATGGTTAACTTTTTCGAGTACAGCCAGTTGCCCAATAACCTCTATCTGAGTTAACCATGTCTATGGTTAACTTTTTGGAAGGCTCATTTGCCCAAAGGCTCCCAGGAGAGTTAACCATGTTCATGGTTAACCTTGTATTCTTTTCGGACGTTACCGGGCAAGTGAAACTATGCAGATTGGATGTGGCCAAATCGTGAAGACAATCAAGAAGAACAGGTATCTCTACTTCTGGTGGTATGAGCAGATTGATGGCACAAGCATTCAGAAGTATGCCTATTTGGGTAGAGCGGACGACGCTGTGGCCAGAAACAAAGGAAACAGAATGGCGTACGAGTACTACGTCAAATCGAGGGAAATGTTGGACGAACTGGTAGAAGCGTCCTGCATCTCTTACAGCTCCCCATTTCGCAAGCGATGAAGGAAAGTGGGGATGCAAAGATCATAGTGGAGGTTCGGTAAGACATCGTCCAATCGACGACTTTAACCGCCTCAAGCTCTTGTATGAAATGCCCTTTCCCACTCACCATCTTTAAATAATAGCTTTTTCTTATATAGAGCGCGCCATCTATCCAGGGTGAACATATTTGCCTGAAGAAAAGGATTCCGATTTCCGGTACATAGTTCGAATCGCGAACACCGACCTAGACGGAAACAGGTCCGTTGTCACAGCCCTCACGGGGATTAAGGGCATCGGGACGCGTCTAGCTGAAATAATCACCGATCGTGCTGGTATAGCTAGGTCTGAGAAAGTGGGCGACCTTCCCGAGGCCAAGACGGAGGAGATCGAGGTACTGGTCGAGGAAATGTCCGGGAACGTTCCACCCTGGCTTCTTAACAGAAAGAAGGATTATGATACCGGCGATGACCTGCACATCATCGGGCCGGATCTTGACATGACCAGGAGCGATGACATAAACCGAATGCGAATGATTCGCTGCTACAAGGGCATCAGACACGAACAGGGCAAGAAGGTTCGCGGTCAGAGGACCCGTTCCAATGGAAGGTCCGGACTGACGGTGGGAGTCAGGAGAAAGGCCGTCCGATTGCAGCAAATGAAGAAGGGGTGAACTGTTGGGAGACCCCAAGTTTTCTAGAAGGAAATACGACAAGCCAACCTTTCCATGGGAAGGCGACAGAATCAAGGCGGAGAACGAGCTCATCAAGAAGTACGGTCTGAAGAACAAGAAGGAACTGTGGAAGGCTCAGACCTTGTTGCGCAACTTCAGGCATAGGTCAAGGACGCTCCAGGCCAAGGTCAGGTACGAAGACAAACAGGCCGAGAAGGAGAAGGAAGAGATGCTCAAGAAGCTCGGTTATCTCGGGTTGCTTCCCCTGGAAGGAGCTACGCTCAACGATGTTCTTTCTCTGGATGTGGAAGCCATCCTTTCCAGGAGATTGCAGACTCTTGCTTACGTCAAAGGACTGGCCTATACAACGAAACAAGCCCGACAGTTGATTGTACACGGCCATACTGCAATAGGCGACAGGAAAATGACAGTACCTGGTTATCTTGTGAAGAGGGATGAAGAGAACATGATCAAGTACTCTCCTACTTCCCCTCTGGCACACGATATGCATCCGGCCAGACCGGATATGGAGAAGATACAGCCACCTTCCGAGAAAGTAGAGGAAGAGAAAGGGGAAGAGAAGGTCGAAGAGCCCGAAAAGAAGGAAGCCGTGGAAGGTGAAGAAGAGCCGGTAAAAGAAGAAGTGGAGGAAGAGACCGAGACCGAGGACGAGGAAAGCCCCCCACCCGAGAAGGAAGCGGCTGAGGAGGGGAAGTGATGCCGAAGTGGGGAGTGGCTCATATCTATGCATCTTATAATAACGTCATAATAACTCTCACCGATGTCACTGGAGCGGAGACCATTACGAAGTGCTCGGGCGGGATGGTCGTCAAGGCGGACAAGGACCAGTCCTCACCCTATGCCGCCATGAAGACGGCAGAGCGGGTCGCGGATGTCGCGAAGGAAAAGGGGATTGACTCCATCCATGTGAGGATAAGGGCCCCGGGCGGGAACAAGTCCATATCCCCGGGACCAGGAGCCCAAGCCGCCATACGAGCGCTTGCCAGAGCGGGTCTTCGAATAGGCAGGATCGAGGATGTTACCCCCATACCTCATGACGGGACCAAATCCAAGGGCGGAAGGAGAGGAAGGAGGGTCTAACATACAGCTGGAAGTGCAGGATTTCGGTGACACGAGTGCTAGGCTGATCTTGAGCAAGGCCAACCCCGGTCTCGCCAACGCACTGAGGAGAACGCTGATATCCGATGTACCACGGATGGCCATTGAAGATGTTGAGTTCCATCTGGGTCCAATAAGGAGCGAGGACGGGAAGGAGTATGAGAGCGTCACACCCTTGTTCGACGAGATCATCTCTCACCGACTGGGCCTGATTCCCATTCCAACCGACCTGGGCCTCTTCGAGTTCCGTGACAAGTGCAAGGACTGCAAGGGGGAAGGGTGTCCTAACTGCACGATCATGTATGCGCTCAACAAGAAAGGTCCCTGTACCGTCTACTCGGGGGATATGGAGCCAGTAGGCGATCCCAAACTGAAAGTTGCTGACGAAAAGATACCCATAGTGAAGCTCGACGAAGGACAAGCGGTCCTGATTTACGCCACCGCCATTCTCGGGACAGGAAAGGAGCATGCCAAATGGCAGGTTGCCCATGGTGTTGGATACAAGTTCTACCCCGTCATAGAAGTGAACCAGAAGGAATGGGATGGGGATGAGACCTGTATCGAGGTGTGCCCCACTGATGTCTTCAAGATCGAAAAGGGCAAGATCACAGTCAAGAACCCGGAAGCTTGCATTCTCTGTATGCTGTGTGAGGAGGCCTGTGGGAAGGGATGCATAGAGATTGACAAAGACACGTCCAAGATCCTGTTCCAGTTCGAGACGGACGGTTCGCTGTCATCCAAAGAGGCACTGACAACAGCTTTGAAGATACTTGAGGATAGGTTTAGAGACCTGAGCTCAAAAGCGGCCAAACTGAAGTGATTTTCTCTTTCTTCTTTTCAAAGCGATTGGAATGGCCAGCAAGAATGGCACTACAAGGACAGCGTCAAGGAGCTCGGGAATAAGTATCACCATCACCCTTCCCGCATCAGTTTCGCCACTGTCGTCCCATAATTTGGCACCGGCCGCGATTATCATTTCTAGGTCGCTTGAGAATTTCCGAGCCGTTACTGACCATCCAAGATATTCGTCGTTCTGCGTTCCATCTATGAAATAATCAGTGACATTATTGGTGCTGATGGGGTCATCAAAAATCATTACGGACCCTCTTTTGGTCCCACCGGAAGCATTGTACCGGGCACCAACAATGGCATCCCCAACACCATCCCCTTCGAAGTCTCCAATAGCTACAGAGTATCCGAATTCTGCCCCATCGGCATTATCTGGTCCCGCCAAATCGCGATCTGGAGCTGCACTGTCAGTTATTCCTGATCCGTCCGTATTGGCCTGATAAACGTATGCTCTTCCCCTTTTGCTTGACCCATATTCACTGTTCTCAGGCGCACCAACGAGAATGTCATCGTAGCTGTCCGAGTCCATACTCCCGACAGCTACACTGAGGCCGAACTTCTCGTCCGCGGATTCGTCCTCCAAATAGGCATCGGTGTAGT
>SOIM01000058.1 GCA_004377185.1 Methanomassiliicoccales archaeon | reverse complement strand
AAGGTTAACCTTAAACAAGGTTAACTCCTCTAGAGATCAACCACTAGCAACACTCCAAAAGGTTAACCTTAAACAAGGTTAACTCCTCTAGAGATCAACCACTAGCAACACTCCAAAAGGTTAACCTTAAACAAGGTTAACCAGCGTTCTCATTGGACTTCGATTCCGGCTTCTGGACAGGTAATGTGGGATTCAATCTCATATCCAATCTCGCCTTTCATTTACGATGTATATGGACAACCTTTTATTGTTCCCTTCACTAGTGTTGAGCATGTTTCTCCGCTTTCACAGGGCGAGAGAAGCCGCTTGCAACGTCTGCAACGCTCGGTCCGAGGATATTTCGGCCACGCTCGGCGTTTGCAGGAAGTGCATCATTGAGAGATGGGAAGATGCCAGAGACTGGGCTGAGAGGGCTCACAAGGAAAGCAGAGAGGATTTCTCCCTGCCGGTCCGTCCTCCTAAAGAGGGCAAGGCCTGCGGAAAATGTGTGAACGATTGTAGGATCCCTGAGGGCGAGAAGGGTTTCTGTGGTATCAGGGGCAACATGGACGGAAAGGTCGTCCCGTTGGTTGAAGGTGCTGTTGTGGAATGGTATTATGATCCCCTGCCCACAAACTGTGTTGGAGCTTTCGCCTGTCCTGGTTGCTCAAGGGTCGGCTATCCCGAGTACTCCCATGCAAAGGGGGTGGAGCACGGTTTCAAGAACCTGGCTGTGTTCTACGGGGCTTGCACATTCGATTGTCTTTTCTGCCAGAACTGGTCCTACCGCAGTAATTCGTCCGAGCTATCACCGATCATGTCTGCCGAGGAACTCGCGTCCAAGGTGGACGAGAAAACGTCCTGCATCTGCTATTTTGGAGGAGACCCAACGCCACAGATCGATCATGCATTGGAGACGGCCGAGATAGCAACCCAAAGGGATGACATCACCCGCATCTGCTTCGAGACGAACGGATCCATGACAAAACCTTCTCTTAGGAAGATTGCTGAGATCGCCTACGACAGCGGTGGTTGCATCAAGTTCGATCTCAAGACTTGGCACGAGGAATTGAACTATGCTCTGTGCGCCACCTCGAACAAACAGACACTATCCAATTTTGAATGGCTGGTCGAATACGGTCAGAAGAGAGGCGACAGGGGGATTCCCTTCGTGGTCGGCTCCACGTTGTTGGTGCCGGGTTACATAAACGCAGAAGAAGTGGAGAAGATCTCGGAACTCATAGCCGGTCTGGATGAGAACATACCCTATTCCTTGCTGGGGTTCCATCCCGATTTCAGGATGATGGACATGTTGACCACAACGAGAGAGCATGCATATGATTGTCTTGATGCTGCGAAAAAACAGGGGTTGAAAAACGTCAATATCGGAAACATTCACTTACTTCACTGATTTTATACGACGAAATGAGATGAGAAATACTATATAGTATGCTAACATAATATAAGACTGAGGGAAGTCAGAAGGCGGACTTTTGAATCCGTCGCACTCGCAGGAAGGTGTGTAATATGCCCAAGAACGGTAAGAGAGAGATTATAAAAACCGCGATAGTCATCGGCGTTGGGGCCTTGGTTCTCTTTGCCGTGTATGGTTTTATGAGAATGATTGCTGTTTTCGCAGACCTTCCGACACCGTAGTCCTATCCTTTCCCGTGGAAAAAGCTTTTTCTGCCCTTCTTGTGATAGTCTTCGCTGATCTCTCCAAACGTTCTCAGTAGCCTTCTCTGTTCAGCGTTCAGCTTCTCTGGTGTGACCACCGTGACTCTCACAAGCTCATCTCCCCTCACATAACCATCTATGTCGGGAAGACCTTTCCTGCGGATTTTGAATATCGTTCCCGTCTGAGTTCCAGGAGGGATTGTCAGCCGGACCCTTCCATCTAGAGTGGGGATTTCCACCTTGTCCCCCAGTGCGGCCTGAGTGAAACTGATGGGAAGATTCAGAACTATGTCAGACCCTCTTCTCTCGAATACCTCATGCGGTTTTGTGTGGACGAACACGTAAAGGTCTCCGGGCGGTCCTCCGCGCTCTCCAGCCTCTCCTTTTCCCGGTATCTTGAGCCTCAGTCCGTCGAACGCACCCCTTGGGACCTCCACTTCCAGTGTGCTGATCTTGTGTACGGATCCACTGCCCCTGCATTCGGGGCAAGCCTTCTCCGCATACTGCCCCGTTCCCCTGCAGCTCGGACAGGTCCTGATCGTCACGAACTGGCTGAAACCGTTCCTTCTCACATCTTGAAGTTGCCCATTGCCGTTGCACTTCGGACAGGTCGAGGTCTTTCCGCCTTCCGCCCCGGTGCCTTCGCAGGCCTTGCACTGGACCAGATGCGGTATCCTCAACCGCCTTTTGGTTCCATTGGCCACATCCTCGAGAGGTATCTCCAGGTCATACCTGATGTCCCTGCCTCTTCTCCTAGCGGTTCTTCGGTAGTCCCGCTCGCCGAACAGGTCCTTGAACAAATCCCCTCCGAACCTCATTCCGAAGAAATCGCTGAAGAAATCCCGACCGAAAATATCCTCAATGTCACCGAAATGTGTGAAATCCGACCAAGTGAAGCCTCCTGAACCGAAGCTTGACTCCACGCCTGCATGACCGAACCTATCATATCTGGACCTCCTCTCATCATCAGCAAGCACTTCGTATGCTTCCGATACTTCCTTGAACTTCTCGGCAGCGGCCTTGGGGTCGTCCTTGTTCATATCTGGATGATGTTTCTTGGCCAGTCTGCGATATGCGCTCTTTATCTTCTTCTTGGAGGCGTTCTTGTCAACCCCCAAGACATCATAGTAGCCTCTCCTTGCCATCCTGAGTCAAATACATTAGGTCGATGATATAAAACCTACTCCTCGTCCACGATCTTGTACTCAGCGTCCCGGACCTTCTCATCCGTGGTTGGCTCTCCCCCTCTCTCATCCTTCTGTTCTGCCTGCCCGGCCTCTTGTGCTTGTTGGGTTGCCGCCTTCTGGTACATCTCGGCCCCGATCTTCTGGACCTCTTTTGTCAGCACTTCCATCCTCTCTTTGATCACGGAAATGTCGTCCCCCTCCAACGCCTTCCTGAGGTCCTCTATCTTCTCCTTGACAGACTTCTTGGTGTCCTCGCCTATCTGTTCTCCGAACTCTTTGAGGGCTCTCTCTGAGGAATAGACCAATGAATCAGCTGCATTCCTGGTCTCAACAATCTCCCTCTGCTTCTTGTCCTCCTCTTTGAACTTCTCGGCATCGGTGACCATTCTGTCGATATCATCCTGGGCCAGCTTTGTTGATGCGGTGATAGTTATCTTCTGCTCCTTACCTGTTGCTATGTCCTTGGCTGAAACGTTCATGATGCCGTTCTCATCTATGTCGAACGACACTTCGATTTGAGGGATGCCACGCGGTGCTGGTGCTATGCCTATTAGGTGAAATCTGCCCAACGTGGTGTTGTCCTTTGCCATGTCCCTTTCCCCCTGCAGGACGTGAACCTCTACGCTGGTCTGGCCGTCAGCCGCGGTTGTGAAGATCTGGCTCTTCTTCGTTGGGATGGTTGCGTTGCGGTCTATCAGTCGGGTCATCACTCCACCGAGTGTTTCCAATCCAAGGGAAAGGGGAGTGACATCCAGGAGCAGGAGATCTGTGACCTCGCCTGCAAGGATACCTCCCTGTATCGCAGCCCCCATGGCCACGCACTGCATGGGATCCACACCTCGTTCCGCCTTCCTTCCGAGAATGGTTTCGAACTTCTTACTGACGATGGGCATTCGAGTTGGACCACCCACCAGGATGACCTTCCCGATGTCCTTGTACTCAAGTTTGGCGTCCCTGAACGCCTTCCGAATGGGCTCTTCGCAGCGTTTCAATACTGGTTCTACAAGTTCCTCCAGCTTTGCCCTGGTCAATTCAATCTCCAGGTGCTTCGGCTTGTCATCCTTTGAAGCTATGAATGGTAAGTTTATCGTTGTCGTGACTGTGCTGGTCAATTCCATTTTTGCCTTCTCCGCGGCATCTCTCAGCCTCTGCATTGCGTTTATGTCTCCCGTTAGCTCAATCCCTTCCTCTGCCTTGAACTCATCAGCCAGCCAGTCCATTGTATTCTCATCCATGTCCGAGCCACCGAGGTGCGTGTCTCCGCTCGTGGAGACCACTTCGAAGACGCCCTCTCCTATCTCCATGATAGTGACATCGAAAGTCCCGCCGCCCAGGTCCAGAACCACGATTTTCTGCTCTTCCACCTTTTCCAGACCATAGGCAATGGCTGCCGCGGTGGGTTCGTTTATGAGTCTACGAACATTGAAACCAGCGATTTCTCCAGCATCCTTGGTCGCCTGCCTCTGGTTGTCGTTGAAGTAAGCAGGAACGGTGATGACAGCGTCCTTGACCTCTTCTCCGAGGTAAGCTTCTGCGTCCGTCTTGATCTTCGTGAGAATCATGGCCGATATCTCTTGCGGAGTGTAGCTCTTGTCGCCTATCGTGACCTTGTGGTCCGTCCCCATCTTTCTCTTGATTCTCAATACCGTCTTATCCGGGTTCAGAACTGCCTGTCTCTTCGCGGCTTCACCAACCAGGCGCTGGCCGTCATCGGTGAAAGCCACGACCGAAGGGAACATCTTCCCTCCGAAGGAGCTCCCTTCCGCACTAGGTATGATCACAGGTCGCCCTCCTTCCAGATAGGCGGCTTCCGAGTTTGTCGTTCCCAAATCAATTCCTATTATTTTCGTCATCGTTACCCTCCTTGGGTTCGTTTTTCACCACAACCACCTTTGAAGGTCTGATTACCTTGGATTTGAAGCTGAAACCCTTTTGGACCACTTCTGCTATTTTGTTGTTTTCCAAATCATCATCCTGGACCTGGGCGACCGCCTCGTGCTTGAAAGGGTCGAATTCCTCCCCGACTGAGCCGATCTCCTCCAGGCCTTCGTTCCGAAGTGTCTCCATCAGGTTGTCAAATATCATCTTAACCCCGTTCGCATCCTCATCGTTCTTGATGGATGTGCTGGCTCTTTCCAGGTCGTCTATGACTGGCAACATGCAGGAGATCATCCTCTGATTTGAGTGCTCGAGAAGCGTCTCCATTTCCTTTGCTGTTCTTTTCTTGAAGTTCTCGAATTCGGCCTGAAGGTACTTCAGACGGCTCAGCAGTTCCTCCGGGTCCTTGGTTTCCTCTTCTGGCTCGTCCTTCTCTTCCACTACGTCCTGTTCCGTTACTTCGAGCTCTTCCTCTTCCTTGCCTTTGGACATCTTCTTCTTTGGCATAGAATGACACCGTTCTTGCGGACGCTAACACGGGCTTCGGTGATTTTAGTTTGTTGTTAGTCAAATAAAAGAGGAAAGAAGGTTAGTATTCTTCTTCACCCATGCCAGGAGGCCCACCGCCCGGAGGCATAGGCCCTTCACCCTTGGAGGCAATCACGTCATCTATTCGGAGCACCATTACCGCTGCGTCCGTGGCGGATTCGATGGCCTGTCTGCCCACTCGGTAGGGTTCCAGGACATGTTCTCTCTTCATGTCCATCAGTCCGCCGGTAAAGAGGTTGATGCCTGCGTGCTTCTTGCCTCTCTTGTGCGCCTTCCTGAGGTCGATTAGGATGTCTATCGGATCCAGACCTGCGTTTTCCGCGAGAGTTCTTGGAATCACTTCCATGGCATCCGCGAAAGCATCGATTGCGATCTGTTCCCTTCCTCCGACCGAAGCTGCATACTCGCGCAGTCCCAGAGCGATTTCCGTTGCGGTCGAGCCACCGCCGGTGATCATCCTACCGTCCTCGATGGCCCCTGCAACAACACTCACCGCGTCCTCAAGGGACCTCTCGAGCTCGTCCACCACGTGTTCCGTGCCGCCTCGAATGAGTATCGACACAGCCTTCGGGTTCTTGCAGCCAGTTACGAATGTCATCTCGTCATCGCCTATCTTCTTCTCATGGACGGTTGCCGCACTTCCGAGATCCTTCTTTGCCAGCTCGTCCAGTTTGGTGAGGATGGTTCCACCGGTTGCCTTGGAAAGCTTCTCCATGTCCGACTTCTTGACTCTCCTTACCGCGTAGATTCCTTCCTTTGCCAGGTAGTGCTGAGCCAGGTCATCGATCCCCTTCTGGCAGAATAGTACGTTTGCCCCGCTCTTCTTGATGGTCTGAACCATTCCCTTGAGCATGGACTCTTCCTCCGCCAGGAAAGCTTGCAGCTGTGACGGGTCGGTGATCTCGATCTTCGCGTCCACTTCTGTCTTCTTAACCTCAAGAGCAGAATCAATCAAGGCGATCTTTGCCCTTTTCACTGTCTTGGGCATTCCCGGATGGACCGCTTCCTTGTCCACGATTATTCCTTTGATCATTTCGGTGTCCGTGACCGAGCCGCCCTGTTTCTTGATCACCTGGATGTCATCGTCATCCACGTAGTACTCGCCCTTCTTTGCCTCGGTTGCGATTGACGTCACTGCATTCACTGCAACGTCCGCCAGAAGGTTCCTGTGCGCGCTTGCGCTCTTGCTAATCATCGCGGTCGTAGCAATGTTGTGGAGCGTCTTCTCGTCCTTTATTGATACCTTCTGTGCAACCCTGTCCAGTATCGTTCTGGCCTTGTCCGCTGCCATTCTGTACCCGCCGGCGATGATCGTCGGATGAATGTTCTGCTCGATCATATCCTCGCTCTTCTTCAGAAGTTCACCGGCAAGGATGACCGCTGTGGTCGTTCCGTCTCCGCATTCTTCATCCTGCGTCTTGGCGACCTCCACCAACATCTTAGCTGCCGGATGTTCTATATCAATCTCCTTGAGGATCGTTACGCCATCGTTCGTGATTACCACGTCCCCCATACTGTCCACGAGCATCTTATCCATGCCCCTTGGACCCAGAGTTGACCTTACAGCGTCAGCCACGGCTTTCGCGGCCGCGATGTTGTTGAATTGTGCGCCTTTTCCTTTTTCCCTTCTCGTTCCTTCTCTCAGTACCAAAATCGGTGTCTGTCCACCTAACATTTTATTCCTCCATATCTTGGTGAAATCTGCTACTCTATGATTGTCCTTCTATATAAAGATATGGAGATTTCACATTGCTGACCGCTCCATAAGATTATAATAATTCAGAAGTTCTGTGCCCGAACAATGATAAATCTTCTCCGAGAACTCGCGGAGGCGGTTCACCTAGCCTTGAAAGGACATAAAGGAGAGGACCTGAGCGCGCGAATCGGAATGGGAGCTGACGGAACTCCCACCCAGAAGATAGACAAGATTGCCGAGAACGCAATTCTGGAATCCTTGGAGAAGCACGGAAACCCGCTTAACGTCCTGAGCGAGGAGGCGGAGTTCATCGACAACGGTGCGGAAAACACGCTTGTGATTGACCCGGTTGATGGAACCTTCAACGCACTTGTAGGAATACCTTTTTATTCTGTTTCACTGGCCGTGGGTAAGGAATCGCTGTCCGATGTTCAATTCGGACTGATCCGGGATCTGGTTCATGGGACGGTCTACACAGCAGAAAAGGGCATGGGGGCGTACATGGACGGGAAGGAACTGAGAACCAAGGAGTATGATCCAAGGAGGACCGTTTTCCTCATTTACTTGGGCGATTCGGCCTCCCCGAGGTCGTTCGAGATAGCCTCAAGAGCCAGGAGAACTAGGAACTACGGTGCGGCTTCCTTGGAGCTTGCGATGGTCGCCAGCGGTGTGGCCGACATGTACATGGTGGATGCTACCCCGATGATCAGGCTGGTGGACTTGGCCGCCGGAGTCCTGCTGCTCAGGGAGGCGGGAGGAGAAATCTACAATACGGATGGGGATGTTCTGGATATGAGGTTCGGCCCTCGAGAAAGGTCGAATTTCATCGCGGTCGGAGACGATAAGGTGCTGGAAGGGATAGTATGAGAGTGGGGATATGTGCAAAACCGGACCTTAGGAACCTGGAAGAGCTCGTAAAAAGGGTGAAGAACAAGCTGGGCGATGATTCTGACGTTCTTTTGGATACCGGAGTTGCCGAAGTGCTGGGGGAGGATGCCACCCCGATCGAGGAGATGGATATTGACACCCTGGTGACGATAGGTGGGGACGGGACGATTCTCCGAGCGATGCAGCGTTCCAACGCAAAGCTACTGGGAATCAATGCAGGTGTCATGGGTTTTCTCACCGAGGTCAAGTTAGAGGACATAGAGACATCCATCGACAGGGTCCTGAATAACGATTACAAACTCGATGAAAGAATGAAACTGAAGGTCCAGAAGAACGGTGATAGGCTGTACGACTGTCTGAACGAGGCGGTCTTCCACACTGCGCAGGTGTCGAAGATGAGGCACTTCAAGATTACCATAGACGGTCATCTGGCGGATGATTTCCGCGCGGACGGGGTGATGATAGCCACACCGACCGGCTCGACCAGCTACGCGATGAGTGCTGGCGGACCCATCATAGACCCAAGGGTGGAAGCCATGGTCATGGTCCCCCTCGCTCCCTTCAAGCTGTCCCAACGACCGTTGGTGGTCCCGTCCAAGAGCAAAATAGAAGTGGAGCTGGTTGAACCTAAGGAATGTCTGTTGGTTCTTGACGGGCAGGATATTCAGAAGATCTCTGGGGACGAGACGGCCACTATAACGGTTTCCGAGAATAAGGCCTCATTCATCAGGTTCAGGGAAGACTTCTATGCCAGGTTCGGTGAGAAACTAGTTTCGCAGTGATTGCTTTGGATAGAAAAAGGGCGTACGCAATTAAGAGGGAAACAGTCGATCTAATTCTCGAGGTATCCAAGGAAAGCTTCCCGAACGAATTCGCTGGCATTCTGCGGTGCGAGAAAGGAGTGATAACCGAGATCATGTTGTTGCCTGGAACAATCTCAGGCAGTCGATCAGCGCTTCTTCGGTTGCATATGTTGCCAATAGATTACACAGTAGCGGGTACAGTTCACTCACACCCAGGGGAAAGCGACCATCCTTCTCGAGGCGATCTGCAGCTCTTCGGGAAGTTCGGTTATGTGCACATAATCACCAAGGTCCCTTACGGGAGAAACTGCTGGAAAGCTTGGGACCTGGACGGGAACCCATATCATCTGGAAGTTCTGGGTGAGGAGAGCACTTCCTCGTAAAGCTCTTCCACCTGGTCCGCCACTATGGAGATGGTGAACCGCTCTTCAACCTTCTTCCTTCCCCGTTTCCCCATTCTTTCGCGGAGCTCGGAATCTCCGAGAAGCGTGGACGCCTTTTTGGCGAGATCCTCGGCATCCATCACGTCGAACACTAGTCCTTCCCTTCCATCCTCGATGACCTCCCTCACTCCCGGGATGTCCGCGACGATTACTGGCTTTCCCGTGGCCATGGCCTCCAATGTTGTGATTCCAAAGGCCTCCAGGCGGGATATCGAAGGCAGGACGAAAACATCGCTTGCAGCATAGCACTTGGGCAGGTCCGACCAGGACAGTCTTCCTGTGAAAAGGACCCGATCAGCAACTCCAGACTTCACAGCGAACGATTTGTAGCTGTCCAGCTTCTCTCCGCTGCCCACCACGAGGAACTTCGTGCTCTCCAGATACTTGGAGGCTTCAATCAGATATTCTATCCCCTTGTGCCAGACCATCCTTCCAACGAAAAGGATCACGTGTTCATTCGGCTCTATGCCATGTTTCTCTCTGATTTCAGACCCGTCCACTTCCGGGTTGAACCTGTCTGCGTCCACTGCGTTGGGGATTATGCTGGGATGGTACTTCCACACAGTTCTTGAGGTTGCGTGGTAGCTTTCGGATGTCACTATAATCTTGCGGGCGCTCTTTACTGTGTACGATTCCAGAGTTCTTCTGTATAATCCGGCGATGACCTTCCCCATCAGGATGGGGATTTCCACGTCACAGTGATACGTTATGATGAAGGGGAGATTTGCCGTCTGGCATCCTCTTGCTGCGTAATATGAGCTGAGAGGTGGCGGGGAATGGGAGTGTACAATATCTACCTTCGCATTCTTCAGATACCTCTCCGTTCGAGGAACAATCGGAGTTTGAAACATTGTCGAAAGAGGCTTGAGCCGGATCACTTCCACATCCATCATGGATTCCTTGTCAGGCATTTTTCCCAGATTGGTGGTCAGAACCGAAACGTGGTGTCCTCTCGATACCAGCTCCTTCGACAGGTCCAGGACATGCGATTCCACTCCACCTACGTGCGGGTAGAAGTATGGAGAGACTTGTACTATTCTCATGGGCACCTCAGAAGATCTTGCTGTTGGGGGCAATCACACCTCTGGCCACAGCGCCCGGACCTATGAACGAGTTCTCACCGATGATCGTTCCCACGTCAATGGAAGAATTGACCCCTGTCTTCACATCATCCCCGATAATTGCACCAAGTTTGCGGAGACCCGTGTCGATTTTCTGACCCTTGAAGGACACCATTATGTTCTTCTCATCAAGCCTCAGATTGGCTATCTTGGTTCCTGATCCCAGGTTGCATCTCTCTCCGATTACACTGTCCCCTACGTAGTTGTGGTGGGGCACCTGGCTGTTGTCCATCACGATGGAGTTCTTGACCTCCGAAGCGCTTCCCACTTTGCACCCTTCCCCGATGTAAGTGCTGGGTCTTATCAGACAGTTGGGACCGATCTCGCAGTTCTTTCCGATTATGGTTGGTCCGATGATATTCGAGCCGTTCTTCACGACCGTTCCCTCCCCTATCTGCACGTTCTTCTCAATCACGACACCTTTCTGAACCTCACCGTTGTTCTCGCCAGAGATGTTCTTCAAGAGGATCTGATTGGCCTTCAGCAGGTCCCAGGGCCGGCCCACGTCTATCCACTCTTCCGCGAGCACGTTTCCGTGAACATCCTCCTTCTCCATGAGCATCTGGAGAGTGTCCGTTATCTCGTACTCTCCTCTCCTGGATTTCGGGGTCTTCTCGATCAGCTTGAAGATACTCTTCTCCAAAAGGTACATGCCAGCATTGATGAGGTTGGACTTGGGCCACTTGGGTTTCTCCTCTATGCTCTTTATGACGTCATCCTCTACTTCCACCACTCCGAGGTTGCTCGAATCCGCCACCTCTGCAAGGGCCACGGTCGTGCCTTTCTTCTTCTTCCAGAAGGACAAGAATCCCTTGATGGATTTTGGAGTGAGGACCACGTCCCCGTTAATGCACAGGAAAGTATCGCCAACATGCTTCCTTGCCAGGCCGACAGCGTGAGCGGTACCCAGCCTTCTCTCTTGCTCTTCGTAACCGATGTTCAATCCCACTTTCGATCCATCTCCCAGGTATTCCCGGACCCTTCGCCCCCTCCATCCGATCAGAATGGTGATGTCCTCGATCTTGTTCTCCCGCAGGGATTCCAATGTGTGCATCAGAAAGGGTTTGCCCGCGACTGGGAGAAGTGGCTTGGGTATGTTCGCCGTCAACGGACGCATCCTAGTTCCTTCACCGGCCGCCAGAATGAAAGCCTTCATCTTAGCACATCTTTCACGATTGAATGGATGGAACGATATATCTCTTTTACCCTTTGAAGTGTTCTAGCCTCAACCTTCAATCGAATCTTGGGTTCGGTTCCAGAGAGACGGACCAGGGCCCATCCGTCCTTGAACTGCAACCGCCAGCCGTCCACGGTGGTCATCTCCTCGCACGGGACAGACCCCATCTTCTCATCCAGCGCCTTCAGGATGCTCTTTCTCTTCTTCGGGTCGAACTTGAATCCCTCCACTCTCTGCGGGTATTCAGGGACCTTGTCCGCGAACTTGGACAACTTCTTCTTTGAGACCATTCGAGCCAGCAGTGCAGCCGCGTACACCCCGTCAGGACAAAGGAAATGTCTGGGGAATATCCAGGTTCCAGACGGTTCTCCGCCAAAATCCGCTTTCCGTTTCTCTATTTCCTCTCCCACGAAGACGTCCCCCACTCTTGTCCGGTAGACCTTGGCCTTTGGTACCAGATCATCTATGACCATGGATGCATCGACCGGAACGACCACGCTTTTCTTCACTTCCTGCAATGTGAAGATCGAGAGAAGCTTGTCCCCTCCAATGTATCTCCCCTTCTCGTCCACGGCGGTCATCCTGTCCCCGTCCCCGTCATGCGCGATACCCAGGTCCGCCTTCGTGCTCTTCACAGTCCGGATGAGCGTGGAGAGGTTCTTCTCAGTAGGTTCCGGCATTCGGGAGGGAAAGCGTCCATCTGGCTGTGCGTTCAGTGTAATGACCTCGCAGCCCATGTCTCTCAGGAGGAAAGGAGTGATATTGAACGTCGCTCCGTTCCCGCAGTCCACCACCACCTTGATGTCCGATTCTCCGACACTGGAAAGGATCGCCTCCTTGTGCTCGGATACCGAATTCTCGTACTGGTGAAGAACACCGATCTTATCCCACGAGGCCGGTTTGAAGTTCCTCTTTCTCAGAAGCTTGTCCATCTGGTCTCTCTGCTTCTTCAGGAATGCAAGCCCGTTCGGGTTCCAGAACTTCACGCCGTTGAACTCGCCCGGATTGTGCGAGGCGGTTATCATCAGCCCGCAATCGAACTCCCTGCCTGCCCAAGCCAGCGTTGGAGTGCTGATCACGCCAGCATCGTAGGCATCCGTCCCCGAGGAAAGAAGGCCCGAGACGATCAGGGACTTGAACATCTCCCCCGAGGTCCTGGTGTCACGGCCCAACACTACCTTCTTGTGAAGGCTTCCCACCGCCTTGCCTATGTCAAGTGCCAAATCTAGTGAGATCTCCTCGAAGACCAAGCCCCTTATTCCCGAGGAGCCAAAGAGAGACATGCGGACACCATCTCAAACCCAATTTAAAACCTTTCCTTGAGAAAAATCTAGCAAACACGAAAATAGGAAAGTTCTCGCCTTGCCTGGCAATTTATATTCTTTTGGGTTTGTAAAAGTCTGGCTTGAGAAAGTGTTATATATGGACATAGCCATACAGGGCTGGTCACATGACCTAAACCCCCTGGAGGGAAACAAATGGTGATGCAACCAATAACACCTGAAAAAGCGATGGAAATTGCAAAGAAGAAGGGATTGAAGCCTGGAAGGGTAAAGGGAACAACTGGAATCCAGTTTACCAAAGGAAGGAACGACCGCCTCGAGATCATAGACTGGGACGAGTTCAGGAAGACTCTGTCCAAGAGGAGGCTCCAGGTCTATGAGAGTGGCGGCTGGATGAAGATAATGAAGAAGAAGAGATAGACCTTCTTCACTTTCTTTATTTTTGGTGAACACCCTTTCTCCTGTATGGGATACTCATAATCCCGGTTTGCGTTATTCTGAGGGCTCATAGTCCTATCCATCTCTTTTCTTGCGTTGCGATAGCTAGGAAAGGACTTGTATCGGTAGGGCATTGGGTCATTGGATGTCGAGCGCAGTGATTTTTGACCTGGATGGAATTCTTGTCGAGTCCGAACGGTACAAACACAAGGCGTGGCAGAAAGCCTTCCGGACGATTGGCATTGAGATGAGCTGGGAGGATTTCCTCCAGGAGTGGGTCGTGAAGGGCTCAAGCTTCTCCGAAACTCTTGAGAGATATGGCTATCAGGGCACCATCGAGGAGGACGATCTCAGGCCCATTGTGAACGAGCACTATCTTAGGTCCATCGAAGAGGATATCTGTGCCTTACCCGGGGCGATTGACGTTCTTGAAAGGTTGTACGATGAATTCCCGCTAGGTCTGGCATCTTCATCCACAAAGGTGTATGTGGACAAGACGATAGAGAAGTTGGGGATTGCGGACAGGTTCGTGGCCACTGCCTGTGGGTCGGAGGTGAAGAGACTCAAACCGAGTCCGGATGTCCTGCTGCTGGCTGCTGAAAGGATGGATGTTGACCCAAAGGTGTGTGTTGCCATAGATGACGCACCGAAAGGTGTTCTGGCCGCAAAAGGTGCAGGGATGAGTGCGATAGCCGTTCCCACGAAGGATACGCAGTTCGGGGATTTTGACAAGGCAGATATCGTACTACCTAGCCTGAACGAGATCACGCCACATTTGATTCGAATGCTCTAGACTCGTATCTTCCTGGTGGAAACATTTTTAGTCACTTCCCACATTCATTCACGGAGGTCGGGATAGGATGAAGAGAAACCTTGTATTACCGGTTGCCGTAGTAGCTATTCTTTTGACTATGCCAATTGTGCGCGCGGATATGAATCTTCCAGTTCCCGAAGTAGGGGACAATTGGGTCTATGATGTAGATGTGAGCATGGAAGGAGTGAATTTTACAGGTGAATGGACGTTTGAGATTAAGGGCGAAGCGACCGTATCTGGATATGAAGTCTATGATATCTCTGTCGAAGGTAGCGGAACCTCATCCATGGAGCAGTATGGTATCCAAGATTTGGACTACACTCTAGATGGCTTTCAATACTCGAGAAAATCTGATTTCGCGACCGTCTTGATGAACATGTCGTTTGACATGAAAGTATTGGGCGTGACCATAATTGAAATGACGATGGAAATGACCTATGATCCACCTCTGGATGAGTTCGATTTTCCGATAAAGGAGGGCGATGTCTGGTCCTCAACATCAACGGTTACGACCACCACAACTGTGGAATATCTTGGAATAATTACTACCACAACAGAAGAGACGTTGACAATGGATTACGAGTGTCATTTGAGAGAAACGGTGACCGTCACTGCGGGCAGTTTCGTGAACTCCTATAGGATTAAGGAAACAATGCCAGATGGCAGCTACTCTTACATCTACATGTCAACGCAGGCTGGATACGTGGTGAAGGCGGAGATGTTCAACTCCACAGGTGGATCCATAGGGGGTATGGAACTGAAGAGCTATTCCTATACGCCAGGAGATGGAGGAGAGGGCGCTGTGGCTGGTTTTGACATAATGGACTATCTCTGGCTAATAATACTGATTATTGTTATTGTGGCAGTTATTGTGGGTGTGGCAGCAGGTGTCTCACGGGCCAAGAAGAAAAAGATGCCTCCACCTGAGGAGGCACCTCCGCCTGAGCCAGGTGCACCGGAACCGCCACCACCACCACCAGAGTAACCTGAGAAGGGTTTCTATAAGCCAACTTCCCTTCATTTCCTCATTTATTGAACCAGGCCTAGGAGGGAGTAGGAATCGGAGCAGCGGGCAATAGGCGAGAAAGAAACAAATAAATAGATACAAACCGTTCGGAAAACGACCGACGGGGTGTCAACTCAACTTCTTTGGAACGAGGAGTTAGGAGGATACGATATGCTCGCAGTTGTACGGGTTAAGATCAGGTTGAAGGAAACCACTGGTAAGGGCGTAGTGGCTCTTCAGACAGCCAACATGGACAAGGTCTGGAGAAGGGTCATCAGGAATCACAAGAAATGGGACGGGGACGGGGCGAGGGCCGTTTACCTCACTCACCGAAGCCTGCGGGAAGATGTCAGCCTGATTCTCGACGCAAAGAACGCAGACTCAATTGGGAACTACATCTCCAAGCACGTGGCGCCAATGAAGGAAGTGGCCGGGATTAGGATTATTACATTCATGAATCCGAGATTCTTTGTTCCCTCCAAAGGTACACCACGCGGTATGAAAAGATTCACCATTGCGGTATCGGTGAAACCGAATCATCTGGACGAAGTGTACGAATACCTTTCGAACTTCAGCCCGAACAAAGGGCTCGCTCCCGCATACTTGGCGTACACCTTCAACGGGCTCGGAAGGGACATCTCGTTCTCGGTCTTTTGCAGGGGCGGGACGACGCTGAAGAAGTTCGTGGATACGTATCTCAACACGCATGAGGGAATACTGGACACCAAAACTACATACATCAGCCATTCCAAGAGGCTCGTTCCACGCGAGGAATGGAAGAAGGTAATCAAGCACATGATGGTCAAGATGGGTGATTTTGAGATGGAGGAATTCGAGGACTTCGATGAGGACTGGATGGCCAGTTGTTAGCGTCCTTTGTGATTGGTATATTTCCGATTGTTTCTTGTATCACCGTTCGCATTAAGGTGGTAAAGGCAAGGCTGTACGTGCGGAGGTAGCCAAGTCTGGTCAACGGCGCTAGATTCAGGGTCTAGTCTCGCAGGGGTTCCGGGGTTCGAATCCTCGCCTCCGCATCCTTTTGGTGAAAACTTGGTAAGTGGACTGCCAGACACGCTAGATCGACCTAGTTGGAAGGATGATTTCAGCATCTTGCGATTTTGACCTCAGTCTTGTTCGTACGCTTTCGCCTTTCTCAAGCACCAGAGCTGAGCGACCAAGCCAACAGCTAGTATACTTGAATCCACCACCATACCAAGATTGAACCACGGAGGAATGCAGAGCACACCAACAAGTGACGATAATAGGCCCGTAAGTGCCTCTGCTGCCGCAAATGGCAACACAATCACGATAGCCGTATACAACCTGTTCTTTGTCATTTGATCTCGCTTGCTGAGTCTCAGAGGTCTTCTGTAGGCTATCATCCCCCCAGTTATTGCCAGAATAGCACAGAATATGAGAGCTATCATCGGTTTGTAGTTCTCTTCTTTCCCCTCATCCCTATCAGGCGACTCCACGTACGTTATCGTCGCATCAAAGGGAGCATCAACGCTCCAAGCTCGTGTATCCGTCGTATGCAACCGGGGTTCGCCAGATGTGTATTCACTAAAGGCCAGGTTGGAACCCTCATCAGCCCACTCACTCCAATTGTTGAAGACTTCGCTATCATCATGCGGCAAGCCATCTAGTGTATGGGTTACGTCAACAGTGTGAGTGAGATTAGTACCTATGAGTGTAATCATTGGCATATACTGATGAGTGTAGTTGACGGTCACACGCAACGCAGAATCTACAGTCCATGAGACTGTATCAACTGTATGATATCGCTCTCTCGCTGACACTGTTAGTGTTTCATCAGTGCCCAGGGTCGAGCCTGCATCTGCCCAGTCAGACCATGTGGCGTTGGTCGTGGGATTGATCGCAGTTCCTCCTTGAACTGCGGTAATCGTTGCAGTGTGGGTCGGTATCAATCCGGTGACTGTCAAGTTCGCCTTGAACTGATGATAGTAGTCAACAGTTGAGGCTATCGCTGAGCTCACCACCCAAGATGTGGTATCAATTGTGCTGTAGCGTTCTGTGCCCGATACCGACACTGTATCAACGATGCTGAGAGTTGTTGAGTCATCAGCCCAGTCAGACCACGTGGCGTGGGTTGTAGGATTGCTTGTCGAACCGTATTGTGCGACCGTAATCGTCGCGGGATGTGCCGACACCAACCCAATTGCAGTAATCGTTGACTTGTATTGGTGATAGTAATCGACGGTCCAAGTGCTCGCCGAGTTCACGATCCAGGAAGTGGCATCAATTGTACTGAAGCGTTCTGTGCCTGAAACTACTATCACATCTGTTATGCTCAACCCTGAGTCAGCATCAGCCCAATCCGACCAAAGAGTATGGGTCGTGGGATTGGATGGTGTGCTTCCCTGAGCGACAGAGATTGCTGCAGGATAGGATGGTATCAACCCATTGGCTGCTATGGTCACTTTGAATTGATGGTAATAAGTCACGGTCTCAGTAAAAGCGGATGTCACACCGCTCCAAGGTGGAACGCCAAAGTCCGTATAGGTATGCCATCTTTCGGTAGTCGTACTTCCTGATGTGTCAGCGTCAAATGACAAGGATGAACCTTCATCGCACCAATCGCTCCACGAACCAAATGTTCCAACGTCAGTGAGACTGAAGCCTCCCTCTGTATAATACGCGGTCACGCCATGGACCATGTCTGTGCCACTGAGACTCACTGCTGGTTTGTACTGATGATGGTACACAACACTCTCGGCGAAGGCTGAAGCTACGGAAATCCAGGGAATGATTGTGAAATCTCTGTAGGTATGCCACCTCTCGATTGCGGTACTACCTGACGTATCGGTATCGAATGATAGAGATGTACCCTCATCGCACCAATCGCTCCAGGAATTGAATATGCCAGGATCATCGCTACTGCCACCACCCTCGAAGTGATGTGCAGTTACGTTATGTGTTGTGTCCGTTCCAACGAGGGTAATTGATGGCTTGTATTGATGGTAGTACACCACGTTCTCCACAAATGGTGAGGTCACCAAAGTCCAAGGAACAACTGAAAAATCCGTGTAGGTATGCCACCTTTCTGTTGTTGTGCTGCCCACAGCATTCACATCTAGGGACAATGAAGTTCCATTGTCGCACCAATCGCTCCAAGAATCATAGACACCAGGATCATTCTCTGGAAGGCCATCATTTGTGTGATACACCGTCACGGTATGCGTCGGGTCTAGTCCGATCAAGGTGATAGTGGGTCTGTACTGTGTTCTATAGAAGGCTATAATCGCTTTATCTGCAGTCCCAACAGCGACGTCATGGGTTTGAGCGCCTCCATCATCCCAATAGTCGAATATGTAACGTGTATCAGTACCTTGGAGTTCAGGGGAATTGACGGATATTGTATGTACCTCTCCTGGTGCCCAATTGAATGCTGCTGGTGCAGGATACTGAAAACCATCGACGATGACGTATCCCTGCAATGGTGATTTTGTTATGGTGTAGTTGACCGGAGGAAGTTCAAGATAAGTGATGGTTGCGTTGAAGGCCGAGTCGACAGTGAAATTCCTGACATCAGTAGTACATCTTGTTGGGGTTCCCGTCGTGCATTCATCAAACGTCAAAGCTGAACCATTGTCCGTCCAGTCGTTCCAGTTGCCGAAAACATTGCTGTCATCGTGGGGCAGACCGTCTAATGTATGGATTACATTAACAGTGTACGTGGAATCAGTACCTATGAGCGTGACCATTGGCATATACTGATGAGTGTAGTTCACAGTCACAGACAACGTAGAATCCACGGTCCATGAGACCGTTTCTGTAGTATGATATCGCTCTCTTGGTGATACGGCCACAGTATCAACAATGCTCAAAGTTGTTGAACTGTCAGCCCAATCAGACCATGTGGTGTAGGTCGTGGGATTGAATGTATTGCCTCCTTGGACGACTGTGATCGTTGCAGGATGGGATGATTCCAAACCATTGACTGTAATGTTCACCATGTATTGATGGTGATATATCACAGTCTCCACAAGGGCGGATGCCACAGCATTCCAGGGTGGTATGCTGAAGTTCGTGTAGGTGTGTCGCCTCTCGCTTGGGGTGCTTCCGGATGTGTAGGTATCGAAGGACAGAGATGTGCCCTCATCACACCAGTCGCTCCATGAGTTGAATGTGCCAAGGTCGTTTTGACCGCTTCCACCTTCTGTATGATATGCAGTCACATTATGGGTCGAATCTGTGCCAACAAGAGTGATTGCCGGCTTGTATTGATGATAGTACACCACAATCTCCGTGAAGGGCGACGTCACGGAAATCCAGGGGGCAATCGCGAAGTCTGTGTAGGTATGCCATCTCTCAGTAGTTGTGCTCCCCACCGCATCCATATCCAATGATAACGAAGTTCCATTGTCGCACCAATCGCTCCATGTATCGAAAACACCGGGATCGTTATCTGGAAGACCATCCTTTGTGTGATACACTGTTACGGTGTGCGCAGGATCCAGTCCTATCAAGGTGATATTAGGCCTGTACTGTGTTCTATAGAAAGCTGTAATGACTTCATCCGTGGCACCAACCATGATGTCATGTGTCTGAGCCCCTCCATCATCCCAGTACTCAAAGATGTGAAGTGTATCAGTGCCTTGGTTTTCGGGAGAATCGACAGATATGGTGTGAGTAGAACCTTGTTGCAGACCTAGAATCGCAGGAGCGCGGTATTCCACACCATCAATTGTGACGTTACCTTGGACAGGGCTCTTCGTTATCGTATAGGTCGCGTAAACACATTGGAGTTTCACGACTATTTCTCTACTCTGATCCATGTAGGGTTCAGGGTCGGCGTAACCAACACATCCATCTCTACTCACCGTGACATTATGCGGTGTGTAGAATGTCTTCTCACCGGGATCCTCACCGTCCGTATCATAATTGGTGTCATTCTGGTAGTACTCAGTACTTGCGATCCATCGGACATAGCCATCTGGACTTGTACCACCGCTAAAGACAAGGTCGTCTTTGACGTCTCTCACCTCTACATCTGCGCCTGCAACAGGTTTGTCGTTTATGTCGATGACTTTCACATGTGCAAACCACTTGATGGTGAGGTTCGAGTTTGACCCGAGATGCGGATGAAATTGTACTTTCGTCTTGTCGAATGTGGTGTTGAGTGCAGTTGCGTTTGAGTACTCCTCGAAGTGGAAATCTTTGCCCGAGTTGCCTGAGATAGTGCTATTGACAATCGTGGCGTTGCGCGTATAACGCCCAATACGTATGCCCTCACGGTTCCCTGAGATGGTGCAGTTTACGACCTGGAGGTTTGTTGATTCCGATGCCCATAAGCCAACGGAATTCCCGTTAGATATGGTGGTATTCAGAATCACAGTATCAGTCGTATCATGGAGGTCAACACCTGCCCACCATGTCGTCCCCACTACTAGGCTGTCTCTTACAACGGTGCCACGAGAGCCCCAAACAAACATTCCACTTTGCGTGCTTTGCTCCATAGATGATTTGATAACCTTGGTGTCGGCTGAATAACCCACGTAAATCCCGACCCTACTGCCCGAAAGAGTGCTATTGATAATGGTAATGTTACTGGACATCCAGATGTCGATATCCCATATGTTTGACCAGGCGGTGAAGTTCGCTATTGTGCTTTCTGAAGAGAATCCGACCATTATGGCAATGGAACCATCGGAAATGTTCTCATTTTCCACACCTACATTGGTACAGTTGGCAAGGATTATCTGTCCAGCCCCCAGAGGTACGGTTCCTCCCGTCCTGTTCTTCCAATAGTAGGCGGGCTTTCCGTTCACAATGTTTGTCGTGTCAATAGTGTGGGTATTCCACTCTTCAAGCTTCTCCCCCCAAATGGTTATACCAGTGTCGACCAATGAGTTGTTAGTGAGAATGCTGTAATGACTTCTGCCCAAAGAGATTCCGACGTCAGCACCTGAAATCATGTTATTGGCTATCGTGTTGTTGCCAGAGTAAATGAGATGTATGCTCCCCTGCTTTCGGGACGAGGAAATTGTGTTGTTCAGTATCTTGTTGTAGTGGGATTCCTCGATATCGATGCTATGCGAATTGCTCGTTGCTACGATGTCAGGGAGCGTGTTGTTGGCTATCGTGTTGTTGCTGGAACGATAGAGTCGAATCCCATAGGCACTATCCTCTATGGCGACGTTCTTCACCGCCCCGTTGGAGACGTTGTTGAGGTAAATGGTCGGAAGATTAAGCATGTACACCGTGTCTGTGTACGAATCACGAATGACGAAGTGTGCTGTCGTGTTCACTATCTCAATGGCGGGAGAACCGGACGCATAGATTTCCCAACCCTCTATGATGAAAGGATCGGAAGATGTTCCGCTTCCTCCAGTGACACCATTCGCCGGAGTGAAATCGCCGTTTCCCTGAATATAGATTGGGGCATGAGGGGTGTAAGCAGAAACCTCCTCTGGAATCTCAACAATGACTGTCTGGAACGCAAAAACCATCAAACCAGTCAATATTACGACAGCCAACCTTCTTCTTAACATCCGTCTCATGCTCATTCCCTCCAATACACTGCACTTCTAACCACCAGTATGTAGCCTCCAAATGAAACAACGCGTACCTGCTATTAGATTCTTCTCTGCATTTCTCTTGGCCAGAACTATTCGGTACATCCATCAATTGCAGAATGTGCCAGATCGAGTCGAGAGTCTAGATGTGTCAAAATCGTGCCTAAATCGTTCCAAAACCCTTCATCATCGTCAGAAGAGTTGGAGTACTGGATGAGGAAAAGACCAAACATAGTCCTGCAATTTTGGACGGTACGATTCGAACCTAAACTTCAACTTCTCGCCTCCGCATCGACCTACGATAACGGCATTCTAGCATGTGACCTCCCTTCGGGAAAGTTATTAATATCATCATATCCATTATTTCAATTGATACAATGACATCAGCAGTAAAATACACCACCATCCCCGTCCGCAAAGAGACACTGGACAAACTGAGAGGATACAAAGTGGGAGGAGCAACCTATGACGACCTTATCAATGACCTTTTGGCTGTCCACCCTCCCGAGGAGTTCTTCCTTGAGCATTTGAGGCGGTTGCGGGGAGAGAAGAGACGGCCCTGGGTTGAGATAAGGGAAGAGCTTGAGCTCTGAGGTGAGGCTCTGCCAGACTATACAATATTCTTCACCCACAGTGCAGAGAAGGAGTTCAGGGACCTTCCCAGGGAGACTCAGCGCAGGTTTAGCTCAACCTTTGAGCTTCTGGCGAAAGACCCGCGAAGGCGAAGGCCAAAGTGCGAGGTGAGCAAACTATCTGGCGTTGCAAATGCGTGGCGACTGAAGGTGGGGGACTACAGAGGGATCTACGCCATAGAGGGGGAGGACGTCGTCTTTACGAAATTTGGACACAGGAAGACGGTGTACGGTCCCTAGGAACCATCGTTAGAAACGACCAATCCGATTCGTGCCTTCTGGCATAGTAACCAGCATCTAGACAAAGGCAGAGGCTATGGAAAGGGGCCTATTCTCGCAGGAGTTCCGGGGTTAGACTTCACGTCTCCGCATCCTGCTGATGAGAGCGTGTGAGAGGCACAAGCCGAGGCCTTTTTCCATTGTTTCTTGTTCCTAGATGCGTGATAAACTCAATAGCTGCCGCGATGATTAACCGGCTCAGATTGAGCCGTTTTTTGATGCCTTTGTTTGACGCAAACAATCTCGCGAGGATTCTGAATTTATTGATCTTTGACGAGCCCCCTTCTCCATCTGCTTGTAAATCAGCTAGGTCTAGCTCAAAATTGATTGTGGTTTCGTCTATTCTCCCGCTGATGACTTGAACATATTCCACACTATTCTTTGTGGTTCTGAAAATCCAGCTTGTGAGAGGTGCCCCATCTTTCCTCACCGTTAATTGGATGGTCTGAGCACCAAGCAAACTCAGAAATCTTGACATCTCTATGACATTATGCATGCCCACTTCTTCTGTGTATCTCTTGATCCCTGGGTCCGGTGAAGACTCTAGAAACCTTAGGATATGAGTTTGAAAATTTCCCTCTTGAGTCTGTACACCAGCGCCTGCCACGAATCTAAGGTCAGCTAGTCTATCACCAACAAATGTCATCAAAGGCAGCTTAGTCCCGCTTCTTATCAAGTGCAGGCGCGCCCGCTCGATGAAAGTGTTCCATGTCCAAAATCTTGCCATGCAAATCGTTGCCAAATCCTCAATTCGTCTGCTCGAGAGATGTTGGGTTCTGAATACAGAGTGCATCTCATCAAATCTATTCCAGTCCGTCTCAAAGATCAAGCCCTGTGCATCCAATTCCTCATAAAAACTCGTGCTCGGATATGGTGTTGCGATGCCGAAAGCAGTACTCGTGAGCCCGAGTTTCTTGGCGTAATGTGGAAACTGTAATATTTCTTCTTCAGTCTGGCCTGGTAGACCAATAACAAATGTTCCGCCAGGGTTTCCGCCCCATCTTTTGATATTGTCAACTGCCTTAGCATGAATGTCAGGTTTCAAATCCTTAGACGTAGACTTAAGATCTCTAACATTTGGGCTCTCAATACCCATTTCGAAACTGTCAATCCCGACCGCAATCATTTTTCGAACGGCCTCAGGATATCTCGCCATCGAATCCGGTCGTACTTTTGCAATGAATCTAATGTCCAACTCGTGCTGAGCCAGCAGGTCACAGAGTTGTTCAACGAGTTTGGGCTTACCCATAAAATGTGGATCTGTAATCTCCAGGCTAAGTGGCTTTCCCTCGTGAAATTCGACTATTTCTAGTATCTCGGCCATCACGTTCTCTGGGGAACGGTAGCGTTGATGACTTTTGCTCATACTAGGCTCACAACAAAAACTACACCTGCCCCAACAACCCCTAGAAGTAGTGAGCACATCGTGTTCTCTATCTCGTCTTAAAGTCACATAATACTTATATCGTCTGAGATGCCGAGCCGGAAATGGTATGGTATCTAGGTCCTTGATTAGTTCTCGATCTGGATTATGGATTATTTCGTCGCCATCTCTATAAGAAATACCGTTGACACCCCTCGCATCTCCCCTTGCAACGAAATTCTGCATTGTGAGCTCCCCCTCACCCCGAATAACAAAGTCTACTTGAGGGTGTGAAAGTAATTCATCTGGGATAGCCGTGGGATGATATCCACCAAGAACGGTAGCGATGCCTCGTTTATGTGATATCTCTGCAATTTCCAAACCTTCACTATGCTCTGTTGCGGACATTGAAATTCCAACTAGGTCTGGTTTGAGCATATCCAAATACCCTTCGAACGTTCGTTGAATCGGCTTGGGCTCCATCTCCAAATCTATTATATTGACCTCATCCGCAACACGCTCAAGATATGGAGCAATGTACTCAAGTCCGGCTGGAATTATATCGAATGCAAAACTTAATCCATGTCTCCCAGATGGCTTGACTAGTAGAACCCTTTTGAATGACACCTTCACCACCAAATCATACGATTATCCACTGTACTCCACTTGTACTCGTCTTCCTGCAACCGCCATAGCCATCTTCCGATCTCCATCGATCCGCCCTTGATCTTCTCAAGGGCGTTGTATGGTCCACTGTGCGAGTAGGTAATATGACACATCTTTAATAACTTTCACAAGAGAGGCGCCTCTTTATCGTTGACATAGAATAGCCTAATATTCTGCGATCTGCGGGTTGGAGAGGCCTTTCTTTCTCAGAGCAACTGGTTACAGGTCCAAGAAGAAATGGGATGAGCTCAAAGCACCTGCCACTCCGAAGGACTCAGATGTAATCATGTTCCAGCGTTAGATTATCTGACTTTTGGAAAGGACGAAACCATTCTCGAACGGGTCAAGGCCGTTTCTTCTCAAGCACAATTGCGAACACGGACGTTACCATACCATGATTGAAGACTTTGTACGGAAGAACAACCTTCTCTTCCTCGATTTCAAATCGACTATCTGTTATGGCATCCATTACACCTTCCTTGCCTGTCTCATCCTCCAATACGATGACGCGACCCTGTGATTTCAACACCCTGAAACTCTCCTGAAGAGTGGCTGCTTTGTCTTCGATTTCGTGGAGGGAATGGGAATATAGAACCGAGTCGAAGAACTCGTCCGAAAATGGATATTCGTAACCATCAACCACCAGGAACCTGCAATTCTCAGAGAGGTGCATCTCTTCTGCGAGTTTGCTTGCAATGGTGATCATTTTCTCTTTCGTATCCAGACCCCAGACCAAGCATCCTTTTCGAGCCAGGTTTGCTTCCGTCACACCAGTGCTGCAGCCAATGCTCAGAGCCTTCTCTCCGCTCTCGAACGGTTTATCCAACATCTCCAAAGCAAGATTCTTGGTGGGCATGTACTTGTAAGTGTTTTCGGCCGCCTTCAGCTGGAAATCCGCTCCAACAAGGTTCCTGAGCAAATTGAGACTGCCAAATTGGAATGCGTGCTTCTCAAGGAAAGCCTCCAGCTCTTCTTTCTTCACACCTTTTTCGAGAGCCATCTTCTTGATGGTCGCGATTACCTCCTCATTACCGATATATTCTTCTTTCATCCAACCAACCGCTGGTCGAGTGTTCTGGTCTTTAATCCCAACCATTCCAAAAAAGGGAAACAATATATAAAAAGCCTGAAGTAATTGGCGTTGACGAATTGAGAATCGATAGAACTAGGGGTGAGGAGAATGGCAAAAGTGAAAGTGTTCAGGTGCAGGATTTGTGGCGATCCCTACATAGGTGTGGAACCACCAGCCAGATGTCCCTTCTGCGGGGCATTGGCGGAGTACTTCGTTCTGGCCGAGGACTGGAATCCGAATGAATTCAATATGGAATTGAGCGATATCGCCCGGCAGGATCTGGAAGCGGCCCTTAAACTGGAATTGGATAACACAGCGTTCTACAGCTGTGCATTGAATGTGGCAAAGGAAGGTGGTGACGAATACGGCTTCGCCAAGTTCAAAGCCCTCATGAAGGTCGAGAGAGAACACGCTTCGGCAATCTCGAAATTCCTGAAGATTGACAAACCTCCACTGGAAACCGTTCCTTGTTCTGATGACTTCAAGACCAACACCCAAGAAGGATGGGAAAGAGAAGACAGAGCGATCAAGGCCTATGCCAAATTCCGAGATGAAGTTCCCGAGGGTAGGTTGAAAGAGTTCTTCGGTGCATTGGTGGAGATAGAGACCGACCATCTTGATTTGCATGCTGAGAATCTCGGTTAGAACGATTGCTCAAAAACCTTTTATGCTTTCAAATCGGTTGCAGGACGGATTGTCATGACATCATTGGAAGACCTGGACGTAACTGTGGACATGAAGGAGAACATTAGGGTTATTCAGCAGGCGATATCTGATTTGGAACTGGGAAGGGACTCTTCAGGCAATTTGCAGGTCCCGAATCCTTCCGCGGCAAAGACGATTCTGGAAAACGTAGATGTGAAGATCGACCAAGTGGAGGATTATTTCTGGCGACCTCTTGACTCTCCTGAAGTCTACACCACGTTGAAGGACCTCTCAACCGCCTTGGGAGACACTTCGCGTGCGCAGAAGTACGAAAGAAAGATAAACAGGATAGAGGCAAACGATTTGGAATTCAAGGGCCGGGTGGAGGCCTTCTACGGTAATCATGCCGAGGCTCTGTCCCACTATGAAGAAGCACTTTCACTTGCTCCCGACCACCCTCTCGCCGGACCTGGAAAAGAGAAATCCACCAAGTCTCTGGAAAAGGCCAAGAAGGATATGGAGAGGTTGGAGAAGTCTATGTCCACCAAGTCCTCGGACGGAAGTTTCTGGTACAAGTACGGGGTTTGCACGCTCACGCAAGGCCGCCTGGAGGACGCGATTGAGTCTTTTGACAAGGCAATCAGCTTCACTCCTGAGAACCCGGACGCGTGGGCCAAGAGAGGGACGGCATTGGAGAGCATGAAGAGGTACGAAGAAGCGAGACCGTTCTTCGAGAAGGCGCTGGAACTCAAACCCAACTCCATGATAGCAAAGAGAGGGCTGAACTACATCACGTTCTTCACTCAGGGCGGAGAGGTTCCGGAATAGAATCTGGAGAAGCTAAAAACGGTCAACCACCGTACTTCTCTCTCAATACGTTCTTCTTCAGCTTGCCTGATTCGGTCTTGGGAAGTTCGTCAGCCAGGACGACCTCCTTCGGGGCCTTGAACGCCGCCAACCTTGCTTTGCAGTGTTCAATCACTTCCTTCTCGGACAGCTGTTCTCCTTCTTTCGGGACCACTACTGCGACGATCCTCTCTCCCCAGATCTCATCCCTTACTCCGATGACGCCAGCCTCCCATATCTTCGGATGTTCGTAAAGAACATTCTCCACCTCTATCGAATACACGTTCTCGCCGCCCGTTATTATCATGTCATCCATCCTGTCCACGATTGTCACGTAGCCCTCTTCGTTCACCGTGGCGAGGTCTCTCGTGTGAAGCCACCCATCCTTCAGTCTCTCTTTTGTTTCTTCAGGTCGTCTCCAGTATCCGGGGGTAATTGTTTCGCCCTTCACTATGATCTCACCTACGTCCTTGTCATTCCTTTCGACTTCCGTTCCATCCTCTTTGACCACTTCCAGATCAACGCCCTTGAAAGGCCTTCCCGTTGTGGCCAGGTAGCGTAATCTCTCTTCAAAAGGCAGGTCTCTGAGATGACTCCTCAAGATGGACATCGTAAGGAACGGGCTTGTCTCGGTCATTCCGTATGTCTGGATGTATTCACATCCGAACGTGTCAATGACCTTTCTGATTACCTCGGGGGCTATTGGCGCTCCACCGCTCATTATGAGACGAAGGCTACTATGGTCGTATCTGTCAACCTCAGGATGATTCACCAGCATGTTCAGCATTGTCGGGATGAAGTTGCTGACGGTGATTCTGTCGCGTTCGATAGTTTCCAGCACCCTTCTCGGGTCGAACTCGGGCACAAAGACATGAGTGCCACCTACCATAGTGATTGCCCAGGTGGACCACGCATCCGCCAAATGGTACATCGGTGACACGTGCAACCATCGGTCTTCCTTTGTCAAATGAATCTCATCTATCGTGTTAAGGGCATGTACGTAGCTGTTCCGGTGTGTGAGGACGACACCCTTTGGCTTTCCTGTCGTGCCGCTGGTATAGTATATCTGTGCCGCTTCTGAGTCCTGGATTTCTGCAGGCGGGAGTCCCTCAACGCTCTCTCTTCTAATCAGGTTTTCATAGACGCAGGCGTTCCCCAATTCCTCAGTTTCCTTCGGTCGTCCTGTGATGATTGTCAAAATCGGTTCCGAACCGTCCTTAATCGAGGACCAGATTCTCTCCAACAGATTTGCCTCGGTGATGATGCCCTTGGCTCCCGAGTCCTTGAAGATGTAACAGAAATCGTCCGATGATAGTCGATAGTTGACCGGCACCAAAACGGCCCCAATCCAGGTGGCGGCAAAATAACTCTCAAGGAAACGGTGGCAGTTCCTGTGGACTATTGCTATTCTGTCTTGAACTCCAAAACCCATATCTTTGAGCGCGGTTGCAAGCCTCAACACTCTTCCAGAGAGATCGGAATATGTGAATCTCTCAGCACCGCACACTATGGCTTCTTCCCGAGGGCGGTTCTCATTTGCCGATGTCAGTATCTCCGAGAGTTGCATGGCCTGCTTCTCTCCTCTATCAGTTCATCAATCTTGCTATTCCATCTCTTCTTTTTCCAGTATTGCCTCATGCACGTACCAGTACATACCCCATATGGCAAAGCCAAGAACGATCCAGATGAGCCAGAACTCGGCAAACATCTCTCCGACGGAATTGATGTTCACAAGCACGGTGTAGTTCCCCGTTGTGAGGCCGTTCCACCAAGCGACCAGCCAAGTGATTATCGTCACAAGACCGGTTGCGAATATCATACCAAGGCCAATCATTCCAGCAATATCCTTGAATCTTTCGGATTTCTTTCCCATGCTATCATCCTTCCCAATTCAGTATCTTCATGCTCTACTGGAGCGGACCTGTCCCCTCCTCTTTGAGGTAATCTTCTCTCTGAAAACGAGTGTGGGCCTTCGTGAGTGATGCATTACTTTGGAAGCAACATCCCCAAGGAGGAGGTCAGCGACGGCCGAGGTTCCTTTGTAGCCCATGACCAATAGGGGATATCCCCCTGACCTTGCTTCCGTGAGAATCTGTTCTGCGGGATGGCCAGTTCTGACCTTGGCTTCAACTTCCACTCCTTTCTTCTTGAGGATTTCTGCACTCTTGCTAGCTATCTTGCTGGCCATCTCTATGATTTTTGGATCATCGGAGGGCGCCACGCTTAGTACAGTGACCTTCGACTTGGCCTTAGCAGCAATGTCAGAGGCGAAATATATGGCATCCTCTGCATACTTCGAACCCCCTGTACACATCAGAATCCTCGAGAAGTTTCTTAAGGACTTGACCACCAGAATCGGGATTTTCGAATGGTGGATAAGCTGACTCGAAACACCGCCCAGCAAGGACTCAACGAGAACAGACCTCCCGTGACAGCCGACCACGATGATATCGAAATCTCCATCATGTGCTTCCCTGAGCAGTTCTTCGGCGGGAGAAATCCCCTCGACGATCTTGCCCGAAGCTTTGATCCCCAGTTTCTTTCCCAGTCTCCCGGCCTCCTCTACTACCTGCTGTCTCTCCTTGAGTATCTCTTCTCTCTTGAGAACTGGCACGGTTCCCCAGAATGCGTACACTTGCAGCTCTTCGATTACATGTACCGCAACCAGTTCCGCGTCCAAGATTTTGCACAAATTGGCCGCGTATATCATGGCCATGTTCTCCTTGATGTTTGCGTCCACGCCAACCAGTATTTTCTTGATCATTCAGACGTCCTCCTTCACCTCAAGCCATAACTATCGTTTGAATCACGATTATGAGTCCGAGTATTAGAATCGCCAGACCGACAACAACTCTGAGATTTCTTGCGTGCAGCCTTTTTACAGTAAGAGCTGAGAAAGGAACTGAGATGATCGCACCAATTGTCAACGGCAGGATAAGACCGGTCTCCCCCATCGTCATCATTATGAGCATCCATGCTATGACTCCGGCTATCGATGCTATCCCTTCGGCAAGTGATGTGATTCCAACCGCACTCTTAGTCTCCACTCCAGAGAGTATCTGTCCACCCGTTGCCAATGGTCCGAACCCTCCCCCGCTCAGACCTTTGTTGAAGGCAGATACGAATCCAAGAGCCACAATTCTCCCCCAAGTGAACATGAAGGTCCTTCCCACGGTAACCAAAATGACAATGCCCAAGACGAAAATCAGCAACCCAACGTACATCTTGAGGTATTCAGGTGGTACTACACTCGCCACATAGGCTGCTATCACAATACCGATGATACTGAACAAGCCGAGGATACCAGCGACTTTCAGATCGGGAGAACCCGGTGAGAAATCTACATTCCTGACGTAATGATGCGAAAGTCCAGCAAATAGCCCTGCCACAAATTGAGAAATCAGCAATGGTGGAACGAATTGGTGAATTTCGAACCCCATCAGAATGAGGATGGCGGCCAGACTGGTGCCGTACCCCATCCCCAGAGTGGCATCGATGTATTCTGTTACGAAGGATAGGAATCCTATCAGCAGGAGAATTTCTATGCTGAGCTCCATCTGGTCCCTCTTCTACCGAATTTGGTCTCTTTGAATTCTTTCCCGGTCCTCGACTCAACAATCGCAGTAAGGATGGTCTTTTGAGTGTATCGTCCTTTCCGCTAAAAACCCTTTGTCGACCTCGAGATTGGACAGGAGCTACGCTCCGAGGATCAGGTCGATTGTCATCTTGGCCGCTGCGATGAAGAGAACCGAGATGAAAATGAGAGCCACAGTGCGACTTTTCAGTTTTCTGAGTCCCCATCGAGAGCCCACAAAAGCTCCCACGAATACGAAGGGCCAGAGAATCCCGATCAGGTTGAAATCTATCGCCTGGGAACCTCCGAGGAGCATGTAGCTGATGAAGCCAAATATGGATGTCACCACGATCATCGCGGACGAGGTTCCGATGGCCTTTCTTGTCTTTCGTCCGAGCACATAACCCATCAGAGGGACATTGACCAATCCGCCCCCGATGCCCAAGCTCCCGGAGAGGAATCCGGAAGCCAGCGTCCCGTTCGCGGAAGCTATCTTTCTCGTTTGAG
Organism: Methanomassiliicoccales archaeon; assembly: GCA_004377185.1. GTDB lineage: Archaea > Thermoplasmatota > Thermoplasmata > RBG-16-68-12 > SOIM01 > SOIM01. Next base: position 160,226 of record SOIM01000058.1, on the reverse strand, counting down.
TCATCTTGGTGTCATCATCATCGTCCTCGGATTCCTTTGCCTTCGCCCAGTCGTAAAGCATCTTCACGCCGACAAGGACAATCACCGTCACAAAGAACGCCAGGAATATCCTCTTGTCGGTGCTCAGATTGAAGAAGGCTCCTATCACTGCGCCGATCAAGGCCCCTGTTATTAGAATGCCAGCCAGCTTGAAGTCCACAAACCCCTTCTGGTGGTGGTTTATGGTCGCGGACAGACCTGTGGCTGCTGCAAGGGTCAGAGATATGGGAACTGCAATATCCTCTCCTGTCGGTCCAGTGAAAGCGAGGGACATCAGTATGGGTACGTAAAGCAGGCCTCCTCCGAGCCCCAGGTTCGAGTAGATGAAGGCCACCCCGAACACGAGAAGTATCAGCAAGAGGATGGTCAGCAGTTCCATTCGAAGTGGTATTGGGGTTAGCCAAATAAAGCTAACGAGAGGTTTTAGTACGGTATTTCACTATGGAAGGCGGATGTTGTTCCTGGTCAGGTACGGGGAAATCGGACTGAAGTCAAAGCCGGTCAGAAGAAGGCTCAGGGACAGGCTCATCACCAACATTCAAGATTCATTCCTCAACGAAGGGATCGAGTGCATTACCTCCTCCGAGGAAGGAAGGGTCTACGTAAGGTCTGAGAACGAAGAGGGTGCCAGACGAATCCTTTCCAGAACATTCGGCATCGTGTCCTTCAGCCCTGTCATGGAGACCTCCTCGAAGATGGAAGAAATCGCAGAGACCATCCTTCACTCCTACGAGGAAGAGCTGAGAAAGGGAGGAACTTTCGCCATCAGGGCGAGAAGGACAGGAACTCATCCATATTCGAGCCAGGACCTAGCCAGCGAGATGGGTCGTTCGGTTCTTGCAGACTTTCAGAAAATGAAGGTGGATCTCGGCTCCCCAGACATGGAGATTCATGTAGAAGTCAGGGGGAAGGATGGATATGTATTTCGGGAGATAATCCCAGGACCAGGCGGTTTTCCGTTGGGAAGTCAGGGCAAGGTATTGGGTCTGGTCGACGACGTCAAGGGCACGGTCTCATGCTGGCTCATGATGAAGAGGGGGTGCAAGGTGTACTTCGCTCACAAAGAAGGAAATGAACTGGTACGAATATTGGAGGGTTGGGACCCGAGACCCAAGTCCTATTTGATCAAGAATGAGGAAGAGCTCTACGATTTGGCGAAGAAGCTCAGGGTCGAGGGGGTCGTGTTCGGGAACGACATCGAGAACTTGATGTTCCAAAAGAAAGGGGACCTGGCAACATTCTATCCTGTAGTGGGGCTATCAACAGAGAGAATCCAGGCTCTGGCCACGGGAATCGGACTAGAATAGCACTCCCATGAAGAAGCCTAGGAGATAACAGACGAAACCTACGACGCCCAAAATCAAGGTCGCGTCCGAGCTGTCAAGGTTGAATCGTGATATGTCCGCATTGCTAACCTTTTCGGTCATTGAATCTTTCAGTCCCAGCCCTGAGACTGTTTTTAATTGTTGTTGCGCTATTATCCGGCCTGATAGAAAACTCGTTACTTGCCTTTTCCTTGGTGCGCCCGAATGGATGGTCTGATCTTCTCAGCTCCCTTACCTTTTCGTCTGAGCCCTCTCCCCTTCTTCCCTGCCGGAGTGAGGCCCCTGAACACCCGACCCCTGTGCGAGGACCCGCAGATCCAGTTGATCTTGGGATCACTCATGATGCAGGGATGATGCGGGTCGACCAGAATGACCTCATAGTACTTCTTCCTGCCATCCTCACCTATCCAGTAAGATGAAAGGACCTCCATGTTGGGATATTTCCTCGCCGTCCTCTCCTCGGCTATCCTCTGGATGCTCTTTCCCATCGTTATCTTGGATATGCCTTTCCTCTTGGGCCTCCTGCCGCCTTTGATGGCGTGTTTCCGCAGTCCTCCTCTTCTCACGCGTGCTCGGACCACCACGTATCCAGGTTTGGCCTTGTAGCCCAAGGATCTAGCTCTGTCAATCCGGGTCGGTCTCTCCACTCTTGTGAAGGAAGGACCTCTTCGCCATTGAAGGATCCTCTCCCTCCTCAAATCGTACACGTAGCTTTTGTCCGGATCCTTCCACGCATCCCGTACGAACTGATAGAGGTTTCTCGTCTCAACTGTTGCTTCTTCCTTCTCCTCTTCGGAGGGCTTTGCTTCTTCCGTTTTGGGCTCTTCTTTCGGCATTCTTCCTCTCTCAAAGATACATCCACTGGGAAACCCAGCGAGTGGGAAAGCCTAATATCGAATCCATATAAAGCATTTGTGCAATTCAGTCACGGAAGCCAGAGGAAGTCCTTCAAGGTTAGGTCCTTGTTGGTTTTCTTGACACCCTTTTTCTTCTCTCTCTTCTCTTTGAAATCCCCGTCAAATAGCGTGACCTGCTGAGATCCCGCCAACAAGCTCTTCTCGTCCCAGTCAAAGTAGTCGGTTATGTAGGAAAGGGTGTGCGCTGTCCTTCTTGCGTAGTAGTCCCAGTCAGGTTTGCTCTCGAAAGGTCTCCCACTGACAAAGGGCTCCACTTCCAGAGGAGTCTTCTTACCGTTGGTCACTATCCAAGATACCTTCATTCCAGGCGTGAACTCGTAGCCCATCCTCTGCAGTTTCTCGGCCGCCTGTACGTTCGCCATTGATTTCGGATTCGCGTACCTTTTTGGATCCTTGCACGTTCTGGATATCACCAGTTTCTCAGGGGGAACCTCACCATTCTTCACGCTCGTGACGGTGTCCCTCGCGGTTTTGATGGCCCCGTTGATGTCGTCACTGAGCAGTTTCTTGAAGATCGATTCCTGGGTGTCGCTTTGCAGGTCGAAAGCATCCGTCCTTCTGATCTCATATCCCCTGACGATCATCTCTTCCTTGGGCCAGACGGCCTTGCCCACGTACCTTTTCTTCCGTCCATGAGAGAAGAAAGATGAAAAGACCTGCTCGAACTCTAGAACGGCCCCTTCCTTCGAGAACCGCTCGGCCGCCCGCTTTCCGAAGTCGATTGATTCTTCCAGGTTTTCTTTCGGAGATTTGAGGAATATGCTGTCCGTATCACCGTAGATGACCGGTATGTTCTCCTCCTCCAGCTTGGCTATGATACCTTTTATGTTCTCTCTGGCGAAAGCGGTGATGCTGGCACCTATCTTGGGATTAGTGAATCTGTAGAAGGCGGAGGCGAAAACACCGTAGAATGCGTTCATCAACGTCTTGACGGCATCCTGGAGGCCATAATAGTACTTCCCCTCATCCTCGGTCTCGGCATCAGCCATCTTTCTCTTTATGTCGTCCCTTTCCTTCAACAGCCTCGCAAGGATTCTCGGGAGAATACCTTCCTTTTGATCCTTTGAAAGGAAATGAACTCCGATCGGACTGACGGTTTGTCCCTTCTCATCGACCGTCGTGAAGCAAATGTTGTTCCTTATTATGAGGCTGGGATACATTGCCTTGAAGTCCAGTACGCACAGCCAGTGGTGGATGCCGGGTTTTATGCTGTGCACATATCCACCTTCTATGGATTCTCTCGTTCTGTCCCTCCTTGTCATCGGCACTCCGATATCGTTCCTGTCCGCTTCCCGGATCAGTATCGAATCTATCAGTGTGGATGTGCGTCCGTTCAGGACTTCATCGACAGGAAGCTTTGATACGGTAGCCAGATCCATGGATTTGTTGAGGATTTCTATCTTCTCCAGAATGCGAAGGGCGAGTTCTGCATCCTTCAGACAGTACTTGATGACCTTCTCGCTGTCCTTCTCCCACTCCTCGTCTATGCTCGTCGGGTCAACATCTTCTTTGCTTTCGTTAAGCAGAAGTTTTGCCACGGCATTCAATGTTTCCTGTTTTGGCTTGAGTTGTTGTTTTGCGTTCCACCACGCATCTGCAATGACGCGCCCATGAGCTCTCCAGAATCGGTTACTGATTGAACCAAGAGCTCCATCATCCCTTCCCCATTTCATCTCCGTGATTCCAAGCTTCGTCGCTCTCTCCCTTATCACAGGGATATCATATCCATCTATGTTGTATCCAGTTATTACGTCTGGGTCTTCCTTTCGAATGAAGTCCAAGAAGTCCTCTATGATCTCTTTCTCGCTACCAGTGAATTGTTGCTGCCGCAATCCACCATTGTCCCTTATCGAGCATCCAATCACGAGCAGGTGACCATCTCTTATGCTGTTCTCAATGTCGAAGCTCAGTATCTTCAGTCTTGGGTGGAACGGCTCAGTATCCTCGAATCTATTGGCCCGCACTACCAGGTCTGTCGTTCTATCGCTCTCTATCTCTTCTCCTTCAACCCGGATGCAGGAAGCCAAGTCCATGTCATAGATGAAACGGTGGGCGAAAGGAATGTCGGCGGCCAGAACGTCTCTCGCTCCCCTTCTCCTGCATCTCTCCCGATATTCGGGCGTCCTCCAAGGGAACTTGATGGTTATCTTGGAGCATTCTGTCATCCTGTTCTCATAGAAGAGTTCTTTTGGCTCTATCTTCAGAACCTCATCGTCCTCATTCAGTTCCTTCAAGAGAGCATCTGGTGCTTCCACTGCATAGAAATACGGCTTGAAACCCTCGTACTGGACCGTTATTGACTTTCCTTCCCTCGTCTTTCCGAACAACTCTACTGTGACTCCATTGCCGGACCTTGTATAAGAGGCGGTCAACAGCCTTACGTCCCATGTCCCCATTCTACGCCCTCGCCACGATTGTCACTACATCACCGTTCTCCAATTGGTGGTCAGCCCCGACAACCCTTTTCGTCCTTGCGTCTATGGCCCTGATGAAGTTGTCTCCCAAGTCGGTGTGGACCTTGTATGCCAACTCCTTCGCGGTACTATCCTTAGGAACGAGATACGCATCCGGAAGGACGTTCCCGTCATGGTCAGTGTATTTGTTCTCATCCTCGACAGGGAACACAATGATCAGGTCCAGTAGGTCGAAGGCAGCCTTCTCTATGCACATCTGGATTCCTGTTGTACCCATCTTTGGGAGGGTATCCTGGATGTGTTCGAGCCCTTTTAGCTGAGCTTTATTGAGCTTGGAAGGGTCGGTGATGGCGAAGCTGTCGTTCCCTATCTCGTAGTCTATGAGTCCTGCCTTGGCTGCCCTTCTCAAAGCCAACTCGAATTCAGCGGATGTTGGGATTGTGATGTAGCCCGGGAGATTCCGCAATTTCTCGATGTTCTCCTCAGGAGCGATGTCGGATTTGTTCGCCGCCAGGATGATTGGTTTTCCACTCTGTTGCAGATTCCTTGCCAGGACGAGCAGATCATCATCCGACCATTCCACCGGCTTGTCCGAGAGTTCCGAGTCCCTCAATGCCACATTTATCTTCACTTCCGAAATACCCAATCCTGTCAACTTGTCATAGAGCAGTTTCTCCAGATTCTTTCCTTCATACTGTGCCATGCGTGCAATTTTCTGCCAGTCCTTCGCAAGAATGTTCCTGAACCAATGTGATATCTCGATTTCTAGGAACTTGACGTCCTCGACAGGGTCATGCTCTCCGACCGCGCAAGTATTCCCCTCGAAGTCCGTCCCTCCACTTGCGTCCACAATATGGATTAGAGCGCTGGCCTGCCTTAGATCGTCAAGGAACTTGTTCCCAAGACCCCTTCCTGAGTGCGCATCTGGAACCAGCCCGGCCACATCAAGCAGTTCGATGGGAACCAATCTGGTCCCGTTCTCACACGGGGCGTTGCGGGGATTGCACACAGTGCCCAACTCAACATGGGGGCATTCTATCTTGACAAAAGCCACTCCTCTGTTCGGTTCAATCGTTGTGAAAGGATAACTTGCGATCTCAGCTGGGGCGAGAGTCGCAGCTGAAAAGAAAGTCGACTTGCCCACATTTGGCTTTCCGACTATGCCTATTTCCATTGACTCCCTCCTCTAGAAGTCTAGCAACCAGAATAGCGTTTTCGCCTCTTTATTATGACGGTGGGCACAATGAGCGCGAGCAGAACAGGGAGCAAAACGGTCTCGAACTCGGGAATCTGACCTGTGCCAGTAGCATCTTCTATGTAGTCGAGGGCCTGGTCCGGGCTTCTTTCCGTCTTTCCTGAAAGGCTCTCGTCCTCGTCCACGGAATCAGCAGCCGCGATGGTGGTGTCCTCGTCTATGGAACCAATGTTACTTCTCAGCACTGCGAAGTCTATGCAGCCATAGGTGTTGAGCCCTATTGTCATGACGGCGGTTCTGACGGCACTGTCGTCATCCGAATCAATAATCGTGTCTTGCCAGTCCGATGCTGTTCCTCCCCATTGACCAATAGCTCCATTCCATGCCAAACCGTGAACTTCTCCAGGTGGGGTTCCAGTACCCGACATCTCAACGACTATCCAGTCATTGTTTCCGTCGGCATCAGTATCTAGGTAAATCCACCAAGTGTTGGTTGCGAGAGTAGGTGCCACAGTGGATTCCGTCCTTATTCTGACGTAAAGGTAGGTACCGTCCATGTAGAAATAGACTTCCAGAATCTCTGTGCTGGGATCTGGGAAACCTTCGTCCGGGTCCGTGACCACTGATATCCACGAGGTGGGCCATGTTGGGGCATTCGGTTCTGGTCCGACCTGTCCTCTCGAGCCTGTTGCTCTTGTAGTAGGTTTGGTAACATCACCCCTATGTTTCCAATCCGTAGCTGCGAACACAACGGCCATCTCGGATGACGAAACACCAGGGATTCTAGCAGAGATTTCCATCCTCGACAGGTCCTTGGCTGCCAGAACATTCTCTGTGCAGTTCCACTCCGGCTCCCAATGGCAAATCTCTGTCTCCGTGATTCTTCCGTAGATCCCTTTGATTCTGATCACATAGTCTGGTGTTATGTCGATATCTCGTATCAGCTTGCCATAGCCATCAGTGGTGTTGGAGTCAACGTAAACATAGGCCCAGTCTTCTCCGCCCATTCTCTTCAATCTCCTGACCGACGGGCCAGGTTGGGAAGGTTCTCCTTCCGCGGGAATCGATCTCTGTCTTGACTGTGGTGCGCTGAACCCACCGAGCAGTTCCCCTGCAACATCGAGATAGAAGTGGGCCATGTCACCCGTGGGGTCTTTTGTTCCATTGTACTTTCGGATATCCGTGTTCGGGTTGATCATCTGGCGAGTGTCAGAGTCGTCTTCGGTCACAACCCATTCACCAAACCATCCGTCGATTCTGATTCCCGTTGGGGCGCTGTTGTAATAGGCCCTAGCACCGCTTCCAGAGAGAGTGGAGGGTGCATCGGAATCTATGCCGGATACCGAGATGTTGGCCATTTCTCCGTCCAACAGAACGGTGGTGTCAACCTGTACCATCCTCTCTACCGGAGTGCCAACAGTTACGTCGAAGCCACCTACATAGGGCTCGGAGACACCAGATACGATGAAACGAACCCTATCCACATGTACGTTCGCTCCCTTGGCTTCGAATCTCAGTTTCAGTATATCATCCGTTAGGCCCTCCAAGATTGTGTTATCTTCGCTAGGCTCTTGAGTGACCAGCAGTGCTCCGTACCTTGGACCAATGCTCACAGATGAGTACGTAGTCGCACCCATGTAATCATCGGCGCAGAACAGAATCCTGAGATCGTCATTCAAATCCAACCTGCCATTGGCTGTCACTTGTCCTTCCAAGCGGTCGCCATTCACAGCAGCCTTCCCCTTTCCCACCTGATGGAACCGTGTGAAATTGTACCTGTCCTGGTTATCAGTGTATGCATAAACCGGCACTCCCTCAACCTCACCGCTTCCTCCGAAGACCTCGACCATGTAGTCCGCACCCAAGCCTCTGACTATGTAGCCAGTATCTGGATTATCATCTCCGTCCATGAAAACGTAGAAAGAATCGTACCCGGTCGCATCACCGAGGGCGGTTCCCTGCACGCCGATCAGGAAGGACAGATAACCATCATCCAATCGGATTCCATAACTCGCGATTGTTGTGTTGGGGTTGGCTCCCTGATTTTGATCGGAGTAGAGGCTCGCTCCTTGCCAGTCCGCGAAGTCTCCGTCTATTGAGATGGGCGTGGTCGGCTTCTCCGCCGGTGGAACGATACCGTACAATCCCATAGCGAGAATGAAGAACGCCATTACCAGAACCACGTATCTTGGCCACATCCTCCTGCGGGTTACCCTTCTTATCTCGGTCAGACTCATACCATTTATGAAGCCATTTCCATTGATGAGGCCGTTCACTCTTCCTCTTCCGTTCACAACACCTTTTCCATTCACCAATCCTTTCCCGTTGACCAGACCTGTTCCGTTTATCTTTCCCTTCCCGTTAACCATCCCTCTTCCATTCGTAAGTCCGGGAGCTTCGGTCACCTTCCGCTCGACCTTGACAGGTCTTCTTTTGGCCCGCTTCTTTTTGGGTACTTTCTCTGGGATGATTTCCTCCTCAAAAGTCTCCTCTGGTGGGGTGATTGCCTCTTCCTCGGGGATTAGTTTGAGCCCGCACGAGGGGCATTTATGAGAGCCCAGAGGAATTGGTGAACCGCATGAAGGACAATCCTCCATTGCCAATTCCTCTAGGGCTACCACGGCCTCTTCCCTTTCACCGAACTCAATGCCTGCCGCTGTTGCACTTTCGTCAACAATTCCTCGGTAGCAGGAAGCAGCCTCTTCAAATCTACCCAGTTTAGTGAGAATCTCCGCCTTGGCTATCCATGCGCTCTTCAGTCCAGGTCGAACTTCGGTTGCACGATTATAGGATTTCAAAGCCTCCTCGTAGTTCTCCATTTTCTTCAGAAGCGCCCCACGGGCAACCCAGAGCTCAGCGTCCTCTGGGTTCTCCAGAAGCTTCATGTCAAAGAGTGATAGTGAAGACTTCTCCTCCCCGACCTTCTCAATCTCCTTAATGAATCCCTCATCGAAAACTTCTCTCTCGAAAATGGATCCGCATTCGTAACACTCACCGTCGTAAGCGCTGACAATGGTCTTGCAGACCGGGCACTCGAACTCCTCCTCGATCAGCTCCTCAAGCAGCCTTTGGCTTTCTATCGGCTCAACGTACATAAGCTGGAGGGCCTCTTTGATGGATTTGGCAGTTCTTTTGCCAATCTGTCTGACTCTTGCCAGATCTTCCACGGAAGCCCTGGTCAACTTGGCGAGGGAGGTATAGCCCGCCTTGCACAATATCTCGGCTCTGAGCCTTCCGACTCCCGGAATTCTCATTATTTCCTGGATGTCCTCCTCTTCGAACTCACCTACGATTCTCCTCTTCTTGCGCGATCTGTCCTTCTCGACAGCGATTCTCTCCGTCTCTTCAACGGTGAAGCTGGAGCCACAACTCGGACAATTATCAGCATCCGGGTCGACAAAAGCACCGCACATGGGACAAACAAGTTTCTTCTCTTCCTTTGGGACGATCTTGCTGAAGGGGAAGGTATCACCGCATTCCTCACACTCAAAAACAACCTTGGCGGGGACTTCGCATATCGGGCATGTCTCTTCTTCGCGGACGGGCTCCAATTCCTCCCTCACGGTAGAGAACCCGCAGATGTCACACGTGACGAGAGGTCTGATCCTCCCCTCACATGAGGGGCATTTGCCCTTTCTTTCCTCGTCTTCCATCACTCTTCGCTCCCCGACACTGCCTTCGCCTCTTCAAGGGCTTCCTTGGCCCTACTGAATCTGGGGTCTACGGAAAGCGCCTTCTCGAAGCAGTAGATGGCATTCTCGATCTTTCCCAGCTCCTTGAGTGCTCTTCCCTTTTGGAACCACGCCATTACGAACTCAGGTCGCTCCTTCAGAACATTGTTGTAGCTCTTCACCGCTTCATCCCATCTCCCTAGTTTCATCACCGCGGCACCTTTGTTGTTCCAAGCAGCGACATAGGAATCGTCTATCTGCAAGGCGCAGTCAAAGCACTCCAGCGCCTCCTCATATCTTCCCGCCCTGGCCAATAACCGGCCTTTGTTCAACCAGGCAATTTCGTGTTCGGGGTTTGCGTCCAACGCTCTCTCAAAACTTCTGAGAGCCTTGTTTATCTTGCCCATTCTGAAGAGAACTACCCCTTTGTTCACCCAAGCATCTGAGTAGTCCAGCCTGAGCTTCAGGGCCCTGTTATAGCATTTGATGGCCTCGAGGTATTTCTCAGTCCTCTCCAGAATCAGACCTTTATTATTCCATCCGATTGCATTTTTCGGGTTAGCTTGAATAGCTTGGTTGTAAAACTGCATTGCATTCCCGAACTCCCCCTTGCGATAGAAAAGATTGCCTTTGACTATGCGCTTGATGGCTCTAGCTTTCAATTTGGCACTTTCAGTCATGCGGCAGGCTCCAACCGTGGGTTGGTGCGAAAATGATATTTTCTGTGTTTATATAATTGTCGCTAGTTGTATTAGTTCGGATAACAAAAGATTCCCCTGTCCCACCATAGACCGACAACATCATAAAGCCTCGAGCACCTTCCCCTCAACTGCAATCGGTCACGTTGCACGGTCCAATGGAGGAGGTTCTCAAATGAAGATCCCAAAAGACCATCCACGGTACCGCTCCCTGGTGACGAGGGAGAAGTTGGTGGAGGCCTACAAGCAAGGCGTTCTCGCACCCGAGGGTCTCATCGCTCACGGTCGAGGGGAGTCCTTCGACTATCTCCTGGGCGAAAAGACCGTCCCACCTGCTGAAAAGGCGGAGAGGGCGTCCGCCGCAATGCTGCTGAACAGCAAACGTCCCGTCCTTTCCGTGAACGGCAATGTGGCTGTACTTGCTGGAGAATCGATCATCAGACTGGCCGAGGCCGTTCCCTGCAAGGTCGAGGTGAATCTATTCCACCGGACGGAGGAGAGGATATCGAAGATCGCAGAGTTATTGGAGGCGTTCTCGGATATGCCTGTTCTGGGTCGGAACGCAACAGCCCGAATACCGGATCTCGACCAGCCCCGTGGAATCTGTGACCAGAAGGGGATTTTCTCTGCTGACACCGTCCTTGTTGCATTGGAGGATGGGGACAGGACCGAGGCTCTGGTCAGAACTGGAAAGGATGTCATCGCCATAGATTTGAATCCATTGTGCAGAACCTCTCAAAAGGCTACGATCACGATCGTTGACGAAGTCACCAGAGCTCTGCCTCGAATCATTTACCACGTGGAGGAGTTGAAAGAGAACCCGAAGCTCACACAAGAAACAATCTGCTCGTTCGACAACAGTGAGAATCTCCAGGAATTGATGGAGTATATTCGCAATTCCCTCTGATGGCGGGAGGACTTAATCAACTACTAGTTCCACAAGGTCTTCTTTTGGTTCGACCTTCTTCTGCGGCGTCAGGGACTCTCCCCAGGCCTTGATGATTTCCGCGACGCCTTTCTTGCCCGTATGTGTCAGAATGAACCCGAAGAGTTGATGGTCTTCCATATTGTAGAGGATCTCATATCCTCTCTTCAGAAGCTTGTCTCTCCTCTCATCCTTCTCTTCCGTCATGTCAGCGACAAATCGTCTTTCGGATATATGATAGTTTATGCACGGATGTGCCCTTGCTTTTTTGGGATTATCATGCATTTGCTCTATCTCTACTCTGGTTAGAAAGGTTCATTATTTCCCACATCTCTTCGCATCCCGGTTCGCATGAGAGAAATCGTGGAGAAGGCTGTCAACAGGGGAGCAGATTTCTGCGACATTAGAATCGTGGAAAAGGTGTCCACCTTTCTTGAGTTCAAGGACGGGAAATTGCAGAGTATTGATTCTGGACTTGATAGAGGCGGGGGATTGAGGACCATCTCGGGCGGTGCTTGGGGTTTCTCTTCTTTCACGGACACATCAAGGGAGTCTCTTGAGAAAGCACTGGACGTGGCATTGGACACATCCGTTCAATTGGCCGATAAGGTGTCTCCCAAAGCCATACTTGCCGAGGTGGACGCTATCAAGGAAGAATTCACTTGGACGCCGAAGAAGGATCCTCTTCCCGTTCCCATTGAGACCAAGCTGGAGCTCATCAGGGACATGCATGAGGCTGCAGAAGAGGTGGATGGCGTACATTCCGTCACAACGGCCTATGGAGATGCCATGGAAACCACGAGAATAATCAATTCGGAAGGGGCTGACTTGCGTAGCGAGGTCACCAGAACCTTTGCAAGAGTGCAGGTCACGGCCAGGAAGGGGGCCGATGTTGTGAGTTTCGCGGATGCGTGTGGTGCGACTGGCGGTATGGAGGTTTTCGATGTCAGAGATCCGATTGCCTTGTCGAAATCGGCCGCAGAATCGGCCGTGAGGATACTCTCGGCAAGGCGACCACCGACTGGAAGAATGTCTCTCGTGGCAGATCCAGATCTCGCCGGTGTCTTTGCCCATGAAGCGGTAGGTCATGCATCGGAGGGCGACTGGGTGGTAGCCGGGAACTCGTGTCTGGAGGGAAGAATGGGGGAGAAGATTGGAAATGATGTGATCACCATCGTCGATGACCCGAATGTGGAAGGTGGTTTCGGCTCATTCCCCTTCGATTCCGAAGGAGTCATCGGCAAGAGGAAGGTTCTTGTCGACAAGGGAGTGCTGAGCGAATACATCTTGAATAGGGAGACCGCACATTTGCTGAAGATGGAACCCAACGGAGGAGCCAGGGCAGAGTCCTACAACGTCCTGCCTATCGTCCGAATGAGCAACACCTTCATTCAAGAGGGAGGAAGTTCATTCGAGGAGTTGTTGGAGGGAATCAAAGAAGGAGTATATGCGAAGGGCAGCAGAGGAGGCCAAGTGAGCCCAGCCAAGGGCACCTTCCAGTTCAATGCGGCAGAGGCGTTCCTCATCGAGAATGGTGAGATAACCGCCCCGTTGAAGGATGTCTCCTTCTCAGGTTATACTTTGGAGGTCCTGAAGAATATCGACAGGGTCGGGAATGACTTTCAACTTGGCCGTCCAGGCAATTGCGGAAAGTACCAATGGGTCCCGGTCAGCGACGGCGGACCACACGTAAGGGTCAAAGAAGTCACGATGGGAGGGGGTAGCTGATGTTGGACAACTGCGTCCGTCTGGTCAAGAAAGCCCTCGAAGCAGGGGCCGATGATGCTGAGGCCTGCATTTTGGAGAGAAGGGGACTCGAACACAAGTTGGAGAAGAACTACGTCAAGCTGGCTACGGCTGAGATTTCTGTTGGACGAGGGCTGCGAGTAATGAAGGACCACAGATTAGGCTTCTCCTTCACGACCAACATGAACAACGATGATGCGCCTGTGGAGAAAGCCTTGTCCATTTCACGACTCGGGAAGGAACTGAAGGAATTCGGTTTCCCCTCAGGGGCAAAGACCTCCGAGGTGGAGAAGACATACGACAGAAGGTTGGCCGATCTACCTTTGGACTACGGGGTGCGGGCTTGTGAGGAAGGGATAAGGGGAGCGTTGGAGGTCGACAAGGAGATAAACGTCACTGGTGGCAGGGTTAGATATGGTGTGGAGACTCTCTATGTGGCAAATTCCCAAGGTCTCGAGGCAGAGGACAGGGTGACCTATCTTTTCGCCGAAGTAGATACCGTGCTGAAGAGGAATGGTGTCTCGACCGGAACGGAAACGTACTGGTCGAAGCAAATGGACGCCGATTTCTCCGAGATAGGAAAACGTTCTGCTCGGTGGACGCTGGACACGTCCAATCCAAAGAAGATGGAGGGAGGAAAAATGACCGTGCTCTTTCACCCTTTAGCACTCAGGAGCATGATGGAGTTCGTACTGGTGCCGGCGCTTTACGCAGACAGGGCCAGGAAGGGAGAGAGCGTGTATTCCGACAGAATGGGAGAGACGGTGGCCGATGAAGGAATATCCTTCTTCGACGATCCGAAGATGCCCAACGGCCCCAACTCAGGAATGATGGACGATGAGGGAACACCCTCCTCACGAACGGATCTCATAGTCAAAGGAAAACTCGAATCCTTCCTTTATGATGGTCTCGTTGCTTCGGAATATGCTGAAAAGACCACGAGCAGCGCGATGAAAGTTGCCAGGCTCAGCAATATCAGACAGTTCAAATACCCCCCACGAACCTCCGCAAGGAACTTCGTGCTAGAAGGGTCCGGGAAACCAGTGGACGACCTGATAGCTGAGACAAGTGATGGCATTCTGGTTCACAGCGTTCTCGGTGCTCATACGTCCAATCCTGCCTCTGGCGATTTCTCGGTATCCTCGCCCAGGCTCCTCCGAATCGAGAATGGAGAAATATCACACCCTGTGACGTCCGTCATGATCACTGGCAATTTTCCCGAGCTCCTCTCCAATATATCTGGTGTTGGTGATGACAGGAGAAGGATGAAGGGATCCATAGGGGCACTGGGGATAATCTCGCCCTCTGTCCGGTTCGAAGATGTCTTGATTATCGGATAGCGCGAACATAAGCTTTAAATCGAACATGAACGTTTGACGAATCCCGTGAGGAAATGAAATACGTGATAGTCACGGGGGGCGTTTTGTCAGGTCTGGGGAAGGGAATAACAACCTCTTCGCTCGGAATGTTGCTGAAGGCGAGGGGGCTCCAGGTAACCGCAGTCAAGATTGATCCCTACTTGAATTGTGATGCAGGAACGATGAACCCTTTCCAGCACGGTGAAGTGTTCGTACTGGACGATGGCAGCGAGGTTGATCTTGACCTCGGGAATTACGAAAGGTTTCTGGACGCCAATCTGAGGACGGACCACAACATTACCACGGGCAAGGTGTACCGGGAAGTCATACAGAAGGAGAGAAGGGGAGACTATCTTGGCCAGACTGTCCAGATCATCCCGCACATAACTGACGAAATCAAGAAGGAAATCGTGAGCGTGGGAGAGAGGGATGGATTGGATGTTGTCCTGGTGGAATTGGGCGGGACGGTGGGTGACATAGAGTCCATGCCGTTCCTGGAAGCGGTTCGTCAACTCTCTATGGACGTGGGCAGACAGAACTGCATCTACATTCACACCACTTTGGTTCCCATTTTGGGCGTGGTGGGAGAGCAAAAGACCAAACCGACCCAGCACTCGGTCAAGGAGCTAAGAGCTGTGGGGATCAAGCCAGACGTAATAATAGCAAGAGGTGAAAGACCTCTCTCAAAGTCAATAAAGAGCAAGATCTCTATGTTTTGTGACGTGCCTGTGGAGGGCGTCATAAGCGCTCCGGATGCCATCTCGATTTACCAGGTGCCAATCATTCTCGAGGACCAGGGGCTGACCGACCTGATAATCAAGCAATTCGCTATCGGTTCTCAAGAGCAGAATCTAACGAGCTGGAAGGGCTTCCTCAACAACCTGGACAACCCGGAGGGGGAGGTGAACATCGCAATCGTGGGGAAATACACCCATCTGATAGATTCCTACATTAGCCACGTAGAGGCTCTGCACCACTGTTCCTCCGAGACCAAGAACAAAGTGAATCTAGTCTGGGTTGAGGCCGAGGACCTGGAAAAAGGCAATTCCACCAAGGTCTTTGAGGATGTTCACGGGATCCTTGTTCCTGGGGGGTTCGGTGAGAGGGGAACGGAGGGGAAGATTATCTCTGCCAAGTATGCGAGAGAGAATGGAAAACCCTTCTTCGGTGTATGTCTTGGTTTCCAACTGGCAACCATAGAGTTCTGCAGGAACGTCCTGGGTCTGGAAGGGGCGAACAGCTCGGAGTTCGATCCAGAGACCAAGTATCCAGTGGTCGACCTTCTTCCGGAACAGATAGGAGTGGAAGACAAGGGAGCAACCATGAGACTGGGTGTGCATGAGGCGATGGTCCAGGAAGGCTCTAAGGCCTATGAACTCTATCAGTCCAACAGAATCAAGGAAAGGCACAGGCATCGGTTTGAGATAAACCCAGAGTACATCGAACGTATAGAGGAGGCGGGGCTCAAATACACCGGGCGGTCCTTGGACGGCAGGAGGATGGAGATTGCCGAGTTGCAGGGCCACAGGTATTTCGTAGCCTCTCAGTTCCATCCCGAGTTCAAATCCAGACCCTTGAACCCCTCCCGGCTGCATCTTGGACTTGTCAGAGCCGCTATCGATTACAGGGATGGCAAAGATTATTAGCATAGAGCAATCTTTTGGTCTGACAGCGATGGCTGAACAGAGTTATGATGATCTTCTGAAAAGAGCCAGGGAAGGACTTCCCACCAACGTGACCACTCATGAGAGGTTCAGGATTCCTGATGTCAACGTGTTCATCGAGGGCAAGACCACAGTTCTGAGGAATTTTGAAGACGTCTGCCACGGTATAAACAGGGAACCCCAACAGGTCCTGGCATATCTTCTGCGTGAACTTGGGACCGCAGGGACGATCGACGGAAGGAGGGCCGTTTTCAAGGGAAGAGTCTCTCCTTCAAAGATAGAGGACAGGATAAGGGGGTATGTGGAGACCTATGTTCTCTGTTCCGAATGCAAGCGACCTGATACACGGATCGTGAAGGCGGAGAGGATCACCATTCTCGAGTGCGATGCGTGTGGTGCCCACAGACCAGTGGAAGTGAGGAAGGGAAGCGGACCTATCCAGGAGAAGGCTTTGGAGGAGGGCAAGGTCTACGAGGTCATGATAATGGACATCGGGAGGAGAGGGGATGGGATCGCCAAGATTGACAAGTACACGATCTTTGTGCCCGGTACCGCCAAGGGCAACATCGTGAAGATCCACATTGAAAAGATTTCTGGTAACATCGCTTTCGCAAGAATTGCAAGGGAGTAGGATGGAGGGAAGACTCTCTTCTGTTGTCACATTGGCAGTGTTTCTCGTAATCGCCCAGTCCGTCGCACTTCTGTTGGCCCTCCCATTCGTCCAGGCGGACTTGGAGGTTTTCAGCGATCCCGGTGATGTTTCCAATGTGCTTCTCTATGTTGGATTAATACTCATTATGACCGGGATAATCCTCTTTGTGGTCAAGATCAAGAGGGAAAGAGCTTTGAAACACCTCATCCTGGGTGCTTTCGGCCTTACGACTTTGATGGTCTTTCACGTAGTAATCTTTCTGGTTCTGGGTTACATGGGAGTGGACCCGGATACAGCTGCAACCGTCGCGTTCATCTTGGGCATATGCCTGGCAATCGTGGTGATTGTCCTACTCTACAAATACCCGGAGTGGTACGTGGTCGATTTCGTTGGCGTGTGTGTTGCCGCGGCCGTGGCTTCGATTCTTGGAATATCACTCTTGATACTGCCAGTCTTTGTCCTGCTGATTCTCTTGGCCATCTATGATGCGATTTCTGTCTACAAGACCAAGCATATGATAACCCTCGCGGACGCGGTCACCCAAGAGAGGCTTCCCGTTCTGTTGGTCGTGCCGACAAAGAAAGGATATTCCTTTCGTAAACAGAAAAGCCTGAAGGCCCAGATCGAGAAGAAGGAGGAGAGGGACGCCACGTTCATGGGTCTGGGTGACATTGTGATACCTGGAGTTCTGGTTGTCTCCGCATTCCGATGGCTTCCGAGTTCGGGAGGCCTCGGACCCTTTCCGAACATCTTCGTGGCAGTGTTCACCCTTCTTGGGTGTTTGGGAGGGTTCCTCGTCTTGATGCGTTTCGTCATGAAGGGGAATCCTCAAGCCGGTCTCCCTCTCATGAATGGTGGGGCCATTCTGGGATATCTGCTGTCTTACCTGGTGTTCTATCCGGGCGACTTCACGTTCGGATTGATCTGATCAAGGGTGTACCATGAGAATACTGACCATTTCAGATATTCACGGTTCGGACTGGGGAGTAAGACAGGTTCACAGCTGGATTGATGAGCTGGATCCCGAACTGCTGATTGTCTGTGGAGATATAACTCATTTCGGCCCAATAACATTCGCTAGGGATTTCTTCGGGAGCCTGGATGTGAGGACGTTGGCCGTACCGGGGAATTGCGATCCTCCTGCGATTCTTGAATTGCTGGATGAGCTGAAGGCCAATCTCCATGGAAAGAAAGTGACTATCACTGACGAAACCTTCGTGGGCTTCGGGGCCTCGCCCCCCACACCCTTTGACACGCTCTTCGAGGTCCCTGACGAACTGATATATGAGTCTCTCTCTTCAGTAATGGAAAGAAACGCCATTTTGGTGACTCACACTCCCCCTTATGGAGTCCTTGACGGCACTACGTTTACTGGACCTTTGGGGAGCAAGTCCATCATGAGAATAATCGAGAAGTTCAACCCGAAGCTGGCTGTCTTTGGACACATCCACGAGGCCAAGGGGTTGCGAGAAGAAGAAACGGTCTACTTGAATCCTGGATCAGCAAGAGAGGGATATGCAGCAGTGGTTCGGACTAATACAAGTATAGACGTGGAGATGCTGGGATAGACATCCAAGAGATGCGTGCTATCTCCTGCTAAGCGCCTCCCGCTGCGCGAAGTGGGCCTTTATGGTCACGGCCGCACCGATTCCCTCCAACATTGTCCCTATTCCAATCATTACACAACCGATGAGCAGTGTGGTCATTTGTACGCCGATTTTGATCTCTGTCGGGCTGAAGGGGCTGATGTCGCTAGGATCGAATATTATGTCTGCCGGAGCAAGTCCCAAGACGATTATCCCGGTTCCAATCAGGATTACGCCAACAGATAGTAGAATGACTCCAGCGTTCTCAAGCTTGAAGCCTTGTGGCTGTGCGTAAACGGGGGGAACAGGTGGTGCGTAAACAGGCTGTGGTTCCGAGACGGGTTGCGGTTCCTGAACAGGCGGCTGTCCTGGGGGCTGATACGGTATTGTCATTTCCTTCTCACCTCCTCCCTGAAAACAGGGTCTTCGATTGTGGTTCGCCGAGTGCATCCTCAATTCCTGCTCAGCAGAACCAATGTCGGCATGTAGCCCACAGTATATATTCACTTCTACCAGTGGGAGTGGAGATGTTAGGCAAGCTCCCGCTTCGATTGGAAAACGTATTTATATGCTACCTATCATTGAAGGGGCGAAAGACATGGCACTTTGGCAAGGCAAGTCCAGAAGAAAGATGTCTGGCGGCAGGAGAAGGTACGCTAGAAAGAAGAGAAAATTCGAGATCGGGACCGAGCAGCAGTACGCTACCGTGGGTTCCGCCAAGCACAAGCTCTACAGGACAAGGGGGGGGAAGACCTCCAAGGCAAGAGTTCTAGGGGCCGAATATGCCAATGTCGTGGATCCCAAGACAAAGAAGACGAAGAAAGTGAAGATCGTCACAGTGAAGACAAACGCTGCAAACCCGCACTTCGTCCAGAGGAACATAATCACAAAGGGCGCAACCATTCAGACGGAGATTGGCGTGGCAAGGGTGACCTCCAGGCCGGGGCAGGATGGAGTGATTAACGCCGTACTCGAAAAGGCTTCCAAGTGATTCCAATGGCTAGAGATCGTATGGTAATCTGGCCTATCTATTTTGATTCCAGAAAGAGCAGGAAAGAAGGTAGAAGGGTGCCCAAGAAGTTGGCCGTGCCCTCACCGAAAATCGATTTGATTGCAAAAGCGGCCGCGGATGCTGGTTATGACGTAGTATTGGAAGAGGGAAGCACTCACCCTACCCAAGACAGAAAGGGTAGGATTCTGATACCCATTGGAGAGTCCAAGACCCAAGCGTTGAGGAAAGTGGCAGAAAAGCTGAAGAGCTATCTGTCCTGAGGTGTCTCAACCTCTTCCACAAGCTTCTTGCCTGCCGAAACGCTGTCCACTGAGTGTATCACTGCACCGCATTCCCTTATCGCTTTCTCGACCTTCAGAAAATCCACAGAGGACCCTTCAATCGTTATCTTTATACTCTCCGTGTCCTGATCGACCTCCTCCAATGTGCAGTTCACTCCAAGAACACCGTTTATGTTGCTCAGGCGCTTGGATAATTCAACAATAGATGGGTTGTGTGGTTTCAAAACGTCGAGAACCATTCGTTTTATATCACTCACTGTTTATCCCCGTGACTTGTATGGAGAATTTTCTCCGTGAATAATAAACCTTTTGGCCATTTTCCGCTGTTCTTGGGCAAAAATGCTCCCGAAGGGCAATCCGTCCCGGTACAACGTGAAGCCATGAATCATTCCTGCTGTCTGGTCTTTCCATATAATCTCATGTCGTAACATCGCAGCCATCCTTGGTCACAATCACAGTGTGTTCCGCCTGGGAAACCCTCCCTTTTCCGATATCGCTCAAGATCGGGTAGGCATAGACAAGTCTTCTTCTCACGAGACGCTGAAGGTATGCAGGAGCTTTTCTCTCGAACCTTGTGCACCATCTCTCAGCGAAAGGCAGTGTATTGAACTTCTTCTCTATGTGGCCAAGCAGTTCGTTTGCTCTGGGTTTCTTTGCGTCACCCTTCTTGACAAAACGATAGATGTTTCCTCTCTTCCCTCCGTCCACTTTGCCCGCCCCATTTGTGGCAAACGGCTCTATGGCAAGTGCCTCCCCAAGGAGCACGTGGTCCTTCGTGTCGTCCATGATGTTGGGTATGCTCTTCCCGCTGTGAAGGGAGAACCTCCTTAGATTGTGTCCAGTGAGATTCGAAATGGGCTTGAAACCCGACCGCCCGATTGACCTTTCTATCGCACCGCCTATCATGCGAATGGGGGCGTCCGGCTTGATTAGTTCGATCGCGATATCCAGGGCGACTTGGGATGCATCAATGAGCCTGGACCAGTTCCTTGTTCCCACTTCGGAAGTCTCTGCCGTGTCGCCGATATACCCGTCCACGTGAACACCCACGTCTATCTTGACGATACTCCCTCTTTCCAGCTTGATTCGGTCATCGGTACGGGGGGTGAAATGGGCTGCAACACTGTCAATGGCTACATTGATCGGGAATGCGGGTTCCGCTCCTCTCCTTCGGATTAGATTCTCGGCTTCCTCAACCAGTTCCAAAACACTTGCCCCTTCCTTCACGAGGCCAATTGCGTGCTCCCTCGCCTCTCTGGCTATCCCCCCGGCCTTCTTGTATTTCTGGTAGACTTCATTTTTCATTGATATGCAGCCTTTCGTGACTCATGACTCCGGGTCTGATTATCTTGGGCGGATCCGAGGAAACATCCAGAACCGTTGATTCCTGGCCATATCGGCATCTTCCTGAGTCTATGTAAACATCGACCGAATCTCCCAGTTGTTCGATTGGCGTGTCGATATCACAGGGAAGCTCATAGCCATGAAGATTCGCGCTGGTCGAGGTTATTGGACCGAACTTTTCGAGAATTGGAAGCGCGTCCGGGTGGTCCAGGATTCTGATGCCAAGTCTGTTCTTGCTCGATACTATGGGAAGCGAAGCTGGATCTCTCTTCTTCAGAAGGATGGTTAAGGGCCCAGGAAGGAACTCCTTTGTCGTATGGCGAGCGAGGTCCGTTAGCTCAACATATTCCTCGATCTGAGAGATATCCCGTACTGCGATTGAAACGGGCTGGTCAAGAGGCCTTTTCTTGATCTCAAACATCTTCCTTACGGCTTCTTCCCTGAAAGGATTCACTCCCAGGCCATATAAGGTGTCTGTGGGATATACTATGATCCCATCATTTCTCAGGACCTCAATGACCTCTTCCAGCTGACTGTCATCCAAAGGGCTCTTGAACTTCTTCATGCGCTTCACAATATCTCTGCATACCTCAAAAACTTTAGGGAGGTTTTGATGTGTTCCGTGGCATCCTTCTCCACGTAGGGTCCGTGACCAGGATAGAGGTTTCTCGGCCCCAAGTCCTTCAGCATTTCGATAGAGGCCAGAAGCTGTCTGTAACTGCCCGTTTCAAAGTCCCATCTTCCCACTCCACCGTCCGCAAAGACCGTGTCGCCGGAGAAAAGCGATCCCGTCTGCTCATGATAGAGTGAAATGCTGCCCATGGTATGGCCTGGAGTGTGGATTATCTTGAGCTTGGCGTCCCCGAGGTCCACTTCATCATCGTATCTGAGAATCGACACGTCCAGCTTGTCAAAAGGTATGGAGAACATGGTCGCTCCCGTTGTTGCTTTGTCGCCGTGAATGAGGGGTGGAGCCTCGTCAATGGAAGCGTAGAGTTGTGCTTGACAGACATGTGAGAGCTCTGCCGCTCCTCCTACGTGGTCAATGTGCCGATGTGTGAGAATAATTGAGTCGATCTCTTTGGGGTCAATGTGCTGTTCTATGGTTCTGACGGCCTTTGCAGTGTTCCAACCCGTACCTGTGTCAATCAGGATTGGCTTCTCAGCTTCTATGAGGAACACGTTCGCGTCGAACCCTTCGCCCATTATGAAATGAACCTTCATCCGGCTGGAGTAAGTTCGGATGGATATTTAGCGGTTGTGAAATTCGGTCACAGGTAGGTTGCTTCTCTTGGCGATTCGAATACTACTTCACATCCGTGGGTGGATTGAGTTGAGCTTCGCTCTTCTCTATGTCCTCTTCCTTCCGCATTCTTCGCTTTCCCAGGATCCAGCCAACCCACGAGAAGAGAATCGTTTCAAGTATAGCAGCCGGTATGAAAATCCAATATTGCACCATCGAGCACACGAATCCGTCAAGTGGGCTCATCGGCACTACAGCCATGGTACAATCACCTTCTCCCCTGTATGGAACCGGGAAAAAGCTCCCCGCACAACCGTCAGGCCAGCAATCACATTGGCCCAAACGACTGTGAACGCCCACGGCCGCTCCCCAATAAGCAATCTCGATAGTGACGACAACGATACCAATAATCAGAGCGTACTTTCTGTCCCACCTGCCCTCAAACCAATCACGGAGATTCAATCACTTCCCTCCATGGCCTCATCCAAGATCCTACTTCTGATGAGCAAGGTTGTGTTATAAATGTCTTTACTGTCTCAAATTAGGAGTTTGCAGAAGAGGGTGAAGTTCGCGACTGGGGGAATCGACCATGGTAACGCATACTCTAGTAGTCCTAACAACCATGAGTTCTGCTTTGATTGTGAAAACTAGTCGATGATTCCGTCCCCGGTCACAATAAATACGGCCTCCCCTTCTGGGAGGTTGGGAGAATCAGTGAGCCTGGCTATCCTCTTCCCACCCTTGCTTTTTCTGAGATAGACTCTGAAGGTGGCAGTGTGGCCGACTATGTGACCCCCGATTGGTCTCGTGGGATCACCGAAGAAAGCATCTGGCTTTGCCAGAACTTGGTTGGTGACGCAGATTACTGCGTTGTGCACATCTCCGAACCGAAGCAGGGCATGCATGTGTTTGTTAAGAAGTTGCTGTCTCTCTGCCAGGGCACCTCTTCCGATGTACTCTGCCCTGAAATGGCCAGTCATGGAGTCAACAACGAGTAGCTTGATCGGGAACTTCTCAGCTTCTTTCAATGCTTCATCCACGAGAAGCATCTGGTGATGGGAGTTGAAAGCCCTCGCAACATGAATGGTCTTTAGGACTTTGCTAGGTTCGAGTTCAAGGGCACTTGCCATTTGACTTATTCTGCTCGGTCTGAATGTATTCTCCGTATCAATCCAGACAGTCTCCCCTTCTAATCCTCCTTCATCTTCTGGTCTAGTGACATTTACAGCAAGCTGATGTGCAATTTGGGTTTTTCCAGACCCGAATTCTCCGTATAACTCGATAATTGCCTGGCTTTCAAACCCTCCACCCAACAATTCATCCAGTGCCTTTGAACCTGAAGTTATTCTACCGATGAGCTTTCTTCGTTCAAGAACCTCGTCTGCAGTCTCGAACCCTCCAACATCCGCTGCATCTTGGGCGGCGAGGATTATCTTCTGTGCCGAGCTCTGCCCTAACTCTGCAGCATCAGCCAGCATCTGGGGTGAGGTCACGGCTATTGCCATGACATCATTGTATCCGGCTTCCCGCAATTTATCTGCAGTTGCGGGTCCTACTCCTGGCAACTCTTCTATCGATTTGGAAGCCAAACTTTCACCAATACCTTATCGCCCGCTCGTTTATAAGAGTTGGTGGGAGAGGTGGGTGAAAGTGATGATGCCAAGGAAGGAGATTCTCATTCCTCAGGCTTGACCATCAAAAGACCGTAGTTGTATTGCCCGGCGAAGAAGGTGCTTTCTTGCTCGAAACCGACATCCCGGCACCGCCTTGCCGCATCCCGCTCAGGTATCCTCACTGTATATGGTGGCCCGAAGTCCATCTTTACCTTCTTCCAATCAACCAGGACCAGGTGTCCTCCCGGTCTGAGGATCCTGTAGGCCTCTCGCAGTGTCCCATTCCCTTCCAATTCATGCAACACGTTCACCACAAAACAGGAATCGACCGAACTGTCCTCGACGTCAGGGATGTTCTCTTCCCGAGATACGATCGGACGTATCCCACTCTGTACAACTATGTTTTCTTTGAGCCTCTCCAGCATGGCCTTATCCATATCGATGGCAAGTACCTCTCCGTCCGGATGGATTCTCGTTGATATTGGAATGGAGAAATACCCGGTCCCGCATCCGATGTCAGCCACTTTGTTTCCTAGGTAGGGCGCGACTGCATCGATCACTTTGTCAACGTCCAGGATCTCCTTTCGGTCCTTATCCTCCAGAATCGACACGTGTTTTGACTCAAACTTCGCAGAGTGCATACATCAGAACTCCCATGATGGTATAATACACTTTCGCTCTTTGCTGTTATGCAATTCGTTCATTGTCGAAAGAATTCGAAGATGCGGCACGCTGACTTCGACATTCCTCGAAAAAGAACCGTCCGGTCAGGCCAAGAATCGGGATCTACTGCGTGAAGGTCTCTACGTTCTTGTAGGTATCCTTTAGGTGCCTAAGGATGATGTCCCTGTTCCTCCTCAAATGGGATTCGTACCAGGTTGTTATGATGTCCGCGAAAATGCTGTGAATATCATCCACGTCCACCTTCTCAATCGACTTGTCGTACAGGGTGTGTCTGGCGAACATTCTCCTCCAGCCCGAGTACTTGTAATAGTGCTCCCCTTCGCAGTATTGGAACTCTAGCCTCAGGTGGATCTTGTCGTCCTTCTCCGGCACATAGCTGACCAGGAGGGAGTCTCCCGTTCTTCCCTGGTTCTGAGTGCGGTCGACCAGCTGAAGATTGTTGATACTCGCAACGTTGAAGGAGGACCTCCAGGTCCACGCCCCATACGGGAACTCTTCAAACTGTGCAAAGGCGTTGTAGTGGGGTTCCATCGCAAAATGGACATTGATCTTGTTGAATCTCTTCCAAATCTCCCAGATATCACCGATCAACTGCTTGTTCAACTGAACTTTCCTTGAATTCTGCTCCCCTATGCTGCTGATGATATCGTCCGTCTTCTTCTCCAATTCCTTATCAAGAACGTCAAACCATTCTTCCTTAGATTTGGCTTTTGGGGGCATTAGAACCACAGAGACAGTGAATCGCTTTCAAATTTAAATAACTTCTTATGGATGGATTCTTTGGTTTTGTGTTCCATTCTTCGGATTGGGAACTCCCCGTCAATTGGGAGATTCTCCCTCCCATTCCATCAACTGTTGGAAGGGTACGGAGGATAATGTCCCTTCCGTGAGAAGGATTAATACATCCCTTGACCATATTCCAGAAGGCATGACCCCGAGGGAGATCCTGAACGAGCTGAAATGGAGGGAGGATAGGGACCTCACAAAGGCCGAGATCTGGTATTACTCTCGGGGAACGGAGCGAGGGCATGTTGTCATCACAGGAGGGGAACTCACCGAACTTGGGAAATCCTTCTTTGAGACCGCGAGTGCGACCATTCCCTACTATAAGATATTCAGAATAGTATATGGGAATGAGGTGATTTTTGACAGGGAACAGCTGGAGAAGAAGAGGTTCACCCATATCTGAACCTTGTTCCATACCCGCCTCTGGGGAAGTCCCATTGTATGGCGTTGTTCCCGTATTCCCTGCAGACCACCTTGCAGGCACCCAGCTCTATGCATCCCTCAGGATTGTAGATGAGGTCATCGCCTTCCAACACATACACCTGGGCCGGACAAACGTAGAGACAAGGTTTCAGTCGGCAGGTCTTGCAGAGCGTGGTGTCCACTTCAATGAAAGGCTCATCGTCTATAGTGAATCTGTTGACTCCAAGCCTGTCGTCCACGCTCAGCCTCCGCTCTGCCGAGCTTTTCCTCTTGGCGGGCATTCGAATTGGCACCAATGTCCAACATTAAAAAGTTTCCTGACTGATACTCAACACGAGAAAACTATAAATCACCCACCCTATTACACGAACGAGTTGCTCTTGGAGAGAATACTGGCTCAAATCCAGCGGTGTGGCCAATGGACGAATTTGAGGTTGTCATAATAGGTGCCGGACCTGCAGGCTCCTGCGCAGCATACCGTCTCGCAAGAGAGGGATTCAATGTTCTGTTGGTGGAGAGGGCGAACACACCAGGTTCAAAGAACGTTTTCGGAGGTAGGATATACTCATACCCCCTGACTGGGATTTTCCCGGATTTCTGGAAGGAAGCCCCTATCGAGAGATATGTCACTCAAGAGAATATGGTGTTCATGACCGAGTCCAACTCGGTGACAATGAAGTTCGATTCCTCATCGCCCGAGGGCGTTTCCGCTCAGAGCTTCACCGTACTGAGAGAGAAGTTCGACTCCTGGCTGGCGAAGAAGGCACAAGATGCTGGTGCTTTGCTGATAACAGGTACGAGAGTGGACGACCTCTACTGGGAGAACGGCAGGATAGCAGGGATAGTCGCAGGACCAGATACCGTCAGAGGCAATGTGGTCATAGGCGCGGACGGGGTTGTCTCTACCTTTGCCCAAAAAGCTGGTCTGAGAAGGGAACTCACCGCAAAGGAACTGTCCGTTGCTGTAAAACAAACGATCAAGCTGCCTGAGGAGACGATCGAAGACAGATTCAATCTCTCCAAGAGAGAGGGGGCGGCATACGGTTTTGTGGGCTATGCATCTGGCTATCTGAGAGGTGGGGGTTTCCTCTACACGAATAAGGACACCGTCTCTTTGGGCGTGGTGGTGAGCGCAGAGGATTTGGCCTTGCGAAAGAAAGAGATTTTCGAAATAATGGAGGATTTCAAGCTCCATCCTTCCATTCAGAAGTTGGTGAGGGGAGGAGAGGTGATCGAGTATTCCGCGCACATGATCCCCGAGATGGGCATCAACACCTTGCCCGCCCTTTTCAAAGACAACTTCCTTGCAGTCGGAGATGCTGGAGGGCTTCTCATCAATCATGGCTATACTTACCGGGGTGTTGACCTGGCAATGATCTCTGGTGTTTCCGCTGCTGAGGCGATTGTCCAAGCCAGACAGAAAGGTGATTACTCAAAGATGGGGCTCTCTGCTTACCCGGAAATCCTGCGGAAGAAAGGTGTCATGAAAGATATGGTCGCCTTCCGACGTACACCCAGGTTCTTGCAGAATGCGAGGCTGTTCACCGCTTATCCCAGGATGGTTTGCGATTTCTTCGACAGACTGTATACCGTTGATGGGAAGGGCAAGGAGAAGGT
Source organism: Methanomassiliicoccales archaeon (assembly GCA_004377185.1). Taxonomy (GTDB): domain Archaea; phylum Thermoplasmatota; class Thermoplasmata; order RBG-16-68-12; family SOIM01; genus SOIM01. The sequence continues at coordinate 133,033 of SOIM01000058.1, read as the reverse complement.
CTTTGATATCGGCAAGAAAGAGATACTGGGAAAGGTTTCCATTTTCAAGATGCTCAGAGATATGTTGGGTGGTTTCAAATCTGTATAACCGAACCGAAAATCTCATACATACGTTGGTCTTGCTTTCCTTCACTTCACTCTCAAAATAGGTGAGATTCCTGGAAACTAGCCCTAAGGTAAAACCTGCAACCGACGGGTTGAAGATAGCCGTTTGCCTAAAGCAAGTTCCAAAGGGGGAGCATCTGCAGATAGACCCTGTCAGGAAGACTTTGAAGAGGGAGGGCGTGGAGAGCGAGATTAATCCCGCGGATAGGAACGCCGTGGAGTTGGCTCTCCAACTTAAGGACGAACATGGCGGGGAGATAATCGCACTGTCTATGGGCCCACCCACCTTCGTCCGTTCATTGGAGACGGCGATCGGCATGGGTGTGGACAGAGCCGTTCTACTTTCGGACAGGGCCCTTGCGGGTTCTGACACATCACCAACCTCCTACGCTCTGGCTGAGACAATCACCAGATTCGGAAGGAGCGGCCTGATCATATGCGGTGAAGAAACATCGGACAGCTCCACGGGGCACGTTGGCCCAGGCATAGCAGGTCACTTGGACATCCCCCAGATTACCTACGTGATAGATGCCAAGGTAAAGGATGGAAAGATCATCGCGCAAAGAGCGGTCGAATTCGGCTTCGAGTTCTGGGAAGCATCCCTACCCGCGCTTTTGACGGTGAAGTTCGGTTGCAATCGACCCAGGGAGCCCACACTCACTCGAAAGATCAAGGCGAAGAGGGGCAATGTCATACAGATATGGAGCGCGAGGGACGCTGCTCTGGACACATCAAGACTTGGGCTCGAAGGGTCTCCGACCGTGGTCTCTGAGATAGAGACAGTTGACCTCCCCAGCAGAAGAGGGGAGGTTTTCACCGGTGACACGAAGGAAACCGTGTCCAAGCTTCTCAATCGTTTGAAAGAGAGCGGGTTCATCAGAGGCTAACAGATGGCAGAGAAAGAGTACAATGGAATAATGGTCTTCCTTGAACACCGGAAGAACATGCTCAGAAACGCGTCCATTCAACTCGTGGGAGAAGGTAGAAGGTTGGCCGACCTGCTCAACATCGAGCTCTCCGGTGCTCTTCTGGGAAAAGGTCTTGTTGCCCTCGCTCAGGAGGCCATCCAGTACGGTCTGGACAAGGTCCATTTGGTCGAGCATGAACTTCTGAGGGACTACGCTCCGCGACCTTACGCAACAGCACTTGCAGAACTTGTTGACAGGAGGAAACCTGAAGCGCTTCTCTTCGGTGCCACGATGAACGGAAGGGAGGTTGCCGGCCGACTGCACGCATATATCCACACCGGTCTGGCTGCTGATTGTACCGCCTTTGATGTGACCGAGGACGGGTACATAGAAATGATCAGACCCGCCTTTGGGGGAAAGAGCTTGGCCCATATACTCTGCAAGAAGACCAAACCTCAGATGGCTTCTGCCAGACCCAATGTATTCCCCGCTCCTGAGAAGGATGTGAATCGAAAGGGCGAAATCGTCAGAGAGATGGTGCAACTGACGGAGAAAGACGTGGACACCAAATGCTTGTCTGTGGTGGAATACGAGAGCGAGGCCGAAATTCTGTCAAGGGCTGAGATTATACTTTCTGGCGGATACGGTTTGAAGAAGAAGGAGAACTTCGCATTGTTGGAGGAACTGGCGGAGCTGCTTCACGGAGTGGTTGGGGCATCCAGAAAGGTCGTTGATATTGGTTGGTTCCCAAGGGAGAGGCAGATTGGTCAGACCGGCAAGACGGTCAGGCCCAGGCTCTATTTTGCAATCGGGATCTCGGGCGCGGTCCAGCACTTGGCAGGGATGGAAAGATCTGAGAAGATAGTTGCCATCAATTCGGACCCTTCATCATCAATATTCGAGATTGCGGACTACGGAATAGTAGGAAACATGTTAGAGGTCCTTCCCGAGATGATAAGACAGCTGAAGGAAATGCAACAAGAGGCTGGTCAGAGCAGCTCGTAGACTATCCTGTCAATGTCTTTTCCCTTACTTCTCCTCTCCAGTATGTGGACTTTCCCCAGTTCTGATGTGTTCTTGACGTGTGTGCCAGCACAGGGGCAGATGTCCACGTCCAAGATGTCTACAACCCTTAATCTCGAGATGCTTTTGGGGATCATGTTGAGAATGTACCGCTGATCTGCCATTTTCTCCCCGAGGACTGCCCTTCCTTCCTCGTATACGTGTACAGGTACGGCTCTTCTGATTATCTCATTGCAGCCCTCTTCCACTCTTGCCAGGTCCTCGTCCGTGAACGTGATGGGTTGGAAATCAACTCGCGAATGGTCTGCATGTACCTGATTGCCCGCGGTCCTAGCATTGAACATTTTGAAGACCACGCTGGATAGGACGTGTTGGGCGGTATGCATCTTCATGTGCGCGTATCTCTTGTCCCAATCCAGAACACCTTGAACCTGTTCAGTTTCGGGCATTGTGTCGACAAAATGCCTTATCTCCCCTTTCTTGAGCACCTCTTGCACTCTGGATTCTCCGCCTTCCCATTTCAGCGTGCCAGTATCTGATGGTTGCCCTCCTCCCAGCGCATAGAAGGCTGTTTTATCCAGAACGACAAACGTCTCTCCTCTCTTGGTGATGTTCGCATCGAACTCCTGGATGTAGTTGGGATTCTGTAAGCTCTCGTCCCCTCTCCACTCCTCCATGTAAAGGACTTCGGTCATGGTATCGCAATCGGGATGGCAGATATGATACTTTTTCTTTCCCCAATACCAGGATTGTTCTCCGAGAGGCCATTCCCGCGAAATATGGAGTGTTGTACCAATGTTTTTAAGTAGGGCTAATTCGATAGAATTAGTGACTCTGGAGGAGGTCAAATGGGCAGGGCAGATAGAAAGATAGAGATTGTGAGCATCGCTGTTCTTACCGTACTCGCTTCGATGTTCGGAATGGTTCTGCATTTGAACCAGAACGTTGTGGCCGGGACGGAAGTGAGTGGACATATTACTACGGACACTACCTGGACGGCGAATGGCAGCCCCTATTGGATCGTAGGAGATACCTTCGTTGACTTCAACGCCACTCTTACTATCGAAGCTGGAGTGAGCGTGCTGTTCAACGGCTCGTACTACTTCAACGTAAGTGGTTTTCTTTTGACGAAAGGGTCAGAGTATGGAATGGTGGTTTTCTCCAACGGTCAACCCCCGGACCCAACTGGACATTATTGGAAGGGAATAGTCATAGAGAGGACGGGATTTGGCAGTATGAAGCACACCATGGTGTCCAACGCTTTGTGTGGAGTGACACTCACAGCCTATAGGCGAAATATCAGCATCGAAAACAGTGTATTCCAGAATAACAGGGACTGCGGTATGGCTCTGGACTATGATGCTCAAGTCTATCTTTATCGCAGTCAGATTATGTCCAATGACGTTGGATTAGACCTTGGCACCTCTTCGGGTAGCATTATTGATGACAGTGAAATTTCATACAACAACAAAGGCATCATTGGCAACTACTCCAATGTGTGGATACAGAATTCCAGAATCTTCAACAATATGTTTGTCGGTGTTTCCTACGGAAGCGACTGGGGGACAAAGGTCTCCTATAGCACCTACTGGAACAACACAATATTTGGAAATGGACTGCAGAATCCGGGCGGTACCGGCTCGGGTATCTCTCTGCAGGGCGCAATGTACGACACAGTGGGGTGCAACGTACTATCCGAAAATGGTGTGGGTCTGAATCTCTACAACTCCTATAACATCAACGTTCATCACAACGATTTCATATCCAATTTCGACAACGCAGCCGACAACTGGGCTAACTACTTCGACGACGGTTCTGAAGGCAACTACTGGGACGACTATAACGGAACTGATTCGGATGGTGATGGCATAGGGGACACGCCATACTACGTGGACAATAACAGCATTGATCAGTACCCGTTCATGCATCCGATTGGAGGATGCGGGGAATATAACGAACCTCCTGTGGCAGATGCCGGTGGTCCTTACTTCGGTAAGAAGGGTTGGACGATAGATTTCGACGGCAAAGGCTCGTACGACCCCGATGGGAGCATAGTTGAGTATGAGTGGGACTTCGGGGATGGTTCGGGAAAGGCATATGGAGTGACTGTGTCTCATACGTACTTGGCCGCCGGAATATATGATGTGACACTCAAAGTCACTGACAATGACGGAGCGAGTGACAACGACACCACTTATGCGGAAATCATTGATGGTTATCCTGCTCCACCTCGTCTGATCGATGCAGTTCTTTCCGGTCCGATGAATGAGGATGTCGAGCTGAGCTGGGAGCTGTCAGGTGATGATGGGGCTGGGGACAATGACGTGGATGCGTACAACATCTACAGAGGAACAGTATATGATCCAGATTGCCTGGGATACACCCTCTTCGCGACCGTTTCTCCTAGTTCGGACAGCTGGGTTGATACTGCCGCGGGTCATGGAGACCCGAACACATACTTCTACTGTGTAGGTGCGGTGGATGACGCGGCTCAAGAGACGTTGGCAGAGCAGCAGGCATCCAAGTTCGCCAAACATATGGACTCTGGAATGGTGCTAATGTCGATGCCTTTGCAGGTGTCAGATAATCATGTCACTACAGTCTTCCAGACCGTTTCCTACGTGAGAATCATCTACTATGATGCGATGGCTGGTAAGAGGCACAACTGGAGGACTTTCGATACCAGGAAACCATACTCGGATCTTGAGTATGTCGACGATACGATGGCGCTGTGGGTGGAGGTCATCTCCGAGAGCCATTTCACCGTTGCCGGGTTGGTCCCCCACGAAACCACAATACATCTTGTAACTGGATGGAACTTCGTGGGCTATCCATCTTTCATCGACAGAACAGTCTCTGACACTCTGGCGGTGCACTACCAGACGATCGAGAGTTTCGAACCGATGGATTCTCCTTGGTATCTGACAAGGTTGGGTGAAGGCGACCTGATGACCGCTGGCGAAGGTTATTGGATTCACGTGTCAGAAGACTACGATTGGGTTCTGACGAACTAAGCTGGGTTGTATACCGTCCAGACTTGCTGAGAGCTCACCTTGATCCAGTATCCGCCGCCTGAAAACATATCCTCGGTCGGTAACAAGCAATGCAGCAAATAGGGGGGCGATGTGGGCTCGTAGAATTCGATTCTGTCATAGCTAATCCCTGCGAACTCGGTAGTCACATTTCTCCCATCAAAAGTGGGATAACCAACCAGATTCCACCCCGGACGCAAAACGATCGGAGTGCTTTTCGGCACCAATCCAGCTATCGTTAGATAGTCGGACGAGGAGACATTGACCCAAAGGCCCATTGTGTGATCCACATAATCCAGGTCCGCGTAGGGTTTGAAGGAGTCATACCTCTTCCACGGATCAATGGGGTCGGACGCCACATAAGTCACAACCGTTTCGAAGTCCAGTGTCCTGAAGACGGCACTTGTGGTCTTGTCATACTGTACGAGTGGTAGCGATATCAACCACCAGCCTGCTGAGAACAACCCTGCTTTCTTCGCTGCGTAGTAGCTCCTTGCGCTCTGTGCTGTGAAGTTCACCGATTGCACATAGTAGAAATTGTCTGTATCGCCATCTCCTCGACCTGCATCTATGTAGTTGTAGTTTGATTGTCCAGTAGCTGGGACGTCTGCGATCTTGCTATATGGACCGGATAATGAGTTCAAAGACCGGTACACTTCGTAGTTCAGTGTGCCGCGCGGATCGCCCTCATCAGTAGACTTGTACCAGTCTATCAGAACATCTTCATCATTCGGTCCGCTCAGTCTTGCAAGCCTCAGGACCGGGGCTTTGGGAAAGTTGGGTACGAACTTCGAGACCATGTACTGCCAGCCTTCCTTGCCGTCCTCTCCCTCCGCCCTCAGCAAAAGCAAGGAAGTCCTTGAGGGTGTGAAGTCATACCGTGTCTGGTTGTTCGTTGTTGTGTTCGAACCGTATTCCAGTGTTACGACGGCCTCCGAATCGACAATCTTGAAATTTACGCTCGGGGAATCCGCGACCACATCCACCGCATTCGGTCTGTTCAACCCAACGACAGGGACCTGACCCTCAATCAACATGGGATTACCGCGGTATTCGTAACCCCTCACATCCAGGATTTCTGTTCTGGGCACGCTGTATTTGTCCTGTTGTGGATGCGTGAACGGGAGGACAGGGTTGCCCAGGAGAACGTATTCGAAAAGGGCCCTCTTGTTCTCAATACTGCCCATATCTTCGCCAGAAGAGAAGTAGGTCATAGCATCCATGGACGTGGATCCCAGGGTTCCAGCACCCTCGTAGCGCGCTCTCCAGAAACTCGTGAGCAAGCTGACCATGGTAGTCTCGCCAGTTATCTTCACTTCTCCCTCCTCAAGAATCCCGATAGACATACCTGTGCTCACCCTGGAACTACCGACGTAGGCTATAGCTCCAGCAGGGGAGAAGAGCAGGCTTTCTCCTATGGAATTTGATGACGTGAACGGTTTGTTTGCCATGATGGTATTGTCAAAAGCACCGTTGATGCAGGCGATGGAAACAACAACTGGTACGTTACTATTCGGGGACAGGCTCATGATGTCCGTGGTAGTGATCATCTCCCCGGGCATGCCGCTGTCGTTCACAATCATCACGTCACCCAACCCGTGACCGATTTCATACATGACTCCATATCCGCCCGACAGCGCGTTCAGCACATTCACGCGGTCGAACTTCCAGTCCGAAAGGAACATCTTCGTTATGTCGAACCCGTCAAAGTATCCCTTGTTGACAGCATCTTGGGTTATGAGTTCCCCCACGTAGAATGGAGTGTTGAAGGGCGTTCCACCCGCAACCACGGCTTTGTTGAACCAACTGGGCAAGAGATTCGCATACCAGTTCACGATCTTCTGATTCAGGGTTTGGGCTCTCGTGCTTCCGTCCACAGGCAGTCTGCCAACCGCATAGTCAGGCGTGAGGTCATAGTCGGGGGAGCTGTAGAAGAAGTCCGTAGGTATCCAACCCTGATAGGGCATAAATCCTCCCACCCAGGAATCGTACCAGTAGAAACTCGGAGGAACCATCTGGGCGTTTCCATACAGGAGCACATACTCGAGATTCGGATGCGCACTCGTGTCATCCAGGTAGTTCACCGTCTTCTTGGCCAGGCTGTAGTCGTACCCAACGATCTGATTCCAACCGTTTAGTCCACTGTCCGAATACCCAATGTAGGGCGGGTCCGGAGCCTCAAGGTAGTTAACTTCGATCCATGTGGTGTTCACAACCGAAGTTGGCACGCCGAGAGAGGCCTCATGGAAATCGGCAAGCTGTTTCGCTTCTGGATAGAGGCTTTGAGGGGTGATGATTAAACATTCTGCACTCAGGTCATCTGCCAGCGGTTCCATATCCGAAGAATTCTGGTAGGTGATGTCCAGAGCGATATCGGTGATTATTTCGATTCTCCCCCTGCTAGGGATGTATTGGACCGGGTAGATGTGGACGTAGAGATACTTCTTGTAATTGTCTTCTCCGATCCTGTATGAAAAAACCTCTCCAGGGAAATAGTCATCAAGCGCGTAGACTTCAGGATTCTTCTCGGGCTCACCGATTCCCCAACTGTCCCAGGTCACAGGCTTTGGTGTGGGCGCTATGTCGAACGTCCCCTCTATTGGAACACGCTCTTCGTACGCCAGGGCAACATCAAGGATATCCGCATTCTTGTCGAACTCAGTGACGATCGTTTTCATTGGAAGTAGTGGCTCCCCAGGGCGCGTGAAGCGTCGCAAACCTTCCGAAGTAATGTAGTCATAGTTGCCCATCTTCAACAGTTCAAGCTCCGAAAGTTCAATATCAAACGTCAAGGTTCTGGTGAGAACAATGGCAGTCCTCTCAATTGGGTTCTCTTCACTTGGTTCCAAACTGCTTGCCCCAACCTGAACTATCAACACAAGGACGATTGCAAAGAGGATTGAGCTGTTAACTCTTCTCGATTCCATCTTACCCCTTTGTAAAGCGGTAGTCAATGGTGCGTACTTAAGTCTTTTTGGTCTATCTGGCCATTCTCAAGACGAACTCGATAACGCAGCTGACATCGGGAATACATTCACCCATCTCTCCCGTCGAGGTTCTTATTACACAAGCCCAGTAGCCCGTCGAAGGAAGATGGGAAGCTGCAATGTCATCGAGGAAGATTTGAAGGCGGGTCTGAAAACCTTCTTCCGAGGCCATGGCTACCGGGCCTACGCAGAGGTCAGAATGATTACCCGATGGGTGGACCTGGTCGCGGTGAAGGGGGACGAGGTCGTGGCGGTGGAGATAAAGATAAGGAACTGGAGGGAAGCCTTGAGACAAGCAGTGGCGTATCAGCTCGGTGCGGATTACTGTTTCGTGGCAATGCCATTCGGACATGCTTCCCAAGCCTACCGGAACAGATACTGGTTTCGGAAGGAAGGAGTGGGCCTTATCGCAATCCGCCCCCGCCACAAGGACATCAGAGTGTTTGTGGAACCTGAGAGATCTACGCGGATGATGCCAATAGTCAGGGATAATTTGTTTGTAATTCTGGAATTGAACGGCGAGAGATTGCTCGTGCCAAGAAGCTGCAGGAACCTTTCCAAACGCGAGAACGAACTGACTTTCGAAGGAGCGGATGAATATAAGTGGAACAAATCCTGGCACTTTTGACATTTCCAATATATTATAACAGCATTATATCCAGTACAACTGTGTTATATCTTGAATGCAAACGCTTGACCGAAAGACATTAATAGGACTGCAAGAATGCAACGGCGGAAATGTCAATAGGTTTGGAGGAAAACGTATGAAAGCCAAACGACAATTCTCGGCTCATAGTGTGCGATGGGCATCAATCATTGCTGTTACAGCTATGATCTTTGGTGCCTTGCTTGTGAATATGCCAACGGTGATGGCGGATGCCTTTGGTCCCGAGATAGATCATACCCCAGTAACTGACGGAACAGTAGGTATCGACATCAACATTACTGCCAAAGTGACGGATGTTGATGACGTGTATGAAGTGTGGTTGAACTACACAGAAGTCAGCGGTGCATGGGACAATGTGACGATGGCTAACTGGGACGACAACTATAGCTTTATAATCCCTGCACAATCTTCTGCTGGCAGTGTCTTCTACAATATTTCGGCAAATGATACAGATACAAGCGACAATTGGAACAGAACCATTGACTTTGAGATCGTAATCTCAGAAGATACAGAATCTCCTGAGATAACTCATACGCCTGTAGTTGCTGCTTGGGTAGGTCGAGAAATGACAATTTCTGCTCAAGTGTCAGACAACGTAGCAGTCAATGAAGTGAATTTGACCTACACAGATGTGGCCGGCATCACCGCTAATGAGTCGATGGTCTTGGTCGCAGGCAATTACAACTATACCATCCCTGCGCAATCTTCTGCTGGTGATGTAACTTACTTTATCTGGGCAAATGATACAAACGACAATGACAATCGGACTGTTAACTCCACGATTGCGATTTCTGAAGATACAGATGCTCCAACGATAACTCACACGGCTGTGACAACCGCGACAGCTGAACAGTCAATCACCATTACTGCCACGATCACAGACGATGGTTTGGGCATGGAAAGTGCAACTCTGTACTACCGAAAGACAGGTGACGCTGACTTCACGGCTGTCACGATGACCAGAACAGATGACACTTACACTAGAACCATCCCGTCAGATGATGTGACCACGGATGGTGTCGAGTACTACATCTCTGCAACGGATGGTACTAATACCGCAACTCATCCCGCAACGAATCCCACAACCTCACCTCATGAGATCACAGTGTCTGCTGCTGACGGAGAACCGACCGAAGAGCTCCCCTGGCTCTGGATAATCATTGCCATAATCATAATAGTAATCATCATCGCAGCTGTTGCGGCAGCCGCACGAGGGAGAGGTAGACTTCCAGAGGAAGAGTTGCCAGAGGAAGAGTTGCCAGAGGAAGAGTTGCCAGAGGAAGAGTCGAAAGAGGAAGAAGAACCAAGAGAGCAATAAGAGAAAACATCCTGTCCTCAGCCAGTTGGCAAACGGGCATCTTCCTCCCACCATTACCCGTCAGGAGAATCGGGAAAACAAGACGGGAGTGGGTATTCTCCAGAGGGACATGAGAGTCCAGAGGGAAACCTTGATTCATGTTCACTCCTGTTGTTTCTCTCAAGTAAGCGACCCAGTCTCAGACAAGCGTTCGGGCGTTCCAGGAAGAGCAAATGGTGATTGTCACCGTGGAGCGATTTTCCCCAAGAAACGGCAATCTTGCGCAACGAAAATGTCTCTAGTCGAAAGGAGCAACAGCATTTCTTTCGCTACCATTAAATACCTTCGAGATTATGCAAAACCTATAACACTGTTGGTTGGCCAGGCAGATTTCCCGAATTCTTTTGGGTTCGGAACGACAAGCTCAACAGGAGGAGGATGTCTTGAACGGAGAGGAAGGCGAACCCACCCACAGTTTCCATCAATTGGCAGAAAAAATCAGACAGGAAACGGATGAGTTGATTCTCTCCGATCTGGTCGACAAGGACCTCTTGAAGGGGCTTCAGGACAGTTTCGTAGAGGCCACTGGAATGGTCGTTGGGATTTTCGACAATGAGTTCCATTCCATAGTACCGAACAGCCCATGGACCCGTTTCTGCACGCTTGTTGACGGAGCTGTTCACGAGAAATGTCTCAAAGCGGACATGGAAGCTGTGGACGAGGCCTTGAAAAGCAGTGATCCTGTAATCCACGAGTGCTTCGCCTGTGAGACCGCCTTCTTCGCTGCCCCAATCGTGATTCAGGACAAGGTGATGGGGTGCATATTGGGCGGACAGGTGAGGTCCAAGAGTCCAGATGTGGAGGATGTCAAGGGTTTTGCACGTGAGATAGGGGTGGACGAAGAGGAGCTTGCCAAAGCGGCACTGGAGCTAAGGTTCTACCCCCGGGATCAGCTTTTGGCGTGGGCCAAGCTGCTCCAGTCCATTGCCAGCCTTGTGGCGGATATCGGTCACGAAAGGTCAATTAGCCATCGAATCGAAGACAGAGCTGAGGAAAGGGCCACCGCACTTGAGCACACGGCTACAAGTCTGGAAGAGGAAGTCAAGGAACGGACAGGCGAGTTGCGAATGTCGGAAACGAAGTACAAGAACCTCTTCGAGCAATCCAACGATGCCGTGTTCATACACACCCTGGAAGGCAAGATACTTGAAGTCAACAGCAGGGTGGAGGAGCTTCTGGGCTACACCAAGGAAGAACTCCTTGAGATTTCCATTCCTGATATTCACACAGAGAATTCCGTTCCTGACTCGCACGAGGCTTTCGAGAGGATAAAGATCGAACGCTCGGTACGTTTCGATTCCGAGATGATTAGGAAAGATGGCACGATTGTTCCGGTGGAAATAAGTTCGAGGATTTTCGAGGCAGATGACAAGGAGCTCATTCAAGGCATTGTCCGGGACATTTCCGAAAGAGCCAGATTCGTATCTCTACTGAAGAAGGCCAGGGATATCCTCGAGCAGAAGGTCCACGAAAAGACGGCAGCTCTCACCGCCTCCAAGAGAGAACTCGAGAAGAAGTTGAGGGATTTCGAGCATTTCGAAGACACGTTGTTCGACAGAGAGGTGAAGATAAGCAGGCTGGAAGGAGAAGTCGCCCGGCTCAAGGAATCGTTGGCAAAGAAATCAGGTGGCGGAAAGGAAGAATCCGCCAGCGCTGAATAACTCCGCTGTTTCGAAACCATCAAATTCTTGTTTTCCTTATGACCGAATAGCCATGGCTCTTGGCAACCTTGACTGGAATTGGAACCGGAATCGGGTGCAGGGTGAGGAAATCGAATGATAAGGATGGAGAACCTGACGAGAACCTTCGGTGAAGTGGTAGCCGTCGAAGGCCTGACCCTTGAGGTTGACGAAGGCGAGGTCTTTGGATTCATCGGACCCAATGGCGCTGGCAAGACCACGACAACGAGGATGCTGTGCTGTTTGATCAAACCCACTTACGGAACTGCTTTCGTCAAAGGGAATGAGATAGGGAAAGAGCCGGACGCACTCAACATAAGGCGGATTGTGGGCCTGCTTCCGGAAGCTCCTGGCCTCTATGAACGGTTGAGCTCCTACAAGAACTTGGATTTCTTCGCTCAGTTGTATGACGTCCCGGCAGTGAAAAGAAGGGAAAGGATCAAGGAACTGTTGGAGATGCTCGGCATGTGGAAGAGGCGCGATGAGCCAGTCAACACATTCTCCAAGGGGATGAAACAGAAGATCGCAATCTCCAGGGCTCTGGTCCATGATCCCGAGATACTCTTCCTGGACGAACCGACTGCAGGGTTGGACCCTCGGGCCGCCAAGACGGTCAGGGATTTCCTCTCCGAGCTGAAGCAGGAGGGCAGGACCATATTCCTCAACACTCACAATCTCGTTGAAGCCGAGAGGCTCTGTGATAGGGTCGGTGTCATCAATACCAAACTCATTGCGATAGGCTCTCCCAAGGAACTGAAGGAGAGGTTCTGGGGAAGAACGACGGTAGTACAACTGAAAAAGCTCTCACCAAACGTTGTTGCCGCGGTCAAGGCACTCCCTTTTGCAAAGAACGTCAGGACTGAGGATAATAGTCTGTTGATAGATCTTGCCAAGCCTGAAGATGAGAACTCGGAAGTGGCTGAAGTGATAATCCGGAGCGGAGGGGAAATACAGTTCATGTCCGAGCTCAAGCACACACTTGAAGAGGTCTATCTGGAACTCATTGGAGGTTAGCCGTGAGAATAGGGAAGTCTTGGATCGTTGCGAAGAAGGACATGGCGGAGTTCAAGACGAACAAGTACATCATCTTCACAATCCTATTGATGCCCACCATAATGGGTGTTATCGTCCCTATCAGCTATTTCCTCCCAATACAGTTCTTCGCAGAAGAGGACAGCGGCCCGCCCCTCGACATTAAACTGACGACAAACTGGAATCTTGATAATCACACTGTCTACCGTGGTAACTACATCAATGCGTCCTTCCAGAATATGGAAATATTCAGTTCTGTCATCGAGGCGTCCCTCGTTAGAAACTCAACGCTCAGGTTCGTGGTGGTCAGCAATTCGATACTGGATAACGTCTCACTTGAGTATTCCATCATCACCAACTCCAATATCTACAATCTGAAGTCAAGGGAAGGAACTGTTGTGAAGGACAGCTCAATTGTGACCGAGGAGAGCTCTGAGAGGAAAGAGATAACGCTCACCATGTTGAACTTCCTTCTCTTCTTCTATATGATCATTCCAGCTGTCATTCCCACCTTCGTAGCGTCCTACAGCTTTGTCGGAGAGAAGAACAACCGGAGCCTGGAACCCCTTCTCGCCACTCCCACCACTGATCTGGAGCTCTTGACGGGTAAGATGCTGTCGATCTTCGTGGTCACTATGGCTGCCACCTGGGTTTCCTATGTGATATCTACCGTTTTGGTGAATACCCTTGCATTCCCACTTCTGGGACACTATCCGCTTCCCAACGCTCTTTGGATTATCGGATTCCTGGCACTGGCCCCACTTTTCTGTATTTTGAGCATCTCCCTGAACGTGATGGTTTCCTCAAAGGTTACGGACGTGCGAGCTTCTCAGCAGATCGGGGGTTTGATCGTTCTTCCGGTCCTTGTGTTCGTGTTTCTCACCTTTGCTGGCCCTGCCTTCACAAGCGCTTGGATGATGGGCATCTATTGCGTCATATTCCTGGTCATTGATGTGGCCGTGGTCTTTCTCAGCACGAAAGTCTTCAGAAGAGAAGAGATACTCACGAGATGGAAATAGGTTCCGAAGGAGGACTCGGAGGGTTTTGAGAACGGTGAAGTAGATGATTTATACCGATAGGGAATATCACGTCAAATGCCATCCCCAGGTCCCCTTTCGCAATTCCAAGTCGATAGAGAGTATCTCCCATCCGGGATTGAGATCATTGGAGAAGGATCGGTCGGAGGTAAGGCCAAGGGCCTGATTTTTGTGAGCTACCTGATGGAGGCGGGCCAAGAGAAACTGTGCGATTTCCCTGAGATGCTGAGGATACCAAGATCCACGATCGTTGCTACAGACGTGTTCGACCAGTTCATTCAACTGAACAGACTTGGGGATGTTGTGGAACTTCTGTACAAGAAGAAGTTGACCGATGAGGATATGAATGTCAGATTCCTCACTGGGGAGTTCCCGCCCGGTGCCCACGATTCGCTGGTGAGGTTCCTCGAAGAGGAGGACCGACCCTTGGTCGTTAGGTCATCATCCATATTGGAAGACCGTCCCGAACACTCGTTCGCGGGGATCTATCAGTCCGTGTTCATCACAAACAAGGGACCCTTGACGAAGAGGATCGCAGAGCTTGAGATGGCAATCAGGATCGTCTATGCGAGCACTTATGGGCCCAACGCCAGGAAATACGCGGAGAGGATGGACGCGCCGTGGCAGGAAGAGAAGATGGCCATATTGATCCAGGACGTTGTGGGCTCACTGCATGATGACGACCTGTACTATCCTCTTCTTGCTGGTGTAGCATTCTCCAGGAACTACTATCCTTGGTCCGAGAGAATCGGGGTGAATGACGGCCTGTGCAGAATCGTCGCGGGGCTGGGGACAAGAGCGGTAGGAAGATTCCAAGCCACCGTTTTCTCGCCTTCTCTTCCTGAACTCAGGCCGGAAGGTATGGCCGTTGATGATATTGTGGCCTCCTCTCAGGATGCCATCGACGCCTTGGACTATGAGAGTGAGCTGTTCCTTTTCAAGAGACTGAGCGACATCCAAGAATGCAATAGCAAATTGTACATGTTGGGTCAGACCCTCAAGGACGACAGCTATTTTGTTGAGACACCCAAGAATTTCGCGCCCGACGAAAGGATAATCCTCACCTTCAAGCCCATACTCTCATCCAATCGGTACATCCCCTTCGTCCCTCTCGTAGGGTCCCTAATGCGGAATCTGGAAAGGGTGATTGGAAGGCCGATAGACATAGAGTTCGTGTTCGACTACAGGACCGATGAGAGTGGCACATCCCTCACTGAGAAGGGCTACTTCTACTTAGTTCAAGTGAGGCCTCTCGGCAGGCTGCCAGAACACCGGAAAGTTTCCATCCCTACCGACGTACCCGAATCGAACGTCCTCCTCAGAAGCAGTCGCGTTCTTGGGAATGGTATCATCAGAGGAATTCGGAACATCGTTTGGGTCCAGCATCGCAAGTACGATTTCTCCAAGGGATATGACATTGCCAGAGAGGTTGGGAAGATCAACGAGATGTTCGAAGGGATGGAATACATACTCATTGGTCCCGGCAGATGGGCAACCACCAACCCTGAGCTCGGGGTACCTGTGAACTACAGCGAGATGTCCAATGCAGCAGTTGTGGTGGAGCTCTCGTACGAAAGGTTCTCTCCCGAGCTGTCCTACGGAACCCACTTCTTCGCAGACATGGAGGCCAGCAATATGCTCTACATCCCTCTTTTCCTTGAGAAGGGGGATTACCTGAACGAGACACTCTTGGAGGAGAGGGAGAGCAAGGTTGACGCGAAATGGGTCAAAGTGATAGAGATCTCTCGTGGTTTGGACGTATATGTGGATGGGAACTCTCGCCAGGGATTCATTCATTTTTGATGCAGGAATCAGCATCCTTCAATCGAAAACATTAACCCCTGTCCGTCCAATATATTACATGAGACCGAAATCCCGCAATGAGTCATATTGAGGGACGCTGAACTCACTGGAACGAGGGGGAGTTTGTGAAAGAGCGGAAGGCCAGTACCGAGAATGTGTCAAATAAGCACACTGCAGGCCGTATACTCAGAGATTGGATCAAGGACAGGAACCTCTTTGTGACCATTTTTGTCCTATCTTTCTTGGTCTGGGACAGCTTCCTGACCTATCTAGGAATCTGTCATCTGGGGGTCATTGAGAGGAACATCTTCGTTTCTACGATCTTGAGTCTTGACCATGGTTGGGTAATCTGGCTCAGCCTCAAGGTCCTGATAGCCTTCATAGGTACCGTCATGCTCTTCCTGGTCTACTATTCGGTCAAGACCAGTTCCTTGTCCAAAGAGCAGGAGGAGGGACTCCTTCTCATCGAAATGTGTGGATGGGTCTACCTCGTCTCGTTCAATCTCCTGTCGGTTTTCATGTGGTCAGGAACGGTGATCAGTAGGCTCTAGGCCAGCACCTCATCATGCCAACGCAGTTCTAATCCTTCAGCAGCGCTCTCGCAATCACGATTCTCTGCACTTCGCTCGTACCCTCATAGATCTCGGTGACCTTGGCATCTCTATAGAACCGCTCGACTGGATATTCCTTCATGTACCCATATCCGCCAAAAATCTGGATTGCTTCGCGCGTGGCCTTCACTGCGACCTCGGAGGCGAAGAGCTTTGCCATTGCGGCCTCCAAGGAGAATCTCTTGCCCTGTTCCTTTGCAAATGCTGCTTTGTGAACGAGAAGGCGTGCGGCGCTCGTCTCGGTCGCGATGTCTGCTAACTTCCACTGGATTGCCTGAAAACTGAATATCGGCTGGCCGAACTGCTCCCTCTCTTGCGAATATCTGAGCGACTCGTCCAAGGCCCCCTGAGCTATTCCCACCGCCTGAGCTGCTATCCCAATCCTTCCTCCGTCCAGTGTTCCCAAGGCGATCTTCAGTCCCTGACCCTCTTCTCCGAGCAGATACTCTTTAGGGATCCTGCAATCCTCGAATGAAATCTCGATTGTGTCACACGCCCTTATTCCCAGTTTGTCCTCTTTCTTGCCCTTTGTGAATCCAGGAGTACCATCGGGTATCAGAAACACACTTATCCCCTTGGCTCCTTTCGATTTGTCAGTCATCGCGAACAGTAATGTCACATCCGCCACTTTTCCATTGGAGACGAAGTTCTTGGTCCCATTGATGACATATTCATCTCCTTTCAGAACGGCTGTGGTCTTCTGCGCTCCCGCGTCCGAACCAGCACCCGGTTCGCTCAAGGAAAAGGCTCCAATGCCATGTTTTGCGGTCGGGATTAGAAACTTCTGTTTCTGCTCCTCCGTTCCGTACTTCAGAATCGGATCGCACACAAGGGAATTGTTGACGGATACAACCGTCCCAAAGGAACCGTCCACTCGTGACAGTTCTTCTATCGCGATCGTGTAGCTGATGTGGTCTGCGCCAGCTCCCCCATATTCCGTGGGTATGGTCATCCCCATAATCCCGAGTTCGCCGAGTTTCTTGACGATTTCCGGTGGATAGGCGCCTTTCTCGTCGTTCTCCCTGGCGAGTGGGGCGATCTCCTTCTCAGCAAAATCTCGGACCATCTTCTTTATCATCTCTTGCTCTTCTGTCAACTTGAAATCCATGTTACCCCTTCCTCCTTACCGGCGCATGTCATGAACATGTTGGGAATATTAAATATTCCCATCTCCAGCGGGGAAATGAAGTGGAACCGACACAGGGTTTCGACATACTGCCAATGTCTCTTGTGAAGCTTCTCCAAAGGAGGTTGAGCCAAAACTATATTTCTCCCTTGCCCATAGGGGTCTGGAAGGAGGATTGTGTGCTGAATCACTCGAACAAATCCATGTCTAAGATGGAACCATGTGAGGAATGGTAGTTGTCATTTCTGTCCTTTTCCAAGTATGCAATACAAAGTATCTTTCGAAACAAGAGGAGAACGTTCGCTGCAATAATTGGCGTCCTTCTGGCCGTTACCCTTGTGGCTGGAGAAAATGTGGCTATCGATACTACCACAGGTTCTGTGTTCAAACAGATGATGGACACTGTGAGCTATGACTTCGTAGGCAGATCTAGTACCAATCGAGAGTTCACCAATGCAACTCGGGACCTGGCTAATGTCACGAACGTAGAAATGGTGGAGCCAATCGTTGACCTCGGCATGGTTGAGATATGTGAGTGGGGATACAATGGTTCCCAAAACGTTACCTTCGCAACCCTGCAAGCAATTAGCTCCACCTTCAGTCGGGTGGCCAACAAGTTCGGTTTCGTGTCCGACCCTTCTGTTCCCAGAGGCCATATTGTGCTCACTGAGGATATGGCCGTTGAGGCTGAAGTATCACCAGGAGATCAAGTGACTCTGCGGTACACAAACTACATGGCTCCAGAGCCGGAATACTATTTTCTCAATTTCTCGGTTGCCAAGGTTGTCCAGGTCGAAAAACCGGGAGAAGACGAATTCCCCATGTTTGGTCCGATGTTCTGGTTTTTTGATACGATCTTTGTCAATTTGGAGGATGTCGAGCTTATTATCTCCGCTTTTGACTTGCAGGATTACTTTGGATATGGTTTGTACTCAAGCTACTACGTTTGGATAAACAAAGATGCGGTCGTCAAAGCCGGCGATCCAGCGAAAACGAACGAACTTCTGGGGAGAATGAAAAGGGATTTGAACAATGCTGGTGTCCCCTATGAAATATCTTTCGAAGATAGCATGCTTGGCTTCATCGTTGGGTTCTTCAGCATCTGGATCATGATGTACCGAGCGATTTTCCTTGCTTTGGCTCTGCCTGCAATAATCCTCGGCGTATACCTTGGCATAATCGGTGCAGAGCTCGGTTTG
This sequence comes from Methanomassiliicoccales archaeon, assembly GCA_004377185.1. GTDB lineage: Archaea > Thermoplasmatota > Thermoplasmata > RBG-16-68-12 > SOIM01 > SOIM01. Next base: position 114,467 of record SOIM01000058.1, on the reverse strand, counting down.
AGCGAGAGACGGAGAGAGATTGGTGTGCTCAAGGCCAGAGGTGCAAACCGTCGTCAGGTCTTTGGGCTTCTAATCATTGAGGCCCTCATTCTGGGCGTGATTGCCGGAATATTAGGACTCATCTTTGGAGCTCTTGCGAGCAACCTTTTCTCGATGGCGTCCCCTTACGGAGTAGCTCCCTCTCTACTAGAGATGACTATAACCGAATTCACCATTGTTCTGGCAATAGTTCTGGCCATTGCGCTTCTGCTCTTTTCCGCTTATAGACCTGCCAAAAGGGCCTCAACTATTCCCGTGACCGAGGCATTGCACAAGTATTCGGAAGAAGAGGCCGCCCTTCGATACAAACCCCTAAGGGACGTAATCTTCATCGCACTGGCTATTTTCACCTATGCGACCTTGCTCCTTATGAAGCACTTCACTGGGGCGGGTACTCCTCTCACATTCGCACTCTGTCTGATCGCGCCCCTCTTGATGGTTCTTACACCGCTTTCGCCTTTCTTCTTGATTATTGGTGTTACAAGCTTATTGACGAGATTCTCCACCAAAATCTACGACTGGACTTCCCGAGCTACGAAGTTCTTTACCAAAGACCTCTATGCGATTGTGAACAAGAACATAGTTCGGAATCCCAAGAGGGCTTCTAGCGTTTGTGTTCTTATTGCAATGGGACTGGCGTTCGGTATAGTCGTTTCTTCAATGGGAGAGACTCAGGCCGCTTACATAGAGAGGAGTCTGGAGGCACAGATAGGTGGTGATATCGCCCTTGTTGCCTTGACAGTAAACAGGTCATTTGGAACCGAGATACAAGATATCGGGGGAGTAGACAAGTTAACTGAAACCGCAAAGCTTAGTGCAATCTCTGGATATGAAAATATCCATACGAACGTATGGGCAATCAATTCGTCTGCTTACTGGGAGGTCGTTCAACCAGATCCTTACTACTTCAAGGAAGGAGAACCCGCATCCACAATCTCCATGCTGAGCACTCTTGGAAATGTGATTGTAACTGAAAAACTCGCAGAATCTCAGTACTTGAGAGTGAATGATGTTTTCCCCGTAGAAGTTCACAATTCCTACACTGATGAGAATGGAACCTGGCAATCAGAGGAAGTCGACTATCAATTCACTGTCGTAGGGATCGTCAAAACTCTGCCGGGTTTCATGGGCCCAGACATCGGAATCTTCACCGAGGGCGAGATGTATGTAGACTTCGTCACTTTGAATGAGACCACTTTCGGAAATCAAACATGGAAGTTCATTTTGAATGTTGAGTCTGGCCAGGACCCGGTAGCTGTCGGAGAAAGCATAAGAGTTTCCTATCCTGTCGAAATCACCGATATCCTCGTTTACGAGGAAGAGCTGGAAAAGGCCAAGAGTGAACCATTCACCGGAGCTCTATTCAACTTCTTGCTTGTGGAGTTCGCCTTCGCATTGCTGATCATCGGGGTAGGTTTGGGCCTCATCATGTACGTGGCTGCCACCGAGAGGGAAGGGGAGTTCGCTAGTATAATGTCCAGAGGTGCGAGTTCTAGGCAGGTCGCCCGCCTTCTTTTGGGGGAGGCTGTAACGATAATCATCATCGGCTGTGTGATAGGGATCGTCACTGGTTTGGTGACCGCCTTTGTTTTCAACGAACTCTTGTCCTTCGGAATAGTGGGCCTAGGGCAAGGAGTTCTTGATATGCCGTTGGTGGTTTCCTTCCAGACATTGATCCTGATTCTCTTGACCATCGTCATTCTGATTGTTGCTTCATTACTTGCTACGTTGAGGATTAGAAGAATGAAATTGGCTCAAGCATTAAGAAAACGAGGTGGTTAAAATCCCTAAGATTGTTACGCAGGACCTCATAAGGGTCTACAGAACGGGAAAGTCCGAAGTCATCGCCCTAAGGGGATTGGATCTGGAAATCCAGGATAAGGAAGTTGTCGCCATACAAGGGCCCTCGGGATGTGGTAAGACGACTCTTTTGAACCTCATAGGCGGCTTGGATAGGCCGACTGCCGGCTCCATAGTTGTGGATGGGGCGAACATCGTTCATTATTCTGATCCGGAGATGGTGAAGTACAGAAGGGAAAGGGTCGGTTTCGTGTTCCAGTTCTTCAATCTTGTACCCACACTCACGGCCAAGGAGAACGTCCAGCTTCCGATGAGACTTGCAGGCAAAACCTCTAAGGAGAGGAAATCCAGAACGAACGAGTTGCTAGATTTGGTGCACATGCACGATAGGGCAATCCATAAACCGGACGAGCTGAGCGGTGGGGAACAGCAGAGGATAGCGATTGCGGTCGCATTGGCGAATGATCCTCCTCTTGTGCTTGCAGATGAACCGACAGGAGAGCTGGACACCGACACTGGAAAGCAAATGCTCGATCTGTTCCACAGCCTGAACACCAAGTACAGGAAGACGGTAATCATCGTCACTCACGATCAAAGGATTTCATCCATAGCTCACAGAACCCTCAAGATTGAGGACGGAAGGATTGTAGGGGAGGTCGCCACCAAGCGAGGGGCACTGAAGTCGACCGAATCGTAGTCTTTGGCTCTGGGAAACCACAATACCTTTATACGCAACTTCTCTTTGAGTAGGATACCTGAGGTTGGGGTTCATATGCCCGTGTTCAAGAAAGCTACTGAAAGTCAAGTCACCAAGGCAATAATTGATGGTTTCGCTAGAGATATAAGGGAGTTCGCGGAGACCGAGGTCATCATTGTCGGAGGAGGACCCAGCGGTCTGATGGCGGGACGAGAGCTTGCCTCGAAGGATGTCAGGGTCTTAATTGTCGAGAGGAACAACTACCTCGGTGGCGGATTTTGGATTGGTGGGTATCTGATGAACACCATTACCGTTCGGGCCCCCGGTCATGAGATTCTGAAGGAGTTAGGGATTCCGTTCGAAGAGCACAGCAAAGATCTCTATGTTACCCCTGGTCCGCACGCTTGTTCTAAGTTAATAGCATCTGCTTGTGATGCTGGCGTGAAGATACTGAACATGACCAGGTTCGATGATGTTGTTATGAGAGAGGACAACAGGGTGGCTGGCGTTGTGGTCAATTGGACTCCGGTTGCCGCTCTTCCGAGAGAGATCACCTGTGTGGACCCAGTTGCTTTCGAATGCAAGGTGGTAATAGACGGAACTGGTCACGAAGCTCACGTTGTTTCCAAACTGGAGCAGAGAGGACTGATCAAGAAAGTAGGCGAAGGAGGGATGTGGGTGGAGAAGTCTGAGGACCTGGTCGTGGAACACACCGGTGAAGTGCATCCTGGACTGGTCGCAATAGGAATGGCTGTTTCCGCCACCTACGGACTTCCCAGAATGGGTCCCACATTCGGTTCCATGCTTCTTTCGGGAAGAAAGGGAGCGGGAATCGCTTATGAGCTCCTCAAGAAAGGCTGATCGGACTTTACCGTCCGTTGTGTATCTTTATGACGAACCCTCAACTCCCAGTCTCAGGATTGGAGAGATTGAGGATTTTCTGAAGGAGAAGATACCCGACCTTGATGTCAGGATGAGGAAAGATTTCCTTTCTTTTCATTCCCGTGATCTGGACAAGCTAGCAGAGAAACTGGCAGCGACCAAGGTGAGGGGGATGGAAGGTCTGAAGGAAGAGGCGGAACCGCTTTACGGAGAGGTCCAGTTCGAGAAGAGAATGCTCAGGGAACCGCACAGAAGGATCATGGGGATGCTCTATGACGGATTCCGACTGCAGCAGGCATTCAGAGAGTTGCTTCCTGAGAAAGAACTACGCACAGACTTCGCCCATGTGGTTTTCACAAACAGAATATTCTGCACGTATGAGAAGGGTGATGCCAGGTACCATGCACGTGTGATAATGTGCGGATATCCTTCTCTCATCTCCACCAGTGGATTGGTGGAAGCACCTGCAAAGCCAAAGGAGTTCTATGTGATCAAACAGAAATACGCTGCTGTGGGTGCCGAGCCGCCCGTCGAGGAGTTGAAGGAATCTATCAAAGGCAGATTCATTGACCATGGCGATGAGAATATCACGCAAGCGTTGAAAGGCTACGTGCTTCAGTCACTTTTCTATCATGCGACTGGGGAGCCCTTCTGCAAGGACAGGAATTGTATCCTGTTCAACGCTCACTGGCAAGAGGAAGTTATCAACGCTCAAATAGTTAGTGGGCGATTGTGTTCTGTGCATGGGGAAATGCTCAGAGAAATGGTTGGGAGCCAGAAAGGATGAATGAAGAGGTTGACAAATCCAAGATTATATTCCAGATTCACCCCTGCACCGAGGAGGGATACGTGACTATCGAAGCCAAGCTCTATTTGGGCTCACCATTCGGTAGGCCGGGCGAGGACTTCTTCGATACCAAGCAGATGTGCAGTTCTCTTCGCCGAGTAGGTCTCTTCGACAGTCTGAGATGTTCCGAGGAGATGGGATACGCTCTCGCTGAGTGGGAAGGTAAGAGGATCCATGTGTTCAAGGGCGGAAAGATAATAATCAGGAGGGCAAAAGACGAAGAGGACGCTAGGAAAACGCTGGACATCATCGGCAGAACGCTCTGGGGAACCATTCCCTGCAGCTGTGGAAGACCCCTTATCTACTGCACCTCTGGTGCGTGTGCGGAATGCTCAAAGAAAATCTGTCCGATACTCGCTTCACCGCCATTTGTTGACATTCCAAAATCCACGTCCGAGATAAAGGGCGGTGAGGTCTTCGACTATATCGAGAAGGTCGAGACCAAGGACCTCTTCTTGAAGGCCTTTGAGAAGCTGGGCGATTACGTTGGTGTCATCAAGGAATTGGACGGTAAGCTGGTCAGGAAGGATTTTTCTGACATCGATGCTTTGGCTGAAAGGGCTGAGACCAGTGTGGAAGAGGCATGTGAAGCAGGGTCTCGGTTCATCATTGAAACTCCAGATGACCACCAGGCCGCCCTTGGCATTATCTTCCTAGGGATGGCGGAAGACCTGTGGATGATGCTGGATGCGATGTTGCTTTTGAAGGACGTGAGATTTGAGGCCGAGGAGTACGAGACCGCGCGTGACATCGCACTCGATTCCTACCAGGCCTTTCTGAACAACAATCAAACCAAAGCCTCTGAGATAATTAAGAGATATCGGAAATTCTTGAGGAAAAAGCATCCTAGGCCCGTCATAGAAATCGCAAAATCTGGTTTTCATATCGCGAGAATGGTGACAAAGCCTTTTCCTGTCTAGAGAATATGCAAAAGAATTTATGCCAAGTTCTCATGATATTGTTGGGAGAGGTTTGCCTTGAGAAAAGTGTATATGGACTACGGGGCCGCAACGCCGGTAGATCCGAAGGTTTTGGAATTCATGATGCCCTATTTTGGCGAGAAGTTCGGAAATCCTTCAAGCGTATATTCCTTGGGTTTCGAAGCAAAGGCAGCTATCGAGGAAGCAAGAGAAAGCATAGCAGAGCTGGTGAATTCAAAACAGGACGATGTTATCTTCACTTCCTGCGGGACCGAATCCAACAACCTGGCGATAATAGGAACAGCGCACCAATTCAAAGAGAAAGGCAATCACATCATCACCTCTGCATTCGAGCATGATTCAGTCCTTAGGACCCTCAAGTCTCTGGAAAAGGAAGGTTTTGAGACAACCCAGGTTCCAGTAGACAACGACGGGATAGTCCAGGTTGAGGAACTCAGGAAGAGCATCAGGGACGAGACGATTCTGATCACGATTATGTATGCTAACAACGAGGTCGGCACGATCCAGCCCATCAGAGAGATTGGGGAGATTGCCAAGGAGAAAGGGATAACATTTCATTCGGACGCAATTGCAGCTGCGGGCAAGATACCAATCGATATGAAGAAGGACAATCTGGACATGGTTTCCGTTGCCTCACAAGAACTGTACGGACCCAAAGGTGCTTCGGCATTGTGCGTGACTAAGAAGAGGTTCAAACCCTTGTTCCACGGAGGGAGGCAGGAAGGAGGAAAAAGGCCTGGAACGGAGAACGTCCCTGCCATCATGGGCTTTGGAAAGGCTGCCGAGATTGCCCTTGAAATGATGGAATCGGAAGCAACAAGAGTCTCTGCCTTGCGAGACAAGCTGATTGGAGATTTAACAAGCTCCGTGAAAGAATCCTACTTGAACGGCCATCCGACAAAGAGGTTACCTACTAGCGCGAACATCCGTTTCAACTACATAGAAGGCGAATCTATTGTTTTGAACCTTGACTCCATGGGAATCCAGGTCGCCACTGGCTCGGCATGCGTATCGGACTCTCTGCAACCCTCGCACGTACTGCTTGCAATGGGTGTAAAGGCGGAGGAAGCCCACGGCTCTCTTCAGTTCAACCTGGGGAGGGGCACTCAGGAAGGGGATATTGACTACGTCTTGGAAGTTCTGCCAGAAATCGTTACCAACTTGAGGAAGATGTCGCCGATGACGCCAGAAGGGTTCTTTGACGAGTGAAGAATCAGATCTTGGACAAGGCTTGGTTCAAGTCTCTCTTGATGTCCTGAAAATCTTCTATACCAACTGACATTCGAACCAGATTGTCTTTTATTCCCTGCCCCAGTCTCTCTTTTCGAGAAAGATAGGAATGTGAGGTCTCGGCAGGGACACTTATCAGAGTCTCGACCCCGCCCAAGCTGGGTGCCGCCAGCAAGAGCTTGAGCTCCTTCAGGAACCTGTTGGCTTCCTTTCTTCTCCCCTTCACTTCGAAGCTTAGCATACCTCCGAACCCGTGCATCATGCTCTTCGCCAGTTCATGATCAGGATGTGACGACAAGCCTGGGTAGTGCACCCGATCTATCTTCTTGTGGTTTTCGAGAAACTCAGCAACCCTCTGACCGTTATCGTTGTGTTTGGCCATTCTGATGGACAAAGTCATCATTCCCCTCTGCAAGAGGTAGGAAGCATGTGGGTCCAGGCATCCTCCAAGGGTGGTTCTTAACTCCTTTATCTCCTGCACATTCTCTCTATTGCCAGCCATCAGTCCCGATATGACATCGCTGTGCCCGTTCAGGTATTTCGAACCGCTGTGTACGACTATGTCCGCTCCCAGCTCCAGAGGTCTTTGGTTTATCGGGGTCGCGAAGGTGTTGTCAACGATTACCTTAACTGATTTCTTGTGTGCGACCTTGGCAACCTTGGGGATATCAACAATCCTCATCAAAGGGTTCGTAGGGGATTCAAGAAAGACCGCTTTCGTGTTCTTCCTGATGAACCTCCCTATTCCAGTTGCGTCTTTTGCTTTGATCAGTGTAACGTCAATGCCATACTTCTCAAGCCCCGATTTGAAGAAAGTGTAAGTGTTTCCGTACAGGTCCTCAAATGCAATCAAATGCCCTCCTTCCCCCACAGTTGAGAGAACGGTCGTGGTTATTGCGGCCATCCCGGACGAGAAGACCAGACCCTCCCTACCTCCTTCCAGAGCTGCTATCTTCTCTTCCACTACCTCCTGCGTAGGGTTCTCGATTCTCGTGTAGATGTAACCCGCCGATTCCTCCTTCGGGTAATAGTACGTAGAGGTCTGGAAAATCGGACTGGCCACTGGCGCCACTCTTCCACAAACAGTCTTGCCCGCATGGACACATTTGGTGGAAAGCCCTTGCTTTGCCTTCATAACAATCACTTCCGTTCAATTTCTGAACTAGAGGATACCTTCCAGCCTGAGAAGTCTCTTCTTCCATTCAGTGCCTGCACCGAATCCTCCCAAGCCCCCCTCTGAAACGACACGATGGCACGGTACGATTATCGCTGTCCTGTTCTTTCCCAGAGCATTGCCCACCGCTCGGAAGGCTTGAGGACGTCCGATCTCTTCGGCTATGTCCTTGTAGCTCTTCGTTTTGCCGTAAGGTATTCGTTTTGTGGCAGCCAGTACATCTCTTTCGAACGGAGTGTATCCTAACATGTCCAGCTGGATCTCTGAGAAATCCACAGGCTTTCCTTTGAAATACCTCTCCAAGTCCATCTGGAGTTTGTCGAGCATCCTGTTGGTGCCTACCCCTTTTTTGAGTCTGCCGTTCAGAGCCAGTTCGAAAAGTCCGTGGTCTGAAGCCTTCAGATCAATCCTCCCGTACCGAGTTCTGAGTATCTTGGAGATGAGGTCCTCTTCGCTCATACGACAGGGAATGCCGAATCTCTCAATAGACTTTTCCATGGGGTTTACAAAATCTTTATACCATTTGGTCAGTATCTTTCTAATCCACAGGTGAATACGATTGGTGTTCAGAGTATCTAACACAAAGAGAGGTCTGACAGCCCTCCTCTCACTTCTGGTTCTGCTATTTGCGTTTTTGTTCACCTCTCCGAACGCCTCGGCCCTTGATGGCAACATATTGAACGTTTATCACACGCCTGAAGAACCCTTTGCAGGTCAGTCTGTATCTGTGCATGCTGAGATTGAGAATATCACCGAGGTAAATGTTGTTGAGACCCAGTATTGCACGGTCGACCCCGAAACAATGACTGTCGGCACATGCTACTTCGAGATTATGGAGGACCTGGGAAACCAGACGTTCCGTTACAACATAACCAGGCCCTTTGACGGCGGCACTATGATAGGGTATAAGATCAGGGTCATTTATGCAAACCAGACCATTGGCTACGCTCCTGGAGACGGAGATCATGATTACTACTACTACAACTACACTGGTGCACTGCCGCCTATCGAGGTCGCCATTGAGATTCCGATCGAAGTGATTGCTGCGGAGGTGATTTTGGGAGTTCTGATGGTCTCGCTAGCTGGAATTCTCATTTACAGAAAAAGGAAGAAAATCACCACAGGATCGAACAAGGTCCTGGTTGTCGGAATCGTCCTCTTTCTGACAATAGCAATTCTCTATGGTGCGATCAGCTTGAGCGGGCTTTCTGGCAAGGTCAACAAAGTGGAAGACTTCTCACTCGTTGACATAGATGGAAATCCTTGGAATCTCTCAGATTACCCAGATGAGGTCATCATTCTGGACTTCATGGCAACCAGTTGCAGGCCTTGCGAGGAATTAAGGGAAAAGCTGGAGGACGCCGTCGCTGTCTTTGATGAGAACGAGATCGAAGTCATTTCCATTGCCGTGGGTACGGACACTGATTTGGCCCTTCGCGAGTTCAGGGATGCTCAGGGAGTGACTTGGACGATTGCTAGAGACACGGCCAGTCTTACATTTGATGTCTTCTCGGTTGAGGATCTTCCCAAGTTGGTTGTCATAAACAAGGACAGATATCCCACCTATGAGATTTCCACCAGCGGTGTTAGTGTTGAAGAGCTCAGAAGCGAGATTGGTGCCGCCATTGAGGGTACCGCCCAGGTTATTTCCTTGCATTTAGTGGGTATCCTCGCAACCGCAGTTTTCATTGGGTTCGCCACCTATTTCTCACCCTGCTCCTTCCCGATGCTTCCTGGTTACATCAGTTACTATCTCACCACGGAAGCTGAAGAGAAGAAGAAATCGATGAAGAAAGTTCTCGGAAGTGGATTCGTATCTGGTTTTGGAATAATCCTCGTGTTTCTGATAATCGGGATAATAGCAATCGTTCTTGGAAAGACAGCTGGTGTGGAAAGATATGCTGTTTACCTCAGCCCGATTGTGGCGATAATTCTCATCATTCTCGGGGCTCTCATGTTCACGAATCTTCAGTACCATGCTCTCATTCGTCCTTTCCAGAAACTCAGAGTGAAGCTTTTTGGTGAGAAAGACCCGGACGCTGAAAGCGAGAAAGGTTACTACGCCAAGTTGTTCAGTTACGGGATTGGTTACGGGGCAGCGGCCTCCGCGTGCACTGCGCCGCTCTATGTCGGATTGCTTTTGGAAGGGATCGTGTCAGGAACTCTGCTGGATGGCATATTGCTAATCCTGATATTCTCTATTACCATTCTTCTCCTGATGGTAGCGATAACCTTCATGCTGTCCGCCTTCGGTCAGGAGTCCGTGCAGAAACTGAGCGCTCATACCGACACGATAAAGAAGGTCAGCGGTCTCATACTGGTGATCGTTGGAGTCTATCTCATTCTCTACTACTACTTCACCTTCATTTATAGGCCTGGAACATTTTAATATCGTTTTGTGCTATCTGCAATGGGACAGGGGCTTCGATTGATGCATGTGGTGGTCATCGGAACTGGAGGCGCTGGCGTTTCTGCGATTCAGACGATACGCGAGCTGGACAAGAAGTGCAAGATCACTGCAATTTCCAAGGAAGAACATATGCCTTACTCCCCCTGTTCGCTGCCCTATCTCATAGGCGGGGAGATCAAGAAGAAGAACATATTCCGCGTGGGTAGTGATTTCTACGAGAGAAACAAGGTCAAGCCATTGCTCGGGAAGCCAGTCTCCAAGATCGCACCAAAAGAGAAGGCGGTTTTGGTGAATGGACGCAAGGTCAAGTATGATAGACTTCTGGTTGCCGCGGGTTCACAACCTCTCAGACCACCCATTCCCGGGATTGACCTGGAAGGGGTATTCGGCCTGGGGAACCTGGCGGACGCAGAAGATATACTGAGATGGATTAAGAAAGGAACCAAGGAGACAGTCGTTCTTGGGGCTGGTTTCATCGGGATTGAATGCGCTATTGCGCTCCAGAGATTGGGATTGGAAGTAGTTGTCTTCGAGATGTTGGATTCCGTTCTTCCGAAGATGTTGGACAAGGATATGTCCCTTGAAGTCCAGAGAATACTCGAGAAGGAAGGCATTCGATTCAAACTGGGTAAGCAGGTATCTGAGATAGTTGGAAACGGCAAGGTGAAAGGAGTCGTGTCAGGAAAGAGGCGAACCTCTTGCGATATGGTTGTTCTGGGCATAGGAGTGAGGCCTAACACCGAATTCCTCAAGGGCAGTGGAATCAAGACCAACTTCGGCATCTTGGTGGACGACCACCTCAGAACGTCCGTGAAAGACATCTACGCCGCGGGAGACATTGTGGAGGCTGAGGACAAGGTCCGTGGAAGCAGGATGGTGAACGCCATCTGGCCGAATGCGGTCGACCAGGGGAAGATTGCAGGCCACAACATCGCGGGAGTGGAGAGGCAATACGAGGGTCTGCAATCGATCAACATACTGGATGTGTACGGCACTCCGGTCCTATCGATTGGCATGGCCTCTTTCGAGTTGAAGGGTCCTGAGGTGGAGAAGGTCAAGACAAACAGGTCCGTCAAGAAGATGTTGATAAAGGATGGAAGGATTGCCGGGGTTCAGATGATTGGCGCGATACGGAACTCGGGCCATCTTCTCAGTTTGGTCAAAAAGGGAATCGATGTGGAGGAGATAAGGCACCATCTGCTTGACGACAGATATGTTGATCCAGCACTAAGAAGTTGAGAGTATTTTCTTCGCCAGTTGTCGCCTTCTTTCCGACTGTTCTTTGGTCTCTTCTTGATAGACAAGGGCTTCCGTGGAGCAATACTTCACGCATTCCGGGTCGCCATCACACAAGTCACACTTCACGATCTCCTTGCCTATCGTGGTTATGGCTGAATGGGGACAGACCGCGGCACAGAGCCGGCAGTGAATGCACTGGTCGTCATTCCTCTTTATGATGTTGTCCTCAAGATAGTACGCACCCTGATGACAGACCTCTATGCACGGAGCGTCCTCACACTGCATGCAGACTATGGCATACTCGTATCTCTCGAACTCATCTCTCACTATGCTTATTGCCGACTTCTTGGGGTTGCACTCGCCGAACTTGTTCAGGGAACACGCCATGGCACATTGCTTGCAGCCAGTGCACTTATCTGGATAGTAGAACAGATACTTCACTGCAGCCCCCCGTAGGATTCGATTTCTTTGACCCGTTGCTTCTTCACCCTCCCCTTCTCGTCCCAATTCCTGAGCTTGTAGTACCGTTTCTTCATCTTCTGGAAGCTCTTTCTGTCGATTTTGTGTCCCTTCGAGACCTTCATTGTCATTGGGTCATCGAAATATCTTTTCGGGAGGGTATCGTCCTTCGCTGTCATTCCGTGCTTGAAGTTGAACATCCTCTCGGTATCGATTATCCTCTTGCCGATGTTCTCCAGTTCCTTCTCTCGGTATCGCATCCCTGTTACCGCATGCAAAAGCTTTGAGAAATGCTCATAACCCAGGAAATGGGGGCTGTTGAAACCGTGACAGATGAACTTGCAGATACCTACAGAATCTATGGTTGCGAAGATGTTGTCCGAGAAACAGACCGCTCTTTCTTTACCTTCGTACGAGGTTGGGTCAGCGGTGATTCCTTTTCCGTATATCTTCTCTTTCACCTCCAATGGCAATCTGAAGAATATCTCCAGGGTGGGCCTGCTTCTGAGGTGGTCAGCTCCTCTGCTGGCGGTCGCTATTCCCAGCGCGAACGCCTTGATATATCTCACGTCGTGCGGATCGCTCTGTGGAAGGCCCTTGACGGCAATGAGATAGTCCTTGGACTCGGGTCCGAATTTCTTCACCGCCCTACTGCTCTCAGCCAATACGTCTCCGAAACCTTCTCTCCCAGCGATCTTGTGAAGCAGTTCATCTGCAAGCTCAGAATCACCGAACCTCAACTCCTGCCCGGTCAACTTCTTGTCGATTATCCCTCTTTCGTACAGCTCGAAGGCCCAACTGAGTATTGATCCTGAAGATGATATGTCCAATCCCAGTTCGTTGCAAGTGTTGTTCAGCTTGATGACGTCAGGGTAGTCCTCCAACCCCAAGTTTGCGCCAAGTAATCCGACCGCCGTGTATTCGGGACCTTCTCCATTGAACGTGTTCCTGTGCCTGCAGTGCATGAAGCATGAGGAGCATGAAATCATCTTCTCGACGTATTTCTCCAATTCCTCCGCATTCAGGGAATCGGACCAGGCGTTCAGCTGGCTGTTCTTGGTTCTTATGGCACCTATGGCATTGCTCACCTCGTAAAGAAGTGGGGTTCCCATACTGCCCAGGATGGGGGTTATCTTGGAGTCCATGAGGTAGTTCTTGATGTCCTGTACCAGTTCCAACATCTCCTGCGGATGTTCGACCTTTATTCCGTCCGTCCCGGATGCCACCACGGCCTTGACGTTCTTTGACCCCATCACCGCTCCCAAGCCACATCTTCCAGCCGCGTTCTTCACACCATTGCGCAGGCATGCGAACCGAACCTTGTTCTCTCCAGCAACACCGCAGACAAGCGATTCGACATCTCCGAGGTCTTTCCTCAACGCCTTCTGCACATCGTATGTATCCATCCCCCAGTACTCTCTCCCGTCCCGGATTTCGATCTCTCCATCCTGTATGTTCACGTACGAGGGTCTCTTCGCCCTCCCTCTCAAAATGAGATGATCAAAGCCAGCATACCTGAGTTCGGGTCCAAAGAACCCTCCGCAGTTCGAATCACCAAGCAGGCCCGTCTCGGGAGAAAGGGCGGATGCGTTGAATCTGCATGATGATGGCGCCAGCGTGCCCCCCAGAAGACCAACGCCAAGCACAAGAGCATTCCTTGGGGAGAATGGGTCCGTACCCTTTTCTATCAGATTATAGAGCAAATAGGAATTGATGCCCCTCCCACCGAGAAAACCTTTTCGCCAGGATTTTGGAATGGTTCTTGTCGTCACCTTCCCTCTTGAAAGATCGACAACTGCAAGCTTCCTTTCCTGCATGATTGGATTCCTCTCCTCTGACCGTCGAGAGCTCGGGGGTCTACCCACCACTTATTGGTATGAACAATGTCAAAAGGTCCCCATCGTTCAGGTTCACGTCCAGATCGTTCAGGGGTTTGTCGTTGAGTATCACATTCACCCTGTAGTCCAACTCACCCTTCTCGTCAAGTATCTCCTCTGCCAATTTCGGATGATCGTTCAACAGGTCCGCCAACAGGGACTCAACCGTACCATTTTCCACTTCAACCGACAACTCGTTCTGACCGACAACATCATTCAAAGGCTTCAGAAATTTGAGGGTGATTTCCATTGTTTTTATGCATGATGGCTCAACTATTTATATCTTCACAACTTTGCTTCTGAGGTGGGACCATGGACTTCCAACTCACGGACGAACAGAGGATGATTCAATCCATGGTCAGGGATTTTGCGGAGAACGAGGTCAAGCCCATAGCAGAGGAGATCGATAGGGAAGAGCGGGTGCCCACGGAGAGCATCAGAAAGATGGGGGAGCTCGGTCTCTTGGGGATGACCGTCCCTCGGGAGTACGGGGGGTCTGGAGCGGACTATGTGAGCTATGCCATTGCCTGCGAGGAGATTGCCAGGGTTTGCGCTTCCACTGCCGCACTGCTGTCCGGAGCCAACTCCTTGAACTGCTGGCCAATTCTCGAGTATGGGACTGAGGAGCAGAAGCAGAAATACCTGGTCCCCATGGCCTCGGGGAAGACCTACGGATGTTTTGCCCTCACTGAAGCTGGTGCTGGATCTGATGTCGGCGGTGTGAGGATGAAGGCAGAGCTCAAAGGGGAAGAATATGTCCTCAACGGTACTAAGCTCTTCATAACAAGCGGTAGCATCGCTGATACCATCATTGTGTTCGCAAGGACTGGTGAAGAGACCGGTACGAGGGGATTGAGCACTTTTGTCGTTGAGAAGGAGACCGAAGGATTCTCGATCGGAAAGTTGGAGGAAAAGCTGGGCATTCGCGGAACTCCCACGGCCGAATTGATTTTTGAGGACTGTCGCATCCCGAAAGAGAACCTACTGGGTGAGGAAGGCCAAGGATTCAAGATATCCATGGCAACGCTTGATGGCGGAAGGATCGGCATCGGCGCCTGTGCTTTGGGTCTGGCTCAAGGATGCCTTGACCAGAGCCTTCTGTATTCGAAGGACAGGGTCCAGTTCGGTCAACCAATTTCCAACTTCCAAGCCATCCAGTGGAAGCTTGCCGATATGGCGACACAGATTGAGGCTGCCAGATTGTTGATCTACCGGGCCGCACAACTGAAAGATAGAGGAGAGAAATGTACAGTCGAATCCAGCATGGCAAAGATGTACGCTTCGGAAATGGCCACCAAAGTCGCGATCGATGCCGTGCAAATCCACGGTGGGTATGGCTATACGAAGGATTTCGCCGTAGAAAGGTTCATGCGCGATGTCAAAATCTTTGAGATATTCGAAGGAACGAATGAAATGCAGAGGCTGGTGATTTCGAGGGGTCTGCTGAAATAGGCAGTTGTTTCAGGTCTCTCTTATGGCGATTCTCACGTCCACAATCTTGTAGCCCTTCCCTTTCTCGAACAACATGATTGGGTTTATGTCCATCTGTCCGATTTCTTCGAACTCAACTGCCATCTGTGACAGTCTCTGGATGCTCTCGATCAGGCTCTCAACGTCTGAAGGTTCCTCCCCTCTCACACCTTCTAGAAGCGGGTACGACCTTATGGATCTGACCATCCTGGTTGCATCAACATCGGTCAGGGGAGCTACCCTGAAAGCCACGTCCTTCAGGTATTCCACATAGATGCCTCCAGTACCGAACATGACGATGGGTCCGTAGTGTTCGTCATATTTCATTCCCAGGATGACCTCCTTTCCGCCCTTGACCATCTCTTGCACAAGGAAGCAGTCCACTTCGAACCCCTCCCTCTTCACGTTGGATATCATTTGTTTGAAGCTGTTGATGAGTTCCTCCTCATCCTCGATATTCAGCACGACCGCCCCAATCTCCGTCTTGTGTATGATTCCTTCCCCGCAAGCCTTCAGAACGACTGGATAACCAATCTTCTTTGCAAAATCCTTCACTTCTTCCAGGTTCTTTCCGACTTCCGTTTCAACGACCTCAAGACCGTAGGACCTCAGGACATCAAAGGCTTCCAATTCTCTTAACCACGTTCTCTTCTCGCGAGCCGTTTTTCGGAATACCTTCCTGGCGGTTTTCCTATCGACCTTGTAGCTTCTCACTTTCCCCTTCTCTCTTTCCAGGTACGTGCGGTAGGCGACCATTGCCGAGAGGGACTTCACGGCACTCTCAGGGAAAAGATATGAAGGAATATCGTTCTCAGTCAGGTAGACGAAGCCAGGAGAGTCTTCAGTCCTTCCCAGGAAACATGACAAGACTGGTTTCTTGTACTTCTTGCTTGCCTTCACGATGGCGTGGGCAATCTCGATCTCCTTGGTCACGATGGGTGGTACGAAGATCGTTACCAATGCGTCCACTCGTCTGTCTGCCAGAATGGCCTCCATCGCCATCTCGTATTCTTTGGGTCCGGCCGCGGCAATCATGTCAACCGGGTTCTTGATACTGGCCTCCTCGGGCAAGTTCTCTCGGAGCTTTCTCTTCGTTCTGTCGCTGAACTCTGACAGTTTCAGTCCTGCGCCCACGAGAGCATCCACAGTCATTATCGCTGGTCCGCCGGCATTGGTGAGAATGGCGATCCTGTTACCCTTGGGAAGCGGTTGATTTGCAAATGCAATCGCGATGTCGAAGAGCTCTTCTATCGAGCCGACCCTGATGACCCCGCACTGCTCGAAGAGCGCGTCGGTGGCAACATCCAGTCCTGCGAGTGCTCCAGTATGGCTTGCGGCCGCGGCAGCTCCTGCCTCCGTCCGCCCCGATTTCAAGGCAATTATCGGTTTCTTCCGGGTCACGTCCCTCGCGATCCGTACGAAGTTCCTTGGGTTTCCGAAGCTCTCTATGTACATCAGAATAATGTCAGTGTCACTGTCATCCTCCCAAGCCATCAGCAGATCGTTACCCGAAACGTCCGTTTTGTTTCCCAGGCTCACGAACTTGGCGAAGCCTACTTTTATGTTATCCGCATGATCCAGAATGGCGGCACCCAGTGCACCGGATTGGGACATGAATGAAATCCTTCCAGTTAGTGGAAGGGAAGGAGCGAAGGTGGCATCCATCTTCACGTTCTCGTTCGTGTTTATGACACCCATGCAGTTGGGGCCGATCATCGAGATTCCATATTTCTTGCAGACCTCATGCAGTTTGTTCTCAAGACGCGCACCTTTCTCACCCGTTTCCTTGAAGCCTGCGGTGATTACTATGGCACCCCGAACCCCCTTCTTCCCGCAGTCTTTCATCACCTCTATCGTATGCTCAGCGGGAACGATAATGACAGCGAGGTCAACCTCATCTGGGACGTCCAAGATTGAAGGATAGGCAGGAATCGAATGCACTTCCTCAGCGTGTGGGTTTATCGGAAAGAGCTTCCCCTGGAACTCGTACCTGATCAGGTTGTGAAGTAGTTCCCTCCCGATCTTGCCCTTCTTTCTGGAAGCGCCGATGATAGCAATGGACTTCGGATTGAAGATAGGATCTAGTCTGCTTCGCATGACTTATGAAAGTGAATGATTGTTTATCAAGGTATCCTATTTTCCAATCAAAGGTTCAGACTTCAATCGGATAACTCTAAATATTCTCCTCTCTTTCCGTCTAAACAAGGGGGTGGAAGGCTGAAAGCGGCCGTTTTCTACGAGAAAGGTCAGCCCTTGAAAATCGAAGATGTTGAAACGCCAAAAATCGAAGAAGATGAAGTTCTGGTTAAGGTTGCAGCTTGCGGATTGTGTCGAACGGATCTCCACTATCTCCATGGAGTGCCCACGTTCAAGAAGCCTCCCATAATCCTGGGGCATGAGATAAGTGGGACAGTGGAAGAGTTGGGAGCCAAGGTCGAGAATTTCCAGAAAGGCGACAATGTCCTTATCCCTCCGGTATTCTCCTGCGGTCACTGCGCTTGGTGCAGACAAGGCAGGGGCACTATTTGTACGAATCAGATAATGGTAGGCAATCACAGGGACGGGGGTTTTGCGGAATATGTTGCGGTCCCGGCCGACAGCATTTTTCATCTTCCCTCGAACGTTCCTTTGAAGGAGGCATGCATAATCTCGGATGCGATTTCCACACCTTATCACGCTGTGGTGAACAGGGGGAAGGTGAGACCGGGAGATACTGTTGCCATATTCGGTTGCGGGGGAGTGGGCCTTTCCACCGTTCAAATGGCAAGCGTTGTTGGGGCCAGCGTCATCGCAGTGGATATTTTCGATGAGAAGTTGGAGATGGCCAAAAAGGTTGGCGCGTATGAGACAATCAACGCCAAGACCGAAGAGGATGTGGCCAAGAAGATCAGGAAGACCACCGGCGGAGGCGTCGATGTGGCCATGGAAGTCATCGGGAACCCGACCACAATACAACAGGCTTACAATTCCGTGAGGTGGGGTGGGACCGTTGTCGTTGTGGGCTATACGCACAAGGATGTGACTCTCAATGCCGGGAGGATGATGTTCCGCGAGATCGAGATTAAAGGTTCTCTGGGATGTGGCTTGCAGGATTTCCCCAAAATCATTGAGCTGGTCAGTACCGGGAAACTGAAGGTGGAGCCCCTGGTCACCCACCAATATCCGCTGGATGAGATCAACAAGGGGTTCGAGGTTTTGGAGAAAGGCGAGGCGACACTGATCCGATCGATAGCGATACCGTAGCCTTGAGAATGCTTGAGTGTTGACCGAAGCTCTTCCTGCCAAATGCGGGGAACTACCCGTGGACCAACACATCCCAATAACGATGGCTTATCTTCAGTTCCCTCAGTTTCAGGATCAGTCTAGATGCAAGATCAGGGGGAAGGAGAAACACCGATTGCCCCAATCTGAATCCGCCCTCATCCAATAGGCCTGGATATCTGTATGTCTTCATCTTTCCGTTCAGGTTCCTTGTGTCGCTGCGCCCATGGAGGAATCTTTGAATGATGCTTCTCCTGGATTTGTCTGTGCTGGGAATGTCGAAAGAGACTATCGTTGCCTCTTCGAGGCCCAGTTTCTCCATTGTTTCCTTCCCAATCACCTTTTTCCCTCCACCTCTATCTTATTCTTTGGTTACAGGTATAACCAAACAAAAGGGATGACAGGAGAGGTGAGTGTAAGTACTGGATCCATGCATTTTTTCTCTCTCCCCGATTTAGTTTTTGGCAATAGGTATAACCAAAAACAGCAGCATTTGAAGTCAGAAAGAGAATCTTTGGCAATAGGTATAACCAAAAACAGCAGCATTTGAAGTCAGAAACAGAATCTTTGGCAATAGGTATAACCAAAAAATCGACGCAATACGACGGGGTTTTTGTTGTCCCGCTCTCATATTCTGCAGAGCGTTCAAGGCGAGACAATTCCATAAGGGCTAGGAGGTTTTTCGGTCAAGAGGTGCTTCTTGGCAAACTATTTATCGTTCTTGGTCAATGATATTCATCCATTGGCGAGGGAGTGACATTGGCAGCCAAGAGGTGTGCAAAACATCTTTCACTGATATCAAAGAGGGCATCTTTACTCGTTCTAATCCTGTGCGTGTGCTTTGTGCTTCTTCCCAGCGCTTCGTTTGCAGATAGGGGTGACTTGTTCATCGCCCAAGTCGACGTGGAAGTGGGCCGCTCTCCTTGGGACATTGTGGCTGACGATTTCAACGGCAATGGACATCTCGATCTGATAACAGTCAATAGGAACGCTAGCTCGGTCTCAGTCGCACTCAACAACGGCAATGGAACCTTTGAGGACGTAAAATGGACATATTCAGTCGGCCAGGAGCCGAGGAGCATTGACGCCGCGGACCTCGATGGGGACGGTTACATTGACCTGGCGGTCTCCCGCGTGGAGATAGATACCGTCGGTCCCCCCAGCGAGTATTTCGACTACGTGTCTGTTCTCTTGAACGACGGGGACGGGTCCTTCTCAGCCTTCCAGCAGTATCCCGTGGGTGACGATCCAGCGGCCGTCTTCCTTGCGGATCTGGGAGAGGACGGCAACAATGATATCGACATCATAACCGCGAACGGAGGGGAATCCAATTCGGTTTCCGTTCTGTTCAACGATGGTTCTGGCTCTTTCTCTCTCCCCACCAACTACTCGGTTGGCGCGGATCCCCACAGCGTCTTCGTGGCGGATTTGAATGGTGACGGCTTTAATGATGTGGTAACAGCCAACAGGGACGATAACAACGTAACCGTTCTCTTCAACAACGGAGCAGGCGTTTTTGCCAGTCACAGAGATTATAACGTTGGCAGATCGCCGTGGGATGTGTATCTTGAGAATGTCACCGGAAACTCTTCTCTAGATATCGTGGTGCTCTGCAAAGATGACGGCGATGTATGGGTCCTTGAGAATGACGGCACGGGGAATTTTCCTTTCCAGACATCCAATCCCATCAACAACACCAACTCGGTCTCTCTCGTCGTGGGGGACGCGGATCTGGACGGGTTCAAGGACATACTCTGCAGTAGCTGGGGTGAACCTCAATTATTGACCATACTGTACTACAACAACGCAACTTCAACCTACGATAGAATTGAGATACCGATTGATGGTTGGGCGGAGTCCTTCGTTCTTGCAGACCTTGAGTTTGGGAAAGAGGGATTCACCAATATCGCGGCAGTGGTTCCTGGTAGCAACATTTTCACCGTTCTGATCTCAGATGTGCCACCATCCATATTCGTTGCGGAGCCAGATGGAGACAATGACACAGTGGAACATGAGTTCCGGATCGAATGGGTGGACTTTGACCCGGACAGTGATGCGACAATCCAACTGTACTACTATCCAGCCGGCTCGCCTTCCCTTCTTACGGAATTGGTCACGGTCAGTGAGGATGACGTCAGCGACTACTACATCTGGAACGTCTCTTTGGTTAACGAAGGAAGCTATTACATCAAAGCAGTCATCTCCGATGACTTCAGTTCACACACAGCAATCAGTGGTGGCCCGGTGACTGTGGCGAGAACTCATCCTCCCCCTGATGGACTTCCAGGTGTCCCCGGTGTCACTCTGGCTTTGATAATTGTGGCAATTGTGGGTGCGGTCCTTACCGCCCTGGTTCTATATCTCGTTCTCAGGAAGAAGCCTCCCGAGGAGGAATATTACCGGGTTCCAAGACAGAAGTGATATTTTCATCTGATGGAATCTCTTGCAGCTCCTGAGGGATCCAAACGTTTCATAATCTCCAACTCCTCATCGGTTGGAGCAGGCGTCTCTCCCACGTCCTCTGGGACGATTATCTCAAAACCAGTGTTCTCCTTGACCATTTCGACCGTTACACCTGGATGGGTCGATTTCAGTCTCATTTTCTTGTCCTCAAAGTCCATCACGCAGAGAGGAGTGATCACCAATGAGGGGCCATCGCTGAGCAGTTCATTATCCACGAACCCAGGTCCGCTTATGAAGTCCACTTCAGGAACGAAATTCCTTACATTGTGTGCCATTGTGTAGATTATGTACCTGCCCGCGCGGGACAAGAATGGAAGGCCAACTGAACCAGGTCCTCTGAACTTTATCTCTCCTGGCTTTCCGATCCCAACAAGATTGCAATTTCCCTTTGCATCTATCTGAAGGCCACCGGCAAAGAAGACATCGATCTCAGGTCTTGCTTCCAGATCAATCACATCCGGTAGCGCATAAATGCACTCAGCTCTCAGAAGCCTGTCGTCACAAGAGGACTCTGGCAGAGGTTCGAGCGTGGGATTGACGGCACCGCTTCCACCGCAAATGAATGACACGTTTGGTGCGTGCGTGAGCTGCGCCAACCTACTTGCGAGCATCGGCAACGCACTGAAAGCTCCCATGATGACCACTTCCCCGTCTTTGAGATGATGCGACATTGCGGCAACCATTCTCTCTGCGACCGTGATTTCTACCATGGGATATCACGCTCCATGAGCTTGGTGGCCTTCTCCCTTCCCCCAATCACCTCCAGGTAATCCTCGTTCGTCTTCGGTCCGTAGACATATTTGTCAAGATAGGCCGAGAAGTCCTCCTTGCATGCTTTCAGGTACTCCTTCAAATGGTCCTCGTCATAGGTGTAATATCTGTGGGAGGCGGTGGGGTGACAGCCGAACGGAACGTTTATGACCGCATCGACCAGCAAGCCTGGCACGTTGACCTTGTGCGTCTTTTCCAGTATGTATTCGGTCGGAACCACCTCCTCTACCTGGATTATCACCTTGTCACTTGCTTTGATCATGTCAAAATCGGTGAACTTGCTCCCCTCGAATATCGCGTTCCCGTACGCGTCCGCCTTCTGACAGTGAATGACGGCAACATCGGGTTGCAGTGACCTGACACACATCACGTCCTCGCCCGTGAACGGGTCCTTTGTGAACTTGTAGTCATCTGGATTGAGTTTCGGCACTGAGGTCGCTTCCAGCCCCTTGGGGAGCGGGTGGAAGGGAAGGGAACTTGCTCCTCCTCTCAGCGAATAGACCGAAAAGGCCTCATCACACTCTCTCACTTTCAAATCACCACTTTGAGCAGACTTCCGGAAGTTGGGAGCTAAACCCAGATGTTCGAATCCCACGTACGAACAGTATATCTCTCCGACCAAGCCGGCACCAATAAGCATGTCAGCGTTCGTACAGGCCGAGGGACTGGTCGTCAGACTTCCGATACTCTTCTTCTGCCTGACTATCTCCCTTATCACTGCCATTGCGTTGTTGTGCATGTGCATCCCTCCGACCGCGAGCAAACATCCGTCCTTGACGAACTTACTGACCGCATCACCAGCTTCCATAACCTTTTCTTTTCGAGCCACTTCTTCCCGCTCCTCAAAATCTTTAATAAAGGTAGCGCATTATCAGTGATTGTCTATAAAGAATTTCTTAGGTCGAGGGGGTAGGAATGGAACTCGAAAACAGGAATGCGATCGTCACAGGAGGAAGTGTGGGACTAGGGGCCGCGATGGCAGTCGCTCTCGCGGAAGCGGGTGCGAACGTAGCGTTGAACTTCAGAAAGCATGACACCGAGGCAAGGGAAGTCATTGCCGAGGTCGAGAAACTGGGCAGGAAAGGTCTGGTCGTACAGGCCGATGTTTCTTCTTTCGATGACGCCCAAAAGATGGTGGACCAGGTTGTCAAAGAATTCGGAGGACTGGATATCCTCGTCTGCAACGCCGGCATCAATTGGGACGGAGTCATATGGAAGATGACCGAGGAGCAGTGGGACCGCGTAATCGAGGTCAACCTCAAGGGCTATTTCAACTACGTCAGAGCTGCCGCTCCAATATTCAAGGAGCAGGGACACGGAAAGATCGTGAACATCACGTCCATCAATGGTCTGAGGGGGAAGTTCGGTCAGACGAACTATTCTGCTTCCAAGGGAGGCATAATAGCCCTAACCAAGAGCTTGGCGAAGGAACTGGGCAGGTCCAGTGTGAACGTGAATGCAGTTGCACCCGGTATGATTGCGACAGATATGATGTTGCAGATCCCTGAGAAGTTCTTGAACATAGCGAAAGAGGAGACCGTGTTCGGAAGATTAGGAGAGCCAAAGGATGTGGCGAACGCGGTTGTTTTCCTCTGCACCGAAAAGGCGAAGCACATCACTGGCGAAGTTATCAAGGTTGATGGTGGTCAATACATTTAGGTGATTGATGTGAAGGTTGGAATAGTAGGAATAGGTCATGGCAAGTTTGGCAGGAGAGATGACGCGACCGTCCAAGAGCTCGCTTTCGAACCTTTCAAGGAAGCACTTGACGATTCGGGTCTGTCGAAGGAAGATATTGGAGCCACTGTGATAGGATCATCTCCGGAGTACCACAAGCAGAGGTCGTTGCCGGGTGTGGTGGCGGAGTATCTGGGAATGAATCCTCAGATGACATATCTGACAGAAGCCGCTTGCGCTTCAAGCAGCGCCGCCCTGCACAATGCGGTTGCATACATCAAGGCTGGAATCTATGATATCATGGCTGTTGTCGGCGCCCAAAAGATGACGGAACTGACGACACCCGAGATCCTGGCGCTTATGGGAAGAGTGGGAGACGTCCAGTGGGAATCCGTTTTTGGGACCACTTTCCCGGGCTACTACGCGATGTACGCCAGGAGGCACATGCACGATTTCGGAACCACGGAAGAACAGATGGCAAAGGTGGCGGTCAAGAACCATGCTCATGGATTGCACAACCCGAACGCAATGTTCCAGAAGGAGATAACGCTGGAGAAAGCACTTGGGTCAAGACCGGTGGCTTCACCGCTCAAGCTGTACGACTGCTGTGGGAACGCGGACGGGGCCGCTTGTGTGATTGTTGCCGAGGAAAGCAAGGCAAAGAGCATCAGCGATACTCCGATCTGGCTGAAAGGGATGGGTGCGGCTTCAGCTTCAATGTCCGTCCTGAGGAGAAAGGAGTTGAATTCGATTCCCAGTGCAGTGGAAGCATCCAAGCAAGCGTACGAACAGGCCAAGGTTGAACCAAAGGACTTGCATCTGGCTGAGGTTCATGATTGCTTCACCATTGCAGAGATAATCGCATACGAGGACATCGGGCTCGCGAAGAAGGGAGAAGGATCCAAGCTCATTGATGAGGGCCAAACCTACAGGGACGGAAAGATGCCAGTTAATGTGGATGGAGGATTGAAGGCAAAAGGTCATCCGGTGGGCGCGACGGGTGCTTCCATGACAGTGGAAGCTGTGAAGCAGCTCCGAGGGGAGGCTGGAAAGAGGCAAGTGGACGGGGCTGAATTGGTTCTGACTCACAACGTCGGAGGGATCGGCCAATATTGCTTTGTCAACATATATTCGAGGTGATGAGATGACACTGGAGTTGGGTAAGGTTAGCTTTGTTACCGCAACAAAAACGAAGGAATACCTGGATTATTTGGAGAAGGGGAAGTTGGCAGGGACCAAGTGCAAGAGCTGTGGTGCGCTTCATTTTCCTCCCAGGGCCGATTGTGATCAGTGCATGTCCAGTGACGTGGAATGGATGGACATGGAGTCCAAGGGTAAGATCGTCACATACACCACAATACATGTCGGGCCAACCGGTTTCGAGGATGTTGTGCCCTACACGATTTGCATGGTTGAACTGGAGGGCGGAGGAAGACTTCTCGGATGGCTGGACGAGGCGAAGGAAGAGGACATCAGCGTAGGTCAGGACGTGAGCGTCGTTTTGAAAGAATTGGAGGGTGACAGAGTTATATACGCAATCCGTTTGTAGTACCCAGCAGAACCCGAGAGGTGTGAGGACTGGCAGACTACGCTATCATCTACTCTGACGGTTTGTTGAAATATGATTTTGGCGATTTTCATCCTCTCAGCCAAGTTAGAATGAAGCTTGCCTTTGAATTGATCAAGGACATCGGTCTGCTCGATCGCTCGAACGTAAAGCTGGTGAATCCCAATATCGTGGATGACGAGGTGTTGCTTCTCGCGCACGATGAGGACTATGTGAGCGTTGTCAAGGACCTTGGATCTGGTATACATCATTTCGATTCCTTTCGCTTTGGTTTTGGGCTGGGGGACAACCCCGTCTTCGAAGGAATGCATGAGGCATCGGCTCTGCACACTGGTGCTACCCTCAAGGCCTGCGACATGGTCCTGAATGGCGAGGCCCAACATGTGTTCTCCCCGGGCGGAGGTTTCCATCACGCTTTGAGAAGAAGGGCTTCCGGCTTCTGCATCTATAATGATGTGGTCATCGCGGTCAGGCACCTTCAGAAGGAGTACTCGTTGAAGAGAATCATGTATGCTGACATTGATGCACACCACGCGGACGGCGTACAAGTAGCTCTCTGTGACGACCCTGGCGTCCTCAACTTCTCGATACACGAGAGCGGGAAGTTCCTATATCCTGGTACCGGTTCAGTGGATGAGATAGGCGAGGACAAGGGGAAAGGTTACACGTTCAATCTCCCCGTCTGGCCGAATAGCCATGACGAGACCTTCTTGAGAATCTTTGGGGGAACGTTCCCAGAGTTGGCCAGGAAATACAAACCCGAGATCCTGATCACTCAGTTCGGGGTGGACATGCATTATGACGACCCTCTCAGCCACATCAATCTGACCACGAAATCATATGACGAAGCTGCAAAGACATTTCACGAGGTCGCCCATGAGGTGTGTGATGGCAAGTGGGTATGCCTGGGCGGAGGAGGCTACTCCTCAAAGGCCGTCTCAAGAATATGGACCATACTGTTCTGCAGGATGATCGAGGCCAATCCACCCATATACCTTTCGGAGAATTGGAAGAACCTGTTCAGGGACCTTGCAAGAGAGGACCCCGGAGAGGAACTCTTCGATGATCCCACCATCTTTCAAACCGAGGATCCAGTCGTTATTTCGGAGACGAAGAAGGTCCTTGAGAAAGCGCAAAGATTGATATCATCCTTTCCGTCTGCTGATTAGTTGGACTTCCTTTAGGATAGCAGAGGATTGAAATGAAGCAAGTGGTAGTCACCAAAGACCTGGTCAAGAAGTTCGGGGAACTGAGAGCTGTGGATAGATTGAACCTCCAGATCCAGAAGGGGGAGATCTACGGCTTCATAGGACCCAATGGCTCGGGCAAGACAACCACTATCAAGATTCTCTCTGGGTTGCTCCGGCCAACGTCTGGCGAATCATACGTGCTCGGGTGCAGGATCCCTGATCCCAGCATTTTCCCGAGAATCGGCTACATGCCCCAGGAAGTTGCTCTCTATCCAGACCTGACTGTAAGTCAGACGATAAGCTTCTTCGGGGAGATTTACGGGCTGGGAAAGAAGGAGATGGAGAAGAGAGAAGAAGAGTTGCTAGCTTTCGTAGACATGAAGGCCAAACGGAAAGAGATGGTCTCCAATCTAAGCGGGGGTATGAGGCACAGGCTGTCATTGGCTGTAAGTCTGATTCACAAACCTGAGCTCCTTTTCCTGGACGAACCGACAGTCGGTGTGGACCCCGAGCTTCGAACATCGTTCTGGGAGTATTTCCGTGATCTGACGGAGGACGGTGTGACGGTACTGCTCACAACCCACTACATGGATGAAGCAAGTAGATGCGACCGGGTGGGAATGATAAGGGAAGGCAAACTCGTGGCGGTCGGAACGCCAGATCAGTTGAAGGAGAAGACGAACACCCAGTCATTGGAGGACGCATTTCTTCACTACGTCAGGAGGATAGGCTAGTGGGTGCACGCGCTATCCTTGCTGTCGCAAGGAACAACTTCAGGCAGATAAGTCACGACAAAAGGACACTTGGAATGATAGTGATGATGCCGATCATCTTCATTCTTCTCTTTGGTTTTACCTTCGCTGGAGAACCTGAGAACATCCGAACGATATTGGTAAACGCGGATCAAGGTGCGGAAGTGACTTTCCACATTGACGGGTCCAGTTACACTCAGACTGTGACTGTGTCCGATCTTTTCATCGAGAATCTCGACCCGAAGACCTTCAATCTTGTTTATAAGGACGACTTGAACGTTTCGTTGAACGAAGTCAAGGACGGAAAGGCCTGGGCTGTCATCTATTTCCCTCCTCATTTCACTCAAGGTATTCTGAACTGGGCTAGCGTTCTGGGGAATGTATCAGAGTTCCTTGATGCTGATGTCAGTTTCAATGCGGTCCCGGTCGAGGACTCGAACATAACCTTGTACGTGGACGGAAGCAATACTCAGGTTGCGGCCAAGGTGATCGCCGAAGTTGGCTTTGCCTTCACCCAAACCATTGAAGAGCGGAGCCCAAACATATCCTTCACTTCCTTCATCACGAAAGACTTCGTTTACGGGGAGAATGTACGGTTCATAGATTTCTTCGCCCCTGGCATAATAGGCCTGGTTGTCACCATGATTACAGTCATACTCACAATCGTCTCGTTTGTGAGGGAAAGAACGAACGGCACGCTTGACAGACTCTTCGTCTCGCCGATAAAACCAAGTGACATCGTTCTTGGCTACACTGTCACCTTTAGCGTCATTGCGCTCTTTCAGTCAGTTGAGCTGCTGCTAGTAGCCAGCCTCCTGTTCAATATCACGTTCGTTGGGAGCATCCTTCTCGCCCTGGCCTTGATAGTCCTTTATGCAATAGGCATACTGGGTCTTGGGATACTGCTCTCCACTCTGGCGAAGAACGAGTTCCAGGCGATTCAATTCGTGCCACTCGTAATCGTTCCTTCGATAATGTTGGCAGGGATCTTGTGGCCCATCGAATCCATGCCTGAGGTTGTCAGACCGATATCCTCTGTCATCCCCCTCACCTATTTGGCCAGTTCTTTGAGGTCCGTGATGATAAGAGGATGGGGGCTGGGCGAGATATTGCCCGAATTGACCATCCTCATAGTATTCGCTGTCATTCTGTTGGGAGTGGGCATTCTCCTCGTTTACAAGAAGGCGAATCGCTTGGGTCTGAGAAAGAGAAAAAAGGAATGAGTCAGAGTTTCTCCCCGCACTTGCCGCAGTACCCGAACTCCTCGGGAATGCCCTTGGCACCACACTTGCCACATTCTTTTGTGTACGGTCCCCAAACGAACTCCGATGATTTGCCTTGAGCTGCCAGGTCCCTCAACTTGCGGTATCCGGTCTCTCTCTTCTCCACGAAGGATTTCATCCCTTCCCAGGGCTCGTAGCTTGCGAAATGTATGGACAGCCAATCCCTTGCATGTCCTATCGTCGAGTGCCAGGCCAGATCCTTCCAGAAATTGACCTGCTGTTTGGTGTATCTCATGCACTCCGGGAACTTGTCTATGAGCTTCTTACACATCCTGTCAACCGCAGCATCCAGTTCTTCGTACGGAACAACCTCGTTCACCAGTCCCCACTCGAGCGCTTTCTTCGCCGGGATTTTCTCGCAAAGGTAGAGAATCTCTCTCGCCCTTCGGTCTCCAACCATTATTGGAAGGAACTGAGTGGCTCCTCCAGCCGCTACTGATCCAACCTTGGTCCCGACCTGGAGTATCTCCGCGTGCTCTGCGGCAATGGAAAGATCGCAGGACATGTGGAATTCGTTCCCTCCCCCTGCAACAATCCCGTTCACCCTTGCGATTGTGGGTATCCCACAGTTCCTCAGCATGTCATGTGCCAGAGTGTAGTCGCCCATCCATTTCCAGAAGTCCCTCGGTTTAACAGTATAGTTGTCTGCGTATTCCTTGACGTCCCCCCCTGTACAGAATGCCTTGTCCCCAGCTCCCGTCAGAACCAGGACCGCGACCGAATCGTCCCAGGAAGCGTCTTTGAAGGCCTCGGCCATCTCTCTCAGTGCCAGAATACTGTAGGCGTTGTACACCTGGGGCCGGTTTATCGTGACCTTTGCCACATAGTCCTTCTTCTCGTAGATTATGTCCTTGAAGTCGAATTCTTCAGCTGGTTTTGGTTCGAAACTTCCCATATCACTCCTCCCATGCGGGCGTAAGCCAACAGCGATATTTATTGTTTTGGAAAAGCGATTTCGCTGCGAGATATGCGAGAATGGTCAGTTATTCAAATGGGAATTGAGAAGCCAAGATTTTAATAGATAAAGCATTTGACAACGTGGGAAAAGGTTTGGAGGAAGCGTGGATGAAAGATGCAACCTGTTCAAAACCCTCTAGTGAGCGAGCCGGAAGAATGTTTGTGCTGACGATAGCGGCATTCATGGTCTTCGGTGTGTTCTCTGGGATTGCTGGCATCGTGGGCGCCTCGAGCGGGAGTTTTACGCCTCCCCACTCGGACCAGGCCGTGGATACTGATATGCCGCCAAACGGCCTCTATGACGAACTCATTGTGAATGCGAGCGTTGATGTAACAGGCGCTGGAATCTTCTATCTCATAGGTAACCTCTATGACAACTCGGGAATGATCATGATAGACAGCCAATTTGCAATGGCCGATCTAGGTCTTGGAGCCCAATGGATAAATGTGAAGTTCCCTGGGTTCATAATCCGTCAATCTGGCTATGACGGCCCCTATCAAGTCGAGGTGGTGTTGTTTGACGATTTATTCATGCCTTTGGATCTTAACACTCATACCACAAGCGCCTATTTGGCGACCGATTTCGAAGGTCCGGACGCCTACTTCACCCCTCCCCACTCGGATCAGGGCATCGATAACAATGGGGATATGCTGTGGGACCTTCTCGTCGTAGGTGCGGAGGTGACCGTCAACGTCTCAGGCAACTATGAGCTCGATGCGACGCTTCTTGACGCTACTGGAATGACATTCATAGATTTCCAGGTCAATTTCACCTTCCTGACCGTTGGCACGCACACCGTCGACATCGGTTTCTTGGGGTATCTTATTCGCGGTTCTGGTATTGATGGACCGTACAGGGTTGACCTTTACTTGTATGACAGTATGTTCAATTTCTTGCACAACGACACCTACTTCACGAACCCGTATTTGGCAACCGATTTCGCATTCCCACCTGCGACTTTCTTGCCGCCACATAGTGATTGGGGCTGGGATACAAACGGGAATCTTCTGTATGAATTCCTCGTTGTCACTGCCAGCGTAGATGTGACCACTGCAGGGAATTACAGTGTGGACGGGTCCACCGCCTTCGGTTGGACCCAGAATGTGACTTATCTTTCAACGGGAATCCAGACAGTTGATTTGAAGTTCTACGGTTTCCAGATTTTCAATTTTGGAGTGGATGGACCCTACCTGATAGACCTCAATCTCTATGATGAGTTCTGGAATCTGCTTGACAGCGACACGCACGTCACAGCCGCATATCTGTTCACCGATTTTGAGCCCAATCCTCCATGTGCATTCTCTCCACCGCACTGGGACTATGGGCTCGACACTGATGGTGATTCGGACTACAATTTCCTGGTGGTGAACGCAAACCTCACCGTGGACGCTCCCGGCAGTTATACTGTCTGGGGATACTTGTACGACCAAACTGGAATGTTCTTCATCACGTCAGCAACGAACTCAACCTGGCTGGATATCGGTTCACAGACGGTGGATCTTCTGTTCCCGGGCTCGGACATCTCTATGTCTGGAATTGATGGCCCCTATCTTGTGTTCCTCGATGTCCTTGATATGATGTTTCTCACACTTGATTCGGACTCCTTCCTGACCCAGCTATATCTCGCAACAGATTTCGACTTGCCTGCAGCGCTTTTCAATCCTCCCCACAGTGACTACGCCCTGGACATAGACGCTCCTCCGGACGGTGTGTATGATTTCTTGGTCGTAAATGCTTCGATTCTTGTGAACGATCCCGGGTGGTATGCGGTCGTTGCTACGCTGTTGGACCCATTTTTCATGCCGATTACCGGGGCTCAGCAGATTGCGAATCTCAGTGCTGGGGCCACATTCATTCCTCTCAGATTCAGCGGGATAGACATAAGCAGACATGGAGCGGACGGACCATATTTCGTCTTCATGAATTTGATGTCTTTCGATCCGATGGGACCTCTTTTCCTCGATTCGGACATGCATATGACAGGTCTCTACTTCGCTGCTGACTTTCTGTCCCTCCCGCCAGCGACCATATGGGGATATGTGTATAATGCAACCAGCGGGTCTTCCGTGGATATGGCTGACATCGTCGTATTGAACGGCACCTACGGCTGGATGATGCAGACAACCTCCAACTCCACGGGCTATTATGAGGTCACGGTATTTGACGGAGACTTCTTTGTGCTCATAGACAGTTGGGATTTGCAGTCTAACATATCCCAGACATCTGTTGTTGGCTCTGCTGAGGTCACAAGGTCGCTTGAATTGCCAGTTGCTGACCTAATGAATACGACCCTGGTGATGACCGACTGGGATAACGTTGTTTCCGATACGAGGTTTGAAATGGGGGTGGACAACCAATCGATGAGGTTCATGATAGACATGGTGGTCGGGAACAGGGACGGCTTTGTCAACCAGACTGAATTGGATGTTTTCCTTTTTATGTCTGGTGGCGCTGCGCCCCCGATTTTCTCGACCACAATTGACCAATTCTATGTGGATGGAATCCATTATGATCTGGTCCCAGGCACAGACTCATTCATCTTTGATTTGTTGGGTTCGGTCGTATCCCCAAATCCTCCTTCGGGTCTCATGGTAGCGAATTTCACTTCCAACACAACCATACCCGTTGCCAGCACGCACAGACTTGAGATAAATACGACCTATGATACTGATGCGGAGAGGAACATTCTCAATGGGCTGTTGCCCGCGGGCTTCAATCTTTGGGGCTATGACCCAGTTGTCAATGTTTCTATAAGTGGCATAGGCACTCCGAATTTCGTGGTCGACCCTCTGATGGACCCGGATCCGTTCGATACGATTGACTACGTGTGGGTCAATCTGACTGCCGGCCAAGGTGCTCCTGACACGAACGCCCCTCAGGTACTGAATGTGAGGATTAATGGTCAAATGAATCCAATCTACGACCTCTCCAATATTCCTCCAGTCATATATTTGAACGCGACAATCGATGATAGCGGAACGGGCAACTTGCCCATTGGTGGTGCGAACTATACGATCGGTGTTCAAGACTGGGCGACCAGCACTCTCATGAATCCAGCGGATGGCATGTTTGATTCGCCCACCGAAGATGTTACCGCGGTGATCACACCTCCAGTTGGAACAACAATCTACTGTGTGTACGGCCAGGACATAGTTCCGAACTACAACACCACGGGTTCATGCACATCTGTCACTGTCCTGGATGATCTGGCACCACAAATCAGCAATATCGAGATAGATGGTGGACCGTCTGCAGTTTTCTTGCTGTCCACACTTCCGGCCACAGCCACTCTGAACGCCACAATAGATGATACCACTACCGGTTCTTCAGTAGTCTGGGGGGCCAACTACACAACGCCTCTGGTTGATTTTTGGCCAGGGATTGATATGTTCCCAGTGGACATGTCGTTCGACCAACCCACGGAGAATGTGACCGCCAACATTCTTGTGCCTACTTCAGTTGGTGTCTTCGATTACTATGTGCACGCTTGGGACGTAGATATGAACTATAATGACTCGGCACCTGCAGTTCAGATAATCGTTCTTGATGATATCGACCCTGCCGTGGCAGGCGTTACACTGAATGGTCAGCCAACAGTTTCTGTTATGCCTGATACTTCAGTTTTTGTCAATGCAACGGTGGACGACACTGGAGGTCGAGGAAGTACCGCAATCCAAGGAGCAAACTACACAATAGATGGCGATTGGCTCACCAGTGTACCGTTGCAGGCCGCGGATGGTGCGTTTGATACCTTCACCGAAGACGTGACCTCTACCCCAAGTTTCATCGACACCACTGGTTGGGCGGATGCTGACTATGAGGTTTGCGTGTACGGTTGGGATGATGTCCCGAACTACAATTCGATTGGTGCATGTGCCATACTGAACATCTCTTCCGTGGATGATAAACCTCCATACGTCCTGAGCGTTCTTTTGAATGAGGACCCGATTTCCGCCACTGTCTGGCCCGGTACAACAGTCTACCTGAACGCTACGATCGACGACAATCCGGCACTAGGGTCGAATATCGCTGGAGCGAACTACACCATCGAGAGAGATTGGCTCACAACCACACCTATGTTCCCGTTGGATGGGGCGTTCGACGGACCTTCTGAGGACGTGAACGTCACAATCTATACCTCTGGTATGGCGCTTGGAACGTATCAAGTATGCGTCCATGGATGGGATGAAGTGCCTAACCACAACGTATCATTTACCGCCTGTGTTGATTTAATAATTCGTGCGCCACCTGATACCCAAAGTCCGACAATAACGGATCAAAAAGCAGAACCCGATCCGCAAGCCCCGGGCGAGGACGTAAGGATTTCCGCAACAGTGCAGGACAATGTTCAAGTCGACGAAGTGTGGGTTAACATCACCGACCCGGACGGCGAGGAGGTGGGAAACTACTCAATGAGGTATGACATTGGCGACGACGAATACTACTATGAAGTCGACTTCGATATCGAAGGAGAGTACACTTTCGTAATCTGGGCGAACGATACGAGCGACAATTGGGCTTCAGCTTCTGGAGGCTTCGATATTCGTGAGCTGACGCCTCCCACAATCGATGTTACGGTTGACCCAGAGAAACCAAAGGCCGGGGAAACTGTCACATTCGAAGCAACTGTCGACGATGCGAGCGGTGTGGACAGGGTACGTATTGAGATTGTCAGGGTTTCAGATGCCCTAATCGTTCTGTCCAACAGATCTATGGATGACTTGGGTGGAGGTGTGTACGGGTACGAATTCTCCTTTGACGAGGCGGGAGACTACGACTACAAGATCTCCGCTCGCGATGAGAATGGTAATTGGAACGAGGTCCAGGGCACTATCACAGTAGCAGAGAAAGCTGCTCCGTCCTTCTTGGAGGAATACTGGTGGCTACTTGTCTTGATAATCGTCATCGTAGTGGTGGTTGCTGTGGTTGGCCTTATGCTGAGGAGAAAGCCGAAGGTTGCAGAGGTACCCCCTGCCGAAGAGGAACTCCCGCCACCGCCGGAAGAACCGGCAGAGGCACCAACCGAAGCACCTGCGGAAGAACCAACCGAAGCACCTGCGGAAGAACCAGCCGAAGCACCTGCGGAGGAAGAGACACCACCCCCTCCAGAAGAAGAACCCAAGGGGCCCGAAATGCTGGAAGATGTGGAAGGCTGAGAAACCAGAACACCCGGCATATCCCAAACCACTGACGGTTCATCTCACATCTCCGATTTTCCTAAGGAAGATACGCTAGATGGAATGCTGTACAAATACGAGTTGATCTCCTCTAGTTGCTTGATGGGAAACAATTATAATGTAGTTACTTTATAATGATATTGCAACGGTATTATAACTAAATCTAGGGGTAGGCATGGCAAGAGCAAAAGATTCCAAGTTCGAGGTTTTCGGACAGGAAATGATCGAGAAGGAAGTCAAACGGGCTGGAAACAGCGGAAGGGTATACCTCCCGCCTGACTGGGTTGGCAAGAAGGTCAAGATCATAAGACTTGAATGAGGTGGGGGAATGAGCACTGTAGAAATAAGAAGGATGAGGGAGAAAGACATCCCGGCAACCATAGCCATAAGAGAATCCATAACCAAGAAGAAGGTGCCCAAGTTCTGGCAGCACGAGATCGCCATTCGTCTGCTCGAGAGTGATAATCAATGTTTTGTGGCAACATTCAGCAAGAAGGTAGTGGGCTTCATCATAGGGGAGACCAAGACGCTGGATTTCGGTGTCACCAAGAGCGGCTGGCTCGTGGATGTGGGTATCGATCCCAACTACATGGGTCAAGGGATTGGCAAGAAGCTCGGAAAGGCCATGCTCAGAGGTTTCAACTCAAAGGGGATAAACAGGATTTTCACAGCCGTGAGATGGGATTCGAGCGACCTGCTTGCATTCTTCAAATCAATAGGCTTCGAAAGGAGCGAATTCATCAACCTGGAGAGGAGGATGAGGAAATGATTGAGATGTTCAAAGAATGGTACGATGCAAAACACGAGTACGCTAAGGAATGGAAGGAGAAGACTGGTGGAAAGGTGATGGGCTATTTCTGCACGTATGTGCCGGAGGAGATACTCCTGGCCGCGGACGTGTTGCCGGTACGCATTCTGGGCAGTCATGAGCCGCAGGACGTAACCGAACCGCATATCTTCGGTATGTTCTGCCCGTTCTGCAGGGACTGTCTGGCTCAAGGATTGAAGGGGAGATACGACTATCTTGATGGTTTAATGATCGCACAATCGTGCCTGCACATCAGGCAAGCCTACACCAGCTGGGAGATGCACATACCCGTTCCATTCAGCTACTACCTTCCCATGCCCAACAAGGTGCAGAGTCCTCGGGCCGTCCCCTATCTGAAAGGCGAACTCGAGAGGTTCAAGAAGGCAGTTGAGGATTGGACGGAAAAAGAGATTACGGACGAAGACCTGGATCGCGGAATAGAGATGATGAACAAGAACAGGCGGTTGATGCGAGAGGCCTACGAGCTTCGGAAAGAGGCGGACCCGCCGATGACAGGTCTGGAAGCAATGTATATGGCCGTTTCAAGTCAGACGATCGAGAAGAACGACCACAGTGACATTCTTGAGGAGACGATCAAGGAACTTCAGGGGAGAAAGCTGGAGAGATCAACGGGTCAAAGGCTGATGATTCTGGGCAGCGAGAATGACGACACGAAATTCGTAGATATGGTGGAAGGCTGCGGTTCGACAATCGTTGCTGATGACCACTGCACTGGCAGCAGGTATTTTTGGAATGATGTCCAGCCGAACGGGGACAGGCTCCTGGCAATAGCTGAGAGGTACGTGCAGAGACCTCCCTGCCCGAGCAAGGACTGGGAGGTAAGGACTAGGATTCCCCATATTCTCAACATTGCAAAGGATTGGAATGTGAGCGGTGCGATACTGCTACAGCAGAAGTTCTGCGACCCTCATGAGTTGGACATTCCTTCCATAAAAAAGACACTGGAATCGAATGGCATACAAACGTTGTTCTTGGAACTGGATGTGACGGTAGCAGTTGGACAGTTCAAGACACGCGTGGAGGCATTTCTGGAGATGCTTGAAGGGGAGGATCTTTTCTGAGGAGGTGAACAAATGGCAACGGAAACAAAATACCCGACAGAGCCCTTGAAATGCTGGAAAGAAGCAAAAAGATTGAGAATGAAGTATTATGAGGATTACGCCAAAGCTCACGAAGAGGGTGGAATTAGATGGTGCGGGGGCGCTTGGTCCTTCGATGCTGTGCCATACGGTCTAGGTGATGATGTCTATCCTCTAACAGGGGAGCCCTACGCCGCATCAATTGCGTTCAACAGAGAATTCTCACTTCAATGCCTGGAAGCAACGGAGGCTGCCGGCTACGCAAGGGACTTGTGCTCCTACATGAGGAATTATTGGGGTTCAATCATTCTTAACAAGTACGCCTTCGGTGGGGAGTTTCCAAAGGCTGATTTCGTTTGGCAGGATCATATTTGTTGCAGTCATGCCAAGTGGTACCAGGTCGTTTCGGAGTTGGAGGGTGATATTCCAGCTTATTCGGTAGACGTGGCAGTCGGACCCTTCGAGGCGATTGATGAGAACAGAATTCAGTACATTGTCGGGCAGCTCATGGACGGTATCGATTGGCTGGAGAAAACGACCGGAAGAACCTATGACGACAAGAAGTTGATCGAAGCTGTGAAAACCGAGTTCCGATCGACTAACTCCTGGG
Source organism: Methanomassiliicoccales archaeon (assembly GCA_004377185.1). GTDB lineage: Archaea > Thermoplasmatota > Thermoplasmata > RBG-16-68-12 > SOIM01 > SOIM01. Next base: position 77,785 of record SOIM01000058.1, on the reverse strand, counting down.
CGAAGATCTGCGAACTCAACAAGAACATCCCAGCCCCTCTCGATGAGAAAACAATGTATTCCCTGTACGTCTTCGCTGTTCTGAGCAGGGCCAAGAAAGAGTTTGCGGATTTCTACGATACCCTGTATGAAGAAATGAAGGATAGAGTAAAGCGAGGAATTGCAGCTGTTGGGAACGAGCAGGCCCGGGTGATGAGTGATACCCAACCCCCGTGGGGGTTCTTGAGCGTGTTCAGGTATCTCGAGAAATTCGGATGCATCTCGATAGGTTCTCTATACTCCTTCGGTCTAGCTGGGGCATGGGAAGTGAAGGAGGACGGAACCTGGGAACCAAAGACCACTCCTATGGAGAGAGGAATCACGATAAACACCAGGGAGGATGCATTGAGAGAACTGGTGATATGGAATCTTGCAAAACCAGAATGGCAGCACTTCTACTCTCCCCAGTTGAAGAGCGAAATGATGATAAGGATAGCCAGAGAATGGCACGTCAATGGTGTCATGTTGCACTACAATCGAGGTTGCGAGGGACTGAGCCTGGGCATAGCAGAGAACAGACTGGCACTCCAGAAGGCCGGTTTCCCAGTGTTGGTGTTCGAAGGAAACATGGGAGATGAAAGGGAATTCGACGAGGCCGGCACGATGGGAAAAATGGATGCTTTCATGGAGGCTCTTGAAGTGAAGAAATTGGTGGATTGAGGATTGTCAAGGAGGTGTGAGGAAATGTATGTTGCAGGAATAGATATGGGCGCCAAGTACGTGAAGGTCGTTGTCCTGGACGACGGACAAATCAAATCAAAGAGCATTTCACTTAGTGGATTCAACCTGACCGAATCGGCCGAGAGAACTTTCAACGATGCCCTGGAGAGCGGTGGGATTTCGAAAGATGAGATAAAGCACATAACTTCTACCGGCGTGGGCAAGAAAGAGGTTCCTTTTAGGAATGACGAGATAACACAGGTTGGAGCCGCGGCAAAAGGAGCGACATTTCTCTTTCCCAACTCAAGGACGATAATCGAAGTCGGTGCCGAGGAAGGAAAGGCCCTTAGATGTGACGAAAGAGGAAGAGTGATGGATTTCGTGGTGAACGAAAAATGTGCTGCTGGTGCGGGAGCCTTCACAGAAGCGATGTCCAGAGCCCTGGAAATCCCTCTCGAGGAGATGGGTCCTCTGTCCCTCAAGTCAGAAAATGCCGTTCCCATGAACGCGCAGTGTGCTGTTTTTGCCGAGTCCGAGGTCGTCACACTCGTTCATGCGAAGACTGCAAAGCAGGACATAGCAAGAGCAATCCATGACGCAATGGCTAGCAGAATCTCTTCCATGACAAGAAGACTGTCCATCGAAAAAGATGTGGCCTTGATTGGAGGATTAGCGAGGAATGTGGGATTCGTAGAATCTCTGAAGAGAGACCTCAACATGGACCTTCTCGTACCTGAGGATCCGGATTACGTAGGTGCCCTCGGGGCAGCTCTTGCAGCAAGGGAGAGGGCAGAAGGGGGTTAGAAGATGGCAACCACAGATTCTGAATATTGGAGATGGAAGGAGTACAACTGGAAGGACCCAGAGATGGATTGGAATGACGCTGAATTCATAACAGCCGGCGTGGACGTGGGTTCGGTCAGTTCTCAGGCTGTCATTATCCTCGATGGCAAACTTTACGCCTACAGTAACATGCGAACTGGTTCTAGCAGTCCAGACAGTGCGAAGAACGCGATGAACTGGGCCCTTGAGGATACTGGTCTAGAAATAGAGAAGATTCAATACGTGGTGGGCACCGGATACGGCAGGGTCAATGTACCTTTCGCGGACAGGGCAATAACCGAGATCGCTTGCCACGGTCGTGGAGCCAACTACATGTACGGCCCATCGGTGAGAACCGTTCTGGATATGGGCGGACAGGATTGCAAGGCCATCAGAACGGACGAGCGGGGCAAGGTCACCGCTTTCCTCATGAACGACAAGTGTGCCGCTGGCACTGGAAGGGGAATGGAGGTCTTCGCCGATTTGCTGGGCATACACATCGAGAAGGTCGGCGAGGAGTCGTTCAAGGTCGAGAAGGAGCCCCCGCCAGTTAGTAGCACATGCGTTGTGTTCGCCAAGTCCGAGGCAACTGGATTACTCAGAGAAGGATGGCCAAAGAACAAGGTTCTTGCAGCCTATTGCTCCGCAATGGCTCACAGGGTGGTCACACTTCTGGAACGCCTTGGGGTAGAGAAGGAGTTCGCGATCACTGGTGGTATTGCGAAGAACATCGGTGTGGTGAAGAGAATCGAGAAGGAACTTGGTATCACGGCTCTCGACGTGAAGCTCGATACTCAGATAGCAGGGGCCCTTGGTGGTGCACTCTTCGCGAAGGCCCTGTGGGAAAAGCAACAGAAAGCGGGGTGAGACAGATGCTTGCCAACTACGGGTACAAGGACGGATCGGGAGAGTACTTCATAACCATCGATACCGATAAATGCGACAGCTGCGGCAAATGTGCTGAGGTCTGTCCGCCGAAGATTCTTGCATTGGTCGCAGACCCGTTTGACCCACTCTCTGAGAAAGAAGTACCCCTGGTCATAGAAGCGGAAAGGAAGAAGATCAAGTACACCTGCGGACCGTGCAAACCAGTGGATAAGTCAAAGACAGAACCATGCATAGAGGCCTGCGAGCCCTGTGCAATCACCCATTCTTGGTAACTCTGATTGAATAGGAAACATCGGTTTCCGTCAAAGGTGGGGATACTGTGAAGTTGACGATTGATGATGTCTCAGTAGAGGTTCCCGAGAACACGACCATTCTGGATGCAGCCAGGTCTGCGGATATCTACATTCCAACATTGTGTTCTCATCCTAATCTTCCCGCTGCCAAGGGTCTGAAAGGCGGAGAATGCATCTACTGGGGAAGTGAGAAGATCGAGGGCCAGGCTGGAGAGTATGAAGGATGCAGATTGTGTCTCGTTCAGATTCAAGGAATGGATGAACTTCAGCAGTCTTGTGCCACCGTCGCCAGTGAAGGCATGGTGGTTAACACCAACACAAACGATGTCCAGGAGAAACGGAAAGAGCACTTGATGGCGATTCTGAAGGACCATCCTCATGCGTGTTTGCTTTGCGCGGAGAGAGAAGGCTGCAGTAGAGAACCATGTTCCTTGAACGTGCCTGTGAACGAGAGGTGCTGTCCCGAGCTTGGAAGGTGTGAGCTGCAGAAGGTAGCGGAGTATGTGGGCATCAGGGAGGACACACCGCGCTACCTGCCAAAGGATAGGCCAGTAGTGGAAGACGAACCTCTATTCAAGAGGGACTACAATATCTGTATTGGCTGTACTAGGTGTGTAAGAGCGTGCAATGACCTGAGAGGAGTGGGCGCTCTTTCTTTGACATATCAGGATGGAGAATTCCGAGTGGGCACCATCGGTCCCACCTTGAAGGAATCCAACTGCAAATTCTGTGGCGCGTGTGTGGAAGTCTGTCCCACCGGTGCGTTGACAGACATGAGAATAATCTCGGACAGGGAGAAGGACCTGGTTCCATGCATCGGAGAATGTCCAGTCGCCACGGACGTACCCAGGATCAACCATCTCATAGCACAGGGGAAGTTCGCTGAAGCGGCCGCAGTCGTAAGGGAAGTCACCCCTATTGTCTATTCACTGGGGAACGTATGCTTCCATCCTTGCGAGACGGAGTGCACCAGGAACGAGGTGAACGAGCCGATCGCCATATGTGCCTTGAAAAGATTCGCTGCCGAGCAGGACACTGGTGCTTGGAAGTCGTTCATCAAGACGCCTGCACCAACCGGAAAAAAGGTGGCTGTGATAGGTTCTGGACCATCCGGCCTGTCCGCGGCCTATTACCTGCAGAGAAAGGGCCATTCCGCAACTGTTTACGAAGCCCTTCCAGAGCTGGGGGGAATGATGAGATACGCTTTTCCCGAATACCGGTTGCCCAAAGAGGTTCTTCAGAAGGACATCGATGCGATCGGAGAGTTCGGAGTGGAGTTCAAGACCAACACTGCAATCGGGAGGGACCTGAGTTTCGAGGATTTGAAGAACCAGGGATATGACGCCATTTACATTGGAGTAGGTGCACAGCTTAGCAAGAGGATCCCGCTTGAGGGTTCTGATATTCCAGGAGTTCTCTGGGGATTGGATTTCCTGAAAGATGTTAGAATGGGAAAGGATGTCCAGGTGGCGGAAAGGGTGGTCGTGATCGGGGGTGGAAACGTAGCCATCGATGTTGCATTGACCGCTATTCGCCTTGGTGCGAAGGAAGTCCAGCTTGCCTGCCTGGAGTCCAGGGAGGAAATGCCAGCCTTCGAACATGAGATCAAAGAAGCTATGGAGGAAGGCGTGAAGATCAACGTTTCGTGGGGGCCGAAGAGGATAATCGGAGGCGATGGCCAGATCACAGGAATCGAGCTGAAACGCTGTACATCTGTCTTTGACGAGGACGGCAGGTTCAATCCGAAATATGACGAATCTGAAACGACCTCAATCGACACAGATATGATACTACTGGCAATAGGCCAATCCACGGATTTGTCAGCCCTGGAAGGTAGCGGTGTCGTAACAACGGGACCCGGGATTACCGTTAACAAGAGGACCCACCAGACTAACATAGCCCGCGTGTTCGCAGGAGGAGAAGTTGTCAGTGGACCTGCTTCCGTCATCGAAGCCATTGCCCTTGGTCGAGCAGCCGCCATGTCGATGGACAGGTTCCTTGGTGGGGACGGAGAATTGGAAGAGGTGCTTCTGGAGAAGGAGGATCCAGACCCATATCTCGGAAAGGAAGAGGGTTTTGCAGACAAACCCCGAGTGAAGATGCCGGTGCTGCCGCTTGAGGAGAGGACGAAAGGATTCGACCAGATCGAGCGCGGATATGACGAGGCGTCCGCAGTGGAAGAAGCGAAACGGTGCTTGAGGTGCAATCTTAGACTAACTCTTGGATGCAATCCTCTGCCTCCTGAGAAATGGCTACCATTAACCGAGGAGAACATAGCTGAAGTACCGGACACTGAAGGCGTTTTCCAACTTCTGGACGAAAGCAAGATGATTGTCTTTATCTCAGGCGTAATGAACATGCAGCAGGCCCTGAAGGAGCAACTTCAGACAAGGGAGAATGCCAAGTTCTTCCTCTGGGAAGAGGACAAGATGTACACCAAGAGGGAGAGCGAGCTGATACAACAGTTCCTACAAGCTCACGGAAAGCTTCCAGCAGGGAATGATGAACTGGACGACTTGTTCTGAGTGATAGGCATGAGCGAATCAAAGAAGGAAGAACTGGAAAAAGAGGGTTGGACCAGAATGTTCTCCGCTACTGAACCGAGGCTCAGCGAGTCCGTTGAAATGTACGAATCGTTAGGATTTGAGGTCCGACTGGAACCCTTTGACACAGAGAATGACGAGGAATGTCGCGAGTGCATAGCGGGTTATGAAGAGACCATCAAGGTCATCTACACAAGGCCAAAGAAATCTGAGGATTGAAGGATAATATTATCCGTAACTTTCGCTTTCAGCAAGGTGAGAAGGGGAGGTAACATGAGACCAGGGGAGGAGAAATACCCGCACATTTTCAGCCCAGGAAGAATCGGGAAACTGGAGGCCAAGAACAGGATCAAGTACGCGTCTACCGAGACCAATTTCTGTGACAGGGATGGATTCGTAACGGACAAGGAAGTCGCTTACATGGAAGCCCAGGCGAAAGGTGGTTCAGGGATTGTCACAACTCAAGGAGCTTACACGGACGAAAAAGGTGAGTCCAGAGGATACGTGGGAATGGCGGGAATCTGGGATGACAAGTACATTCCTGGTCTGAAGAAGATCGCTGATGTCATTCGGGAGAACGATGCACTGTCCTGCGCTCAACTCATGCACTGCGGTAGGTATGGTGGCGTCGGCTTGGAGTATTGTGTTGGGCCATCGGCCGTAGAACAGAAGATCCCGCTGTTCCACCCAGTCAGAGAGATGTCAGTTGATGATATCCAGCAGTGCGTACAGGAACACATCGATGGTGCGAGGAGGATTGTGGAAGCCGGGTACGACATGATGGAGATTTCCGGTATCGTGGGTTATCTGATAGCCAATTTCCTTTCCAAGTTCACCAACACAAGGACGGACGAGTACGGAGGGGATATCCGCGGGCGATCGAAGTTCATGATTGATATCTTGAAAGGAGTTAGGAAAGAGGTCGGAAATGACTTCCCCGTTGGCATAAGGCTGTGCGCGGAGGAGTTGATTGACGACCGAGGAGGGAACACGCCCGAGGAATGCTTGGAGTCGATAAAGATCGCAGATGAGTTGGGAGTTGATTTTCACAGCGTCACTGCCGGTTGGCAGGAATCACCTGTTTCGGTCATTACGAGAGATTGCGAAATGGGAAGCTGGCTCTACATTGCTGAGCGGGTCAAGAAGCATGTCAAGGCTCCGGTCGTGATGGCGTACCGTTTGTTCGTACCCGAACACCCAGAGGAGGCGATAGCCGCTGGGAACCTGGATTTCTGGGAAGCATGCAGGCCGATGATAGCGGATCCAGCTCTTCCGAACAAGATTGCCGAGGACCGGCAGGAGGATATCATTCCATGCACTGCGTGCAATCTCTGCTTGACAAGGCTCTTCCGGGATCAACTTCTGCTGTGTATGGTCAGACCCACCCTCGGGCACGAGGGGGAAGGGGAATGGGGGTACTACGGTTTCAAGCCTGCAAAGCAGAAGAGAAAGGTTGTGATACTTGGTGCTGGACCAGGCGGTCTGCAATGCGCTGTCGTGGCAGCCCAAAAGGGTCACGATGTTACCGTCTACGAGAAGGAGGACCACATTGGAGGACAAGCCTTCACAGCATCAAAGGGACCGTACGGCGATGACGAACTGATGCGTCCCATCAACTACCTCGAAGCCCAATGCAAGAAGCTCGGAGTCAAGATTGAACTCAATACCCAGGCAACCCCAAGGATATTCCCCAAACCTCACACCGGAGCTATGACACCTGACGTGATAGTAATGGCAACAGGTGCTTCCCCAAAGGCAGAGAACCTTCCGGGAGCGGACAAGAAACACGTGGTCAACTGTCATGACCTTATCGAGGGGAGAGTAGACGTCGGAGAGAGAGTGGTAGTCGTCGGAGGATCAGCCATGGGGGTCTCTACGGCCCAGTTCCTTGTACACAAAGGCGGCCACAAGATATCCATCATCGAGGAGATGAAGAAACTGGGAATGGACATAGACGCCTCCTATCGGTGGCGGTACATGAAGAGGTTGAGGGAAGGGAATGTGGAGCAGTACACCAGCTCCAAGGTGAAAGAGATAACTGACGATGGTGTCAGATTCATAGGTCCCGAGGGAGAAAAGACAATTCCAGCTGACACGGTGGCGATTGCCGTGATGGTCTCCGAGGACGCGATGTTTGCTTCACTGTACGACTTCTGTGAGGAGATTATTATGATTGGTGATGCAACCGCACCGAGGAACATGACACTTGCACTCAGGGAAGGGTACATCACGGGTATGAGGATCTAGGGTGTTTGAATTGGAGATACCGATAGAGAAGAAGTTCAACATGCTCAGCCAGATACAAAGGGCGTCCCATTTCGAGTGGTTGAGAGCTGCGAAAGAGCTTTGTCCAGATGTAAGTGAAATGGATTTGGTTCTCAAGTTTTGGGAGATTGTCGGGCACGATACGGCGAAGGGGTATCTGAAGCATATTGATCCTGATAAGTCGCTTCCTAGGCAGATTGCAGAGAACTTTGTTTTCAGCAGCCAGTCCATGGGTGAGGACGCAGAGTTGATTGAAGGAAAGGATGAGAAGGAGGCGTTCGCACAGCATGTTGGATGTCCGTGGTTTGAGTGGCATCAGAGGTTGGACAAATTAGATCAGGATCAGGCTGGCTGTGATAAGTGGTTGGAAACCTTTGTTGCTGACATTAACAAGGAGCTTGGGACGAACGTCAAGTGGAAGACGGTGAAATCAATACCCAATGGGGACGAGGTCTGTCTGCGCAGATTTTGGGTTGACTGAATATTATTCGACGTTTTCTTTGACCCTACCAAAAGTCTAAATCAAGAGTTCGTATTCCATTGGTTGTCATAGGAAATGGCTAACTGGAAGGGGGTTAGGAGGAGAGATGGCAATCCCAAACGTGGCAGGTCGGTCGGGTCAGAGAACCCTTCTTCTTGGGAACGAAGCCATCGCGAGAGGTTTCATCGAAGGCGGAATACAAGTCGCTTCTTCTTACCCAGGTACTCCTGCTTCTGAGATCCTGTTCACTCTTCTCTCTGTTGCCGAGAAATACGGGATATATGCCGAATGGTCCACGAACGAGAAGGTCGCTGCCGAAGTCGCCATTTCCGCTGCCATGAGCGGTCTGCGCTCTGTGGTTTCCATGAAAGGCGTGGGTGTGAACGTTGCATCTGAACCTTTCCAGGCATTCACCTACATGGGTACAGTCGGCGGCATAGTCCTTGTCTCTGCGGATGACGTAGGAATGCACAGCTCTCACACCGAACAGGACAACCGTCTATTCGCCAGGGAAGCTTACCTACCGATTTTCGAACCCCCTGGACCTAAAGGCGCTCATGAGATGGCAAAGGCCGCCCTGGAATGTTCTGAGAAATGGGGCCAGCCAGTTCTCTTCAGATCAACCACAAGAATCGGTCATTCTTCAGCGGACATCACTCTTGGCCCTGTGACAAAGACAAAGAGAAAGGGACAGTTCCAGCGCATTCCAGAACGATGGGTCAACCTTCCGGCCAATGCCAGGAGAATGAGGCTTGAACTCATAGAAAGAATGGAGAAGATAAAGAAAGAAGTCGAGAAGCTCCCCTTCAACAAGATCATTTCCAAGGGTGATGGCGAATTCGGTGTGATCTCCTGTGGCGTGACCCATAATGTGGTCAGGGAGGCGTTCAAGGCTTTGGGTCTGGGCAAGAAGGTCGGACTGATTAGGATCGGAACACCTTACCCGCTTCCCAGAAAGAAGATTAAGCGGTTCCTTTCAGCCAATGAGAAAGTAATTGTAGTGGAGGAAGTGGAGGCATTTGTGGAGACATGTCTGAGGAGCATCGCGCATGAGCTGTCCTTGGATACCGAAATTCACGGAAAGGACATCCTTCCAAAGGCAGGTGAGATGGGTCCCAGAGAGGTTGCCGTTGGTCTCAGCAAGTTCCTGGGTCGGAAGACTCCATCATATTTTGGGAAGGCAAACAGAATCTGGAAGGAGGCCCAGGCTCTCATTCCTCCAAGACCGCCAGTGCTTTGTCCGGGTTGCGGTCATAGAACCGCTTTCTTTGCGATCAATGTCGTTGAAAAGAACCTGAAGTTGAAGAAGAAGGGAGGCATCGTTAAACCCTCGGACATCGGTTGTTATACACTTGGTTACCAGAGCCCTCTAAATGCCGTTGACACCAACTTCTGCATGGGATCCAGTATTGGAATTTCAACCGGTCTTTCAAAGGTCATAGATAATCGCATCGTGTGCACAATCGGCGATTCCACATTCTTCCATTCAGGGATTCCCCCTCTGCTCAACGCGGTCTACAACAAGGCGGACATCAATGTTCTGGTATTGGACAATGCCACCACTGCAATGACCGGGTTCCAAACCCACCCCGGGGTGGGAATGACAGCGATGGGAGAGGACACCAGGAAGATCTTGATAGAAGATGTGGCGAAGGCCTGCGGAGTTGACACCGTTGCAGTCGTGGACGCTCTTGACCTAGACGCCCTCGTGAAAGCCCTGGAGAAAGCTGTGAAGACGAAAGGCGTGTCCGTGGTAGTCGCAAGGCATCCGTGCATATTGCTTGACGTTAGAAAGAAGAGGAAGAAAGGGAAGAAGATAGCCAAGTATCAGATTGACCAAGATATTTGTACCCAATGCCAGCTGTGCATGAACCTGTTCGGTTGCCCTGCTTTCCGCATGGAGGAGGATGTGATCGAGATAGACCCTGCCCTCTGCAACGGGTGCGGTGTGTGTGCCAACGAAATGGTCTGTCCCCAACTCGCTATCAAGGAGGTGGACTGGGATGAGTGTTGATGTCAAGGTCGTACTGGCCGGTGTGGGAGGTCAGGGAGCGGTGTTGGCAGGCAGCATTCTGGCCTCTTCCGCGGTAAAAGAGGGCCTTTCTGTCAGAACATATGGCGACATGGGCATGGCAAGAAGAGGCGGTGCAGTAGCCTCATTCGTGAACATCTTCGACACAAAGGGAACATCAGCAACCGCGGAAGGAACTGCTGACCTCTTGATCGGAATGGAACCCATCGAAGCTGTTCGGTACTGCAAGTATCTCAAGAAGGACGGAATCGCGATCGTCAACTCATACCTCATCCTGCCGTCAACGGTTGCAAAGAAGGAAAGAGCAAAGCTTTCAGACGTACAGAACCTCCTCAATTTCATCAAGAAGAACTTCAAGAGAACCATCGTTTTTGACGCTAACAAAGTGGCGTGCGAGATTGACACTGTCACGACAAATGTTGTCATGCTGGGTGCGGCATTTTCGACAGGAAAAATACCCGTTTCGACCGAAACATTCAAACAGACAATTCGAGATTCCTTCCGCCCCGATGTAGCTGAGAAGAACATCAGGGCATTCACAAAAGGGTATGAGGAATATGGTAGACTCGCAGGAGGAGGCTGAAATGTTCTCCACACGTCTGGACGGAATTGAGAAATCAGGAATACGGAAGATCTTTGGTATGGCGGACAAGAACTCAATTCATCTGGGGATAGGCGAACCCGATTTCAATCCTCCCGAGCACATAGCCGTGGCGCTGAAGGAAGCTGTGGATGCTGGCTACAACAAATACTCGCCCATCCTCGGACTACCGGAACTTAGAGAAGCTATCGTAGAGCGGATTAAGAGATACAAGAAGGACATTACCGTGGACAATGTCATGGTGACCATGGGTGCTTCCTCCGGCCTTGCTTTGTCGTCCATGGCCCTCTACGAGCCAGGAGATGAGGTTATGGTACCCGATCCCGGATTCGTTTTCTACATCCCCCACGCGAAGATATACAAGGCCAAACCAGTCTGCTATCCCATGAAGAAGGAGCACGGATATGTTCCCCAGCCGGACGATATCAACGAACTCGTCACGGACAAAACGAAAGCTATCATAATGAACTCTCCCTCCAACCCATGCGGCTCGGCACTGGGCAAGGAGGAAGTGAGGGCAATAACAGAGATCTGCAAGGACCACAACATAGTAATCATCTCAGATGAGGTATACGATGAGGTGATTTACGAGGGTGAACACCATTCCTTCCTCGGAGACTATGAGAATGTCATACACCTGAACTCATTTTCCAAGACCTTTGCCATGACCGGGTGGAGGATCGGCTACATGGTCAGTTCTCCAGACATAATCGAGCACATCTCCAGGCTGCAGTATTATGCGATCGCATGCCCATCCACCCCTCTGGAACACGCTGTGCTTGCCGGTCTGAAGGGTCCCCAGGGCTTCATCAAGGACATGGTCGCTGCCTTCAAAAGGAGAAGGAACGTCATAACCGCCCTGCTCAACTCGATCGACGGTTTTGACTGCCTCCTTCCGAAGGGAGCGTTCTACGTCTTCCCTTCATTCGATTTCAAGATCAGCGATACCGACCTTGCACTTCATCTGCTGAAGGCGGGGGTCGTGTCCACATATGGGTCGGCATTCGGAAAGCGTGGAGAGGGGCACATAAGGTTCTCGTATGCGAATTCTACCGAAAACATTGAAAAGGGGATGGACATAGTCAAAGACGCTGTTTCAAGCCTAGAAAGAAACTAAGTGGTGAAATGGGCAAACTCGTCTTCGACGCGGAGTTGTGCACTGGATGCAGAGCATGTGAGCTTGCTTGCAGTTTCAAGAAGGAAGGGGTTTTTTCTCCAACCAAGTCCAGGGTCCGGGTCGTGAAGATGGACGAGGAGGGCTTGGATGTTCCTGTTGGCTGTGAGCATTGTGATGACGCTCCATGCATAGCGGTCTGTCCAGTTAATGCGATAAAAGAGGATTTCGAGACTGGTGCTGTTCTCATCGACCATGATGTCTGCATAGGCTGCAGACTTTGCATTCCGGCCTGTCCGTTTGTTGCGATTGCTCATGATCCCGTTGCAAAAGGAGTGCGCAAATGCGATCTGTGCGACGGGGACCCAGAGTGTGTGAAATGGTGCTTCACTGGTGCGATAAGATATGTTGAGTCTCTTGAAGAATATCGAAGGGAGAAGAGGAAGGCGATAGCCGAGAAAGTGGCCGAAACGGTCTCCGAAGGAGGAACTGGGGTTAGCCAATGGTATTCAGCCTAGGCGGATACGCGGGGCAGTTGTTGCATATAGACCTCACTCGAGAGAAGATTAGGAAGGTCGAGCTGTCCGAGGCGGACTGCAAGCGGTTCATCGGCGGCCGTGGGATGGATGCCAAGATACTCTTCGATTCCGTCTCTCCAGGTACGAATCCACTCGGTCCGGGAAATGTGGTCTGTATATCAACAGGGCCGATCACTGGTCTTCTAGGTCCCACTGCTGGTAGGGTCAATGTTGCGAGCAAATCACCCTTGACGGGAATATACGGCAATTCGAACGCCGGTACGAACTTCGGTCCTGAGATAAAGTATGCTGGCTATGATGGGATTGTCATTCGAGGTAGGGCAAAGAAACCTGTTTACATCTCAATTGATGATGACAATGTGGAGATCAGAAGCGCGAAACACCTGTGGGGAGAGGGCGTTTTCGAGACGACCTACCGGCTACAGGAAGAGAACAATGGGTATGATACCAGAGTGGCCGCTGTTGGTCCGGCGGCTGAAAAGGGCATCTTGTTTGGCAGTGTGATTTTCGATTTCTGGGATGCGGCTGGTAGAACTGGCATCGGTTCGGTCATAGCTTCGAAGAATCTGAAGGCGATCGCAGCCACCGGCACTGGTGAACTGCGGGTAGCCGACCCCGATAGATATTGGGAAGTGGCGAAGGAGGGCTGGCAGGGTGTTCTTGACGAACCCGGGTTCAAGACCGGAGAGCATTCCTCACTTGGTACGAACGTGTGCGTCGGTTGGGCAAACGCACAGGGTTGGCTTGCTACCCGGAACTACCAGGAGAGCGTTTTCGAGGGTGCGGACCTCATAAGCGGTGAAGAGTTCCGTGACAAGTTCTCAACAAAGGCTACGCCTATACCTGGCGGCAGAGCTTGTATGTCCTGTCCTAACCGTTGCAAGAGGTTCGGAAGGATCGAGAAAGGCAAATACGCTGGTACGAAGGGAAACATCGAGTTCGAAGGAGTCGGTGCTTTCGGGTCCAAGTGCGGAGTCTCAGATATGGAAGCGGTCTTCCACGCCTATATGCTCGCGAACGATTACGGTATGGACTGCATCTCATGTGGCAATTCCATCGCCTTGTTCATGGAACTGACAGAGCTTGGGATTCTGACAAAGAAAGACGCTGGCGGTCTGGATTTGAGATTCGGGAACGCGGACGCGATGGTGGAGATGGTCCATCAAATAGGCACTCTGAAGACCAAGTTGGGCAAACTTGGAGCAACTGGAACCAAAAGGGCTGCCAGAAAGATAGGTAAAGGTGCTTCCAAATACGAGACCACCATCAAAGGAATGGAGACAATCGTATGCGACCCAAGAGCGTCAAAGGGCTTTGGTTTTGGGTACGCGGTAGGGAGCAGAGGTTCCGACCATCTCAGAGCGCACCCGGTATTCGAGATGCTCCGTATCCCGAAGGAAGTGGGTGAAGAGATCTTCGGTTCTGGAGAATCAACAACACAAGAAACGTACGGTGGAAAGGTCAACATGGTCGTCTGGCACGAGAACGTTGGTGCTATTACTGACTCAATGGGCACTTGCAGGTTCATGCACGCTTCCTATTACGCGGGTTATCCCATCCCCGAGATGCTTGCCAAATCGAAAGGAAGGAAGGACGCTCACTCGATAAAATACCATGATTGGATATCCGCGGCAACTGGGATGGATCTGGATTACTATGGAATGCTGGAAATAGGCGACCGGATAATCAACCTTGAGAGAGCGTTGAACGTAAGGTTCGGGATTAGAAGAAAGGATGACACTCTTCCGAGGAGGTTCATTGAAGAACCTTTGCCTTCCGGACCTGCCAAAGGCCAGACCTTCCCCGAGGAGAGGCTCAATAAGATGATAGACCGGTATTACAAAATCCGTGGATGGGATTTGAAGACAGGCCTCCCCCACAAGCGAAAACTGATAAACGCAGGGCTGGAGGATGTTGCCAAGGACCTGGGAGAAAGAAAGCTCCTGGCCAAGAAGTGATCTCGATGCCCCTCTGCAAGGTTTGCAAGAACAGAATAGACCTCACAAAGAAGTTCGAAAGGGTATACAAGTGCTCGAAGTGCGGAGGGGCGGTTTGCAGGGAACACTACAAGGAATCCAAGAAGCTCTGCTACACCTGCGCTGGAAAGGAGTTCGTTCCGAAGAAGAGGTCCTTCATAAGGCGAGTCTAGGTTTTCGTCTGTGGAATCGCTCTTTGGAGAACGATATCGATTTATACTCTCCGAACGTTGCCCATGGTGGTGTGGATAGATGACAAATCTGAATGTCAAAGAAGTATCCAAGATGGTTCGGGAATACTTCGATGAAATAAAGAAGAGCAAGTTCATCTTTGACGTTATTTCCGTGGAGTACGATGATGAGGAGGACGCTTGGACAGTCTCATGTGAGGTTGCCAATGTGTTCGATGAAGAACCCAGGCACTATGAGGTCAAAGTCGATGACGAAACCGAAGAAATCAGCGACGTCCGGGAAATTGATTAGAGCTCGCAAGCCGGTTCTCATTGATACGAGTCCGTTGCTGCTATTGCTGGTGGGAGCTTATGATGAGAGTCTTATTGGAAAATTCAAAAGGGTTAGCAAGTACAGTCGGACTGATTTCGATCTGCTCGTGCAGTTCTTAGCTGGAAGGAAGGTTTGTGTGACCCCTGGCGTACTTGCGGAAGTATCGAACATGGCCATGGAGCTCAAGCGTGGAGAATTTGGGAAGGTTGTCGACCATAATGTTGAGGAACTGAAGCAGATGGATGAGCATTACGTGTCCAAGGATGACATTCTTGAAGCAGAAGAACTGAAGAGAGTCGGCGTTACAGATACTTCATTGCTTATCGCTGCTAAGGAGCGAGATGGAGAGATACTCACAGCGGACCATCCTCTGTGCTCAAGATGCAGAAAGACTGGGATTCCTGCCACGCATATGGCAGAACTGCAGTGGCGTGGAGAACAGTTCCTTTAGGAAAAGGTCTTTTATCAGAAAAGTGACGTAAGGGTTCGATGCCTCGGGTCACCGTGAAGTTCTTCGGAATCTTTTCGGAGCTTGCCAAAACAAGGAAGGAGGAGCTGGAGTTCGAAGGTGAGGCTCTGGAAGAGCTGGTAGAGTTCATGTGTTCCAAGTATGGAAGGAAGTTCCGCGACAGGATTGAAGGTAGTATCGATGGCCCCGAGGTGTTGTTCGCCGTGAACGGGAAGATCGGTGATAAGAACGTTGTTCTGAATGACGGTGATGAGATAATCGTTTCCTACCCGGTAGGAGGTGGATGATATGGAAGTGCTTGAATCTGGAATAGGCGAGGTGCTTCTGCAGGATATGGATGACGTAAGAGAATGGATGAGGGACAATAAGACACGGGCTTTGGAAGAGAAGGTCATAGACGAGCACGAAGCTGTGAAGAAGTACGTGAAGGACGGGGACTACATCAGTTATGACCTCAGCTCCATGGTAAGGGGCCCGATGTCCATCGAGAGGGAGATAGTCAGGCAGAAGAAGAAGGACCTGTGGATAGCTGCGAAGTTCACGTTGTTGGACACCACACTTCTGGTCGGTGGGGGCTGTGTATCTAAGATCGATGTGGGTTTTGCAGGTCTTGGAAGACCTTTGTTCGAAGCAATTGAGAAAGGGATTGTGAAAACGATTGATTGGTCAAACGGCACTCTTGCTTTGAGGCATCTGGCTGGAGCGATGGGCGTACCTTTCCTACCTGCTCGTTCTCTCTTAGGAACTGACACGTTCAAACATTCTGGTGCAAAAGTGGTTGAGGACCCATTCACAAAGAAGAAAGTCTGTTTGGTCCCGGCGATAAATCCAGACGTTGCCATCATTCATGTGAACCAATGCGATGTTTATGGAAACGCCAGAGTGTACGGTCCGAGCATTACACCCCTAGAGACCGCAGCCGCATCCAAGAACGTCATTCTATCCACAGAGGAAATCATCACTACGGAGGAAATAAAGAAAGATCCAGGCAAGACGACCATTCCTTACTACATGGTGAATGCTGTTGTGGTTGCTCCCTACGGTGCACACCCTGGAACTGTACCTGGTCTGTATGCGTACGATTCCGAGCACTTGGAGGAGTTCTTTGCCGCCAGAAGCCTAGAGGAGCTGGCCGAATACATCGACAAATACGTTCATTCAACATCGGGTCACGAGGAGTACATGGAGCTAGTGGGGGGTGAGAAGAGAATGGAGGAACTGAAGGAGCGCGAATGGATCAAGGAGGGATACTATTGAGCAAGACGTATACCGATGTTGAACAGATGATATGCCTTTCCGCTAGGCTGATAGAGGACAACCGAACGGTTTTCGTGGGTTACGGAATGCCCCAGATCGCTGCTATTCTAGCTCAGAAGTTGTACTCACCAAATATCTGTCAAGTGTACGAGTACGGAGCTATTGGACCTGAGGTTGCAACACCCTTCAAGAGAAACATGATGGCGGACGCGAGGAACAGCTACAGGTCCTACTCTTGGATGTCGATGAACCGAATGATGGCACAGGCGCAGATCGGATTGATTGACTATGGATTCTTGGGGGCAGCGCAGATCGACAAGTACGGAAACATAAACTCAACTATGATTGGCAAGGACTACGAAAGGCCCAAGAAGAGGTTCACTGGCAGTGGTGGTGGGAACGAGGTCGCATCCCTCTGCTGGAAGACTGTTGTGTTGATGCAGCATGAGAAGAGGAGGTTCCTGGAGCGGGTGGATTACATAACTTCTCCTGGTTACTTGGATGGGCCTGGTGCGAGAGAGAAAGCAGGTCTGCCGAGAGGTAGTGGACCTCATAGGGTTGTCACATCAAAGGCTCTTTTCGATTTTGATGAGGAAACTAGAGTGATGCGATTGATTGGGCTCTGCACAGGGGTCACCAAGGAGTTTGTTTTGGATAATATGGAGTTTGAGCCTGTGGTCGCTGGTACTCTGGAAGAACTTGGACCACCGACGGAAGAAGAGCTCAAGGTTCTGAGGGAAGAGATAGATCCAGACAGGGTAGTGATCGGACGGGTTGACTAGAATTCCGTTTTCTGGTATGTTTGTGGTAGGTACCACGCAACGTTGAAGTATCCGCAGTCTCACTTGAACCATTGATGGGACAAAAAGACGTCGTTGTGGAATGTTTAGACAAGAAATCCAGGTTGATTGTTTGCCTTCTCTTTCTGGTGGGCACCTTTCATGTTGTCTTGCTTGCTTTGCCAGGAATTGTCACAGCCCCCACTCTGTATGTCGGAGGATCAGGGCCCGGAAACTATACGACAATTCAGAGCGCCGTGGACGCTGCCAGCCCCGGTGATTCTGTTTTCATCTTCGCCGGGACCTATGAGGAGAGTGTACTGGTGAACAAGACACTCTCACTCGTTGGAGAGGACAAGGACTTGACCATACTTGGATCTGGCTCGAAACTTTACGTCATACTAGTTACTGCTGACTGGGTTAACATCACTGGACTCACAATCACAGACAAATGGGCCGTTGGACTGGAACTCGAAAACGCGGATAATTGCACCATTGATAGTATAGTCATATCTCAAGGCTATCCTGGGGTTCATCTCAAACACTCCAACTACAACTCGTTAACCAACACCTTTTTCACCAAGAGTGGCATCCTCCTCTCCCATTCCAACAACAACTGGATAAGCAACAACTGGCTTTCGAACTCATTCTACGGAATTCATATCCGCGACTCAGGTGACAACTCTATTGCTAGCAATGTGATCTCAGACAGCTGGTATGGGATTTATCTCCAAGATACCACAACTACCACTATAACAAGCAACGTTCTGACAAACAACGGAATCCTCCTTGAGGGAAACTCTCTCGAGTATTGGAATTCTCATACCATTGGCTCTTCAAACATCGTCAATGGAAGAACTCTCTATTACTCGAGTAATGTTATCCATGGCTCTGTTCCATCGAATGCAGGACAGGTCATACTGGCCAATTGTTCTAATGTGCTTGTCGAGGGTTTGTCTTTAAGTAATGTTTCCCTAGGAATTCAGCTTGGCTTCTCCTCAGGCAACGTGATTTCTGACAACCTAGTTTCAGGAAACTTCGATGGTATCAGCCTTGCATATTCTGAGAACAACACCATCATTCACAATGCTGCATCAGAGAATCAGGAAGCTATAAGTCTGTTTTATTCTGACAACAACACTGTGAAGAATAACACTGCCTTATACAGCACCGTCGGCATCAACATCGGCCGGTCGTTTGGCAATGTTGTTGAGTCCAACATTGTTAGCATGTCGAGATCGGCTGGCTTGATACTCTACTTCTCAGAAGGAAGTTGGCTGTCTGGGAACAACATCCACGGGAACGATGGCCATGGCATCGCTCTTCATTACTCAAAAGAGAATCAGATTGTCAACAACTCCATTTCAAACAACAGTCACGGCATACATCTCATCAACTCAGACAGCAATGTTGTGAGCGGTAACAGTGTTACCTCCAACCGCTTTTATGGGATCTATCTTTGGGATTCTGGAGGCAATTTGATTTTTCAGAACAACTTCGTAAACAATTCGATTCAAACTCACCCCGGCACTAGGACCAATTCATGGTCAAGTGGATACCCATCCGGGGGCAACTTTTGGAGCGACTATGAAGGCGTTGATGAGAAGAATGGGCCATTCCAAGATGGCCCAGGGCGCGATGGAATTGGTGATGTGCCATATGTGATTCAGGAAAGCTTCGTTAAGGACTGGTATCCCTTCATGAAACCCGTTAAGCTTCCTCTTGAGCCTTTTACAGACAACATCCCGTTGTGCAATATAACTGGTCCTCCTGCTGGAGCTGAGATCCATGGTACCCACATCATTTTCGGAACAGCTTTCGACTCCGACGGGATCATATGGGCAGTCGAGGTCAGAATTGATGATGGCGAATGGGTACAGACGGATGGAACTACTTCATGGACATTTCCGTGGAACACATCACATGTCTCTGATGGAAAACACACTCTCTATGCTCGTTCCCATGATGGCTTCCGCTATTCGAACGAAGTCTCAATCATTCTGTTGGTTGACAATACACCAAAAGCACAGGAGGATTGGTTTTGGGAGGCTATCCTCTTGCTGGCTGCCATGGTCTCACTTAATCTAATCACAATTCGTCTTCTTCTCAGAGGCTGGCGGAGAAAACAAAGATAATGCGCTCGTATTCACGGTCTTCTTTCTCCCCGATACCACTTTGGCACTCCAGATTTCCTTTCCTTTTTGGACGGAAATACCCTCACTCTTTCCTTCTCCTCAATATAGGGCGACTCACCCATCGCAACAATGTGTTTGTCTCCAATTCGTGCCAGTTCGTTCTTCGCCAGCTCTGGAAAGCAACTAACGATTCTGGACCATCGTAATGTCTTCACTTGATCGATATAGAAGTAGGCTTCCCATAGCCGATCACCCTTGAACCTCCATGTCTTTTCATCGCCGTAGATTTCGCTGGGTCCGTCTCCTCGGACATGAGTGCCCTCAGGTAACGACAGCATTGAAAAGAGATCTTTCAGCTCATCCAATCCTCTTCCCTGCTCAAACAGAGTTTCGTAGAACACAAGTTCAATCGTGTACTGATATTCCACACCCACAAACATTAGAAAACGTTGTTCACCCTTCATGAACTCCACATGAACTGATTCATGTGGTACTCGCCACCTTCTTTTTGCTTCGACAGGTCTAGTCACCAAATACACTGACCCAGGAGTGTTCTCAACTGGTTCGTCTTG
The DNA here is from genome assembly GCA_004377185.1 of Methanomassiliicoccales archaeon. GTDB lineage: Archaea > Thermoplasmatota > Thermoplasmata > RBG-16-68-12 > SOIM01 > SOIM01. The sequence goes on along the minus strand of SOIM01000058.1, from coordinate 57,817 downwards.
ATTGCTGCTATAGAGCACCGACTTTGTGTTTGTCCATCCCAGTTCGGTAAGTCCCTTGTATATGTCACTGACTATTTCCTTGCACGAATCAGCCGGTGGTCGGATATACAGCTGAACTGTCATGTTCTCTGCATCGCCTCCTTCAGACAGGGATTTAAGTGGGCAGGCATATCTACCGCTCATATCTAGATTTGCACCCTCTCATATTATTCTATCCATCATCAGTCGCTGGATTTCCTCTTGCTCAAGACCAATAAGATTCACCAATATCCGCCTCTACGTTTCCCAACCTCAGGCGAGAACCTGTAGACCTAGTCCAAGTCTTGGAGAACATGGATTTCGAGCCCCCTGTGGTCGATGAACTTGAACAACTGGGACCGCCGACGGAGGATGAGCTCTAGATTCTCAGAGAAGAGATTGACCCGGAAAGGGTCGTGATAGGTAAGGTCGAGTCCTAGTAGTGTCTGAGTTTCCCATTGGCGGATGCTGAATATGTCGGAACACTCAGTCCCTATCTACTTCGATGATTTCAGCCCAGAACCAGCAGGAACCTTGCTCTATCATCATTTTCTCTCGAGGATATCTGTGCTAGGAGAGCATTCTCTATGATACACAAAAGGCTGTACCAGAAATCACAAATACATATTCTCTCCATAATTCCAACAGAGAAGATGGTGGGATGGAAGAGGAATAGGATGAAAAGAGCAAGTCTGTCCATTGCGCTCGTGGTCTGTGTCGGCACTTTTTATGTTGGCTCCATGCTTATGTTTCAGAAGGTGGAGGCAACTACTCTATACGTTGGTGGAACAGGTCCTGGCAACTACACAACGATACAAGATGCCATAGGCAACGCAAAACCTGGTGATATTGTCTATGTCTCCAACGGAGTGTATCATGAAAATCTTGCGATTGACAAACCTCTCACCCTTGCTGGGGAGGATAGAAGAACGACATCGATCATAGGTGAAGGAACTGGAGATGTAGTTCATGTTTCTGCGGATTGGGTCAATATCACAGAATTCACAGTATCAGATAGCGGATCGCGCATAGGAGATGCTGGAATAGAACTTCTCGATTCTGAGAATTGTTCTATTACGAATATTGTTGCCATGAGCAATGATGTCGGTCTGATCCTTGATTCCTCAGACAACAACACAATCATCAACATCTCGGCTTCGGACGGCAGACACGGCATTAGTCTTATTGACTCTCACAACAACTCAATCATCAGCAGCGACTTCTCGAACACCTGGGACGGCATCCGACTTGAACGGTCGAGTTATAACTATATTGCAGATAACCGCGCCTTGAACAGCGGACACGGCATGGTCTTGACGCACTACAGCTCTTACAATACGATTGAGAATCTGACCGCCTCGAACACAAAAAAAGGAATACTTCTTTATCTCTCGAGCGGTAACTGGATTGCCAATAGCACTTTTTCTGAGAATGAGGTCGGTATCCAAGTTGAAGGGAGTGACGGCAACACTATTTTCAACAATACGATTTCTTTGAACAGCAGGTTCGGTATTGGTCTTGGTTCCTCAAACGACAACTCAGTCTACCATAATCATTTCCTCAACAACAAGGACCAGGCATTCGATGATGGCTATCGCAACCAGTGGGATAATGGATATCCATCGGGCGGCAACTACTGGAGCGACTATGGTGGAGTTGACGAGAAGAGTGGCCCTGATCAAGATCAGCCTGGTAGTGATGGCATAGCTGACTCACCTTACAGTATTGGGTGGGGAGACAGCAAGGATCGCTATCCATTCTACGATCATGAGGAATCCGTTCTTGAAGAAGTATGGCTTTTGGTGCTAGTAGCCGTAGTACTTATCGGCTTTCTGACTTTGTTAGTGCTTTTTGGAAGGAAGAAGAAGGAAAAGGGTGAAGAAGCTGCTGATACTTCTCTCATAGAGGAGTCTGGAGAACATACTTAGAGTTCAAATCCTACAGAAGCCGATGGAGGGTTTCAAAGTTCAGTTTCAAAGCCGACGGGGAAAAGCATTATGAACTAGTCAACCGATGCGTTATTGGAGGCTCTGAGGGTATGCATCGCAGGGATACTTGTATAGTCGTGATAGTCACAGTCTTAGCGAGCGCATTCGCATTTGCAGTCACAATCCTTCCTGAGAATGCCAAAGCGGCAACTCTCTATGTGGGTGGGCCTGGACCTGGCAATTACACTACGATTCAGGGTGCGGTGGACGCGGCCCCCATCGGGAGTATTGTCTACGTGTATAGCGGGACATACAATGAGCATCTGACCATATCGAAAAGGCTCAATCTCGAGGGGGAAGATAAGAATACCACGATAATTGATGGCGGAGGGAGCTCGACAGTCATTCGAATCTCCGATGACTGGGTCAGTGTCACAGGTTTCACAATAAGGAATGGCGGTCCAGGCGGTGGTGATGCTGGAATCGATATTAGCTTGGCAGATTACTGCACCATCGCAGACAACATCATCCACAACAACAGCGGTGGCCTGGAACTGTTCCGATCACACCACAACACCATCACCGGGAACACAATGCAGGACAACGAGGATGGGATGTTCCTCGTCTTCTCTGATAACAACACAATAACCTTCAACACTGCCTCCGGGAACAGTATGTTCGGAATCAACGTAGGAGGTTCATCGGACAACACTCTGGTCGAGAACTACGCATCAGACAACTATTATGGAATCTCAACCAGCGGACCCAGAAACGTGATAGTCAATAACACAGCGGTGAACAACACAGGGAATTTCTATGTTGGAAACGACGAGTACAACCTTTTGCAGAACAATACCGCCGTGAACGGTGAAAAGGGGATAGAGCTGTGGTACGGGTCAAGGAACACCATAGCCAACAACGCGGTCTCTGGTGCGACCAAGAACGGCATATATGTGCACAAGGCAAACAACAACACGATAGAGAACAACACGGTCTTTCAGAACTACTATGGGATGAATCTCGCTTACTCGGATGACAATGTGGTCATGAACAACCTGGCGACGGAAAACTCCGAAACTGGAATAGGGCTGTACATGTCCAACAGGACCATCCTTGTGAGAAACGATGTCAGGGACAACGATCATGACGGCTTCAAAGTCTGGATGTCCTGGTATAACAACATCTACCACAACACAATCGTGGGCAATCATGACATCGAAGGTCTTGACTTCATGGGCCTCAACTACTGGGACAACGGATATCCATCGGGAGGTAACTACTGGGGAGATTATACGGGCGACGATGAGAGGAGCGGTCCGAACCAGGACCAGCCGGGATATGACGAGATAGGGGACTTACCATACAACGTAACCGGCGGAACCAACCAGGACAGGTATCCTCTGATGAATTCACCATTAACGTCGCCTCCGTATCCACCATACAAGCCTAGGGATTTGACAGCAAGTGGAAGAAACAATCAGGTCTTGCTCACCTGGAGTGCGCCAGCGTACGACGGTGGGTCACCCATCACGAACTACGTAATCTACCGAGACACATCCATCGGAGGCATTGAGTTCCTTACCGAGGTTGGGAACGTCCAGGAATACACGGACAATGATGTCACTAACAGGCAGAACTATTATTACAGGATTAGTGCGAAGAACGCTGTGGGCGAGAGCCAGTGGACCAACTGGGTGAACGTGGCCCCGAATAACCTGGAACCCACGTGTGAGATCACATCACTAGAGTCGGGAACGATAGTCTCCGGAACGTGCACTGTAGAAGGGGCATCATCAGATTCGGATGGGACCGTTGAGAGAATCGAGATAAGAATAGATGACGGAAGCTGGGAGACTGCCACGGGAACCGATTCATGGTCCTACAACTGGGACACCACGGGAGTGTCGAATGGAGAGCATACAATCCAGGTGCGGTCGTACGATGGTGAGGACTATTCTGAGACATCATCGATATCCGTAACTGTGGACAACCCGAGGCCGGTTCAGGACTGGATGTGGCTTATCCCCGTTCTGATTGTTCTGGTCATTTTGATAGCAGCATTGGCGATAGTTGCGACAAGACGAAGAAGGAAACCACCAGCGGTCGAGAAGGAGCCGCAACCTGAAGTGACGTATGAAGAGACATTACCGCCTCCCCCACCTATGGAAGAGGTAGAAGAGGTACCTCCACCACCACCGGATGAAGAACTGCCACCGCCTCCCCCACCTCCCCGAATGAAACGTTAGGGGCATGCGGGTAGGTCTCACAATTAGAGGAAAGGCAATGAAAAGGACAGAACTCACCTTGACAACCGTGTTTCTCGTGATACTCGGCTCATTCAGCTTCGTCGTTTCGCTCATTCCTTCAAATGCAAGTGCCTCTACTCTCTACGTGGGCGGAATGGGTCCGGGAAACTACACCAGGATACAGGACGCGATAGATGACGCAGGACCAGGCGACACTGTCTATGTCTACAACGGGACATATTCAGAGAACATAATTCTCCATGAATCCCTCTCATTGATAGGGGAGGACAGAAACACAACCATAATTGACGGTCGTGGAATCTTGGATGCGATCCACATAACCGCTGACTGGGCAAATGTCACGGGATTCACCGTAACAAACAGCGGGTCTTTTTGGCCCGACGCAGGAATCTCACTCAATTCTGTTCAGATGTGCTTCGTAGCCAACAATATCGTTTTCAGCAACGAGTACGGCATTTATCTCGACTTTTCTGACAAGAATATCATAGTAAACAACATCGTATCTTTGAGCAATTGGAAAGCCATTGCACTCACCGATTCCGACGACAATATCATAGTAAACAACATCGTATCTTTGAGCAATTGGTTTGGCATTACTCTCACCGATTCCGACGACAATATCGTTGCCAACAACACTATCTCAGACAATCGGGTGCACGGCATCTCTCTTGGCCAATCCTACAACATCACCGTCGTAGGCAACAACATCTCGAATAGCAAAGTAGGGATCATGCTGTATTATGCTGGCAATAGTTCGATCAGTAGCAACGTGATGGTTAAGAATGGAATTCAAATTCGAGGCGATTTGCTGGAGCACTGGAACAGTCATTCTATCGACACCTCTAGCACTATAGATGGCAGACCCATCTACTATTGGAAGAACGCCAATGGAGGAACAATCCCTCAGAATGCTGGGCAAGTGATACTTGCAAACTGCTCGAACGTGGTTGTGGAGAACCAAAACATCACCAACGCTTCTGTGGGAATCCTACTCGGCTTTTCATCAGGCAATAGGGTTGCCAACAACTCCGTTCGGAACAACACGGCTGGCATCTTTCTGTACATGTCTGACGACAATCTAGTCACCAATAATACCGCATTCGATAACAGTGAGGGCCTCCACATCGATGAGTCCTCCCGTTGCAGTGTCACCAATAATACCGCATTCGATAACGGTGAAGGCATCTACGTTGAAGAATCTCGTGACAGCAACATCTCGAACAACACTGTCTACTCGAATGGGAATAATGGCATCATCCTTGACATCTCCTCTGACATCATCATCAACAACAACATCGCCTTCTACAACGACGGCGATGGCATCAACCTTGGTCTTTCCGCCTTCAATACAATCATAGACAACAAAGCGTACTCGAACAACGAGGACGGAATCTCCCTTATTCTTTCCAAAAGAAACACCATAACTGGCAATATCATCTTGTCGAATCGCCAATACGGCATATCTATATACGCCTCCCACAACAACACTATTTTTCATAACAACATCATACAGAATGCACAACAGGCTCACGACAAGCCGCATGACGACACTGATATCAACTGGTGGAACATCAACTACCCTTCGGGTGGCAATTATTGGTCCGATTACACTGGTGTGGATGACTGTAGTGGCCCAAACCAAGATGTGTGCCCAGACCCGGATGGCATTGGAGACACTCCTTACCTCATCGACGTAGACATACAGGATGATTATCCCCTCATGGTCGCCCACGGCGGTGACACATTCCCACCCTATTTGTCCATAGTATCACCTACCGAGGGACAGAACTTCGAATCTCCCCGCATCAATGTGACTGGTACAGCCTTTGACGTCGGTGGCAGTGGTCTTCAAGATGTGAAAGTGCGATTGAATGGAGGATTCTGGTCAGATGCCATGGGGACATCGTCATGGAACACCTCTTTTGATCTCAATTCCGGCCCAAACCTTATAGAAGCCTGTGCTTGGGATAATTCCGGAAACCCCTCTGAGATCTCGTCTGTGAATGTCACCTTTACGCCCATCCCAAACCGTCCGCCGACCGCCCATTTCACACTCTCACCTATTGGTGGAAATGTGAGCACAATCTTCACGGTGAACGCCTCTTCATCCTCAGATTACGAAGATTCTGTTGCCGATCTGGTGGTCCGCTGGGATTGGGAGGATGACGGTATATGGGACACAACATGGTCGACCACAAAGACAGCCCAACATCAGTATTCCACTCCAGGGGACTACACAGTCCGCCTCGAGGTCGAAGATACAGGTGGACTGATAAACTACACTGCCAGGCAAGTTGAAGTCACCGCACTTGAAAACCGACCCCCAACCTGTACAATTAATGCTCCAAGTCCAGGCTCCACTTTGTTAAGCATTTATACGATTAGCGGCACCGCCTCGGATCCTGACGGAGCAGTCGAGAAAGTAGAGATTCGAATAAACATAACCTCGTGGATAGAAGTCACAGGCACCACAACGTGGAGCTATGACTGGGATACAACAGCTGTACCAAACGGCAATTACACAATCTATGCTCGTTCCTACGATGGATCTAACTACTCAACTGTAACAAACGTAACGGTAATTGTAGACAACCCTGTTCCATCGTCCTCACAAGAACCCGATCAAGATTGGTTGTGGATAGCAGTTGTCGTGACAATCGCTCTATTGATTGCCCTATTACTAGTCACCTTCGCTCTTCTCAGAAAGAAGAAATCCAAAGAGGAAGATCAACCAGAGACGCCATCTGAGGAAGATTCTGAAAATCGTTTGTAGAGTTCAAATCCTACAGAAGCCGATGGAGGGATTTGAATCCCCGCCCAAGAATCAAAGTGAAAACCCCATGTTCCAGAATCAACCTATATGATTCCATTGTCTCTGAGTTCGTTAATTTCTAGTTCTTCTAGTCCTAGAATTTCTGTCAGGATTTGCTCCGTATGCTCACCAAGTTCCGGAGAGAATCGATACATCTGGTCCATATCCTTCGCTTTGACTGGATTTCCTAGCATCTCCGTCTTACCACCCTCTGGAATCTCAACCGCCACGATCATGTCCCGATGTCTCAGCTGTTCATCTTGCAGAACCTTGTCCATTGTGTTCAGAGCTCCGCACGGGATTCTTTCCTTGCTGAGGATTTCCACCCATTCATCTGTTGTCTTTGCTATGAGTTTCTCTTCAATCATTGGGATTAGAACCCCTCGGTTTTTGCTCCTGTCGTTGTTGGTCGTGAATCTTGGGTCCTTTGCCAGCTCTGGCACTCCCAGAATGTTGCAGAAGTTCTCCCAGAACCTTTCGGTGAAAATGGCAATGGTAATCCATCCGTCAGCGGTCTTGAACGCACCGTACGGAACGACTGAGATATGTCCCGAACCTATCTGTTCAGGTATAGGAGATCCTGCCACAAGGTATTGAACGACGTAAGTGTGAAGCGACACGACACTGTCCAAGAGACTGATATCCAACTTGCAGCCTTCTCCCGTCTTCTCTCTCTTGTACAAGGCCGAAGAGATTGAAAAGGCCGCCATCAGTGCACCTGCCAGATCACCCATTGGCAATCCCATTCTCACGGGAGGTCGACCAGGTTCTCCAGTGTAGGACATAGCTCCAGATATCGCCTGTAGTGTCAGGTCAAAAGCTGGGTGGTCAGCGTATGGCCCGTCCGGTCCGAAAGCAGTAATGGAGCATGAAATAATCTTAGGATTGTGTCCTTTCACGTGTTCGTAACTCGCTCCCAGCTTCTGTAATGTTGCAGGTCTAAGGTTGTCGAACACAACATCCGACTTCTTCACAAGTTCGTAGAATATTTCTCTCCCCTTCTCTGACTTGAGGTTCAACGTAACGCTCTTCTTGTTCCTGTTTATGCTGAGGAAATATGCGCTCTGTCCACCAATCCTGTAGATGCCCATCTGCCTGATTCTGTCTCCTTCACCAGGGCTCTCGATCTTAATCACTTCCGCTCCCAAATCAGCCATCAACATTGAGCAATACGGACCTGCCAGCATCTGTGACATGTCCAGGATTCTTACTCCGTCCAGAAGGGGTTTCATACTATCCACCTACAATCTCACAGGTTCTTTGAACTCTCCGTAGACTTCCTTCATCGTTGAGGTTATCTCCCCGACCGTCGCATAGGCTCTGACCGCATCAATCACATAATCCATCAAGTTCTCGTCCGTTTCAGCAGCTTTCTTGAGTTCCTTGAGGGCCTTGGCAACCTTGGAGTCATCCCTATCCTTCTTCACCTTCTTGAGCCTCTTGATCTGCACTTCAGCCTCCTCTGCCTTGTAATCGTGGAACTCTATCTCCCTCTCTTCCTCCTCCGCCTGGTATTTGTTCACGCCTACTTTGATGATCTTTCCTTCCTGTATTCCCTTCTCCAACAGAAAGGCCTGCTTGGCAACTTCATTCTGAATGTATCCGTCCGCAACCGCCTTTACGATTCCACCTTTTTTCTCAACCTTCTCCATCATGTCCACGATTTTCTTCTCAAGTTCAGAGGTAAGGCTTTCGATGTAATAGGAACCTGCCAGTGGGTCGACTGTATCTCGCAATCCCATCTCATCTAGGAGTATCTGCATCGTCCTGAGTGAGATCACAGCTGCCTTCTCGGAGGGTATGGTGTATGCTTCATCATAAGAGCACAGCGCCATCGTCTGGGTACCGCTCAGAGCGGAGATCAAAGCGTAGTACGCTCCTCTCACAATGTTGTTCTCCGGCTGTTCTATCGTTAATCCTCCTCCACCTCCGCCAGCTATCATCTTCATTTGCATGGATTTCGGGTTCTTGGCACCCAGGTCTTCCTTGACAATCCTCGCCCACAGTCTTCTTGCGGCTCTGAACTTCGCTATCTGTTCGAAAAGGTTACCGTGAATGTCGAAGTTGAACGAGAATCTTGGAACGAAATCATCCACATCCAGTCCTCTATCCAGAACATGTTGAATGTAAGCCTTCGCTATGAGAAACGCATATGCTATCTCTTGAACTGGATTGGCCCCTGACTCTCTTATATGATACCCGCACACGCTTACTGGGTAGTATTTCGGTAGGTTCTTTGAACAGTACTCAATCGTATCTCCTATCAACTTGATGGAAGGTTCGACCGGGAACACCCAGGTCCCCCGTCCAATGTACTCCTTGAGGATATCATTCTGCAGCGTCCCTCTGACCTCTTCCGGCGGAACACCCTGCTTCTCTGCAACAGTCACATACATTGCCAGCATTATTGGGGCCATGGAGTTGATCGTCAGCGAAGTGCTGATCTTGTCAAGTGGGATTCCTTTGAATGCATCTTCCATGTCTCTCAAAGTGTCAATCGCCATCCCAACCCTACCGACCTCTCCTTCCGCCAATGGGTCATCAGAATCCAGCCCGCACTGAGTAGGCAGGTCAAAGGCAACATTCAATCCAGTCTGTCCGTGCTTGATGAGGTACTTGAACCGCTTGTTCGTTTCTGTGGCTGTCGCAAAGCCAGAGTACTGCCTCATCGTGAAGGGGCGGAACCTGTACATGTACTTGTGAATCCCTCTCGTGAACGGATACTCTCCCGGTGCTCCTATGTCCTCCTTGAAATCTATATCCTTCACATCCTCCGGTCCATAGATGGGTTTCACCTTGATTCCAGATTCGAGCACAACATCTGGCAGTTCTATCTTCTTCTTCTTCATCTCTCACACCTTGTGAAATTGGATGAACCAACTAATTTGGAACGTTTGATTGGATGAACGAAACGATATCTTCAAATCTTGATCCGGTTGGGAAGACCTCTTTGACACCCAGTTTCTTCATTTTGGCGATGTCCGCTTTTGGTACGTTCCCTCCCACCAAGACCATCATCTCCTCCAGTCCTTCCTTCTTCATCTTCTGCAATAGCTTCTTGGTGATTGGTAGATGCGCACCGGACAGGATGCTCAAACCTACTACTTGTACATCTTCTTGGAGAGCGGTGTTCGTGATCTGGTCCACCGTTTGTCTAAGCCCGGTATAGATGACCTCCATTCCCGCTTGCTTCAGCGCCAGGGCAACGACCTTCGCTCCCCTGTCATGTCCGTCCAAGCCAGGCTTTGCGATTAGGACCCTTATGGGATTCTTCTTCATGTTCCTACCTCGCTCCGAGGATTGTAATTGATGCTACTGCACCGGGGCCTCCGATATTGTGAGCCAATGCCAGTCTTGCATTCTCCACCTGTCTTTTCTCCGCCTTTCCTTGGAGTTGTTTGGTGAGCTCATATAGCATTCTTACTCCTGTCGCACCAACTGGATGTCCGCAACTTAACAGACCTCCGCTCACATTGACCGGCAGTTCTCCGCCCAAAGTGGTTACCTCACTGTCCACAAGCTCCCTCGCTTTGCCCTTGTCACATAATCCCAAATCTTCGTAGGTGATGAACTCCACCACGTTGAAGCAATCATGCATCTCGGCCAGGTCCAGCTCCTTGAACGGGTTCTCGATTCCCGCTTGTTTGTAGGCTTTTTCTCCAGCCACCTGCGTAGCTCGGTAACCAAGGAAATCGTAATCCGGATCGTAGAAGGGAAGGTCCCACCCAGTGGAGATGGAAAGTGAGTATCCCTTGAGGAGAACATGGTCGTCCGTGTACTTCTTTGCGTCCTCCGCCCTTGTCATTACAACTGCGGCAGATCCATCCGTGGTCGGACAACTCCCCATGAGATTGACCGGGAATGCAACCATGGGCGATTTCAACGCCTTTTCCAGTGTTATCGGTTTCTGATAGTGGGCTTTGGGGTTCAACGAACCGTGGTAGTGGTTCTTCACTGATATTTTCGCAAGCTGTTCTGTAATATCTCCATAGACATGCATGTATCTCGTGCCCACAACAGCGAAAGTCCCGGCAGCTGTGAAACCCTTCTGATAGATTGGATGGCCAGTATCGACCATCATTCTTACGATACTGTCTTGAGGTGTCCTATCTCTAAGCTTCTCCGCACCTAGAGCAAGCACCAGATCACTCTCACCCGAAAGTAGGCTGTTGCACCCATTTCTAAATGCATCTCCCCCCGTGGCACAGTAATTTGAAACTCTCGTTATGGGAATATCGAACAAGCCTAGGGGCTCAGCCAGATCCATTCCAGACCTACCTTTGTAAACGCCAGCATCTGGAAAGGCAGTACCTAGCCAAGCGGCATCGATGTCCTTTCCTTCCACTCCAGCATCATTGAACGCTTCCTTTGCGGCTTCGTACACCATATCGCCGTAGCTCATGCTGAAGTTCTCTCCGAACTTGGTGCAGCCAGCGCCAATGATCGCGATCTTGTCTTTGAAGGTCATCCGCTCCCCCCTTCGCGGACGGGACGGCACTTCCAGGAGTAGTTTATGAACCCTCCTCCTTCATGGAGTTTCCTGAACGTCATCTCCACTGGCATATCAACCTTGACCTCATCCGCTGTTGAATCCGTCATTTGAGCAAGGATTCTCCCCCCTCCTTCGAGATCAACCACGGCCATTGTAACTGGAGGTTCTGGTGTTGGGTAGTAGTACTCCTGGCTGTATGTCACGATCTTTCCTTTCTTTGAGAGCTTTATATCCTCGAATTCCTCAGCCGTCCTGCAGTGAGGGCACGTTTGGATATCCAAAGTCATTACTGTTCCGCATTCCCTGCATTTCTTTCCGTGCAGTCTTATGCTCAGTTCCTCCTCTCTGCGCAGAAGCGGAATTGCCGAGAACGTTGTTGATGGTTCGTGGCTGCCCACGAGTTCCCTGAACGATAGATACTTCGTGTAGGAACTGATCGATCTTCTCTCCTTCTCGATTTCCGACAATGATCCCTTGTTCTCAATGGCATCCGTGACCTTCAACGCAAACGCATCCGCACCGTCCCCGTAGTTCGCGAACAATATCAAATCGTCAGGTTTTGCTTGGTCCAGTGTTGCAGACAGCATCATCAGACCGTGACCGGAACCGATTATTCCTGTCCTGTCCAGTAATGGATCCTGAACCTGCTCGGGCGTAAGACCCAGACTCTTTGCCAATATGCCGTGGCTCCTAGGATCTGGTGAGAAGAGAACCGCTTTCGAGAAGTCCCCGGGTTTGAAACCTCCTTCAACGAAGAGACCTTCCACGGCCTCCTTCATGTTCCTGGCATAGTCCTCGCTCCTGGAATATCGAACATCATCGTGTCGGAGGAATCTCTCATCCTGCTTTCTCCAAACGTCTGGATAACCATCGAAGACGGAGTGATGTGCTGTTATCTCCGCGATCGTGTTGTCCTTTCCAACCAGAAGGGCTGTCGCCCCATCTCCCAAGAACGGTTCGAGATATGTTCCAGGTTCCGCAAGCCTGCAATCCGAGGCCACAATCAATATGTTACTCGATCCCGAAGGGACGGCATCCAGCGCAACCTTCAGTGCGTTCGAACCAGAGCGCAAGGAAGAACCGATGTCCATCGTGAATGCGTGTCTGCCGAGGTCCAAAGCGGTCGCAACAACGCTCGCATTCATCTTCTCTCCATAGGGAGGCGTGGTAGATGCGAAATAGAGTGCATCCACCTTCTGGAGGTCAACATCGGCAAGGCATTTCAAGGATGCTGCCACGGCCATCGTCAAACTGTCCTCATCGTAGGACGATATCACCTTGGTGCCCTTTCCAGCGGGCTTTCCCCATGCTTTCTGCAGTACTTCAGCAGGCATCTGGTAGCTGGGGAGATACACTCCGTACGAGACTATTCCGACCATGATATTTCCTCTTCAGAACCCTAAGCTTATACCTCCGTCCACGAACACTATCTGCCCCGTTACGTAGCTCGACTCTTCGCTTGCAAAGAACAGGTGCGCATTGGCCAGCTCTATTGCTTCCGCAAATCTTCTCAAAGGTATCTTCTTGGTGAGCTTCTCTGCGAATTCTGGAGGCATCTTGGCAGTCATCGGCGTCTTTGTTGCTCCTGGTGAGACACAATTCACGGTGATGTTGTACCTTGCCAGCTCAAGTGCGAGAGTCTTTGTAAGCCCCATCACTCCTGCTTTCGATGCTGCATAGTTCGCCTGACCGATGTTTCCCAAAGCACCGATGGAAGCGGTGTTCACTATCCTTCCGTAGTTCTGTTCCATCATGGGAATCGAAGCAGCTTGTGAGCATAAGAACGTCCCTTTTAGGTTAACGTCCATCACCTGATCCCACTGCTCTTCCGTCATTTTCTTTGCAATCGCGTCCCGGTTTATTCCCGCGTTGTTGATCAGAATATCCAGTTTACCGAACTGATCCAGTGTGGCAGCCACCATCTTGTCCACTTCATCCTTCTTGCATATGTTTGTCTGCTGTACGAGCACCTCTCCGCCTTTCTCCTTCGCAGCTTCAGCAACTCTGTTCGCCCCTTCCAGGACAACATCGACTATCGCCACTTTGGCCCCTTCCTCGACAAATCGCAGAACGGTGGCTTCTCCTATGCCACTTCCCCCTCCAGTGACTATCGCAACTCTTTCCTTCAGTCTCATGAACCCTCCTCCCTTTGAAGCATAACAACCCATTGACCCTCAACGATGGATTCATTTCTCTGATTGAGAGTGGTCACATCAAAGGTCACTATCCCTCTATCTGGCGAACTCGTCTCCTTCTTCTCGGCAACCTTGAGAACGGTATGAATGGTATCACCGAATTTCGCTGCACCGGTATACTTGAAGCTCATGCTCAGCAGAGCTATTGTCGTGCCCTCGAAGATCCCCAACTGATTCGCTTGCCCGGTAGAGACCGCAACAGCCAGCAATCCGTGGGCGATCCTCCCTCCGAAGGGGGTTCTCTTTCCGTATTCCTCGTCCGTATGCAGTGGGTTGAAGTCACCCGACAAACCTGCGAACGTGGAAACATCTCCCTCGGTAATCGTCCTGGCGGCTGTCGTGAACTCCTGCCCTATCTCGAACTCTTCGAACTTCTTGCCTTTGAATTTGTAGGCCATGTGATCACAATCCCAATTCTCTTCCGATTATGAGCTTGAGGATTTCTGATGTTCCTCCTCCGATGATTAGGAATCTTGCGTCCCTGAGGAGCATTTGAATGGGATATTCCATTGAGAAGCCATAGCTTGCGAACACCCTGGAAGCTTCGTCCGTTGCTTTGACAGCCATCTCGGTCGCGAAAAGCTTTGCCATGGCCGCCTCTTTCCCGCATTCCTTTCCCTTGTCCAGCAACCAGGCCGAGTAGTATACGAGAAGCTTTGCAGCCTCCAGTTCAGTGGCAACATCCGCCAATTTCATCCTTATCGCTTGGAACTTTCCGATAGGTCTTCCGAACTGTACGCGCTCATTGGCGTATCTCACTCCCATATCTAGTGCGGAGCGAGCAAGCCCGACAGCTAGTGCCCCAGTCATTATGCGTATCTCTGCGAGGATATCCATGAGAGAATCATAACCTGTCCCTTCCTCTCCAAGTAGGTTCTCTTTAGGTATGCGGCAGTCTTCGAGAATCAGCTCTGCTGTCTCGGTCCCCCTCAGTCCAAGTTTCTGCACATCCTTGCCCACCGTCAGGCCGGGATTGTCCCTTTCAACCAAGAAGAAATCCACGCCTTTCAGTTTCTTTTCCTTGTCCGTGACAGCCAAGACGGTGAAGAAATCCGCGACCTGGGCGTTGGTGGTCCACGCCTTCGTACCGTTCAGAACGTACTCGTCACCGTCCTTGTCCGCTGTGGTCCTTAAGGATCCTAGATCCGTACCAGCGTCCGGCTCGGTTAGGGCGAAGGCACCAAGTTTCTCTCCTTTAATGGCGGGCACGACGATTTCCTGCCTCTGCTCCTCGCTACCATACTTGTAGGGGAAATGGATGCTCTGCAGGGACTGCATCATGACCCCAGCACCAAAGCTGAGTGAACCTTTCGCCAGCTCCTCGCAAAGGATGCAGAACATGATGTTGTCGCCTTCGGAACCGCCATATTTCTTGGGATACTTTATGCCGAAGAAGCCCAACTCCCCTGCCTTCCTGAACAGCTCTCTGGGAAATTTACCCCTCTCATCCAGTTCCTGAGCCACGGGAACGACCTCCTTCTCGACGAATTTCTCTAGGCTCTTGCGTAAAAGCTCATGTTCCTCATCGAATTCGAAGTCCATGGTGAAGCCCCTTTGACCTCTTAGGGAGGGCCTTCCAAAACGGACTGGTTCTTCAGACCTCCTCTCCCCTTTGACCGACGTCTGCGAAATCCTGAACTGAGTATAAAATGGTTGTTGCGATGGATATCTGGTCTCTGGAGATACGATTCGGAGCGTGTCTCATATACGGGTTTTTTCGAGACTTACAAAGACGTGTACCAAAAACATTATCAAAGCCAACATAGCTTTACTTCTGAGGATGCTTGGGCATGAAGAGGGGAAAAGCGAGTCTGATCGTGTCCTTTTTTGTCGTAGCAGGTGGCTTCTGTGCAATCTTGTCAGTCCTGCCAGAGAATGCGAGAGCAGTCACTCTTTTCGTTGGCGGAGGTGGTCCTGGAAACTATACGACGATACAGGGAGCAGTGGATGATGCGAATCCTGGTGATACTGTTTTCGTGTACAACGGGACATACAATGAATTTGTAAGGATAAGAACTCCCATTAGCCTTGTTGGCGAGAACAAAGACACGACTATTATCGGTGGCAATTACGACTGGGGTGGGATAGAAGTGCAGACCGATTGGGTCAACGTCACGGGATTCACCCTGACGAAGAATGACGATTTTGCACCTGCAATGTCATTGATGAATGTGGAGAACTGTTCCATCACCAATAACACCATTTCCTACTACCTTGTGGGAATCAGTCTCTATCAATCACATAACAACACTATCATCAACAATAGTGTGATTTCGAACAATGAAAGCGGTATTACCATCCATCAATCCAATGATAACGTTATCGCAGGCAACACCATCTCTTGGAACTTCTATGATGGGATATCTCTCATTCGTTCCTATAACAATACTCTTACCGGCAATGTGATGATCGGAAATGGACTCTATATGTATGGTCAAGACGTGGAGCACTGGAGCTCACATACAATCGACGCTTCTAACACAGTGAGCGGGAAGCCCGTACGATATCTCAAGAATGCTGTCGGCGGAACTGTCCCTGCAGATGCTGGTCACGTGATTTTGGCTAATTGCACTGGTGTGGTTGTGGAGAACCAGAACATCGACAACAGTACCACGGGGATGGAAATCGCCTTCTCGTCAAAGAACTACATTGCGAACAATACGGTGGCATCAAACATACTCTGGGGTATATGGTTTGTGCAATCCCATGAGAACTATGTTTTCAATAACACTGTGGTCCTCAACGGGGACGGCTTCGAGCTCGATGACTCCAACAACAACATGTTTGTTGACAACAATGCGTCCTTCAACAATTGGGATGGGTTTTACCTTGAGATCGCCAACGACAATACCCTGACTGGCAACACTGCGTCCTTTAATAACGGGACGGGGATTGCCAGCGCACGTTCTGTTAGGAACAAACTTACTGAAAATCAAATGGTGGAGAATGGGGTTACTCTGTCTGGTGACTCTCTTGAATACTGGAACACCCATATCATCGACACTTCAAACACCGTCAATAGCAAACCTCTCTACTATTGGAAGAATGTCACTGGTGGAACTGTTCCATCTGGTGCCGGGCAAGTGATACTTGCGAATTGTTCAGGCGTGGTCATAGAGAACCAGAATGTCAGCAATGGCAATACTGGGATTACTGCTGGTTTCTCATCAAACATTCAAATAGCCAACAACACTGCCAACTTGAGCAAAGGAAGCGGAATACACCTATATCGTTCCAATCGCAGCAACATTTACACGAACACTGCATACTCGAACAGCAGAGGCGTATTTCTCTACTTCTCCGAAAACAACATCGTAGTTGACAACAGAGTCTCGGACAACTCTTACGGGGTATACCTTTCATATTCTGATGGCAACGCGATTTTGAACAACAGCCTGAACGGGAATAGCCGCGATGGCATAAGACTCAGTTCATGGAACCAGAATAATACGATAACTGGCAATTTCTTGGCCTCGAACGAGGAGAACGGCATTCACTTCTATTCCACCGGCAATTCTGACAACCTGATTGCAAACAACACGGTGAGGTCGAACAAACTGAACGGGATACTTCTCAACCATTCAAAGAGAACTATCATCAGCAACAATACCGTCATTTGGAATCATGAATATGGAGCCTACCTCTGGGATTGTCATGAGAATGTTGTTGTGAATAATACGTTCGATAACAATGAAATTGGCATTTCCCTCAGCCACTCTGCGCTCAATACCATTTATCATAACATCTTTGGCGATAGTACAACTCACGCCTTTGACAGTGGCATCAACTTCTGGAATACCAGCTATCCATGGGGTGGTAACTTCTGGGCTTACTACATTGTCGCTGACATCTACAGCGGCCCAGATCAGGATCAGACAGGTAGTGATGGAATAGGCGATGTACCCTATGACATACCGGGAGGATTGAACAAGGACTGGTATCCTCTTGTGGTTCCTGCTTTCCCATCATCTCCATCAGAACCACGGAATCTTGAGGCAACACCTGGGAACGGAGAAGTAACGCTTGCGTGGGATCAACCTTCGGAAAACGGAGGTCGCTCGATAACGAATTACACAATATATCGAGGGGATGCATCGGGCGAGGAGGCTTTTCTTGTGCAGATTGGCAAGGTCCTCACCCATACGGACACTGGTTTGACAAACGGCCAGACGTACTATTATGAGGTTACCGCAACCAATATGCTCGGTGAAGGCCTAAGATCAAATGAGGCGAATGCAACTCCTGAGAACCAACCCCCAACCTGCAACGTTACAGATCCAATTAACGGAGCTGCGATTTCAGGCACAATCACCGTGAACGGCACTGCTTCTGATATTGATGGGACGGTTGAGAAAGTTGAGATTAGGATAGACAGTACTTCTTGGATTGAAGTGACAGGCACCACATCATGGAGTTACGAATGGAACACAACAACTGTCTCTAATGGGGATCATACTGTACATGTCCGTTCATATGATGGGGAGGACTATTCGATTGAAGTTAGCATATCAGTAGTTGTTGACAATCCTGTCCCACCTCCTCCAATAGAGCCTGAGGAAGATTGGCTGTGGTTGGCGGTTGTCGCAGCAGTTGTCTCTTTGGCTATCGTACTTTCGGTACTCTACTTCTTACTGAGAAGAAGACAAAGACCTGAAGGTGTGGAACCTCCCGAGACCACGGAACATTCTTCAGACTAACGCTTTACTGTCTTTCTTCACTCGGATAACTACAAATACCGTTTTTCCTTTTCTCAACCAATCTCTGGAATTGCTTTGCTGAAGGGGAGGAAAGAGATGAGACTGGGCATCGATGTCGGAGGAACGTTCACAGATTTCGTATTGATTGATGATAAGACTGGAGAGACCACTTACGAGAAGGTTCTCACAACTCCAAAGAACCTGTCCGTGGGCGTCATGAAGGGAATCGGAAGAGTCCTGAAGATGGGCGGAGCCACGATGAAAGACGTGGATTACGTGGTTCACGGAACAACCATCGGTACCAACGCTCTCATTCAGAGAAAAGGTGCAAGAACCGGTTTGATCACAACTGATGGTTTTGTTGATGTCCTTGAGATAGGAAGGTTCCAAAGACCAAAGGAAGGTCTGTACGATTTCTATGCTCGCAATCCGGAACCTTTGGTCCCGAGAAGATGGAGAAAGGGCGTCCCGGAAAGAGTGGACCGAAACGGTAAGGTCATCAGACCCCTGGACGAGGAGGCTGTTCAGAAGGTCGTCAAATTCTTCAAGAGAGAGAAAGTGGAATCCATTGCAGTATCCCTTCTGTTCTCATTCCTCAATCCAAAGCATGAGAAGAGAATCGCCAAGGTGATCAACGAAATCCATCCCAAGGCCTATGTATCACTATCCTCAGAGGTCAGTCCCGAGTTCAGGGAGTATGAGAGGAGTTCAACGACGGTCATAAACGCCTACCTCCAGCCGATCCTGGACAGATATCTCCAAACACTGCATAAGAAGCTGAACAAGAAGTACGGAAAGGTGGACCTCCGCATAATGCAGGTCGGTGGAGGCATGATGACGCCCGAATCCGCAATCGGGATGGCGGTCAGTATCGTGAACTCAGGCCCTGCTGGCGGAGCGATCTCCGGGTCCTACATAGCAGAGCACACGAAGAATCCAGATGCCCTGTCAGTTGATATGGGAGGGACAAGCTTCGACATATGTTTGATTGAGCGAGGAGAACCCACAATCTCGACCGAAGGCAAATTCGAAGGCTTTCCCGTGAAGATACCCGTCGTAGATGTCGGAGGCATTGGAGCAGGGGGTGGAAGTATCGCCTGGCTCGATGTCGGTGGTATTCTCAATGTGGGTCCTCAAAGCGCTGGTTCCGATCCGGGTCCAGCCTGCTATTCTCTGGGCGGTACAAAACCCACAGTCACTGATGCAAACCTTGTCCTCGGGAGACTGAATCCGGAGTATTTCCTGGGAGGAGGGATGAACCTTGACCATAAACTGGCAGAGAAAGCGATCAATGAACACATCTCAAAGGAGCTCGGATGGAGCGTTGAAGAGTCTGCAAGCGGGATGATCAGGGTCGTAAATGCCAACATGGTCAAGGGAATCAGCGTCAGTTCCACAGAGAAAGGTCATGATGTGAGGGACTTCGGGCTGGTGGCTTTTGGTGGTGCTGGACCTCTTCATGCAGTTCAGCTCGCGAGGGAGATCGGAATCCCGAGGGTTGTCATACCCATGCTTCCTGGTAACTTCTCCGCCTTCGGTCTGCTGATATCTGACACGAGGCACGATTACTGGAGAACCTTCAAACAATCTGTGGCAGACCTCGATCCCAAGAGGCTCGCACGGGAATTCCTCAAGATGGAAAGAAAGGCCAGGAGGCAGTTGAAAGCCGAAGGGGTGGGCGAAAAGCAATCCAAGATCCTCTGGACAGCGGATATGAGGTACCAAGGCCAGTCCTATGAGCTGAACATCCCCGTCAAGAGAAGCGAGAGAATGACCACCAAAGAAATGAAGAAAGTGATGAATGATTTCAGCAAACTGCACCAGGAAGTCTACCAATACAGTTCGCCGGATGAAGAGATCGAGATAGTCAACATCAGGGTCAGAGCCGTTGGTAAATCCCCTAAACTGAAGATGCCCAAGATGAAGAAATCGACAAAGGATGCTAAACAAGCACTGAAAGGAAAGAAAAAGGTCTTCTTCGACGAGACTGGCTTCAGGAGCACCAACATCTACGACAGGTCCAAGCTCAGGTACGGCAATGTGTTGAAAGGTCCGTGCATCGTGGAAGAGAGAATGTCCACGTCAGTCCTCATTCCAGATTCAACGGGAGAGGTGGACGCATATGGAAACATCCTTGTCAAGGTGGGGGGTGGTAGGTAATGGCAAAGAGAATGAAGTACACCGCGGACCCGATCACCATGCAGGTCATCCGTTTCGCTATGGAGCAGATTGCCGATGAGATGGGCTATACTCTGGTAAGAACAGCCAGGTCCCCCATCATCAAGGAGATAATGGACATTACGTGCGCGATCTTTGACGATAAAGGGGATACAATTGCACAGGCACATCACGCCCCAATGCTGCTCACCGGTTTTGAATTGACGATGAAGACGCTGGCCAGGCACTTCGGTCCAAAGGATCTGCACCCAGGGGATGTGATAATCTCGAACGACCCGTATATGGGCGGTCAGCACATAATGGATGTTCAGACATTCGCACCTGTACATTATGGGAAGAATCTGGTTGGTTTTGTTGGAACGATCGCCCATCAATCGGACATGGGTGGTATGGTCCCCGGAGGCGTGGCCGGCGGTATGACCGAGATTTACCAAGAAGGACTGAGAATCCCGATGGTGAAGCTCTACAAGAGGTACAAGGAGAACGAGGACGTCTTCGCCATAATCAGGAACAACATCAGGGTGCCGGACAACACGATCGGGGACATCAAAGCGCAGGTCGCGTCCAACTACGTGGGGATAAAGAAGATCCAGAATGTCTACAGGAAGTACGGCGTGGACGTGGTGCACAACTGCGTCAGGCGGTTGATGAACTATTCCGAGACCCGAATGAGGGAAGGATTGAGGAACCTGCCCGATGGCAACTACAGCGGAAAGGCGGTCATAGACAACGATGGCGTGACCGATGACCTGATTCCTGTTCAGGTTAACATACACATAAAAGACGATACTGCGAAGGTGGATTTCAAGGGAACCAGCAAACAGGTGAGGGGGAACATCAACTGCCCGATCGCCACTACTTACGCTGCTGTGTTTTACACCATGATCGCTGTGGCGGATCCTCACGTACCGCCCAATTCAGGATGCTACAGACCGGTGGAAATAGATGCTCAAGAAGGATTGATAGTCAACCCCACGCTTCCTTCGGCTGTAGCGGCCAGGACGAACTGCTCCCAGAAGATTGTGGAAGCCATGCTCCAGGCGCTGGCCAAAGCCGCACCTGACAAGGTGATGGCCGGAAGCCATGGACAGATCTCCACATGCGGGTTCAGCGGTTACTACAAGGGCAAGAGGTGGGTCTACACCGACATCCAGGGCGGTGGCGCCGGTGCTTTGCCCACTGTGGATGGAAAGGACGGGCAGGATTCTCATTTGGCCAGGTTCATGAATACCCCGATCGAGGCAATAGAACTCGAATATCCCGTGAGAATAGAACGGTTCGAACTCATCCAGGACAGCGGTGGCCCGGGCAAGCACAGGGGTGCCATGGGTCTGAGGAGGGACATAATGTTCCTGGTGGACAATGTATCTTGGGCGCGATACGGGGATACTCAGGAGAGACCACCTTTCGGATTGTTCGGTGGAAAGGAAGGGACAAAGGGAAGATTCTATCTGATTGACAACAAGGGCGAGAGGAGAGCCAGGTCCAAAGGAGTGAGCTTCCTCAACAAATGGGATATCGTCAGCCTGAGGTTGCCCGGCGGAGGAGGTTACGGAAATCCCCGCAAAAGAGACAGAGAACTGGTGGAAAAGGACCTACTGGATGGTAAGATCTCCTTGAGAAGCGCAAAGCGGGAATACGGGTATTCGAAGAAGTGAACCGCCTCAATCCACTCTCTTTATGACGAACCTGCAGACATCGTCCCCTTTCGATACGCACTTCTCTTCGATGGATTCTACATCTGATTCCAAAACAGTTCTTCCCAGCCCGGCCAGGACCCCTCTGATCATGTGGCATACTCCGTTCTGGGATGACCCATAGACCTCGGCAAAAGGAGAATTGGCCACCTCCACAATCAAATGTTTCTTGCTCAACTCAATCAATCTGAATCTGCCCCATCCTATTGATGAGCCCATGTCGCACATGTAGTCAACGATCTCTTCGTTACTGAGGCCGAACTTCTCTTTGTATGCTTTTGTGGATAGTGATCCGCCCTCAAACCCCCCTCTGGCTATTACACGGGATGCATCCTCTCCGAGCTCTCTCTCAACATTCTTCTGGAGCTGCATAATAGTCTCAGGTCTAATCAGCATGTATCTGATCCCCTTGAAAGAAAGCTCTCCATTGTCGGGATCGAATTTTAGATTCTCAGCAATGTTCTCGGCCTTGTCCATCATCATTCCCCCATTCCAGTAAGTCTTTGGAGTATAAATAATTCCCAAATAGGTGCAGCAGTCTGTTTCAAATCGACCCACCCAACGGCAAACGTTTTTAATCGAAGGAGTTTTTCAACGGTCGTGAGGATTTTCAACAGATACACTTTGTGGATCGTACTGGTTTCCGCGACTCTTACAGTGATGGCGGGGGCGATCATAGCTCCCGTGTTGAACCTGATGCGGGAAGGATTGGGCGTTGACACAGCTTCCGTGGGCTTCATCATAACCGCTCACGCACTTCTCATCGCCTTCTTCAGTCCCGTGTTCGGAGTCATTATCGACAAGATAGGTACTAAGAAGCCTTTCATTTTCGGTTTGGTTCTCTACGGCTTGGCCGGTGGTTCTGGATTGTTCATCTCATCCTACTGGGTGCTGATTGCAAGTAGGGCGGTCCTTGGTATTGCGGTTGCAGCGATCCTGAACTCAATAACCGTGATGATCCTGAACTTGTATCAGGAAGCGGAAAGAGACAAGATCATGGGATGGCGAGGTAGCGCCCAATCCTTCGGAGGCCTCGTCTGGCCGTTGATCGGGGGTCTTCTGGGTGGGATCTCCTGGAATCTGCCTTTTGCCGTTTACTTCTTGGGCATCTTTCTTGCTGTTGTCACCCTAGTGACGGTACCTGAGACACGCAGGGAAGAGACCTCAGCTTCTGCCAGAGGCGGTTCGGTCTTGAGAGTTCTGAGAGATAAACCCATACTCGTCGTCCTCTACGGACTCATGTTCTTGGCGATGACCCTTCTGTATGTGAATGTGATATTCATTCCCCCGCTCGTGGAGGAATTCGGCATCATAGACCCGTTCCATATCAGTCTGTTCATCGCGACCATGGCGATCTCGGCAGGATCCACATCTCTGCTGTACGGAAGGATTAGATCAAGGCTCTCATTCAGGATGATCGTTCTCATTGCATTGTCCCTCTGGGCAATTGGGTTCACCCTCATCTCCCAGGCCTTCTCACCTTATTTCGTAGCTGCGTCGATCGTACTATTCGGCATCGGTCAAGGAATGATTGGTCCTGCGATCATGATCTGGGTAGGTGAGATGGGACACATCTCAATACGCGGAAGGATCATCTCTTACCTCGGAACGTTCGGTGTTATCGGACAGTTCCTATCTCCAGTGATCTTCGGTCCGATCGCGCTTATCCTGGGGGTGAGAGGGGTCTTCTTGGTGGCAGGAGCGGTTTGCGCCCTGCTGTTCTTGCTTGCTTTGGCCGGCTTGAGGAGCAATCCAGAACGAGGTGCGAAGTTCGAAATGCAAAAAGCAAATAAGGGAAATCACATCTGATGTTCCTTATGAGCGAGGGGAACCCCGGGAAAGTGGGCGATCCATTTTCTCCTCAGCTGGCAGCCAATCATCCTTGCTATAACTTCTCGGCTTCCTGTGAGTTCGCCAGAATCCATCTGCCCGTGGCTCCCGACTGCAACATACAATGCAACTACTGCAACAGAAAGTTCGACTGCCCGAACGAGAACAGGCCTGGAGTTACTTCGGGGATTCTGACACCTTTCGAGGCGGTCAGGAGGGTCCGGATCGTCAGAAGCAAGCTGGACAATCTCAGTGTAGTGGGCATAGCTGGTCCTGGTGAACCTTTGGCGAACGAGGAGACCTTTGAGACGCTGGAAATGGTCAAGAAGTTACATCCATATATGCTCCTATGCCTTGCTACGAACGGGCTTTTGGCGCCCATCTACATAGACAGGCTCAAAGAGTTGGGATTGCAGTTTGCCACCGTTTCCATTGCTGCCGTGGACCCATCAGTTGGGAAGAAGATCTATTCCTGGGTGCGGTGGAACGGGAACGTGTTCAAGGGCGAGTTCGGTTTCAAGGTCCTGTCACAGAATCAATGGCAGGCCGTGGAGCTGTTCGTGAACTCGGGTATGTTGGTGAAAATAAACTCCGTTTTCATACCTGGAATAAACGACGACCAGATACCAAAGATTGCGAAGAAGGCGTCCGACCTCGGGGCTCATACGTTGAACGTAATGCCACTGATTCCTGTGGAAGGTTCAGCTTTCGAGGGATATCGGCCGCCCACCAGCAAAGAGGTGAAGCTGGTCAGGGACTATTGTGAAGCGACCATTCCTCAGATGAGGCACTGTGCAAAATGCAAAGCGGATGCCGTGGGCCTCCTTGGAAATGACCTTCCTTCTGATATGTTCTAAAAGTAGCTTGGCTTGTTGAACTTCTTTTGGAAGTTAACCTTAAACAAGGTTAACTCCTCTATAGATCAACCACTGGCCACACTCCAAAAGGTTAACCTTAAACAAGGTTAACTCGACTGGAAATAGTTGAATATTCTGCTCTAGGAAGTTAACCTTAAACAAGGTCAACTCCTCTAGAAATCAACCACTGGCCACACTCCAAAAGGTTAACCATAAACAAGGTTAACCTGTGCTGGGAATCTCTTGATGAGTATTTCTAAGACAATTGTTTGGAATTGACCCATTTCACAGCCAAAACACCCGATCGATAGACTGGGAAATGACAAATCAAGATTCCACTTTCCAGAAATGTCAGGAGCTACTCGTGTCCTTCCAGATCCAGCTTCTCCACTGGTATCCCAGCCTGCTGAAGAAGATCCAGTCCCATCGTCTCCGGATACCCATCCAAATATACAACTCTCTCTATGCCAGCGTTGATGATCATCTTGGCGCATGTGTTGCAGGGCACGATTGTTGTGTAGAGGACGGCACCCTTCGCCCCCTTTCCAGCCTGGAGCAGGGCGTTCTGTTCGGCATGAACGGCAGTACAGACCTCCATTCTCTCTCCTGAGGGTATGTTCTGTTCGTCCCTTATACAACCTATCTCATCGCAGTGTGGCAGACCTCGAGGATTTCCATTGTACCCAGTGCTCTTTATCTCATCCCCGTTCACTACGACGGATCCTATCTGCCTC
Organism: Methanomassiliicoccales archaeon; assembly: GCA_004377185.1. GTDB lineage: Archaea > Thermoplasmatota > Thermoplasmata > RBG-16-68-12 > SOIM01 > SOIM01. The sequence continues at coordinate 32,112 of SOIM01000058.1, read as the reverse complement.
CGTGTGCAAGTGGCCCTTTTGGAGACATCAATGGCTATGTTCATGTAATACTCGTCGCGTGAAATCCTCTTCATGCTTTCCGTCCTGAATGAGAAAAAGCGAGACGGTTATTAAACCTTTGTCGGGCTGAATCCAGGGTTAGACCTTGTAGTAGATGAGGCCTTCCTTCTCTTTTGTCTCGACCGCCTTCTCTTTTGCTAGTATTTCCAAATGTCCCAGGATTTCCCCAAGCCCCATGAGAACCTGTTCTATGGATATTATCCCGAAGACCCGATTCATAAGTTCGAACGCTGTGAGTTCTTCCTTACTAAGGTAGTCCAGTATTGTCTCCTTTTTGGCTTCGTAGGCCGATTGCATCCCCTTTATCTTCTCCTTCACGTTCTCAAACGGTTCGCCGTGTCCAGGATATGCCTTTCTCGCTCCCAGCTTGGAGAGCTTCTCCATAGAGTCCAAAAAGTCATCCAGTCCAACGGATTTCTTGTCCGCTCCTCCGAAAACCGAGCACGGGGAGTTCTCGACCAGCAGCGCGTCTCCGCTGAATAGTGTGTCTCCTGACTGCAGGCTTATTGATCCGGACGAGTGTCCAGGCGTGTACAGAACACCAAAGGCTCCGCTTTCGAACTCTATCTTGTCCTTGTCCTTGAGCGTCCTGGTAATCTCGCATGGATGGGTGAGGGATCCCAGGAAGTCCAGAAACTCCCGGATGACTTGGAAAGTCTCGGGTGGAGCGCCCGTGCTGCCAAACAGTTCACCGCAATCCTCGAACCTCTTCTCTACAGCTGAGCCAAAATCCTCAATGATGTCCCTGTCCTTCTCGTGAGCCAATATCTCGGGGTTGGATATTTCTACGAACTCATGAGCCAATCCGCAGTGATCTACGTGTCCGTGTGTAAGAACGATCCTCTCCACGTCCTTGAGCTTCAGACCAATCTTAGCCAGACCAAACTTGAGATCCGCTTTGGTGTCTTCGGTGTCCGGCCCCGTGTCTATCAGAGTGATTGGTTTCTCCTTGACCAGATAAAGGTTCGTCCCTCCTAACGGTAAAGGTGTGGGCACGACGATTCTCCGGACGTTCCCCTCCACGTCCATGTCTCAAAATATGGAATCGAACTAGTTAATAAATGTTCCGATGGAATCTTATTTCTGAAGAACTCACACGACCTAAGTCACGGTCGTCACTTTCTTGATCTCTGGAATCTCCTGTCTCAGAATTCTTTCAACCACTGTCAGGCTGGTCATCTGGGAAAGCGGACATCCAGCACAGGCTCCTTGCAGTCTGACCTTGACCTCACCCGCTTCCTCGTTGACTTCCACGAGCTCGATATCTCCTCCGTCCGCTCTAAGAGCTGGTCTTATGTTCTTCTCCAGGACCTCTTCCACCTTGTCTCGCATTCAGTGCACCTATCATACCCATTGCCTATTCGGCATAAATATCTTTTCTTGTAACTGAGCGGACTGACAGAGCCAATATCAACCGCGAACGTGCACAGCAAACAATGACATCAGTTCTCACATCAGATTTAATTACGAATATCCCATTCTACAGCTTATCTCCAAAGGGGGTAGGATTATGGAGGAGGAAAAGCTCGTACGAAATTACGTCCTCGAGAAGGAAGTGATCAAGGGACTTCCCGAGAAAGTGGTTATCTGGGAGGAGACTCTGAGGGACGGGGAGCAGACCCCCGGAGTCTTTTTCACCGTCGATGAGAAGCTCAAGATCGCCAAGATGCTGGACGACATGGGCGTGGGCATAATGGATGTGGGCATCCCGGTCGTCTCGAAGGAGGAGTTCAAGGCCGTCAAGGCTGTTGCCAATGAAGGGTTGAAGGCGACCATAATAGGCGCTGCGAGGACGGTGAGATCGGACATCGATGCCTGCGTGGAGGCGGACGTGGACGAGACCAGCATTTTCGTGGCCTGCAGCGATTTACATTTGAAATACAAGTTGCAGATGACCAGGGAGAAGGTCTTGGATATCTCCGTGGAGTCAGTTCAGTATGCCAGGGACCATGGCCTGAAGGTTTCTTTTGTCACCGAAGATACGGTCAGAGCAGATCTGGATTTCGTCACCGAGCTCTACAATGCATGTACCGAAGCAGGCGCCCAGAGAGCTGTTCTTTGTGACACTGTAGGTGTAATGACACCTTCCGCGATGCAGTGGTGGATCGGAGAGATCAAGAAAAGATTCAAACCAGTCCAACTGTCGGTACACTGCCACAACGACTTGGGAATGGCGGTCGCCAATACGTTAGCAGCGATAGAGTGCGGAGTGGAGATTCCTCATACCACCGTCAACGGCATAGGAGAAAGGAGCGGCAACGCTTCCTTCGAAGAACTTGTCCTGGGCTTGGAGATGTTATATGATTATCGTACTGGTATAGACCTGAGCAAGATATACGAACTCTCCAGAACGGTTGAGGAGATCTCTGGGATCCCGATTGCGATCAACAAGCCGATTGTTGGCTACAACGCGTTCTCTCACGAGTCTGGCATCCACGCAGATGGCGTTCTCAAGAAGACTCTTACCTACGAGCCCATTGACTGCGAGACGATCGGCAGAACCAGAAGGTTCATCTTTGGTAAGCATACGGGTCAGGCCGCGGTCGCGGACAAACTGGAGAAAGCTGGCATCACTGCCACCCCGGAGCAGATGACCAAGCTCGTTGAAGGAATAAAGGAGATGGCAGAGCATAAAGGCAAGAAGGAGCAGGTCGAGTTCATCAAGATATTCAGGGAAAGGGAAGATGAAAGGCGAGGCATATCGGACAGAGAGTTTTGGGATATAGCGAAGAACACTGGCATAGAACCCCCGAAGTAGATTGAAGGTATGTATTATGGGAATGACCCTTTCAGAGAAGATACTTGCAAAAGCAAGCGGCAAGGAAAGCGTTAGGCCAGGGGATATAGTCGATGCGAAGGTAGACCTGGCCATGAGCCATGAGGCCTGTACGTTCGTGATTTCGGCATTCGAGGAGATGGGTGCTGAGAAGGTCTGGGACAAGGACAAGATCGTCGTGATTCTAGATCACTGGGTCCCTGCATCTGACGTCAGGAGCGCCAGCCTTCACAAGGCAATAAGGAAGTTCGTACGAGAACAAGGCATCGACAATTTCTTGGACGTAGGGAGAGGAGGGATTGCGCATCAGATCCTGGCCGAAGGCGGTTGGGTGTTGCCTGGAATGCTTGTGGTCGGTACGGATTCGCACACCCCTACAACAGGTGCTCTGGGAGCTTTTGCCACTGGAATAGGTTTCACCGAGATGGCGGCAGTATTCGCTCTTGGAGAACTCTGGCTGAAGGTTCCTGAGAATGTCAAGGTGGTTGTGAATGGGTCCCTGGGCAACAGGATGGACGGTAAGGACATCATTCTAAAGGTTATCAGAGACTTCAAGGTTGACGGAGCGATCTACAAGGCGGTCGAATTCACTGGTTCAACGATAGAATCAATCGGAATCTTTCATCGTTTAGCGATCTGCAACATGACCACCGAGATGGGGGCTAAGACAGGAATCATAGCTCCAGACGACAAAACCAGAGAATATCTGTCATGGACGGGAAAGCAATACGAACCCGTCCTTTCCGATGAGGACGCGGAGTACCAGGAAGAAAGGGAATTCGATATCACTGATCTGGAACCGCAGGTTGCCTGCCCTCCCAATGTGGACAACGTGAAGGGTGTGAGCGAGCTCAAGAACGTGAAGGTGCAGCAGGCCTTCCTGGGCTCTTGTACGAACGGAAGGATAGAAGATCTGAGGGCGGCTGCAGAAATACTCAAAGGGGAGAAGGTACACAAAGATGTCAGAATGATCGTCATGCCCGCTTCTCAGAGTATCTACATGCAGGCGATGGAAGAGGGTCTGTTTGACATATTCCTGGACGCGAATGCGACGATATGCGCTCCCAGTTGCGGTCCTTGTTTCGGAGGTCACGGTGGTCTGCTGGCCGCTGGAGAGGCTTGTATAAGCTCTACAAACAGGAATTTCGTGGCGAGAATGGGCAGTCCTGAATCCTTTGTGTATTTGGGTTCCCCGTGGACCGTGGCAGCCTCCGCGTTGTATGGCGAAATAACGGATCCAAGGAGTGTGTAAGATGGAGACAACATTCTCTGGCAAGATCTGGAAGTTCGGAGACAACATCAATACGGATGACATCACCCCTAGTCCCTATCTCACCATCCAGAACCCAGAAGAACTCGCAAAGCACGTACTGGAAAACAAGAAGCCAGATTTCCCAGATAGAGTGCAGAAAGGAGACATCATCGTGGCCGGCAGGAACTTCGGATGTGGGTCAAGCAGGGAGCACGCACCCGTCGCTCTCAAGGCAGCGGGCGTGTCCCTCGTCGTTGCGAAATCCTTTGCCAGGATATTCTTCAGGAATGCGATCAATGTGGGACTTTCTGTTCTGGAAAGCAGTGAGCTCTATGATGCCGTGGAGGAAGCAGATGAAATCAAAGTCGATCTCGAGAAGGGCGAAATCGAGACATCTTCAGGAAATATTATCAAGACGAACCCGCTACCTGAGAACGTACTAGGGATATTGGAAGCGGGAGGTCTTGTTGAGAAGGTCAAGCTGATATTGGGGGAAAGAGGATGAGCAAGTACAAGATTGTCGTCCTGCCCGGCGATGGGATCGGCAAAGAGGTCATTTGGGAAGCCATCAAAATCTTGGAGGCAATAGAAGAGGGCTTTCCCTTGGATTTCGAGAGGCTGACATATCCTTGTGGGGGGGAGTACTATCTGGAGAGCGGAGAAGAGTGGCCTGAAGAAGCCTTCGAGGTCTGCAAGAAAGAAGCGGACGCGATACTGTTGGGCGCCATCGGTTATCCTGAGGCCGTTCTGCCCAGCGGTGACTTGGCAGGGACATCCGTTGTCTTCGGTCTGAGATTCGGCCTGGACCTGTACGCGAACGTCCGCCCGACCAAGCTCCTACCCAACGTTAAACAGAAGATCTCGAACGAGTTCAGGAGCGTATGGAAGCCTGGAAAGGTCGATTTCGTGACGGTGAGGGAGAACACCGAGGGCTGCTATACCCCAGCTCGCGGATATCTGGAGAGGGGCGGAATCCAGGAATTGGCGGTGGATTCCAGGGTCATCACTCGAAAGGGGGCAAAGAGGGTGATCAAATTCGCCTTCGAGCTTTGCATGAGAAGGAACGGTGCTCCGCATGATGGAAAGAAGCGGGTGACGTGCGTGGACAAGAGCAATGTGATGGCCGGCTGCAGATTGTTCAGGCGGGTCTATGACGAGATCGCGGAGAAATACCCTGAGGTGAACAAGGACTACGCCTACATCGATGCCTTCACGCAGTGGATCATTCGAAACCCTGAATGGTTTGATGTCGCGGTCTGCCCCAACATGTTCGGAGATATCGCGACCGACCTGGCCAGCGTTCTGGAAGGAGGGATGGGTATGGCAGCGGGCGGCAATATAGGGGACTATCATGCCATGTTCGAACCAATTCACGGCAGTGCTCCGAGGCATGCTGGAAAGGACAAGGTGAATCCCGTTGCGGCCATATCCGCAACGAAGATGATGCTTGATTGGATTGGGTCGCAGAAGAACGACCACAATCTGATGGCCGCTGCTAAGAAAGTGGGACAAGCCATCGTGGATGTTTTAGAAGAAGGGAAGGTCCTGACCTATGATTTGGGCGGAAGCTCGAAATGCAGTGAGGTTGGGACTGCGATCGCAAGGAGAATCAAGGAAATCGAGTAGGTAAGATCTATTCCACTTGCTTAGCCAATCTTCAAGACAATCATGCCACCTCAAAACGAAAGTGTATTATACTGCCGGTTTTCATATCTTTTCAAACATACTGGGACGAGAAGAGGGAGGGAAGAATGATCTACAGACGTGTAGTGTTCATGTGCATTGCTATAGTAGGGCTACTCTTGTTTCCCATGTTCTATCTCCATGAGGAGGTGGGATTGGATGAAGCCTCTGTTACGGTAACTACGGACAAGGACTGCTATGCTTTGGGTGAAATGGTTACGATAACACTTACCAACACAGGAGATGAGACGATTGCATTTCTAGGAGTACCACCCTCTTGGCCTGACCACTCGATTTGGGACGACCAGATGAATCCCTACTACACGATCTCAGGCATCAATGGTTCTTGGGTGAGAATGGAACCGGTAATGATCATAGTTGCGACTATTGTGGTCGACGATTTCCTATTGGAACCTGGAGAAAGTGTGGATTTTGTCTGGAACCAGACATACCTCATCTATTCTTTGGGCGAGGAAGGTGATGAGTTTTACATGTTACCCCCAAGTTGGGAGCAGGTTCCAGAGGGGATTTACAATGCGTGGGCCGGAGGGAGAATGAGGGTGGGTGACGAAGTGCACCTGATCGGAAATTCGAAGGAATTCAGAATAGGAGGCTGTGAGGGCCCTGAGACAATCGAAGTGTCAACCGACAAATATTGCTATGAAATTGGGGAAGATGTTGTTATCACAGTGGAGGGTAGAATCTGGGTACCCGCAGTTGGATCTTTTCCGGAACTGTTTTACGCGATCACGAATGAGAAGAATGAATCCATAGTGAAGCCTGTCAATCGTGCTGATCAAATGTACTATTTCGAGGGTCCGCAAACTGGTGTGTGGAACCAGACATATCAGATATATGAGCTTGGACCGCCTCCCGTGCCACCCTCGGGCGAACAAGTGCCTGCCGGTTTGTACTACATTTGGTTTTATGAAGTGAATTTTTCGAAGTACTATGGAATCGGGCCAGCTGAGATTCTTATTGGTGCTTGTGGAGGGCCAATAGCTGATGCTGGGCCAAATCAAACAATATTTGAAGGTGAGACAGCGAAATTTGACGGCTCTTATTCAGTAGGTTCCTGGGTAGAAAGGATATTCTCCGAGAACCTAAGGGTGAGCGAGGATCATCCTCACTTCTTAGGATTCCACCGTGAGCCTCAAATGCATATTGACAAGAACGGGACAATCCATACCATATGGACGGAATCGGCTGAACATAGTATGTACGCTGTCCTTTTTTACTCCAAGTCTGTAGACGGTGGTCTCACTTTTGGTCCAAATGTCCAAATAATGAACGTGACAAAGATACAATCAGGTGCGACTACGCTCAATCCCAGATTTGATCTTGACGATGACGGGACGATTCACGTCGTGTGGACAAGCGTGGATGAAGGTGGATATCGCTCGGCAATATTCTATAGCAAGTCTACGAACGGCGGGGCTTCTTTCGACGAGCCTCACATCGTGCTATTGCAGAACATTTCTTGCGGACTTTCGGTCGATAGTGAAAGAAATATCCATTTGTTGACTCTTGGAATGAAGGAATACCTCTATCATTTAACATCAGAAGACAGCGGAATGTCCTTTGGAAAACTTACTCGGGTGACTGACCTTGACGTGTCAGACGCTAGCCTTCGTTGTCTCCTTTCAAGAATGGTTGTTGACAGATTCGACAATATACATGTGGCGTGGCCAGGGCGAAGGATTGGAGAAGACGCCCAACTTGACGTCTTCTATTCCAAATCCGAGGACGGGGGATTAACCTTCAGTGCCAACTTGAAAGTGCACGGGGAAACGGGAAAAATGGATGAAGTTATCGGTAGCATGGATGTTGATTCCTCTGGGAATCCTCATGTTGTGTGGCTTGAAAGGAGTTACCATGAAGTCACTCAAAGACTGATGTATTCCAAATCCAATGATGGAGGTACTACGTTCGAGGAAAGTATCTTTGTTAGAAGTGATGAACATGCCAGAACGGGCGCACACCTTGTCATGGCATCGATAGCGATTGGTCCCGACGATATTCCCAGAATCGCGTGGATAGAATTCTTCAAGTCAAGCAAAGACTACAACGTATGGTTCTCAGAGTTTGAGGAAGGCCAGCATAATTCTTCTCGTCGGGTCCTCGTAACTAATCACGGCAGAAATGATACCTGGCAAGGAGGGCCATCACTTGGCGTTGATGAGTACGGGCACTCCCATGTGGTTTGGATAGATAACAGGGAAGGAGAATATGAGGTCTATTACGCAAGAACTGTTCTAGGACGGGTAGCAATAGAGTCGTACGAATGGGACATGAACAACTACCTCGATTCTGACGGGGACGGAAACCTCACCAATGATGTGGATGCAATGGGGCCAACTCCGATTTTCCGGTATGGTGACGACGGCAACTATACTGTCACCTTGAGGGTAGTGGATGAAGCTGGCAACGTTGCCTACGACGAAGCTCACGTTCTCGTTAAGAATCTGCCACCTACAATCGAATTCACGAATTATACGGCAAATTACACCGATCCCCGAACAAAAGGATATTGGTCTCATCAGTGCACAATCGAAGAGCCATATGCAGATCATGTTGGGATAACAGGCAAAGACGTGACGGAAATAGTCAATCATTCCCAAGTTTTCACTCTTCAATCCAGAGAGGAGTATTGTTCCCTTCTCTTTCAAGAAAGCGAAGATGACATGCTCGTCAAGGCCAAGCAACAAGCCTTAGCTCTGCTGTCCAACATCGTCGTGAAGAAAGGATTGTCAATGTCGACACCTGTCAATCTGCCCAATCTGACGGACGCAACGACTGTGGCCGAGGCTCTTCAAGAAACAGAGGAAATAATCCTGAACACTAACGATACAACAGAACTGGAAAGAGCAAAGGACATAGCGGACGCTCTGAACAACGGAGATGGAGTGCCTGCTGCGTTGGTAGATTTCTCAGCGACTGGGAGTGATCCAGGCAGCGATGACCTTGCTTTCCTTTGGGACTTCGGAGATGGGACTCTTGAGAGTCATATATACTACAATGATGGCGTGAATCCAGATCCCTACCCAAGTTCCGAGGGAGTGTATCCTGTTCTGGTCACCGATAGTGTACGACATGCTTACTGGGACAGAGGTACTTACAATCTAGTGCTCACACTTTTCGATGACGATTCTGGTGAGATTTCATATGCTTTGGAAATCGTTGCCGACAGAGGATAATTCTCTTAGGTTGTGACAAAGGGAAGTTCAACTTCTATTTCCTGTGAATCTCAATAGCGTTAATATACCAGATTTCTCTTACAAATGAAGGGAGGCCATTCATGTCTGAAATTGTCTGGGAACCTACAGGGGACTACGTGGATGATTCCAACATCAAGCGCTTCATGGACAAGCACGGGATCAAGGACTATGACGAGCTCATAAAACGCTCCACCGATGAACTAGAGTGGTTTTGGGACGCGATCATGGAGGACCTGAACATCGAATGGTACGAACCCTATCATCAAGTCTTGGACACTTCGAAAGGAATACAATGGGCCAAATGGTATCTGGGCGGAAAGGTGAACGTGGTCCACAACTGCATCGACAAGCACGCTGACTCCGATCTCAAGGGTCACACCGCACTGGTATGGGAAGGGGAGGACGGGGAAATCCGGAAGATGACCTATCACGATATGTACGAACAGGTGAACAGATGCGCCAATGCGCTCAGGGCCGAGGGCGTCAGAAAAGGGGACACTGTAGGTATCTACATGCCCATGTCCATGGAGATCGTGATCGCCTTCTATGCGGTGATGAAGATAGGTGCTGTCGTCATCCCAGTATTCTCCGGCTATGGCGGCACCGCTCTCGCTTCTCGTCTGGCAGATGCAGAATCCAAGGTTCTCTTCACGGCCGATGGCTCTTATCGTAGAGGAAGACAGATATCCATCAAACCCGAAGCAGACAGGGCGCTGGAGAACCTACCATCTGTTGAGAGAGTTGTTGTGTTGAAGAGGCTGGGGATCGAGACTCCGTGGAACGAAAAGAGGGACGTCTGGTGGGACGATTTCCTGGAGAACCAACCCGCGGACTGCCCGACCGAGAGGATGGATTCCGAGGACTACGCGCTTCTAATCTACACTTCTGGAACAACGGGAAAACCGAAAGGGGCAGTACACACTCACGGTGGTTGCCTGGCACAGATCGTGAAGGAATTGGGCTATTTCTTCGACGTAAAGCAGGACACTATGTTCTTCTGGCTCAGCGACATCGGCTGGATGATGGGTCCTTGGGAGATTATTGGTGTGCATAGTCTGGGTGGCAGCCTGTTCATCTTTGAAGGAGCTCCGAACCATCCGGAGCCAGACAGGTTGTGGGATATGATTGAGAGGCACAAGATCACCCACCTTGGGGTATCACCAACTGCCATCCGAATGCTCATGAGGTTCGGAGATGAGTGGGTCACGAAGCACGACCTGAGCAGTTTGAAATTTCTTGGCTCGACGGGAGAACCGTGGGACCCAGAATCCTGGAACTGGTTCTTCGAGGTCATAGGAAAGAGGAAGTTGCCGATAATCAACATCTCTGGTGGGACTGAGATCGTGGGCTGTTTCCTCTCACCGTTACCTATCACGGCCTTGAAACCGTGCACCCTCAGAGGCCCTGGCCTGGGTATGGCAATCGATTGCTTCGATGATGAGGGAAAACCTGTTAGACAGCAGATGGGGCATTTGGTAGCTCTTAAGCCCTCACCATCGATGACGAGAGGATTCTGGAAGGATCCTGATAGGTACATAGAGACATATTGGTCCGAATGGCCAGATGTTTGGTATCATGGCGATTGGGCATATGTGGATGAGGATGGGTTTTGGTCATTGCATGGAAGGTCAGATGACGTCATCAAAGTTGCTGGTAGGCGAACTGGCCCGGCTGAGGTCGAATCTGCTTTGATTGACCATGATGCGGTTTCGGAAGCTGCGGCCATTGGTGTTCCGCACGACATCAAGGGGGAAGCGGTGATCACCTTCGTCGTTCTGACACCGGGCTTCTCGGCAAGCGATGAATTGAGAGAAGAGCTCAGAACGCAGGTCGCCAACAAGCTTGGAAAACCTCTAAGACCAGATGAACTGAAGTTCGTAAAGGACCTGCCCAAGACCAGATCCGCAAAGATCGTCAGGAGGATAATCAGGGCGAAGTACCTCGGCGAGGAACTGGGTGACCTGTCTTCGGTCGAGAACCCGGACGCGATTGAAGGTATTGGGAAGGCAATCTAGCGCACCCAACAAACCTTATATATGCTCATCGAAATTTGTCAGATGGCTGTTATGGAAGAACTTCATGAGATTAAGCTGTTCGGCAGAGGAGGGCAGGGAATCGTAACCGCTGGTAATCTGCTGTCCGAGGCTGCTGCCCACGGAGGGAAGTATGCCCAGTCCATTCCAACCTTTGGTCCTGAGAGAAGAGGAGGGCCGTCCATTTGTTCGCTGAGGATATCCGACAAGCCAATCCTTCTCAGATGTGCGGTCACTACCCCAGAGACATTATGCGTATTCGATCCCACGATCTGGCATTTTATCAACATACTCCTTGGTTTCGAAGGCGAGGGAAAGATGATATTCAACACCCAGCATTCTCCTAACGAAATCGAGGAAGTCCTGACGGAAGGGAAGTACGGATACAAACTCACAGGCAGCGGCTATGAGATCTGGACGCTGGACGCGACCGAGATTTCTACAAGGATCCTTGGCAGGCCGATAACCAACACCACTATGCTTGGAGCTTTCTCGAAGGCTACTGAGTTAGTGGAAATGAAGAATGTGGAAAAGGCAATTGGGAAGAGATTCCCCACTGCTGCCGAAGATAATATGAAAGCTGCGGAGGAAGCGTTCAACTCAATCAAGAAACTGTAGGTAATGAAATGGGTCTGGAGAAGCACGAGAAGTTCATAAAGAAGGCCAAGAGCACCTTGGTGTTCGAGCCGGGATGGAGCGAGGACAACCTGACTGGTGCTTGGAGAAGCGAGAGGCCCGAAGTGGATGAAGAGAAATGTACCAACTGCGACATCTGCTGGCTCGTTTGTCCGGACGCGTGCATAAAGAGGGACGGAGACAAGATTGAGATCAATCTCAAATACTGCAAGGGTTGCGGGATCTGCGCTGAAGAATGCCCTGTAGAGGCAATAATCATGGTGAGGGAGGAAAGTGACTGAGCAGTTCTTCACCGGGAACAGGGCCGCTGCTGAGGCGGCAAGACTGGCGAGAGCGCAGGTCGTGGCAGCATATCCAGTAACCCCTCAGACTTCCACTGTTGAATACATCTCCCAATTCGTAAACAATGGCGAAATGGAAGCAAGCATTATCCGGGTGGAAAGCGAGCACAGCGCCCTTTCAGCCGTCGTAGGTGCGTCCCTCGTGGGGGCAAGGACATTCACCGCCAGCTCCTCCCAAGGTCTGCAACTGATGTCCGAGGTCCTGTATTTCGCCTCAGGGATGAGGGTACCCGCGGTGATGTGCATCGCGAACCGAACGCTGTCCATGCCGGTGAACATATGGGCGGACCATCAGGACAGCATGGTGAACAGGGACAGCGGTTGGATTCAGATCTACGCAGCGAACGCCCAGGAAGTGTTTGATAACATTCTGCAGGCGTACAAGATCTGCGAGGACGAGAAGGTTCTGTTGCCAGCGATGGTCTGCTATGACGGGTTTATCGTCTCTCACGTGGCGGAGAGGATGGACGTTCTCACTCAAGAGCAGGCGGACATGTTCCTGCCTGAGCTCAATGGCTCCAACAGACCCCTTTTGGATCCGAAAGAACCCCTTCAATTCGGAGAGGTCGTATATCCAGACTGGTATCCCGACTTTGAATACAAGAAGCACAAAGCCCTTTTGGAATCGAGAAAGACGATGGAAGATGTTGCCAGAGAGTACAACGAACTGTTCGACCGTCCTTATGGGTTGGTTGAGAATCATATGGTGGAAGATGCTGACATCGTGTTCGTGGGACTGGGGTCCTTGACAAGCACAACCCAGTGGACCGTGAACGAGCTAAGGGAGAATGGAGAGAGCGCGGGTCTGCTGAAGATAAGGGTCTTCCGTCCCTTCCCGGACAAGGAGATCATCGAGGTCTGCAGGAACGCCAAGGTGGTTGCGGTCATTGACAGGGATATCGGATATGGTACGGCTGGCATGCTCTTTCCCGATGTTACGAGGGCTCTGTATCCTTTGGATGAGAGACCGAAATGCCTGAACTTCATCGTGGGTCTGGGCGGGAAAGACATCACGCCTGAGACGATAATGAAGATTCACAAGATTGCCGAGAAAGCGCTCAGAGGAGAGGAAGTGGAGACCGTCAACTGGCCGGATGCCAGGATCTACGATTGAGGTGCTCAAATGACAAAGAAGACAAAGATAAAGGACCTCACGAACGAGGAATTCCTGCATTACGGCAGTCTCTCGTGCGCCGGTTGCGGAGCGATACTGACCCTTCGCCACGCTCTCAAAGCCTTGGGCCCGAACACGATAGTCATCAACTCTACGGGATGCATGGCGGTCATCATGCAGATGGCTGTCCCCAAGGTTCCCCATTTCCACGTACTTTTCGAAAATGGACCAGCCGTTATGTCAGGCATTGAACAAGCCCTTGACATTCTTGGAAAGAGAGATGGGACCAATCTCCTGGTCGTCGCTGGGGATGGTGGTACTGCAGATATTGGAATGGGTTCCTTGTCTGGTGCGGTTGAGAGAGGTCATGATTTCATCTATCTGTGCTACGACAACGAGAGCTACATGAACACGGGTGGCCAGAGGAGCGGGACCACGCCCTTCGGAGCTGCCACGAGCACCACGCCGGTCGGGAGTGTTATCAAAGGTGAGAACAGGCCAATGGAGATGAGAAAGGACGTACCCGAGATAATGATAGCTCACAACACTCCTTATGTTGCGACCGCATCTATCGGTTATCCTTTGGATCTCATAGACAAGGTGAAGAAGGCTGCGACGGTGAGGGGACCGAGTTACATTCACGTGTTTTCTTCATGTCCTGCGGGATGGCGGACCGAACCCCGATATTCGGTGAAGTTGGCCAAGTTGGCCGTTCAAACAGGGTTCGTAATCCTCTTCGAATATGAGAATGGGAAAAGGACGTTCCAGCATCTGCCGAAGAAAAGGAAGCCAGTGAGGGAGTATTTGGAACTGCAGGGGAGATTCAAGCACCTACTGGGGGATGAGGAAGCTATCGCGAAAATGGAGGAGTTTGTGGAGAAGAGACTTGAGCTGGCTCAGGGATAGTGTACTTTTTGGATTATGAAGGTTTCAGAGGATTCCAATTGGAAACGTCATCCTTCATTGTCAAGGATGACAGAAGTGTGAGGATTAGGGCATTGAAAGCACACGAATAATCCATCGAAAGACAGATTGCCCATCAACAACGACAGTTCTGGCTCGACCTTGTGATAGAATGCTCGTTCACTCATTTCGCACTATCCAAGTTGTCTCAGCCACCACATTCAACCAATAGGCATATCCTGTCTCTAGGATGTCCCCACCCAACATCAATCTGAGGAAATATGGGGTAGCCAAAGCATCAAACTCTTCCACTCTTTCCACAACTATACTCAATTTGAGGTCCGCGACAGTAAGGTTCTCATCAAAAGATGGGAAGCCGACAAGATTCCATCCCGCTTTCAGAATGATTCTTGATGCTGAGGGAACCACTCCCGCGACTGTGAGATTTGAGTCCCGGGTGACATTCATCCACAGCCCCCTCGTATGATTCACACTGGTGAGCCCTCCATGATAAGGTTTTGATTTAATGAAGGACTTCCACTCCTGATTGAAACCGTCATATGACCATGCTCTGTCGAACGAGACCGTTTGGAGAACAGTTTCTACATTTTCATCTAACTGAATCAATGGGATTGAAATAAGATTTGGTCCCAGTGCCAATGTGCGAGTGAACTTGGCCACCTGATTCTCCCCACACGTGCTCTGGTTCTTCACATCCAAAGCGCATACTTGGTAGAAGTAATTGTTTGGATCTCCTTCACCGACAAAAACATCCATGAACTCCGAAGTTCCGTTGGGTAAGGTCGTGTATTGTCCGTAGCCCAGTCCCTCAGGATGATAAGATGCGTTTCTGTAGATCATGTAACCAATGACTGACTTGTAACCCGACCCATCGTCCGAGGAGAGAGACCAAGTCAGCGTGACGTTTTCCATGTCTCTGCCGCTCAAGGTGGCACGCAACATCGGCGGCGGTCCAGGCGGTGGCATTCCATAGGGGAACATCAGCGGATACCTATCCCGACTGTCAGAATCTATCAGAAGAGCTGAATCACCAATAGTGTCGCTTCCCGGTTGGTCTTGGTTGGGACCGGAGAATTGGTCGGAACCCGTGTAGTTGTCCCAGTAATTGCCCCCTGAAGGATATCCATCGTCCCAGGTATTGACCCCGTTGTCCCTGGCGTGGTTTGAATTATTGATGAAGTTGTTATGATAAAGGACATTGCCGTAGGACCAGAAGAGCAAGATGCCTGTGCCAGTGCTTAAAGATATGTTGTTGCCAGCTACCGTGTTGTTTATGGCGAACCAGAAATAGATGCCGTATCCGTTGTCTATAGAGGTGTTGTTAGCAATTGTATTGTTCTCAGAGCTGTAAAGGAAGATACCATTCGTACTGTCTGGAGTAAGAGTGTTGCTGATAACCGTGTTGTCGAAAGACCAAAAGAGCACTATGCCACTGCGGTCGTGCGAAGCTGTGTTATTGTAGATTGTGTTGTTAGCGGATGAATCAAGAAAAATCCCATAAGTGTCAATTGTGACTGTATTGTTTGTGACCTTGCAGTTCTGAACGTGATACAGCTCTATTCCCGCGTCACCTCCGTCAGGTCCGCTGTTTTTCACCGTGAACCCAGTGATGTTCACCCAATCAGAAGTCACATTGACAACGTCCCCGCTTCCATCACCGTCTATTATGGTTGTGCCCCTCTCTTCACCGATCAGGGAGATTGATTTGTCAACGATGAGATGCTCATGATAGGTTCCGTTGTAGACGTAGACAACATCGCCAGACTGCGAATCATTTATGGCCTCTTGTATTGTTGTGTAATTGCCAGGATTGGTCCCACCCACAAATCGAGTGGTGGCCTTCAGATTTGTCGGTACGAAAGCCAAACTGGCACAGAGTGTGCTCGCAAATACGAGAAACGTTATGAACAGACTCGTCCTCCTGTTGTTCATTCCTAGGCATCCTCATAATTGAATCTACACGGTGCTTATAATGGTTTTTGCGAAAGGCCCAATGATTAGTGCATGACTGAGGTTGTCCGCAAACTCTGTGAGAATTTCGGATTGGGAACAGGATATAACAAGGAGATAATTGTGGCAGAAACAGGTTTCCACAGGATTCTGTCCGTATCAGATTAAGATCCTGTCCACTCCAATCCACGGAAATCTCCTTCACAAGGAAGTGATCTTTCTATCTCAAATAATACAAGTCAACGACGCCGAATATACCAATCACGATTATCTGCACGGCTATGGCTGCGAGTATGAGGCCCATGATTCTGGAAAACGCAACCGCTCCTATTCGCCCCATCCTTCTTGCAATCACACCGCTGTGCACGAGCAGAACATAGGAGGCCGCCATCGTCGCCATGATAGCCAATAGTATGATCCCTATCTTGACAAGATCCAAACCAGGCGAGGAGGCATCCGCCATGTATACCATCACCGTTGTAATGGCCCCAGGCCCTGCGAACATTGGGATTCCCAAAGGAACTGCTCCGACCACCTCTTTTTCGAGAGCCTCAGACCTGTCCTTTTCAGTGAGTTTCGTACCCGGTCTTCCTCCCCAAACCATTACAAAAGCTATTGAAAAGAGAAGAACTCCACCAGCGATCCTGAAGGCTGGTATTGACGTGTGAAATATCATGAATATGTAGTTGCCAGCGAGTGCGAAGATCAAGAGGGTCACAGAGGCAACCAGTATGACCTTGTTTATCACTTTCCTCTTGAGCTCCTCGGTGTACCCCTCGGTGAGTGCGACGAAGAATGTGAGATTTCCCACTGGATTGACTATGGCGAATATCGCTGCAAAGACCGAAAGAGCGAAGTCTATCATCGCTGACGGCTGAAGCCACATCGGCTATTTAAACTTGACACCCACACGTGAGGGTGTGCTCACCTTCCCGCAATCGTAAGAAAACTGCGGACCAAACACGGTCACCATAGTTGGGTTCCGATCCCCACAAATCCACGGAGGAGATCCCAATCTCTCTTGTCGGGTCGAGAGAAAAAAGAGATATCTGCTTCAGAGAACGCTATTCCGCCGAGTTTTCCATGCCTGGGGGAAGAAGCATATGGTGAGACCTCACCTAATATTCTGAGAGAATCATCAATGGTTTAAAGTATTTGAATGACGTCATGCTACAAAACCGATGGATTCCTTTGTTGGAGGCACTAGTTGGCCAAAATAAAGATAGAAAACATTGTCGCTTCGACCTCTTTTGGAAGTGAGCTCGACCTTGAGGCAATAGCACTTGCCCTGACTGAAGCCAAATACGATCCCAAACATTTTCCTGGGTTGATCTACAGGTTGAAAGAGCCGAAGACAGCCACTCTTCTTTTCCGAAGCGGGAAAGTCATATGCACGGGAGCCAAGAGCTTGGGGCAAGTGAAACTGGCAATCAGCAACGTTGCAAAGAAGATCGAAAAGATTGGGATAAAAATCGAAAAGGACCCTGAGATTGAGGTTCAGAACATAGTTGCTTCTTCCGACCTGGAAATGAAGATAAATTTGAACGCGATAGCTATTAGCCTGAGTTTGAAAAGGATTGAATATGAACCAGAGCAGTTTCCCGGATTGATTTACAGGCTGGATGACCCGAAAGTTGTACTTCTTCTGTTCGGCTCGGGAAAGTTGGTCTGCACCGGTGCAAGGAAGCCGCAGGACGTAGAGAGGGCTGTAGAGAAGGTCACAGAGGAACTGACCCAAGCTGGTCTGCTTGGTTAGTGCTTCGATTCATTTGAACACAGTACGCATTCTGCAGGAGTGATGTTCGTTTTGGACAATTGCAGGCACTTCCGTCCGGACGGGGAATACGTCAAAGCAGTGAAGAAATTCTGCCGAGCGGGAGCCACTCCCTCTGGAGATCGATCTCCTCCTCTCGCTGTTGGCCCGGTAGGAGGTTCGCTATCCTTTTCTTTCGCTTGGCTTGGATGTGTGGTAGAACAATGAGAGAACTGACATTTCTTGTTTGCCGGCTCAATGAGCGTTGTTTTCCCCGGTTCTCGGAGATATGTGCGTCACTACCACTTCTGTGAGTATCTCCAGCCCCCTTCGAAAGCTCCCAGCATGCATTTCACACACGAGCTGTATTCCATAGTGGAGATCTGCAGTATCTCATCCCCCAGCCACAGGATGTTGTAAATAGTCGCACAAGAAGTGGATACTCTTGCCAGGGTAGCGGAGCTGTACCAGAAACAATCCGAGAAAAAAGGTGTCCTGGGATAGGTTCTTGCTCAGACCTCGCCTAAAGCCAGTGCCTTCTCGTAACACTCCCTCGATTTCTCGTCATTACCATGCATCTTATGAAGCGTTGCAAGAAGTCTTAGTCCTCCCGGATATGCTGGGTTCACCGCAAGAAGACCCTCTATCATGTCTATTGCCAGATCTAGGTCCCCAAGCCTCGCCATGGCTGCTGCGAGCGTGAACATGGCATCCAGATCAGAAGGATTCCTATCCAGCTTCTGCTCGCATTTCTTCTTTATCCTCTTGATTTCGGCAAGCGTGGACGGAGACAATGGTTCGAACAAGCTACTGACCGACGATAATTATGACCAGGGTTGGCTTTTGAATTAACTCTCAAAAAATCAGATTTGATAAGGACTGCTCGGACCCAGTAGTTTGGGGGCGGAAACCTCTCAGTTGTTTCAGGACTGAGACATAGTTGGCCTATATCATAGAGATTAAATATGCCTCCCCCAATGACCGAGGGAAAGGGGGTATTGAGGTGAACAAAGTCGCCATAGTTGGAGGAGGACTAGCCAAGTTTGGTGTTAGGAAAGCAACGTACAAGGAACTTGCACAAGAAGCTGGTAAAGCTGTATTTGACGACATTCCCAATCTGGACAGGAAAGATGTTGACAGTCTCTTCTTGGGGACTGCAGGGTCCGATAGATTCGCCTTCCAGTGCTACCCGGCACCCGTTGTTGCAGAGCAGGTCGGGGTTCAGCCTAGCAACATCATCATGAGAACCGAGCTGGCTTGCGCATCCGGCCAGGCTGCGATGAGAGCCGCGTACGGTTCCATAGTTGCCGGGATTACCGACATAGCATTGGTCATGGGCGTTGAGAAGATGAACACCCCCAGCATGGCGGAGGCCCAGACCACGATGGCTGCCGTTATGGACCGGGAATGGGACGGTGTGAACGGCATGTCCGCTCCACCCTTCTTCGCGATGATAATGCAGAGGCACATGTACGAGTACGGCACCACAAGGGAGCAGATCGCGATGGTCTCGGTCAAGAACCATGACAACTCGTCCACCAACCCCCTGGGGCACTTTCAGAAAACGTTCACTCTCGATCAAGTAATGGATTCCGTCATGATAGCCAGTCCCATCAGGCTGCTCGATTGCTCCGGCATAACGGACGGTGCTGGCGGAATTGTCATGACAAGCGCGGAGAGGGCGAAGGAGTTCACCGATACCCCCGTTTACATCGAGGGAATGGGGCAGTGCAATATGGGCAGCTTGGTTACGAACCTCCCGAACTTGACAACCTGGGAACCGCTGAAGGTCGCTTTCCGGAACGCGCTGAAGATGGCCGGGAAGGAGATCAAAGACCTCAGTTTCGCGGAAGTGCATGACTGCTTCACCATTTCGGAGATCATAATCTATGAGGATGGCGGAATGTGCGAAAAGGGAGAGGGTGGGAAGTACATCGAGGACGGTAGTCCGTACATAGGCGGGAAGTTGCCCATCAACACTCACGGGGGGCTCTTGGGAACGGGTCATCCGCTCGGTGCGACATCCATCGCTCAAGTGGTGGAGGTAATCGAACAGTTCAGAGGCGAAGTACCCAAGGAGAGATATGTGGGAGGAGATTGTGCACTCACTCACAATCTGAGCGGCAACGCGAACGTTCACAGTGTCCTCGTACTAGGGAGGGGTGGATGATGGTCAAGATTGATATGCCCTACATTCTGGATTTCTATCCGCTGCAGACAGAAGAATTCACCCAGATTCATAGCTTTTTCGAGAATCTGAAGGAAGGGAAGTTCACCACCACCAAATGCAAGAAATGTGGGGAAATACTCTGGCAGCCGAGAATTGTCTGTCCGCATTGCAGTGGGAATGAGATGGATTGGATAGATCTGCCACAGGAAGGGAAGCTGTTCGCGTTCACCGAGGTTTTCTACGGCGTTCCTCTTGGTCTGGAGCAGGACGCACCGTTCTCGATAGGCATAGTGGAGTTGGACGGGCTACCCATGAGCGTGCTGGCGAGAATAGATGATGCACACTTCGAGGACTTGGAAGTGGGCCAGGAGATGAAGCTGAAGATAATCAATCTGGAAGATGGCAGGGTTTGGTTCCGGTGGGAACCCAAGAAGTAGTACGAAATCGCGGACCTGCAGAGCCGGATTCTCTCTTTGTAGCCATAAGAAACAATTATATTGCCCTCACTCATTCCCCGACTCGTCATTTGAAAGAGGGGAGGAAATGAGGTTAGAGGATGTAAAGAAAGTGTGTATTTTGGGCGCTGGCACTATGGGGGCTGGCATTGCTCAAACTTGCTCGGTTGCAGGCTACGAAGTATCCATGAGGGATATCGAAGAGAGATTCGTCCAAGGAGGATTTGAAAGGATAAAGAGACCCCTTCAGAAGAGGGTCGAAAAGGGAAAGATGGCCCAGGAGGACGTGGACGCGATCGTTTCCAAGATACACGGGACGGTGGACATGAAGGAAGCCTTGGAAGGTGCCCAACTGGTGATCGAGGCCGTGATAGAGAACATGGATCTGAAGAAGGAGGTGTTCAAG
Organism: Methanomassiliicoccales archaeon; assembly: GCA_004377185.1. Classification (GTDB taxonomy): domain Archaea; phylum Thermoplasmatota; class Thermoplasmata; order RBG-16-68-12; family SOIM01; genus SOIM01. The sequence goes on along the minus strand of SOIM01000058.1, from coordinate 11,341 downwards.
GAAGCGGACGAGGTGTGCCCTCCGGACGTGGTGTTCGCCAGCAATACTTCCTCGTTGAGCGTCACCGAGATAGGGTCTGCCACATCGAGACCGGACAAGTTCGTGGGAATGCACTTCTTCAACCCAGCGCCAGTGATGAAGTTGGTCGAGATTATACGCGGTTCGGAGACTTCGGATGAGACGGTGCAGTTCGCCAAGGAATTCAGTGTGAAGCTTGGTAAGGAGCCTGTGGAGGTGAAGGAATCCCCCGGATTCGTGGTCAACAGACTTCTGGTTCCCATGATGAACGAGGCATTCAACCTCTTGATGGAAGGGGCAGCAAGCGCGGAAGACATAGACAAGGCCATGAAACTGGGCACGAACATGCCCATGGGTCCACTGGAGCTGGCGGACTACACTGGGTTGGAGGTTGGTCTCTTCGTGATGGAGGTTCTCTACAAGGAAACCGGTGATCCAAAGTTCAGGCCCTCTCCTTTGCTCAGAAAATATGTGAGGGCGGGAAGGCTAGGAAGAAAGACTGGTAAGGGTGTGTACGACTACAGTAGGTGAGCACAATGAGCGATGTCGTGACGGTGGAAAAGGAGAACAAGATCGCGATCGTAACCGTGAACCGACCAGATGCGCTGAATGCACTGAACTCTGACGTACTGGATGGGCTGAAGAGGGCGGCCGAGGTCGTCTCGCAGGACGAGAACGTACTTGTAGTGATCGTAACGGGTGCTGGAGAGAAGGCGTTTGTTGCAGGCGCGGACATAAAGGAAATGATAGGGAAAACACCGATGCAAATGAGGCAGTTCACTATGCTGGGTCATCATATCATGGGCATGTTCGCCAAGATGGAGAAGCCCACGATTGCCGCGGTGAACGGGTTTGCTCTTGGCGGCGGTTGCGAGTTGGCAATTGCTTGTGACATCAGATTGGCTTCGGACAATGCGAAGTTGGGCGTACCTGAAGTCAGTTTGGGCATATTCCCCGGATTTGGTGGAACTCAAAGACTCACGAAGCTCTTGGGAAAGGGCAGGGCCTGCGAGCTCGTATTCACTGGCAAGATGATCAAGGCAGAGGAAGCTGAGAGAATTGGTCTCGTGAACAAGGTGGTTCCCCAGGCCGAGCTGATGAACGAAGCCAAAGCTCTGGCCACGGAAATATCCAGCAAGGGACCATTGGCTGTAGGACTTGCCAAATCGGCTATTAACCGAGCTCTTGAGGTGGGCCTGGATGATGGTCTAGCTTACGAGAGAGAGCTTGTGAGTCTGGCTTTCTCGACTGAGGACAAAGAGGAAGGCTTGAAGGCTTTCATGGAGAAGAGACCCCCGGAGTTCAAAGGCAAGTAAACGCTGTGTTTGCGGAATTGGATTAGGCGCGCAGACTGCAGGAGTTGACTTCATGGCCACCAGGTTTGAGACAACGATCAAGCTTGACAGCAAAGTCAAGAGAGCAGCCAGAATCGCGATGACGGATGTGATGGGGCTCAAACCCGGCGAACGTGTTCTCATAATCACAAACCCGGACGAGGACGTATTGACAATATCACATGCGCTGTATGACGCCACTCTCATCTCAAAAGGGACTCCCATTCTCGTTGTTCAACCTGTAAGAACGCAGATGGACCTTGCAGAGGACTCGGTCATCAAAGCCATCCAATCCAATCCAGATGTCGTCATCTCCATCAGCCACAAGAAGCTGGGTAAGGACAGGTTCGGCCTGAAGAAGCTCTATTCCGGCACAGAAAAGGACTACGACCACATATTCAGATACCTTCTGGAAGAGAAGAAAATCAGGTCCTTCTGGTCACCAAGTGTCAGCCTGGACATGTTCAAGAGAACGGTTCCCATAAGCTACCAAGACCTGCGAAGGAGGGTCGCAAAATTGAAGAGGGTACTGGACGCGTCCGATCACCTCGTGGCAAGAACGGCAGCCGGTATGGACATCAAGATTGGTCTGAAAGGAAGAAAAGCACGAAGAGATGACGGAGATTTTCGTAAGCCTGGCAGAGGTGGAAACCTCCCCTCGGGTGAGGTCTACGTATCCCCAGAACTCGGCAATTCAGAGGGCACAATTGTCTTCGACGGGAGCATGGCAACGGGAAATGGCGAACTCATTATCCAAGATCCAGTCGAGGTCGAAGTGGAGGAAGGCTTCGCAATCAAGATCAAAGGCAAGAAAGAGGCTAGGGTGTTGAGAAAAGCGGTGAAGAGAGGAGAGCAAAGCGCAATGTCAATGGCAGAAGAGGGTAAGTTCACAAAGGTCCAGGCGACCCAGTACGCGAGGAATGCAAGGAACCTGGGCGAGTTCGGCATCGGCCTGAATCCAAAAGCCAAGATTGTTGGGAACATCCTGGAGGACGAGAAGGTCTTCGGAACCTGTCACATAGCCTTGGGCTCGAACTATGACGAGGACGCGAAAGCGATGATACATCTGGATGGAATTATCTACAAACCCACTATAACCGCTTACAAAGGGGGCAAGCCAACAGTTCTGATGAAAAGAGGGAAGTTGGAAAAGAGGTTCCTCTGATCACCCAGTGGACTCAAACTCCTCCTGCAGGTCGATTATCACCTGTTCCAGCACTTCTTCGAACGTACTGCTGCGATACTCCCTCAGTCCCCCCAGCTCGCTCTGCACTCTTGCGAGATATGTTGAAGCTTTTTTCAAGAACTCAATGTGGCACAAAGACTCTTCCATAGTGCTCTCCCACTCATAGGTCTGGCGGAGGAAGGAATTGGTCTCCTTCTATCTCCGCAATTTTCCCGAATAAAGGGTCTTATATTTGAAGGTTATGGTTCCCAGTGCCGGAATTAGCACAAATTACCTCGGAAGGGGATTCGGGACTTCTTATTGGAGCTCTCCGCAAAGTCCGCAGTAGGAAAAAATGTGTTCTGTTCAGACAATGACCAGCAATGGCAACCTTTATTAATATCACTCGTATTCTGTTGGCTTTGCGACATCCTATATGGAGCGATAAATGTGGGAAGCGTAAGACCGACGTACATCAAACGGGTAGCGATCGAACTAGTGAAAAGGTTCCCTGAGGAATTCACGGACGACTTTGAACACAACAAGCAAAAAGTCCAAGAGCTTACGGACGTGAAAACACATCGGATGAGAAATAGGATCGCTGGATACGTCACACGCTTCCGCAAGTACTACGAGGCCTAGCTCTCCTCTCCCTCAAGAAAGGGAAGCGGTAGAACCTGCCACAAGTCTTGCACGTAATCGTGATCCTGTCCCCCGTCAAACGGACCCTGCTGTTAATACCTGGCCGAAGATAAGTGCGGCATCCCCTGCAGTATCTCTTCTTCAGATATCCGGGCACAGACACGTTGTACCTCATGCCGATCCTCCAGGCCAACTGTGCGTACCTGTTAGCGCGTTGTTCCTTCCCTTCCAGTGCATACTTCTCGGCCAGGCTGAAGAGAACGTTGATCCTTTCCGTCGCTATCTTCCTTTCCTCCCCTCTCTTTCTCCTGACCATTCCTCACTGCTATCGGCTACCCACTAATAATGTTTGTTGATGGCACCGTCCAGAATCTTTAACTATCTGTGGCGGATTTGGAACCGATTCAAATGAAAGGAAGGATCAAGAGGATATTCAGGAACGTGAAGGACAAGGTTGACATCATTGTAATACAAACGGCCACCGAGCCCTACGTTGACCGCTCTTTCTTCTATGTGACAGGCCTGACCCAGGGTGTTATGGAAGGTTCGACCGCGTTCTTGCGCCCTGACGGTTCGGTCCAGATATTGACCTCCCTCCTTGAGGCGGAAACCGCCAAAGGCTCCGGCTTGCCCGTGGCAATCATGAAGAGCAGGGAGGAGCGGGAGAAGAAGATGAAGAGGTTCCTCAGAGGCTCGAAGAAGATCGGGGTCAATGGAGCCGAGATGACCCATCGCAGCTTTGTTGACATACAGAAGAAGGCTCCTAAGGCGGAACTGATTGACGTTTCCGAGGCGATCATGAAGGCTCGATTGGTGAAGGATTCGAAGGAGCTGAAACTGCTGTCCAAGGCTGGGAGGATCGCATCAGAGGTGGTGAAAGAGATCATTCCTTTCATTGACATTGGCGTGAGGGAATATGAGATCGGGTCGGAGCTGAACTATCTGATGGCCAAGAAAGGCGCAACTGGCCCGTTCTTCGATACCATAGCATCATCCGGACCCAACACGGCCGAGCCCCACTATTCGGTAGGCGACAGGAAGATAAAGAGAGGAGATTTTGTCCTCCTGGACTTCGGTGCGTTGTACAAGAAATACGGATCCGACCTAACCAGGACATTTGTCGTAGGTAAGGCCACGAAGAAGCAGAAGGCCATGTACGAGACGGTGAGAAAAGCCCAGATGAAGTCTTTCGCCAAGTTGAAAGAAGGCCAGAAGGGGAAGGTCGTGCATGAGGCGGCCAGCAAATACATAAACAGGACCAAGTTCAAGGGACGTTTCACTCACGGCCTGGGGCACAGCATAGGTCTTGCGGCGCATGACGGAGCAGGCCTGGGTCCAGGTGTTGATCTAATACTGAAGAGGAACATGGTCTTCACCATCGAACCCGGTGTGTACATCCCCGGCTACGGCGGAGTGAGAATAGAGGACGACATAGTCGTGAAGAAAGATGGTTACGAGCTGTTGACCACGGCAGATAGGGAACTCATAGAGATCTGATGCTCAATCGTATTCTTTGACGACATCAGGAGGGAACTCACCCTTCTCGACCCTTTCCAACAACTGAGCCAGAATCTTCTGAGCATTTTCCGCCATTTCCTTACTTATCCACCCTTCTGCGATTGCGGTCTTGAACTCATCTTCATCCAAAACCCTGTACCTCAGGTCAGGAAAGACCCAGAGGTCAAGGAACAGATCCGTTATCGTGTATCCGCCTTCGAATCTCTCGGGCAGGGTGTTGATGTTGCAATAATAACCGGTCAGCCTACCTTCCTTGTTCCAGATCTTGAGAACCTCATACCATTCTCTGGTGAACTCAAACACGATGCAACGGTACCCATTCTCTGCTATGGTCTCGCCATCCAATACCGTGGGCTGTTCAAGGTCAGTGAAATGAAACTCGGACACGATGAGGTCGGGAGAATCGAGAAGCAACTCCTGTTCCCAGTTCTCGATGCCGTCCGGCGGACGCTTGAGCCTGATTGTGATTTTTTGCATGAGTATGGAAAGGTGAAATCGCCTATAGCCTTTTTGTGGGGCCTATTCCACCCCTTTCTTCACCAGTTCATCGAATTCCCGGTCCAGTGTGGACATGACCAGTAGATCTTGGAACTTCCCATCCTTGAAGACCTGCTCCCTCTCCACGCCTTCCTTCTTGAAGCCACACTTCTCGTACGAGCTCACAGCCCTCACGTTGTTACTGAAGACCTTGAGGGACACTTTGTGGAGCCCCAGGTCTTTGAAGGCGTATCTCAGTGCGGTCGTTATGGCATCCGAACCGTATCCCTTGCCCCACAAGCTCTTTTGACCGATTATGATCCCAAGCGTTGCCCTTCTGTTCACGTGGTCGGTGTTGTGGATGCCGATATTTCCGATGTGGGTGCCATCCTTCGAGATTATTGCGAATATCTTGCTCTTCCCAGCCTTCAGATACTCCTCGTACCACTTCTCCTCTTCCGCCATTGATAGCGGAGACCTTCTCCCGAGTAGCCTCATAATCTCGGAATCGTTGAGCCACTCCACCGATTGTGGCAGGTGGGTCCTCTCCAGCGGTCGCAGCCTGACCTTCTTTCCCTCTATACTTCTGCCTCCTCACTCCGGGTAGTCGCAATAAAACAAGATGCAGAACATAAGGGTTTCGAAAAAAGCACGATGAAAATTGGGTGGAAGCCTGTCCTTGTGGGACCAGGCTTCAGCTCGCTCTTACTCCCCTCCTCTTTTGCCCTTACAGGCAACCTCCCCCTTCTCCTAGAGGTTCTTTGTAATTATTGATTTGCGGGTATATGAACTGTGGTAGGTGTTCACCCCCTTGTATACCATCTACCAAATGCCGACATAGACGAGGACGGAATAACGGACATAGACGAGATGGACCCGGTCAACTCCAAGACCGACTCGGTACAGGACTACGTGGCAATCTACGGAAACAACCAGTCCATGATGGACAGCCAGTTCAACCCCTTCATAAGGGAGAACAGCCCACCGGTAATACTCAACGTGAAGATAAAGAAGCACGACCACTGGGGACTCTGCTTCGCCCTCTTCATTCCCTACCCATGCCTCAAGAGGGCATGGACGGACGTCAACGTGGAAGCCCTAGACGTAGCCCAATACACAGTAACAACAAAACTGAACGACGACAGCAGAAGGTCGGTAACGCTGACAGCAGAAGGTCACACGGTTCTGCGCAACTGTGCCAAACACCTGACACTGGTCGATGAGAATAATCCAAAAACCTTTTTATACCGACCGTCCTACTCGAACGCTGATGAAGCTCTACAAGCTCTATGTGGAGGGTTTTGACCAGGAAATCAAAGGGGTACCAGAGGGACATGTGGTTCTCATCTCCGGGCCTCCTGGCACCATGAAGTCCAGTCTGGCCTACAACATACTGTACAATCATGCCAAGAATGACGGAGTTCGGAGCCTGTACGTGACCCTTGAGCAAGACAGAAAGAGCATAGAGTTTCACATGGGACAGCTTGGGATGGATCCGGCAGAGGTTGAAGGGAGTCTGACCATACAAGACTTCTCCAAGATCAGGAAGGGCATCAAACAGATGGGAGACATGTCGGAGTCCATGGAAGAAGGTTCCCACTGGATGGAGATAATAAAGAAACACCTCGTTGACCTGAGGGAGGATCTGGGCTACGAACTTCTCGTGATAGATTCGCTCCCGGTCCTGGAGACGATCTCCAATCTGAAGAACCGGAGAACGGAGATGTTCCACTTTTTCGGTTGGCTGAAGGCCCTGGGCGTGACCACCTTTGTGATATCTGAGGTCTCCCCCGATCAGAACATTGTCTATGACGAGGATTACTTGGCAGACGGCATCCTGTACCTGACCATGGACAGGGTGGGAGACACGGACGTGTACAGAAGGATCCGGTGCGTGAAGATGAGGGGCGTGGATCACGACACTGGCTACTTCACGCTCGAGTATAAGGATAATCATTTCCAGGTCGCGAGGGTCATTTAGTTCCTTTGATGATCTTCATGTATTTTAGGAGGGCCAGTTCCTCAGGTGTATAGTCCTTGGTGTCTATCAGCTCCTCCACTTTGCCCGCTTCCATCAACTTCACGTGAAGCGGATTCCCCTCGGTCAGGCGGTAGATCTTGTCGAACTCTGAGGAGCTTATCTTTCTCGAAAGGAGCTGCTCGCAGCTTTTCTTGTCCAGGCCCAGTAGGTCCATTTCTGCCAGTACTCCTCTTGCGAGGTACTCCCGCTGGTTTGGAACCGATCGAGCGGATTGGGTGATGAGCATCTTGGTGTTCTCAGCTCTGGCTACCGCCTCCATGATGATCGACAGGAGGGTTTCCGTTTCCTTACCCCTACTCGGATATTCGTCCAGGATCAGCACATTCTTGCCCTCACCTAGATCCCTTTCCACACTGCCCGAGACCTCCCACAGATCGATCTTTTTGCCGGGTTTCATGTGGTTTGTCAGGTGGACTTTTCCCATATCCTTGAAGAAGTAGGACAATGCTTCGAGGAAACTCGCCCCGGTCTCCCACTCTTGAAAGGAGAACCAAAAGGTGTTCCTTTTCGGTATCCATTCGTGATACGCACGCAGCGCTAGGGAGGTCTTTCCCATGCCTCTGCTGCCTGCAAGGGAGAGTATCTTCTCCTTCCGGGACTCGAGCCATTCTTCCAGAACCGCCAGTTCCCCCCTTCTTCCAAAGAAGGGCTCTTCCTTCGGCAGTCCTTTGGAGAATGCTACGAGCTTCTCCTCTTTCTCTTCCTCCGAGACATCGACAACCCCTTCAGAATCCACCATTCTCAAAAGGGCGGTCGTGGTAGCATTTCCCATCTCTTCCAGTGCTTCATCGACCGGGAGCTCTTTGTCAACCCCATCCTTCCTCAACAGGACTATCTTGGAGGCCACTTTCTTCTTGAGCTTTTCGGATTTGGAAAGCCCGCTGTCCGTGAGCGTGTAGCCCTTTCTCTTTCTGACCTCTCCCCTCACTCTTGCTGAAACCTCCTCCACAAAACCGTCCTTCCTAAGAGCCTTCATTGCCCTGGACACATGATTGATCCTGATCCCCACATTCTCTGAGATCCCATGCTGGGTCAGAGCATATGGTGCATCCATAGAATCTCTTAGAGGGGGACTCTCCTTCAGGTGAATGAGGATTTTCTCGTTAATCGTGATTGTTCTATCAGCGAGCCGGCCACCCTTTTTTGCCATTAGTCTCGGGAATATATTGGGTGATGTCGATATATAGTTAACCCAACCAGTCCTCCAGAACTCTGATGAGCTCACTTTGAGTAGACCTGAATGAATCGTTGTATCGACCTATCGTAGGTCCTCTCCACATCGTCAGGAAAAACGCATGCCGGCAACTCGCCCATGTTCCAGTGGTATTTCAGACACTCACAACACTTTCCCTTCCTGCTGCACGGTTCATAGGTGCAATTGCAGTTCTCTTTGTTGAGTTCTATGTTACACTCCAATCTTCCACCCCGCTTCCTCTAAGGCTAATTCAAAACGATTCTTAAGTCTTTTCGGATTTGTGGCTAGCCTAGGTGTAGGTCCGTGCTCACCGATACGGCCGTGCCGTCATCATCCGTTACCGTCAATGTGATCGTGTAGGTTCCCGCCAGATCGAAACTGTGTGTGGTCGCGTCAGTGACCGCCATCGGGTTCAAGTCCGGCGAGGGATAGATATCGGGGCCTACTCCATCGTTGTAGTAGATATTTGAGGTGGAAGGGCCATCTCCCCACTCCCAGTCAAATGTCAGGTCATCACTGCCAGGATCTGAAGCGGAAGCCTCGAAGGTTATGTCAGCCCCCACCATCAGGGCACTGAAGTTGGCTATTGTCCAAACCCAAGTCTCGGGATGCCTAACATTGAAGGTATGGTGTAATCTAGATTCATTCCCACCGCCCTCGGGTGTAAAGATGAGCCACGCGGGATCCGCTCCCCACCATTGACCGTTTATTGCGTCGTCCAGAGGTGTATACTCCACCACTGCCCAGAAGTTCCCTTCAATAAGGTCTATGACCACGTCCTCTAGTGTGACGCTTTGTTCATCGGGACTGCCTGGCATGCGCATAATAGAGGCAACGGCCACTCCCACATCTCCGTCGTAGAGCCTCAGCTCAACGTCATGCCATTTCTCTCCCGCGACACGCAATGTGAGACTTCCTCTAGCATACGCCTGGATGCTGCTCACCAAGGCTGGTTGAATGTTGTGAACCTCTACTGTCGTGGTGTATGTCACCACTCCTCCGTCGTCATCCGCCACTGTAAGGCTGACGTTGCAGAGGCAGTCATCTCCATATGTGTGAGTTGAACTGTCCGAAGCTGTGAACGGGTAGCTTCCGTCAGGGCTCTCTGGCGGATCCGGTCCCACGCCATCGTTGTAGAAGGTATTGATGATCGTGGGTCCCAATTCCCAATCCCAGGTGAAGACAATATCATCGCTTCCCTCGTCGCTAGCCGTGGCATCCAGGGTAACGCTGATACCCTCGTCCGTCTGCAATAGTGAAAGAGGCGATACGGTCAGTGAAGGCGGAAGGTTGTCAATTGCGAAAGAACCGTTGAGATAGGTCAAGCTTCCATCATCATCCTCCACTTCAACGCCAAACTCGAAGGTTCCGTCATCCCCGCATACGACCACCTGGGTGTCGGTTACATCTCGTGGGTTGACCTCTAGACTCGGATAGGGATCCGGGACGACCAGAGGGTCATTCGGGTAAAGGATTGGTACTGACGACCATCCGTTGCAATGGCCCCACCATCCGTACGAGAGGTCGTCACTTCCTGGGTCGGTCGCTCGAACCTTGAATGTCAAATCCTCGCCCTCATCTGAGGACGGAAGCACAGTAAGTGCAAGCGATGGAGCCACATTCACGATGTTATAGCTAGCGAAAGCAATTGAAGTCTCTTCACCATCACTCACCTCGACCGTAGCCTTCCCCACCACATTGTCTCCCATCTCGACATCTAGTGTTGGATCGGACGACCAGGTCGTATCCCATGTTCCATCCGAATCAACGTCCCATCTGTATTGTAGGGCATCACCGTCCGGGTCAGAGGTGCCACTGGCATCCAGTGTCAAGGTGGTTCCTTCCTGGCCCCCATAGGGACCGCCCGCATCGGCGACGGGAGGGTCGTTCACATGGAAGACCTCCAAGAGAGGCTTGGCGGAATATGAGTCGTTCACGCCGTCGTTGTTCTGGTCAACGTAAGCTCGTGGAAGGAAGTACCTACCTTCGTCGAGCTTTGGTGTCCTCATCACATACGTAATGAACTCATGGTCGTATTCTGTGGGTTCCTTCAGCCCCGGGTCACTCCATATTGCCGCGTCCAAGCTGATATGCCACTTGAATGTCGTATTTCCGAAATCGTCCACCTGTATGCTATCTGGGTCCAGACTGAAACCGGCTGGATCGTATGAGTAACCTGGTGGCATGACGTCGATGACCAGTATGCTATTCGCATCTTTGAAACCAGTGTTGGTCACGGCCAGCTTCACGTCCACTCTCGTCGGTTTGTCTTCAGGGATTTCCTTCCACAAAGGTGTCTTCCCGACCACTACGACCGGGTTGTCCCACTGGTGGTCCCATATCGCTTGCTGTCTCAACTCCCTTGGCAACATGAGCTTGTTCTGAAGGGCGTAAGGTAGCACTTCTCCACCCAGGGTCACCGCAACTCCACCCTCAATCGCTTGATACTGCTCTGTGCACCACCAGAGGGGAGGAGGTAGCTCGATCCATGCGGGATCCCCATAATTGAAACTCACTTCACTGTGTGGAGCGATAGTAAGAAGAGTCAATCCTCCGTCCTGAGTGGTGGTATTGGGCATATCAAGCGGGTGTGGACTCAACAATTGAACATAATCGTCGATTCTCACTCTGACATCTGCGAAATTCTTCACTTCGAAAGTTGCATCGTCATGCTGAACTACGTATACCAATCCCTTCGCATACCCCTCCCATATGAGCATCTCTGAAGGAACATCCTTCGGTTCATCCCCTGCGCCGCCACTGAGACCCAAGACAGGAACAGTAGTAGCGACCAGCATAGCAAATACTAGGAAGCTTGAAATCTTCTTTTTCATGCCCGCTCCCCCAATTTCTTATACTTTATCGTTTTCCGTTGTCTTAAATGTTTTGCAGTTGGCAGCGACATCCCAAAAATAGTCTGTGATGAAATTGGGTTCGATGATACTCGATTG